>NZ_JACHCR010000003.1:0-384280 GCF_014205845.1 Mucilaginibacter cryoferens
ACAGACCATGATCTTTCTCTTTACCCTTTTCTTCTGATTTAAAATTATTCCTTATTTATCTCTTTTCACAATCTCCCACAAACATAGGATGACAAATTTGCCGATGTCATTCTCCCTTCAGGGTTTCGGGAAATTTTATAACTCAGCATGACAATTTGTTTTGAATCCTATATGAACCACATACCCAAAATTGCAGTAGTAGGTCCCGAGTCTACCGGCAAATCAACCATGGCCGATTACCTGGCAGCGCACTACCATACTGTTGCCGTACCCGAGTATGCCCGTGCTTACTGCGAAAAACTTACAGGGCCCTGTACCTTTCAGGATGAGATCAATATGTTTTATGGTCAGCTGGCCCTGGAAGAAGAGTTTTTACCCCAGGCCAATAAAATACTGATCTGTGATACTACTTTTATAACCGTTAAAATATGGAGCGATGAAGTGTTTGGGCAAGCGCCGCAAGAGGTATTAGACGAATTGCCAAAACATCCCTACGATTTATACCTGCTCCTAAACATCGACCTGCCCTGGCAGGATGACCCTTTGCGCAACTTCCCCACCAAGCGCCCGCATTTTATGAAGGTTTGGTACAACGAGTTAAACGCGCTAAATGCCAACTATGTGCTAATATCGGGCATCGGCGAAAACAGGTACCACGATGCGGTGAAAGCGGTTGATGAGTTTTTGAGTACACACCCGAAGGGGAAATAACAGTACAAAAATGTAATTGCGAGGCACGAAGCAATCTCGTAACCATGCCTTATTCGCCCTGTAGAGCTACGGGATTGCCACGCTACGCTTATAATGACATGTTTGTAAAGTATTGATTTTCAGTATGTATTTTTTAAACACAAACCCCTCACCGCCGTCATTGCGAGGTACGAAGCAATCCCCGACCTACAGAGTCGCTATGTAAATCCGCCCTGTATTTTGGGGATTGCTTCGTCGTACCTCCTCGCAAGGACGGCCTTTTTAAGATGTCATTACTGTTTTTTCCAGTCGAGCTGGTTGTCACTCGCAATGACAAATAATAAATAATTGACTATCAGTCCATATACTGCTTAAACACCACACCCTCGCCACCGTCATTGCGAGGCACGAAGCAATCCCCGACCTACAGAATCGCTGTGCAAATCCGCCCTGTAACTTGGGGATTGCTTCGTCGTACCTCCTTATAATGACATGTTTTTAAAGCATTGATATCAGCATCCATTTTTTTAAACACCACACCCTCGCCACCGTCATTGCGAGGCACGAAGCAATCCCCGACTTACAGAGTTGCTGTGCAAATCCGCCTTGTAAGTAGGGGATTGCTTCGTCGTACCTCCTCGCAAGGACGGTCTTTTTTTAAGATGTCATTACTGTTTTTTCTGGGTTACCCCCGGTTGTCACTCGCAATGACGATCTTTTTTAGGGTGTCATCAATGTTTTTTCCAGTCGAACTGGTTGTCACTCGCATTGACGATCTTTTTTAAGTTGTCATTACTGTTTTTCCAGGTTAACCCGGGCTGTCACTCGCAATAAGACAATATCTACAACTTAATATTCCCCCAAATCAATTTTTCCCTACCTCAATAATATGAAAAGTACCTGGCACCTGTTTAGGGCGTGGGTTTGGGTTTTCTGCGGTTACAGTTCCCGGTTCGGTTTTGGCCGCTGGTAAATAGAGTTTATGAGTTAGCAAGTCGATGCCAATAGTACGGGCGCTGGGTTGGGTTGGGATGTTTTCTACAAATACAAATTTATCGGCACTAAGCTCTTTAACAACACTTATTGTTCCTTCGCCGTTGGAGGCATAGGCCGTTTTTAAAGCCGGGTCAAAAACAAGGCCATCGCAACCGCCAATAGGGAATTTGGCCAGGTTTTTACCGTTGGTGGCATCCATTACCACCATGGTTTTATTGCCTCCGCAGCCAATAAACAAGCGATTGGTTTTGCGGTCTATATCCAACCCCGATGGCTCTTCGCCTCCTTCTATTTTATACCGGGCTTCTACTTTAAAAGTAGTGGCATTTATTACCACAACCTCGTTGGTAGTTTCGGCATTTACAAATACTTTTCCTTTACCATCAGATACTCCTGTTTCGGGTTTTGCACCAAGCGGAATGGTAGCAACAACTTTATCTGTAGCCACATCAATTACTGTGGCATCGCTGCTGCGGCCGTTAAAGGCGTATACCTTTTTTGCAAAAGGTTCATAAAATATGGCATCGGGATTGGTGCCGGCAGCAATCTCGCTCAATACTTTAAAACTGGTAAGATCGAATACAATTACCTTATTTCCCCTGCCCGAGCTGATGTAACCTTTGTTTAATGCAGTAACCAACGCAATGCCATGCACACCAGGTGTGTTGGGTACATAACCAACCGAATCGCCATTGGTAGATAAGATATTAACCTGGTTGCCGTGCGAGGTAAAAATACGTTTATTGGCTCCGTCGACCGTTATATAATCCCAGCCGCCGCTGCTTTTAACCGGAATATTCTTTAACACACGGAAACCGGTTTTCTCCTGTGCCATAGTCTGGCCTGGCTTAGCAATTACTAACGTTACTAAACAAGTTAATGCGGGTATAATTTTCAAATACTTCATTATTAATTGGTTTTATGCAATCTACTCCAACAATTCTGTAGAAATGTTGAATAATACGCTCCGGATAAAATTAGTTTGTTGTTACCGGCTTTTTTATGCCGGTGAACTTTTAATTACCGCTTAACCATATCATAATGAAAAATTATTGTCTATTTTATTACCGTAATTAAGTAATCACTATCTTTATTTGTACAAACCGCAATACCCCACCAATTGCCAAAAACATAATTGTTTAAACATATAATTGCCATGTTCAAAAAAAATAAAGTGGTTGAAAACAATTTTGTCATTCAACAGTAATCATTAATCGAATGATTAATGATTTGAGAGCGAAGCTCTTTGATTAATCAATCGTTTGATTAATTTTGTGCCGTTAAAACAATGGACAAAGATAAAATAGACAAAAAAGACCACATCCTCGACGTTGCCGAACGCGTGTTTGCCGACTTAGGGTTTGATGGAGCCTCTACCCGGGCCATCTCGGGAGAAGCGGGTGTTAACATGGCCATGCTTAACTATTATTTCGGATCAAAAGAAGGACTTTTCCTTGCCATATTTGAACGCAAGATAGCATCCTTCCGCACCCTGTTACAAAATATAGGTAACGACGATACCATATCTTCATGGGACAAACTGGAAAAATGCATTGATAATTATGTAGACCGCATCATCGTCAACAACTGTTTTCAGAAGTTAATTAATCGCGAAATAACCATGACCAAACGCTGGGACCTTACCGATAAGATTGTGGGGATACTGATGGTTAATGTTAACGAGATCAAAAAGATAATTGAAGAAGGTGTAAGCACCGCCGCGTTTGCAAAGGATATTGATATACCGCTGGTTGTGGCTACCATATTTGGCACCAAAAACTTTATTGTTAGCCAACTACAGCTATCTTCTTTAATACTGGCGCATGATATCCGCGACGAGAAATTTATGGAAGAAGATCTTAAGCCCAGGGTTAAAACATATATGAAAAGACTTTTAAAAGCTTATTTAGTTAATGAACATGACAACTCAAAATAATAAAACCAACCACCTTAAACTGTTTAAAAACACAACACGTGTGTTTTGGAGGTATGGTACAGCCCTTGCAGTATCTGGTTTGCTGTTTGCAGCAACAGCTACCGCGCAAGACCGTACCATTACCTTAGATGAGGCCATTAAGCTGGGCCTCGATAACAGCAAAGTTTTAAAGCTTTCGCAATTAAAAATTGACCAGGCTGTATCACAGTACGAGCAAGCCAAAGATTCGGCCCTACCTACCGGTAAAGTAAGCTATGGTTACAACCATGCCGAAATTCCGGCAAACAAGCTTTCGCTGGGGCCAAGCAGCTTTGATTTACCTGTACGTGCCGATGCTTACCTTGGCATTTTATCGTTAAACGAAGTACTTTATGCCGGCGGTAAATACAAATACGCCAGGCAATCAACAGAGTTACTTACCCAGGTAGCCCGTTTAGATATCAATAACGATAAAGACGAGATAACTTATGATGTTATCAGCTCCTACTACAACCTTTACAAAGTATTGCAAAGCAAAAAGGTAGTAGTACAAAATTTAGCAACCATTGATGCCCAGATCAAACAATCGCAACGGTTTTTTGACCAGGGTTTGGTTACCAAAAATGATGTATTGCGTTTCCAGTTACAACGATCAAATGTTGAGCTTAACGGCATCGACCTGGAAACCAACCGCCGCATCATCAACTATAACTTAAACGTGTTATTGGGCTTACCAGAAGGCACCCAGCTTAACATAGACCAGATCACAGAAGCCGACAGACCGGTAGCTCCATTAAACAGCTACATCGACTCGGCCTATGCAAGCCGTGTGGAGTTACAACAGGCTGATTTGCGCGGTAAGGTTGCCGAAACCAGCATCAAAAACATTAAAGCCAACACATTGCCTACATTGGCAGCATCAGGTTCGGCTTATTATGTAGATGTAAATGCCAACCCATTCCCTAAAAATGGCCAGTATATTACACCGCTAACGGTGGGCTTAACCCTTTCATGGAATTTTGGTAACCTGTGGACTAACAAAAACAAGATCACAGAAGCTAAAATCCAACACCAACAGGTAGATATCAACAAAAGCATTACTGTTGACCGTATTAAGGACGAAGTGAACCAAAACTACCAGAACTGGACCATGGCTTTGGATAAGATAAAACTTCTGCAAACATCGATAGATCAGGCTGGCGAAAACAACAAGATCCTCGACTCGAAATATAAAAGTAATATAGCATCAGCTACAGACCGTGCCGATGCCGAAACATTGCTTTACCAGGCGCAAATAAACCTGGAGCTGGCAAAAGCCGATGCAGGCCTTGCTTACTATACGCTACTAAAATCAACCGGAAAAATTAACAACAAATAATACTAAACCACATAATACAATGGCAAAGGCACACGAAACACAGGAACACGAACCAAAAAAGAAACCCAATAAAGTTATCCCTATTATATTAGGTGTATTACTTATTGGCGGTATCATTTTCGGTATCAAAGAATACATATACTACGGTAAGCACATAGATACAGACGACGCGCAGATTGACGGCGATATAAGCCCGGTAGTTGCCCGCGTAGGCGGCTATGTTGATTCTATCTATTTTGAAGAAAACACACACGTAAACGCTGGTCAAACTTTAATTAAAATAGACGACCGCGATTACAAGGTTAAATTAGAGCAGGCTCAGGCAGCACAGGTTGGCGCAAGCGCAGGCATTAACGTTAACCAATCTCAAATTTTTGCTACACAGGCAAACTCATCAAGCGCAAAAGCAACTGTTGAATCAAACGTTGCCCGTTTAGATAAAGTACAAAAAGATTACGCACGTTATGCTAACCTGGTAAAAGATGGCTCGGTAACCCAACAACAATTTGACCAGGCCAAAGCCGACCTTGCTGTTGCAAAAGCTAACCTTAAAGCATCACAAGACCAATATAAAGCAGCTGTTGAGCAAATTGGCACAACACGCAGCCAGTTAAAGGTTACCAACACCGGTGTAAGCCAAAAGAAGGTTGATATTGACTACGCTAATTTGCAATTAAGCTACACTACTATTAAAGCGCCATCAAGCGGTTTAGCAGCTAAAAAAAGTGTACAGTTAGGGCAATTGGTACAGGCCGGGCAAACCCTGTTCAGCATTGTTAATGATAACAGCCTGTACATTACTGCCAACTTTAAAGAAACCCAGCTTAACGACATGAAAAATGGTCAGAAAGTGGAGATTGAAGTTGACGCTTACCCTGGTTTAAAACTAGATGGCGAAGTTTACAATTTTAGCCCGGCTACAGGTGCTAAATTCTCTTTACTGCCACCAGACAACGCTACAGGTAACTTTGTTAAAGTAGTACAACGTGTGCCGGTAAAAATTAAAATAACTGCCGATAAAGCAACTATGGACAAATTGCGCCCGGGTATGAGCGTAAATGTTTCTGTAATTAAAGGATAAATAAAATGGCTGAAACAGGCTTTAAAAAATGGATCATCACCATTACGGTTATCATAGCTTCGTTACTGGAGCTTATTGATACCACAATTGTGAACGTATCCCTGCCCGATATACAGGGTAACCTTGGTGCTACCCTGGAGGATGTTGCCTGGGTAGTTACCGGTTATGCGGTGGCAAACGTTATTGTGCTCCCCATGTCAGGTTGGCTGGGTAGCCGTTTCGGGCGTAAAAATTATTTTATAACCTCCATCATTGTGTTTACCATTGCCTCTTTTCTTTGCGGTAATGCAACAAACCTCAATGAGCTGGTAATGTTCAGGATATTGCAGGGTATTGCAGGTGGAGGTTTAATATCAACCTCACAGGCCATATTAATTGAAACCTGGCCACGTGAACAAATTGGTACAGCTACAGCATTATTTGGTTTAGGTGCAGTAGTAGGCCCAACTGTGGGCCCAACCATTGGTGGTTTTATTACCGATCATTACTCATGGAGGTGGATATTTTATGTAAACATTCCGGTAGGTGCCCTGGCTGCATTTTTTGCCTACACATTTGTGCGCGAAACGCCCAAGGATGAAAAAGGAAAACCGGTTGACTGGTGGGGCATTATCCTGCTGGCTATATCTGTAGGTAGTTTACAAACTATATTAGAAAAAGGCGAAACTGAAGATTGGTTTGCTACACCTTACATAACTGTATTAACAATAAGTGCTATACTGGGCCTCATATTGTTTGTATGGCGAGAAAAGAGCATCGATTACCCTATTGTTAACTTTGCCATATTGCGGCACCGAAGTTTTGCGGTAGGTATGTTTACCTCCTTTATTCTCGGTTTCGGATTGTACGGATCGGTGTTTGTGTTCCCGGTATTTTGCCAAACCTTGCTGGGCTTTACCGCGCAGCAAACCGGCGAGATCCTGTTCCCCGGCGGGTTGTGTACCATTGTGATGATGCCATTTATTGGTAAAATGCTTAATAAAGGCATCCCGGCACAATTTATGGCAACGGCCGGTATGTTCCTCTTTTTTGTATTTACTACCATGCTTAGTAATTCAACGCTGGCGGTAGGTACGGGTAACTTTTTTATACCGCTGGTAATACGTGGTGTTGGTATGGCCCTGTTATTTGTGCCTTTAACCACACTGGCTATTGCCGATTTAAAAGGACCGGAAGTTGGACAGGGAACAGGCTTAAACAATATGATGCGCCAGTTGGGCGGTTCATTTGGTATAGCAACCTTAACCACTATTATACACGTGCGCCAGGGTGTGCACCGTAATAACCTGTTAACTAACATTACGGCTACCAACCCCGCTTTTGTTGAGCGTTTAAATGGTGCTATAAACTCGTTTATGGCTAAGGGACATTCTTTACTAGATGCCACACACATGGCCTATGCTTCTATTGAAGGTGCACTTACCAAACAGGTTTTACTGTTAACCTATGATGATGCTTACTGGATCTCGGGACTGGTGATGTTATTCTCAATACCGTTACTTTACCTGCAACCATTTGGTAAAAATGCAAAAATGCCGGTAGACGCGCATTAAAACGATAAAAGCCGTTCCACTATTACCTGGAACGGCTTTCCCCAAAAAAAATTAACAATTAAAATTTAAATAACTCTCCTCAGAGATACAGTTGTTTTAAATAAAATAAATGTAAGTCGAGGTTTGTTTAATCTTAGGCATAAATTTAGAAGTTTTTAATTAACAAACACAAATTTTATTGATTAATAAACTGTTATTTATGAAAAAGGCATGAAATTTAAAAACTTCATGCCTTTTTTTACGTTAAAATTGATTTAGCTACTTAAAAAATAACTTTGCCGGTAGCGGTAACCAATGATGCAATACGTACAGCATCAAAAATACGCTCTTCGGTAGTAGCCATTTTTATCAGCGAATCCTCGTGCGCGTTCACACACATTTCGCAACCATTTACGGCCGATACAGCAAGGCTCATCAATTCAAAAAACTCTTTACCGGTAACAGGCTTCATCATCAGCTGCATACGGATACGCGCCGGGATCTGGGTATATTTTTCCTTTTGGGTAAAATGCCTAAACCTGTAAAATATATTGTTTGATGCCAGTAATGATGCACAACCAACGGCTTCGCCAATTTCGGCTGCTGTAGCTTCCTGCTCCTGGGCATATTTGGTAAAATAGGTAGTAAGCGGTACGTTGTTATTGTTAACAGCAGTGCTTAAACCCAGCAGGGCGCACTCTTTGGCTGTTAAATGGGCCGATGTAAGGGTGCTGGTAAAATTCAGCTTCAGATCGCGTAAATAGCGCGATTCGCCATTCTCTAATAAAGTAAGGCTTGTGGTACGGTAATCTTTATCCAATCCAACACTTTGCAGTATCTCCTGGATCACTTCGGTACTTTCGTTCATGGTGTTTGTTTTGAGCTTAAAGCCTAACGCTTTGAAGCAGATTTAATAGTTGTATTCTATGCGAGTTAAACCGCATCGTCATTGCGAGGCAAAGCCCCCTCTAAATCTCCCCCGGTAGGGGAGACTTTTGATTTTCAGTTTTTTAAAGCCCTCCCTCCCGGGGAGGGTTGGGTGGGGCCAGCCTATAAAAAATCCCCGCACAATATTTAACCGTACGGGGACATATGATGTAGGGGGGTAATTAAACGGTTAAAGTTTCCTGGCCTTTTTCCCAGTTACATGGGCAAAGTTCGTCGGTTTGTAAACCATCAAGTACGCGTAAAACTTCTTTAACGTTACGGCCAACGCTTAAATCGTTAACACATACCCAACGGATAATACCTGTTGGATCGATAATGAAAGTAGCACGGTAAGCAATTTTTTCGGTTGGCTCTAATATACCAAGGTCTTCGGCTAATGATTTTGAAGTATCAGCAAGCATCGGGAATTTTAAACCACGTAAATCATCATGATCGCGTCTCCATGCAGCGTGAACAAATTCAGAATCGGTAGATGCACCAATTAAACGGGTTTCGCGATCGCGAAACTCGCCAAAGTTATTGTTGAACTCAGCAATTTCTGTTGGGCAAACAAAAGTGAAATCTTTTGGCCACCAGAACATTACTGTCCAAACGTTATCATCATTCACCAGGTATTCAGAAGTAAGTGTTTCAAACTCTTTACCTTTTTCAAGACTAACTACGGCAGTTTTAGAGAATTGGGGGAATTTTTGTCCTATCGTTAACATAAGTGTTCTTTTTTTATTATTTATGCAAATATACTGTTTTAAAAGTCAGTGTTTCATTCTAATAATCTATACCATATAGATTTTATTGATATAGATAAAAAACATCATCGATAGTGACTATGGGCGCAAAGCGAGCCTCCAAAGAAATATTTTTCCGCTTCATTAAAATATCTATATTGGTATTATGAAAACCAAACCTATTCTGATAGTTGCAGCCGTTGTTATAGTAATAGCGGGTGGTGCTTTTTTCTTTATACACAGCAAAAACAATAAACCGGGTAAAAACAATATTAAACTATTTTTAAACGCATTTAATGCCCAGGTGAAGGCCGGCAATATCGATTCGGCAAGTAATTACTTTGAGGCCGATCAAAAAAATAAGCTGATTAAAATATTGCTCAGCGTATTAACCAATAAAACAAATACCGGGGGTAAAGCCAAACCCATATTTAAGGTAAGCCTTAATACCGATGATGCAAGTATCGATCTATCTAACCCGGATGAAGCAATTGCAAAGGTTGGCACCGTTTTTACCCAAAATGCGCTGCCATCAGAAAAATCGGTATTGATATTTACCATACATAAAATTGCTGCCGGCGGGTATAAAATAAGCCAGGTAAACGCCACCCGGTTTGTAAAAGATTACGCCACCTACCAGGTTAAGGTTATTAATAAAACAACACCCGAGGCCGATATTTACAGCCCGCAAACTTTGGCGGCATTTAAAGTTGCCGATAAGTTAAAAACAAAATACGACAGCGTTTTATGGTTTGATCATGTTGGGGGCAAAACTTTCTACTATGTAATGAAGGGTAAAATTGCCGACGACTTTTACTGGCCTAAAATAGATGATCTTAAGGGAGAGAAGTCTGACCTTAAAATGGGACTGGTGAGTCCGGAGTTAAAGGAGATCATCCCGGTTGAGTACGATTTGATCCACAATATTGGCGGTACTATAGCAGGTTTAATAGAAGTTGAAAAAGGGGGTAAAAGAGGCTTTTACAATGTATCGGGGCGGTTGGTTTTACCAGCAGACTACGAGCAGATATACCCCTTAAAGAACACTGCTAACCTCGCTTTACTGAAAAAGGGAGAAGATTACTTTTATTTAAAAACAGACTCTACAGTATCTGAAAAGATCGTAGATCTAAAAATAGCCGATGTGCTACCTGATATTAAAACTTACGGCGATTCGTATGAGATATCTGAAAAAAGTGATAAAAACATTATGGAGTACAACTCCCGCGATAAATACACATCGCTGGTGATAACGCCATCGTACCTTACAGATTGGAACATTTTAGATAAGTTCATGAATTTTCAGAACCCGCTCAGAAAACTAAGTGAAGATAGTATGGGCGACGGAGATGGAAGCCGCTCGCTGTCTGTTAAGTTTAGCAGCGATAAAAAAGACAATGGCAATAATTGGTTTCAAAGCGCCTTTTATACCGTGGTCGACGATTATATTGGTGGTCGCGGAGGCTTGTATACCTCTAAAAATGTATTGCTGGTTGATAATAAACATAACCAGATAGTGGGTTTTTCTGCAAGTAACTTTTTTGGTTTATCAGAAGGCGGAGGATCACTTGATGGGGCATGTGCAGAAAACTCGTTAAAGGCTATAAACGATTCTTTATTTGAGTTTAAAACCACATCTGAGATCGACCTGGAAATGCTTGACTCTACAAAAATGCTTGCCGGCGCCCCATATTACCATTACCTGCAGCTACAAAACGGAAAGCTGGTGGCTTTAAAATCTAAAAGGCTTTTCCCTACCCAATTTGTTAAGATGGACGACTCTTATCTTCAAAATTGTTATGTGATTGATAATGGCATTTATACAAAATCGCAAACAAGTGCCAGCATCAATTATGCAACCAAAGAGATTTTGCAATTGATGAAAAACGAGATATATGCTTCTTATAAGTACAAATTTAAAAACCCAAGATGGAACGCGATCTTCGACTCCCGGTTTGATGATTATAACGATGATAAGCGAAACGCCAGCGTTGATGATTCGCTTACAGTGATAGATAAATATAACATCGCCTTTATCAACAATAAACTTAACTCACCTACGCTAAATGTGAAAAAAGTAAACGCCCTGGCTTCACGATGACCATTACCGGCCGTATTTTAAGGTACTTTGCATTTATCTGGATAGCCATTTTAAGCGTGGGTACATTTTACGAGAGCTTTGCCCATAACCATGCTTTTTTCCTGGGTTTTAAACAGGCTGCCATTAAAACAGGTTGGTATATGCCTGCTTTTTACTGCCATATTTTTGCCAGCAGCATTATTTTACTGCTGGGCTTTTTTCAGTTTTCTGAGCGGGTTTACAGCAACCGCCCCCTACACAAGGCACTGGGCAAAATATACGTTTTTGGTGTGCTGTTTATTGCCGCGCCCGGCGCTTACGTGATGACGCTTTTTGTAAACCGGGGCACCGGTGTTTTTATATCTTTTCTGGCACAAAACACACTATGGGTTGCATCAACATTACTGGCCTTTACACTTATAAAAAAGGGTAATATTGATGAACACGTTAAAATGATGCGCCGCAGCTACGGCCTGGCTTTTGGTGCGGTTACTTTACGCTTTTACATACTACTATTCCACGTTTTTGGTAACGGTGTAAATTTTGATAACAACTACATCATCATTGCCTTTTTAAGCTGGGTGCCCAATTTGATATTGGTGGAGATGATAAATCTGAGGGCGAAGCCCCCTAACCGAAGCCCCCTAACCCCCTAAAGGGGGAACAATAGCCGATAAGCTAAAATATTAAAGGCCCAATGCTTTCGCATGGGCCTTTAATATAATATGCAAATCAAAAACTCCCCCTTCAGGGGGCTGGGGGGCCTCGCCTTACAGTATAAACTTGGTACTTAAAAAGTTGCTGTCATTATCGTTCACTATCTCATTGAGCAGTTGCTTGTTGGTTTCGTTCATTTTAGTGGCTACCAACGAGCGGATAGAGAATGCCCTGAGCGCATCGTGTACCGAAAGGGTGCCCTCGGCACTATCTTTACGCCCGGTAAAGGGGAACACATCGGGGCCGCGCTGGCACTGGCTATTGATATTTACCCGGCTTACCAGGTTCACAAACGGATCTATCAGCGAGGAGATCTCTTTGGCATCATTACTAAAAATACTTACCTGCATGCCATGCGGCGAATCTATCTGGTACTCAATAGGCTCTTCAATAGACTCATACGGCACAACAGGTATCACCGGGCCAAACTGCTCTTCGCGGTATAGCCTCATCTTATCATTTACCGGGTAAACTATAGCCGGGTAAAAGAACGATGCTACCGTTTCGCCGCCGTTTTCATTAACTACTTTTGCACCGTTGGCAACGGCATCTTCAACTATAGCGGTAAGGTATTCGGTTTTATTGGGCTCTGGTAATGGGGTAAGCTTCACATCCTTATCCCATGGTAAACCAAATGGTAATTTAGCTACGGCTTCGCTTAGTAATTTCAAAAACTCGCTGGCAATTTCCTTTTGTACAAAAATCATTTTAATAGCTGTACAACGCTGGCCATTAAATGACAACGCACCCAAAATACATTCGCTTACGGCAAGCGCCAGGTCGGCATTTTTGGTAACAATAGCTGCGTTTTTGGCGTCCAGGCTTAAAACTGCACGCAGCCTGTTTATTTTAGGGTGACGCTTTTTAAGGTCGTTTGCCACCTTGCTCGATCCGATAAAGGCCAGCACATTAACCTTGCCCGATGCCATTAGTCCCGGCGTTACTACAGATCCACGCCCGTAAATAGTATTTACCACTCCCTTAGGGAACGATTCCTGGAACGCACGCAACAACGGGTAATGCAGCAGCGTGCCATGCTTAGGTGGTTTAAATAATATGGTATTGCCCATAATAAGGGCAGGTATCAGCGTAGTAAAAGTTTCGTTAAGCGGGTAGTTAAACGGCCCCATACACAACACCACACCCAATGGCGAGCGGCGGATCTGGGCTATCAAACCTTCGGCCATCTCAAAACGTGATGATTGACGGTCGATATCTTTCAATGCATCAATAGTAGCGTTAATGTATTCAATGGTGCGGTCAAACTCCTTGGCCGAATCGCCGTAGGATTTGCCTATCTCCCACATCAGCAATTTTACCACCAGGGTACGCTGCTCGCTCATTTTGTAAATAAAGCGCTCCATGCATTTAATCCTATCGGCAATACTCATGGTGGGCCATTCGCCGCGGCCGTTATCATAGGCGGCAATGGCAGCATCCAAGGATTCAAAAGCTTCCTTTTCGGTACAAACAGGATAAGTACCTATTAGCTTGCGGGCAAAATTACCATCGGCATCAAAAAAGCCAATGGGCGAGTAAACTTTGCTTACTTCACCGCTCCAGGGCTTCATTTCGCCATCGCTCAGGTATTCGCGCTGGTGTACCTCTTCTGTTCTAAAACCGAAGCCGATCTGGTCTTCGGGTACAAATATCGAAGTTAACTGATCTTTAAAACTCATATTTTACAGGTATTAGTTTTTTATAAAGGTAAAAAAAGCCCACTTCTACAAGCAAGCTTTTTATACCCCGGGTACATTTTTAATGATTTTGCAATTTAGCCCGAATAAAAAATGTGCTGCCATCAATAAAGCCCGAAAAGTTAGCCTTTAATTGCCGGGATACCACTTTTAGCGAATCGCGGCAGCGGGTTAACTCCAGGTAATGGAACATCGGTTTATAACCTGCCGCCACATCATGAGTTATCTCTTTGTTGGTATATAATGGCTGATGCGGCCCTCCGCCACCACCTATCACAAAAAAAGATTTGCCCTGCATATTAAACTGCTCAAAATTATGGGAATGACCAGACAGAAAAAGCACACACTTTGCCGATTGGATAAAAGCAGGCACAAATTTTTGCTGTACCAGTACCGATGGCTTAACCACTTTACTATTGGTATAAGGCGAATGATGGCAGCCAACAACAATCATTTTTATGGCGGCATCGCTATCAAGTTTATGAATGGTACGTGCATACCACGCATCCTGCTTTACTATATCAGGCCCATTCATTTTACCAAAATTAGAATTGAGTAAAACTATGGCTACCGAATCTATTACCTCCACATACCCCGTTGGCTTGTGCAACGGAAACCTTATCTGAAACTTACCTGCTCCTTTGGAGGCATTCAACATCAATTCGTGATTGCCCAGGGCGGCGTAAACGGGGATATCGTTTTGGCGGCATCGCTGTAAATAAACGTCCATCCGTTTCCACTTACTATCCTCGCAGCCTAATGATACTACATCGCCCAATATAAATAAGCTTGCGGGGTGGCGTTCAACAATATCTTTAAAAATGAGTTCTGTCGCTTTCTCGTTATGGTTGGTTTTGCGAATTATCTTTTCTATCCAGAGCGGGGCCTGGGTATCGCTTGCAAAAGCAATTGAGGGATTACAATTTTGCGCCAATACCGGAGAGGCATAGCCTAAGGCGCTTATCCAAATTATCGCCAAACAAAATTTGCACCAGGGGCCTATCATACAAAAAAAGGTATTGAATGCTACAACTTACGTGAAGTTACAACATTCAACACCTTTTTTTAACACTTTTACGATGCGCGGTAGAGCACGGTGCCGGCGTGGTAAAAAACGCCGTCTTTAAAATCGCCACCGGTGGTAAAGCCGCTATCGTCCAAAAATTCTACGTGGTTACCTAATTTATTGTAGTAACCTGTAAAAGCGCTTTTTATATCGCCGCGCGCTTCGTTATAGCGGCCGTTTGGTAAAAACTCATGGCGTATATAGCCGTCTTTGGTTTCCCAAACGCCTATATGCTCATTATTTTTTATTGTTAAAAACCAGTTGAGGTTGTTAGTTCTTTCCATGTTTCAAGGTCCTTTTGTACCGATGCTATTTTTTGGTGGGCCGCCTGGTAGGCGTCGGCACCTAAAAATAAATTGATTGGGGCATCGGGATGATTTGCAATTGCGATCATTGCAGCGGCCGCTTTTTCCGGATCGCCGGCTTGCTGCTGATCTAAGCTGTTTTGATGCATATTTTGTGAGTCGCGTATGCTTTGATACTCGGCTATCGTATTCTTTGGAGTCACCAATGATCCCTCTGAAAGGAAGTTGGTACGGAAATAGCCCGGCTCAACAATGGTAACTTTAATACCAAATGGCTTTACCTCTTCGGCCAGCGATTCTGAAAAACCGTTTACCGCAAATTTGGTAGCGCAATAAATACCAAAGCCCGGAAAACCGCCGCTAAAGCCGCCAATCGACGAGATATTAAGAATATGACCCGATTTTTGTTCCCGCAGATATGGCAAAGCCTTGCGGATAACATTTAATGAGCCAAATACATTTACCTCAAAGTTATCACGTGCTTCCTGGTCGGTAGTTTCCTCTAAGCCGCCCAGCATACCGTAGCCGGCGTTGTTAACCACTACATCTATTTTACCAAAAGTGCCGATGGTTTTTTCTATCGCTTCCTGTACACTTTCTTCGCTTTTAATGTTAACGGCCAGGGGTAAAAACGCATCGCTGTTTACGCCAACGGCAGTTTCCAGGTCGCTTATATTTCTTGATGTAGCTGCTACTTTATAGCCTTCGCTTAATAATTTTTTTACAAGGCTAAGTCCCAGGCCTTTTGAGGCACCGGTTACAAACCATATTTTTTTATTTTCCATTTGTTTAATATTTTGTGAATACACCTTTACGGTGATGTTAATAATTGTTTGTTGTTGTTGATTACCTTGTTTGCCCAAGGGGCCTCAGCACCACATCGTTAATGGTTACATTACCGGGCTGGCTTATGACATATATTACCGCATCGGCAATGGCATCCTCGTCCATTTTGGGCATGTTTTTAAGGTTACCGTACAGCGCCTTTATTTTAGGGCTGGTAATATCGTGCCCCAGTTCTGATTGTGTAGCACCCGGAAAAACGGTGGTTACCTTAATGGTTTGGGCTACCTCCTCGCGCAGGGTTTCCATAATGGCCTTTACCGCAAATTTTGTACCGCTGTAAACCCCTATCCCCGGCGATGTTTTAATGCCGCCAACCGATGATGTTGCCAGAATGTGTCCCTGCCCCCGTTGCAGCATGTGCGGCAACACCGCATTAATGCCATACAAAACGCCTTTAATGTTAATGTCTATCATCCTGTCCCACTCCTCTACCAAACCTTCTTCAAAAAAAGAGATGGGCATAATGCCGGCATTGTTCCACAGCACATCTATATGCCCAAACCTGGCAATAGCCTGTTTAATAAGATTGTCTACATCGGTACGTTTACTTACATCGGTGGTTACATACATGGCGTTATCGCCCAATTGGCTTACCATTGTTTTAAGCTGATCTTCCCTGCGGGCGGCTAAAACTACTTTGGCGCCAAGGGCAATCAGTTTACGCGCTGTAGCTGCGCCCATACCACTACTGGCACCGGTTATTACTACAACTTTATCCTTAATGCTTTCCATTTTTAATGTTCTTGGGTAGATGTTATTGCATTTAAAAATCGGTTGCGCATGTGGTATCTTCCCATTGATGAATTTCCTTATACAGGTTATCCAACTTGGTTAACGAACGATTGTAGGCATCGCCACCCAATAACAGGTAAAGTGGTGGATTTTCTTCATAAGCTACGTTGATGATAGCGGAGGCCGCCTTCTCCGGATCACCGGCCTGCTGCCCGTTCATGTTGAGATACTTACAGTGCGATGTTCTTACATCTGCATAGTCGGCAATAGGATTTTTGGTAACTGCAAGTGAACCCGATGTAAGAAAACTGGTGCGGAACGCGCCAGGGGCTACCACGGTAACTTTAATGCCTAAAGCCTTAACATCTAAAGCCAATACTTCTGATAAACCAATAACGGCCGATTTTGCAGCCGCGTAAACAGCCCAGCCTGTGCCGCCTGTAATACCGGCGATAGACGAAATATTAATGATGTGACCGGAGCGCTGCTTACGCAGGTAAGGCATCACAAACCGGATAACGTTAAGGGTGCCGAATACATTTACATCAAAATTCTGACGGGTTTCTGTATCGGTAAGTTCTTCTATAGCGCCGCCAATGCCATAGCCTGCGTTGTTGATAACCACATCTATACGGCCAAATGTTTCATAAGCATGCTGTAGGGCTAATGATACACTGCTCTCATTAACCAGATCAACCTGAAGGGGTAAAAAATCAGAACTGCCGGAGCCAACTGCCCCTATCAACTCTTGCTGATCTCTGGAAGTGGCGGCAACAAGCTGACCAGCATCCAGTAATTGCTTTACTAAACTGAGCCCAAATCCTTTGGAAGCCCCGGTGATAAACCATACTTTTTTGTTGTCCATATTGGTATTTGTTTGATAGAACAAAGATAATAGGACAAAAAGGGGGATGCATTACGCTATTCAAACCAATGGTTACAAAATTCAAACATTCCTGAACGAAGAGGGTGTAATTTGGGCGTTTTTCTTAAAAAAGTTATTAAAATGGGTAGGTTCTTCAAAGCCCAGGCAGTAGCCTATTTCGGAGATATTCCAGTCGGTATGTTTAAGGAGCGACTTGGCCTCGCTTAGCAGGCGATCGGCAATATGGTCGGTGGTGGTTTTGCCGGTAGTTTCGCGGATGGCCCGGTTAAGGTGATTTACATGAACCGATAACCGTTGCGCAAAATCATTGGCCGAGCGCAATACAAAACGCTGCGATGGCGTTTCTATTGGAAACTGACGCTCCAGCAGCTCGGTAAATACCGATGTTATGCGCGATTTGGCATCGGCATGTTTGTACACATTCTCAGATGGCTGAGTTTTAAGGGCATAGTAGCACAATTCGGTAACATAATTGCGGATAAGATCATATTTAAAGGCATATTCGGAGTTGATCTCATCGGTCATTTTTCTGAATAAACCCACTACATATTCGGCCTGCTCATCGTCGAGTGCATAAACGGGCTTGGCGCCCAGGGCAAACATGGGCAGTTCGCTCAAACCGTTTCTGAAGCGCTCGGCAAAAAACGAGTCGGTAAAAATGCAGAAGAAACCTGTACGGTCATCGCTCATGTGCTCAAAAGTATAGGGCACATGCGGACTAAAAAACATCAGCGAAGTACCCGAAAGCGTAATGCTTTTATCGGCATAATGGATAATATTTTCGCCCCGCATCAGGCTTATTTTATAAAAGCTGCGGCGGCTGTAAGTTACCGGCTTGGCATTCGGACCAATACAATCCTCAATCCTGAAAACATTAAAATGCCCCATATTTTGCTGTAAATTATCGGGCAGCCAATCGAATTTGTTTTTATAAAATTCTTCGAGTGTTTCGGTGATCATTCTCAAAATTACAAAATTCAAACCACTTAACAAGCCGGGTTTGTTTTTTTACAGTTTAATTACGCGCCCTAAACAGCATTTACCACCCAACTTGTACCCTATCCCGGTTAATTATCGCAGGCAACATCCGGCAGCCAAAATAATCGCGTTAGCGTAACATAAAACGCTTTAAAGCGTCATAACTACTTTAAGCACAAAACTTTTTAATTTGGCAGGTGTATATGGTTAAAATCCATCTGCCATACAACATTTACTTTTCAATAAAAATGACTGATCTGAAACCCATCTCAACACTGCTGCTATCATGCATGATTACAGCAGTTTTCACCTCATCTCAGGCGCAGCAAACGCCACAACCGGAAGACCCGGCACTCAAAATTTACCGCGAAGTACCCAAAAAGGTTAACGACCTGGTGCACACCAAGCTGAATGTAAGGTTTGATTACAAAAAGCGGTACATGTATGGTAAAGAATGGGTTACCTTAAAACCACATTTTTACCCAACAGATACCCTGCGCCTGGATGCCAAAGGCATGGATCTTAAAACCATAGCTGTTGTAAAAAACGGCAAAAACATTCCGCTTAAATTTACTTACCAGGATAGCCTTACCGTTGCCATTAAGCTTGATAAAGTTTACCACAACAACGAAAACTACACCATATATATAGACTATACCGCCAAGCCAAACGAACTGAAAGTGAAGGGCAGCGCGGCCATTAACGATGCCAAAGGTTTATACTTTATTAACCCCGATGGCACCGAAAAAGATAAGCCAACCCAGATATGGACACAGGGCGAAACCGAAAGCTCATCGGCCTGGTTCCCTACTATTGATAAGCCAAGCCAGAAAACTTCCGAAGAGATAAGCATGACGGTGCCGGCTAAGTACGTTACCCTATCCAACGGTAAACTAACATTGCAAAAAAACAATGCCGATGGTACCCGTACCGATACCTGGGTACAGGATCTGCCGCACTCGCCATACCTGTTTATGATGGCCGTTGGCGATTTTAAGATATATAAAGATAAATGGCGCAACAAAGAGGTAAACTATTACCTGGAGCCTAAGTATGCGCCTTATGCCAAAGAAATATTCGGGATGACACCCGAGGCTATCGAATTTTACTCCAAAACTTTAGGGGTTGATTTTCCGTGGTATAAATACGCACAAATTGTAGTGCGCGATTATGTGAGCGGCGCTATGGAAAACACCTCTGCCACCCTGCACGGCGCTTATGTACAAGCCACCCACCGCGAATTGCTGGATGCTTACTACAATAATGGCCGCAGCACCATTGTACACGAGCTTTTTCACCAATGGTTTGGCGATTACGTAACCGCCGAAAGCTGGAGCAACCTTACCGTGAACGAATCGTTCGCCAACTTTAGCGAAACCATTTGGGCCGAGCATAAATATGGTAAAGATGTGGCAGATGAGCATAACTATATTGATATGCAAAACTACCTGCGCTCGCCTAATGCCCGCACCAAAAACCTGGTACGTTTTCATTATGCCGATAAAGAGGATGTATTTGATGTGGTTACTTACCAAAAAGGCGGCCGTATTTTAAACATGCTGCGCAACTACTTAGGCAACGAGGCTTTTTACAAAGGCTTAGGCATTTACCTTAAAACAAACGCGTTTAAAAACGGCGAGGCCCAGCAATTGCGGCTGGCATTGGAAGAAGCCAGCGGACTTGACCTTAACTGGTTTTTTAACCAGTGGTATTACGCTGCCGGTCACCCAATTTTAGATATCAGTTACAAGTGGGACGATGCCACCAAAACCCAAACCGTTTACCTGCAGCAAAGCCAGGACGGACAGATATTTAAACTGCCTATGGCGATTGATATTTATGCCGATGGCAAAAAAACACGCCATAAAATATGGATGAATACCCAAAACGACACCCTTACATTTAAACTTGGCGGCAAGCCAGACCTGGTGAATGTTGATGGCGATAAAATATTATTAACCCAAAAAACCGACCATAAAACATTGGAAGAATTTGCTTTCCAATACTTTAACGCGCCGCTTTACTTAGATAGATTAGAAGCCATTAACGCCGCCGCAGATAAGCAAAGCGATAACACCGCGCAGAAAATATTGATAGCTGCCTTAAACGATAAATACTATGGCTTGCGCGACAAAGCTATCCGTACCATAAAATTAAGTAATGATGCCATCCGGGCCCAGGCGCAGCCAATACTGGCTAAACTGGCACAAACAGATGATAACACCCTGGTACAGGCCCAGGCTATTACAGCCTTAGGCAGCTTAAAGGCATCTGGCAACATCAATTTGTTTAAACAAGCCTTAAGCAGTCAATCATACGCAGTACAGGGTGCGGCCTTAAACGCCATTGATTTGCTAGACCCCGCATTGGCCATGAACCTTGCTAAAAACTACGAAGCCGATAACAAAGGAGGCCTTACCGTTGCCCTGATGGATGTGTACGCCAGCAACGGCAGCGATGCACAATGGCCGTTTGTTTATAAACAGTTTGATGAAGCTGGTCCGCAAGGCAAATTTAACGTTGTACGGAAGTTTGCAGTAATGGCCGGCCGGGTTGAAAAGCCCGAATACACCCAGCAGGGTATCACCCAAATTAAACAGCTCGGCATCACCTATAAATCCATAGGCGCCGGCGACGTAGCCATTAAGCTGATTACCGACATTAAAGAACAACGCCAGAAACTAAAAGACGACTCATCTGTAAAAGCAGCTGATGAAGCTATTAAACTGATTACCGACGCGAAGTAAGCAGGCAGTGCAGAAATGCGCTGTTTTTTCTCCGATGCCTGTGTCCTCACAGGCATCTTCCCGAAAACTACCCTAACCGTGCGGTATCCGGAATAGCGATCTGTGAGGACACAGACCGCGGGAGAAAACAATTGGCTCAGTACGCTGGTTAAACTCACCCGCCAGTCCCGACTTTGTCGGCACGGCACCCTCTCTTCGTCCCTCCTGCGTCGGCACGGAAAGAGGGGTTTGAAGAGCTTTTAATTTTAGTATACTTTATTCAAGAGTGGCCTGATTTATTTCCGAAAACCATAAAAAACGTTCGAGCCCCTCTATGCGGCGAAAGCCGGAGAGAGGGTGCCGTTCCGACAAAGTCGGGACTGGCGGGTGAGTCTAACCAGCGTTCAACACCCCTCTATGCGCGAAGCGGAGAGAGGGGTGACGCCCGTTGGCTAACGGGTCGTCGGGGTGAGTCTTAACCAGTATACAGAGCATCTTTTCAGGCTCTCCCCTATTTTCCACACAACACTGTTACAAACGCCTTTTAATAAGGCGTTTGTTTTTAATTAAATTTGATGCAAACGTATTTCTGCATGATGAAAAATTACAAAAAAATTATTCTTGGCGGCGCGGCGGTAACAACGCTGGCATTAAGCGCGTATATAGCTAAACCTGCCGATCCGGTTTTTGATAACCTGGACCAATCGGTTAGTCCCCGTACCGATTTTTTTAAGTACGCCAATGGCGGCTGGCTTAAACGTAACCCTATCCCGGCAGCCTACTCCAGCTGGGGAATTGGCAATGTGGTATCTGAAGAGTTGCGCGATAAGCTAAAAAAAATAAACGAAGATGCCCTGGCTGCCAATGCACCCAAAGGCACCACCACCCAAAAAATAGGCGATTTTTATTTTACCGGTTTAGATACTGTTAATATAGAAAAACGAGGCGTTGACGCGCTGAAAATCCAATTAGCGCTTATAGACCAAGCCAATGATGTACCGGCCATATTAAACGCCGCCGCCGTTTTAACAACTTCCGGCACCCGCAATGTATTTGGCAGCCGGGTTGGGCAGGATGCTAAAAACAGTGCAAAAATGATGCTGCAGCTGGGTCAGGCAGGCTTGGGCTTACCCAACCGCGACTACTATTTTAAAACCGATGCCCGTACTACAAAAATACGCGCAGATTACATCACCAACCACCTGCCCACCATGCTCAAACTTTCGGGCTATACAGATGAGCAGGCCAAAGCGGGTGCAGAAAGCATTTATAAGATAGAGAAGTTTTTGGCCGATAGCAGCCGCAAGCTGGAAAAACTGCGCGACCCTTATGCCAACTACCATAAAATGACGGTTGCGCAATTAAACACCCTTACCCCGGATATTAACTGGAATACAGTTTTTAAAACCCTCGAATTAAAACCGGTTGATACCGTAATTGTTGGGCAGCCCGAGTATTACAGGGCATTAAATACCGCCCTAAAAACCTTCCCTGCCGCAAATTGGAAAGCCTATTTGCGATGGAAACTGATCTCATCCTACTCGCCATACCTTAATAAAGCTGCCGACGATGAAAGTTTCCGTTTTGGCGGCAAAGTGATCTCGGGTCGTAAAGAGCAGTTACCCCGCTGGAAAAGGGTATTGGATACCGAAAACGGCCTGATGGGCGAAGCGCTGGGTCAGCTGTTTGTTAAAGAATATTTCCCGCTTACAGCTAAACTGCGTTATACCGAAATGGTAGAAGCCATTAGGCAGGCTTACCGCGAGCATATTGCCAAACTGGACTGGATGACACCCGAAACCAAACAAAAGGCTTTGGTTAAGCTCAACGCCATTCACCCCAAAGTGGGCTACCCGGATAAATGGAAAGATTTTTCGACCCTGGTAATGGATCGCGAATCATACGCCGGCAATGTAATGCGCGCCAGGCATTGGGCTTACCTGGTTAACATCAACAAACTGGGCAAACCGGTTGATCACACAGAATGGGGAATGACACCGCAAACCTATAACGCCAGCTACAGCCCCTCAAACAACGAGATCACCCTGCCGGCGGCGCAATTCAGCATCCCGGGCGTGAAAGATAGCGAGGTTGATGATGCCGTGGCTTACGGTTATGTAGCCGCATCAACCATCGGTCACGAAATTACCCATGGTTTTGATGATGAAGGCCGCCAGTTTGATGCCAAAGGAAACCTCAAAACCTGGTGGACACCAACCGACTCGGTAAAGTTTACCAAACGCGCCACCATGCTGGCCAATCAGTTTAGCAACTACGTGGTACTGGATAGCCTGCATGTAAACGGCAAAGCCACCTTAGGCGAAAACATTGCCGACCTGGGCGGAATAGTTTTAGGTATAGATGCTTTTAAAAAAACCAAACAATACAAAGAGGGCAAGCTCATCAACGGCCTTACCCCTATGCAGCGTTTCTTTTTAGGCTATGCCCTGGGCTGGCTTGGGCAAGAGCGTGATGAGGCTTTAGCCAACCAGATACTAACTGATGTACACGCCCCCGGTTTCCTGCGGGTTAACGGCCCCTTTAGCGATGTGCCCGAATTTTACGAGGCCTTCCATATTAAAAAGGGCGATAAGATGTGGCTAGATCCGGATAAGCGGGTAAGGATCTGGTAAGCGAAGCCCCCCAGCCCCCTGAAGGGGGAGCTTTTGATTGGCATGTTAGATTTATTGTGGATAAAAACAGTAAATCTGATATGCTGTCTAAAAACACAAAAGCACTGCGTCATTGAGTGAGAACCAGAGTTAACCTGGAAAAAACGGGAATGACATGGTTGCAAATGGGCGGTTCTGGACTAAATAATAATGGGGTCTTATTTAAAAAAGTGGTGGGATTGTGCGATTCCCCTCTCGAGAGGGGCGAAGGGGTGTGTTTATGCACGCGAAAGAACGCTGTAGCCCCCCCTGCCACGGCACTTCCCATCCCGCCCCCTCTCGAGAGAACAAAATTATGAAGGCACCTCATTGTATCTTGGACATTAGGAGCTTTAAAAAAATATACTGATAATCAATGCTTTAAAATCACGTCATTATAAGGAGGTACGACGAAGCAATCCCCAAATTACAGGGCGGATTTGCACAGCAACTCTGTGGCTCGGGGATTGCTTCGTACCTCGCAATGACGGCGGCGAAGGGGTGTGTTTAAAAAATATATACTGATAATCAATACCTTAAAAGTGTGCCATTATAAGATACGAAGCAATCTCTATGCTATACAGAGTGGATTTGCATGTCCGACCTGCCTATGCAAAGATTACTTCGTACCCCAATAACGCTTGGGCAGATCTTTCATTGGAACTATAAAAGCATTAATAAATCAAATTTAGACAGCTTCTAACATGCAAGTCAAAGCCCTCTCCTTTGGAGAGGATTTAGGTGAGGCTCTTACTCTTGCGGCTCAAACTCCAGCCGTTTCTTAAAATACTGGTCCCAGTTGCGTTGTTGCTGGCGGTTGGTCATGTGCGCGGTGTCGTCGTCGTAATCGGTGTTGAGTTGTTTGTATTTGGCATCAATACGGTTAAAAAGCGCCATGGCTTCGTTGCGGTAATTATAGGTAAAGCGGGTTTTGCTTATCTGCCGCAATATTTCCTGCTGCTCCAGGTAGGCAATGAGGTAATGCCCTTGTTCGTGCTTCAGTATTTCGGCCAGTACATCCTTTGATAGTACCCGGCTCCTGTCAAGCCACGATTTGTAGTTATTGAGCACCAGGTTTACAGTTGCATTTAAAATGTACGAGCCTGTACGGTTACTTGCCTCGTATTTAAAATCGATGGTGCAGTTGGTGTAGGCAACAACCCCGCCGGCATTTGCCCGCGGGGTGCCCAAAAAATCGTTAATAGTTAAGGGATGATATTGTTGATATTGCTGCGCGTTAGCGCCTATCGTTATTAAACATATGGCCGTTGCGCCAATCCACTTCACTAATCGTACTTTCATTAAAACGGGGATTAAACTTTTTACTTTTTGACGTCGTCGGTATGTAAAAGGTTTAAGGCCATCATTTCTTTTAGCGTATGCTGCATGGCATCTGTTGAGCCATCAAGGAAAATCACGTTTCCTTTAGAGTTTTCGGAGAAATGCTTGATAGATTCTGTCCACATGGTAAACAATATTACCGAGGTATCCATATTGGCACCAGCCATTTCTTTGGCAGCCACTGTCATACCACGGGCAACTTCCTCACGAAACAGCGCTATACCCTGGCCACGTAGCTGGGCGGCCTCACGCTCGGCCTGCGCCGAAATTTTGATGGCGTTACCCTCAGCTTCGGCAGCTTTGGTTTTAGTGATCAGCAGGGCCTGACCTTCGTTTTCGGCGGCAGCTTTCAGGTTGTTGGAGGCAACCACCTGGCTCATCGATTTCATGATCACTTCATCGAAAGTAATATCGTTCAATTGCAAATCCTGCAGATGATAGCCCCAGCCTTCCAGTATCACATCCAGTTGCTCTTTTACATGTTCTACAATATCGCGGCGCAATATCAATACTTCGCTCTGGCGTTTGGTGGCTACAAAGGCCCGGATAGAGCCTTCAACCGTGCGGATAAGCGCCTGCATCAGGTTACGCTCGTCAACAAATTTAAAGGCCACATTTTTAATGGTTTCTTCCTGCTGATCCAGTACCGAATAAAGCAACATCGCCTTAAAGTAAACATTGGCCTGATCAAACGTTACCGCCTGAAATTCCAGCTCGACAGAGCGGTTCTGGATAGATATTTTAGAGTATATATTTTCTATAAAAGGCAACTTAAAATTAAGCCCCGGTGTAAGTATGCGGCGATACTTACCAAATACCGTAATTACCACTATTGTGCCCTGTTTTACAGACACAAAGGAGGATAGTATTACGATCAGTAAAATAAATACAATAATTAATGTGATGATTTGTCCTGTCATAAGTGGTTATTATTAATTAAATAAATGTAGCGTAAATAATTGGAGTGTTATTTGTTTTTATAAAAATGCTTTATAAAACAGCAACGCATTATCATGAACCTGAAACGCACTTTTGGAGCCATACTTACCATACTGGGTATCATTGGCTTAATTTATACCGGGATAGATATTATTAACCATCACGGGCAAACCACCACTTTAATAGTAGTAGGTATTATATCGCTTTTGTTCTTTTTTACCGGCATCAGCCTGGTACGCAATACTAAAGATGAGGCTTAACTGGCGTAAGTCATAAGTCGGGTTTTTCTTTTTTCTATACTAAGAACTTCAGACTTAACACTAAGCCATTACCGAAACCATATTAAGCACCTGCCCGGCCATATCGGCGTTACCGGTTATTTCAACCCTGGCGTGCACGTGGTCGGGCCGGATGCTTTTGGAGAATAATTTCCAGGCAATATCCGGCGGAATTTTCACCGTAGCCGCAAAGCTACCGGCCTCCGTTTCTTTTAACAAATGCCAGCCCTCCTTTACCTTTTGCAGGTACCAGTTACCGCCAATACCCGATGTAATAGTTATTTTAATCAGCGTATCAACAGGCGCGCCCGTATGCCTGAAAGTATGGGGCAAAGCCCGGAAAAAGGTGTCGATAAAGGGATAAAAAAACTCGCGGGTAAGAATACCGTCCCTGCCTGTGGCTTCCCTGATCTGTTGCTGATGGTGCCATTTTTCGGTGTATTCGCGGGCAAGGTGCATCCAATTAAGGCTTTGGGTTTCACCGGCCCAGTCAACAGTAAATATGGCCGTGTCATTGGGGTTTACAGATTGATAATAAGCGGAGGTGAGCG
Organism: Mucilaginibacter cryoferens; assembly: GCF_014205845.1. Lineage (GTDB taxonomy): Bacteria > Bacteroidota > Bacteroidia > Sphingobacteriales > Sphingobacteriaceae > Mucilaginibacter. Next base: position 27,059 of record NZ_JACHCR010000003.1, read on the forward strand.
GGCCGGTTGCCTGGTGTAAAATAAGCAGCACATCCGGGCTTATCCTTTTAGAGGCGTTCACCCAATCGGCATTGAGCTTATTGAGCCAAGCCACCAGATCATTGTAACCGTTGATGGCCGGTGGCTGATCGCCAAAATACTTATCGCGCTGACTAGACAGGGCACGAATGTTACCATCCAACAAATGCGAAACCACATCTTTAACTTTCCAGGCTTTGGCAACGGTTTGTTTATCCCAATCAGCCGGGGTTAATGATTGCATCAGCTCCATCAGCTTATCATCCAATGGCTTAAAAAGGTGCTGTACTTCAATGCGGTCCATAGCGATAGATATTTGTTTATGAATATTTTCTTATAAAACCAGAACATCCCTCTTCAGAATAGAATCACGCAATCTCTGCCTTTATGTTATGTCACCCCCAAAGCATCTTCCAATTTCTCTACAGACATATCTATACCATCTACATGGTGCTGCGCCTGCAAATAAAACCCTTCGCGCTCGGCCAATTTGCCGGTAATAAATTCAACCAGGTCATCGCCCTTTTTGCCTTGCAGTACGGGGCGCACGGTTTTGCTGTTCTCCAGCCTGTCTGCCAGTGTTTTGGGCGATAGTTTTACGTAGAGGGTTTTGCCGTTGGCGTTCATCCAATCCATATTATCAAAAAAGCAGGGCAAACCGCCACCTGTTGATACCACCACATTTTCGGGATAACTGGTTTGTTTCAGCAAGTCAGATTCCATCTGGCGAAATGCGTCTTCGCCAAAACTCGAAAAATATTCGGCTATGCTCATGCCTACGCTGGCTTCCAGCGCGTGGTCGAGGTCAATAAATTCGTAGCCTAATTTGGCAGCCAGTTTACGGCTCCACGTGGTTTTACCACAACCCATAAACCCAACTAAAAAATACTTCATAATAACAATATTAATAAAATTCACCTGTCAATGAATTTTAGCATTTCAAACTTTCCCCTCTCGAGAGCGCGTAAGGCGGTGTCTGGCAGGGGTGTGTTATCACGCGTTTTTATTACACCAGCAGAACACACCCCTCCCCCCTCTCGAGAGGGGAATCGCACAAGGCCTGGCTATTAAGCGGGTATCAGCTTAATTTTACCCGCGGATCTATCCAAACATAAATAATATCCACCAAAATACTGATCACCACAAAAATAAACGCGATGAACAATATAGAACCCATCACCACCGGAAAATCCGACATTTCCAGCGCATCAACCGTGGCCTTACCCAGGCCGTTGTATCCAAAAATATATTCCACAAAAAACGAGCCTGCCAGTAACGATGCAAACCAGTTGGCAATAGCGGTAATAACCGGGTTAAGCGCGTTTTTTAACGCGTGGCGGTAAATGATGGCATTGTTGCTTAATCCTTTGGCTTTGGCGGTACGGATATAATCCTGCCCCAAAACATCCAGCATGGCATTACGGGTAAGCTGTACAATAATAGCCAGCGGGCGCAAACCCAAAGTAACCATGGGTAGTATTAAATTTTTTATGCTGATAACCTCGCCCTTAAAAGGATCATAACTATATAAACTGCCAGACATGTTGAGACCAGTGTATTTACTCAGCTCAAAGCCAAAAATCCAGGCGATGATGATACCCGCGAAAAACGAGGGTGCCGAAATACCCAGGGTAGAAAAACCTATAGCCACTTTATCTATCCAGGTATCTTTATGTACCGCGCTCAACACACCTAAAAATACACCTATTACAATGGCAAAGATCATGGCGGTAGTAGCCAGCACCAGGGTATTGGGGATTACTTCTAACAGTAAACTGGCCACATCCTTACGGGTTTGGTACGATCGGCGCAGGTAAGGCCATTTAAGCGCCAGTACTTTAGCATTGCTCACCGCAAAAAGCTTTACATAGTGGTAGCGCTGCTGCTCATCGGGTGTATTAAGGTGAATACCAACCGGCGAAAGATCATTAATGTAGTACAGAAACTGTACCGGCTTGGGCTTATCGAGCCCAAACTCCTTGCGTACGGCCTGTAACGATTGCACATCGGCCCGCTGCCCCTGCGTCATCCGGGCGGGGTCTACAGGTAAAATGTTAAACAAAAAGAAAACCACCAACACCACCCCCAGCATTACTGCAACACCGTAAAATAACTTGCGGATGAGGTAGCTGATCATGGCCTATTGATGCTGAAAATAAGTTTTCGCCAGGTCGTCATATTTAGGTACCGAGTGGTAGTGCCATTTGTTGATGATGATGCCGTTCTTCAATAAAATAACGCCCGGGTTTGAGCGGATCATGGTTTTAAGCGGTACGCCATCGGCATAAAAAATCTCACTCACCAGCTTATGTGCTTTGGCAAATGCCTGCGCGCTTGCTGCCGAGTTGGAGGTGAGCAAAATGGTACGGATATTATAATTTTCTACCGCGTTTATAGCCAAAGCATTTAAACGGTTAATGGCCTCGCCATTGGTTTTATCCAAATCGTAAGCTACGATGATCAGGCTGTAGTATGGGCTTGCAAGCAGCTCTTTGGTATAATCGTTACGCTGGGCATCCTGTATGGCCAGGTCGCGTATTTTGGGTTCGAAACCTTTTTTGATGAGCTTGTTCTCCGGGTCGCCTATAACTTCCCAGTTGGCATCTTTCCAGATGTTGCTGCTGAGGTAGATTTTATCGTTCATTACCTTGGTTTCGCCTGTTTTTTTGTTTTTGAGGTGATAGGTAAGCTCAAAAACATCCAGCGGCGCGCCCGGCGGGGTTTTCATCTCATCGGGAATGTTGGCGCCTATTTTATAGGGCAAAAAATCAACCACCGGCATAAAGTTATAGGTGTACAAGCCAAAGCCTATGGCTACAACGGCAGCACCTATAAGCCATTTATCGCCAGCCTTTGCGCTAAACAAAGGTTTTATTTTGGTACGGTTTACAAACAGTACGGCTACTAAAACCAGCAAAACCATATCCTTGCTAAACGATTGCCATGGCGTAAGCGGTATAGCATCGCCAAAGCATCCGCAGGTTTGCACCACTTTAAAAAAGGCCGAGTAAAAAGTTAAAAAGCCAAAAAAGATGATGAGCAGCAACAATCCCCAGGCAACTTTTACAGGCCGAACGCCAATGAGCAGGGCAAAGCCCAGTATCATTTCTAACGCGCAAAGTAAAATGGCGGTGGTAAGCGCAAGATCATTCAGAAAGGTAATATGGAAAACCTCGAAGTACTCTACCAGTTTATAAGAAAAGCCCAGCGGATCATTAGCTTTTATAAGGCCCGAAAATATAAACAGCAGGCCTACCGCAATTCTGCAAAACCAAATGAGCCCGTTTTTCATTTTACTCCTAATTTTATAAGCGCGAATACCGAGTAGTTAAGCATATCCTGGTAGTTGGCTTTCACCCCTTCAGATGCTTCGGTAAGGCCCTGGTTATCTTCTATTTGTTTAACGCGCAGTAGTTTCATCAGTATCAGATCTGTTAACGAGCTGATGCGCATATCGCGCCAGGCCTCGCCATAATCGTGATTTTTGGCAAACATCAGTTCTTTGGTTTCCAGCACGCGGGCGTCAAACATTTTTTCTACATGGTCTACCGCCAGTTCCTGCGGGGTATCGGCCTCACTATCCAGCTGCATCATGGCTATAACGCAATAATTTACAATGCCAATATATTCGCCGGTAATATCATCGCCCACTTTAGAAACTTTTTTTTCTTCGAGCGTGCGGATGCGCTGGGCCTTAATAAAAATCTGGTCGGTAATAGATTGCGGACGGAGGATGCGCCAGGCGGTACCATAGTCGCGGGTTTTTTTCATAAAAAGACCCTTACAATTATTAATTACCGCGTCGTATTCTGCTGATGTGTTAGCCAATGGATAAAATATTTTAAAGTTGGGGTGCCGAAATGTTTGGGGCTATGCTACAGCTATAAAGTTAAGTAACTTTACAACATTAAAACCCTTCAATATTACAACAAACAAAGTGGCTAAAGATACATTTTTTCGTAAAAAGATAACCCTGAATGCGGGTGGTAAACTTATTAACCTGGCAACGCCAAAGGTAATGGGCATTATCAACATTACACCCGATTCGTTTTATGCCACCAGCCGCAAACCCGCTGTTGACGAAGCCCTGCTGCAGGCCCAAACAATGCTGGCCAACGGTGCCACGTTTTTAGATATCGGGGCCTACTCATCGCGCCCCGGCGCAACAGACATTACCCCTGCCGAAGAAACCGACCGCCTGCTACCTGTTGTTGAGGCTATTACAAAAACTTTCCCCGATGCTGTTTTATCCATAGATACCTTTAGGGCGCAGGTTGCCGAGGCAGCTATTAAAGCGGGGGCGCATATAATAAACGATATCTCCGGCGGTACGCTGGATGCCGGGATGTTTGCTACCGTTGCCCGTTTGCAGGTGCCATATATATTGATGCACATGAAAGGCACACCGCAAACCATGGTACAAATGGCCCAATACGATGATGTTTTTAACGAAGTGCTGGATTATTTTGTATCCAAATATCACCAGTTAAAACAACTGGGCGTACATGATGTGATCATCGACCCCGGTTTTGGTTTTGCTAAAAATCAGCAGCAAAATTATGCGTTGATGAGCCGGATGCAAGACTTTGACATTTTAGAATTACCCATACTTGCCGGCATTTCCCGTAAAAAAATGGTCTACGGCCTGTTGGGCGGCACCGCTGCCGATGCATTGAACGGCACTTCAGTTTTAAATACCATAGCCCTTAATAAAGGAGCCGATATTTTAAGGGTACACGATGTAAAGGAGGCCGTAGAGGCGGTAAAGATCTGGGAAATGTGCCAATAATTATGAGCGATGGAAATACAGATAGCCACTGTTGATGATATTGAAGAGATAACCCGCGTAGAGATTGAAAGCAAGCTACAATCTTTCCCCCTGTTGATGGAGGCGCATGATATTGATTTTGAAACGAGGGCATACCGCTGGAAAACCTGGTTTGCCGGGCAATCGCCGGTTAGCGCCAAACCCGGGCGGGCAATGTTTAAAATGGTTGATAACAACCAAATTATAGGCTACCTGGCTATACAGCTAACATCACGGTACAACAAAGATGCCGAGATCCAGTCGTTTTACCTATTGAAACCATACCAGCGCAGCGGGATTGGCACCCTGCTTTTAAAACAGGCGCTGAATTGGGCAACCACCTTAAATGCCCAAAGTTTATGTGTTGGCATTGCGCCCGAAAACCCATATAAGGCGTTTTATTTAAAACATGGCGCAGCCTTTATTAACCCACATTGGCTTGTATGGAATGATGTAAGCTTATTGAAAGAACAATTATGATGCCTTAATAACTTCCGCAAAAGCCCCCTCTAAATCGCCCCCGGTAGGGGAGACTTTAACTTAGCAACGCACATTATAAAAGCTTCGATGTTTTTACCATCTCTATATGTTCGATGCCATCCTCGTCGTACACATTGCCCTCTGCAATAAAACCGAGGGAAGTATAAAATGGCAGGGCATAAGTTTGCGCCCCAATGCGGATATCAACCGCCCCAAACAGCTCCAGGCAGCTTTCGATGGCAAGCTCCATTACTTTTCTGCCAAGTCCGCTACCCCTAAAATCCGGCGAGGTAATTACCCGCCCTATCGAAATTTCCGGGTAAGATACCCCGGCCGGCACCAGCCGGCAATAGGCCGCCAGTTTATCACCGGCAAATAATAAAAGATGGTAACACAGCTGATCTTTATTATCCTGATCCAAAAATACACAGTTCTGCTCCACAACAAATACCTCGCTGCGCAGGCGAAGCAGGTCGTACAGTTCGTTTACCGTGAGTTGCTGGAAGGGTTTGAGTTTGTGGGTGATATTCATGCGTGGTGTTGGGTATGTGGGTGGGGTAAAGTTAATGGTTTGGAGGGAAGGTTTGGGAGATGGTCCGCAGCTATTTACGCCGAAGGGAAATATCATTGGTGAAGATGGCTTTGTTTTTTTACGACATTATGCGGGGTAACGAGTTTGTTGGAGACAACTCCATAGGTGTTCGGAAGAAATAAAAAATGCGGGGGCATGTGCGATTCCTTCCTTGGGGAAGGGGAAGGAAGGGGTTAATTCAGGCGCTCGAACACCTATAATGGCCAGTTGCTCGCAGAAACCCCTCCCTGCATTTACGCGCATTTCCAACACGCCCCTCCCACGGGAGGGAATTAAAATTTCTTCCGAACACCTATGGAGTTGTCTCCAACAAAGGGCGGGCTGGAACACCAACAAAGGCGGAGCAGGGTATACTTAGCATGGCGTTTACCTTGTCAGCGGGCACACAAGCCTGGAGGCAGCGCAAGTTTTGCTTTTCTGTTCATTTATTTATGGTTAAACCTAAAATTTTTAGAGAAGTTGTTGCGACATCCATCATTATTGGTAACATTTCTTCAACTGTCCATTCCGTTGACTTTGTATAAATTGAAACAGCCTGTAACATAACGGATTTTCCGTCGATAGTGATGAAGATATTTTCGCAACTATTTTTATTTATTGGCAAACTGTAATTAGCAGAAGTTAGTCTGTCAATTCTGTTTAGCGAACCTGCATCATGCTTCAAAATTACTTCAGTTCCATTTGGTCTTAATATTGCGGTTGGTTCTGTTAGAAAATTTGAACCTTGCAAAAACAAGATATAAGGAAAATGCTTTTCATCAATCATTATATTTCTAATTTCATTGATGTTCTTGTGAGAACGTTCAATAGCATTTCCTGCAACCATTAAATCTTGGTTGCTATTTTTACCTACCAATATTCCTTTAGTAATATTTTCAATGTCTTTTCCTTGATGTTTGGCTTCACATACTAATACAATCCGCCAGTTGTGTTCTTCGTCTTTAACCTCAATAATTCCGCCATCGGGTTTTATAGACGCGTTACCAACGAACACAGTCAATCCTAATCTTTCATCAACCGAATTGAGTTTTTCATTAATTTCCTTTTTTGTTATTTTCTCTCTGAAACGAAATTCAAAGGCCGGAAAACCTTTCTTCAAAGTTTCAAAAACAGCTTTTGAAAAACTGTTCACAGATTTATCGTGTATTTGTGCTTTCTCTCCAAATATTTCTTTCGGCCCTTGACCTCTTACTTTTTCAATTCTTAATCGATCTGTTTGCCTATTTGCCATTTACTATGTTATATTGAATATTTAAAGTCGCTTATTTTTTATCAAAATCCTGAAATACGGACACTTTCCGTTTATAGATAAATCCTTGTCATCATTCCCTTTTCTGAATTTTATTAATTCAAATTGGTCAGGATTGTATTTGTGTAGAAATGTGATTGGAACGCCCATTACTCCGTCATAATCCAATGGAATATCTTGGGTTTTGTTTACATTAATTGCATCATAATTATCGAACTTTGGGTATTCGGTTTCATTGCCGTAATATGTTTTATTAAGAGTAATATCTTCATGTCGTTTAAAGGTGTCTAAATTGGTTAGCCACAAACAATTATTCGGCGAAATTATTCTATTTCCAAAGTTATCAATACGAGTTTCCGTTCCATAAAGTTCGTAATAGTCAGGAACGATAAAACCCGAAATACCTCTCCCCATATTGATACCTAACCACGCTTTGTTTTCTTTAATTAGTTTAAAGATTTCCTTATAAGTTATTGCATTAATATTTCCAATTATTAAAAATTTCTTTTCGTACTTTACCAATTGTTCCACATATTCTCTGAATAAAGAAAATGGTGGATTTGTAACAACAATATCGGATTGATTTAACAAGTCGATACTTTCTTTACCCCGAAAATCGCCATCGCCTTTTAGTGGTTCTATTCCAATTTCTTCAGCATCCGGGATTTTGCTTCCATTTATATTTCCATAATATTCAAGCAACACTGCTTTTTCAGCTTTTCCTTGGATAAATAAATCAGCCTCTTGACTTTTATAACAGGTTGTAATTAGTTTTTTTAGTTCTAATTTTTCAAAGTTACAGGCAAAATAGTTGAAAAAATTACTATTTCTTGGGTCATCACAATTACAAAAAACCACCTTGTTTTTAAAGTGTCTTTCGTAATGTTTCAATTCACTTTCTATGTCTGATAGTTGGGTATAGAACTCGTCTTTCTTAGCAAATTTTGCTATATGTAAAGTTTGGTTTAATGTCTTTTCAGCTATCATTACTTCTATATAGTTACTTTCGTAAAAGTACAGAATTTATTCATATGTCGTTTTGTCTTTAGAGGCTGTGTCACTCTACACTTTTACCTAACTATTAAACAAGAAATTGCATCTTGTTATTTGATTGGCAAAAAGTTCGTTCATAGTAAAATAAATAAATGTTCGTTATACTTATTGTCTTTTATCATCTCTATCAATAGGTATATAAATTTATGTCTGCATGCTTTCTTACTAAAAACGTTTAGATATTTCTCGCATCGCCTTGTCCAAGAAGTGCACTCAACGCCTCTAACCGAGATAAAATTTTTAAATCACTATAAAAATGTCTCGAAATTTGTATCTCTTGGAGTACAAAAGCACATGCAAAGTACTTCAAAAGGCCCTTAAATCAATGATTTAGCGGGAGCTAAATTGGCGTGCGTTTGTGCCAGTTTGACGTTACCTACCTACCAAATCTTAACCCTCTCCCCTTCCGCCTTGTAATTTTTATCGCCCGGCTGCACGTTAAATGCTTTGTAAAACGGGGCGAAGTTCATTAATGGGCCATTTACACGCCACATGGCCGGCGAATGCGGGTTGGTGTTTACGTAGGTGCGCAGAAACTCGTCCCTGGTTTTTACCCGCCAGATGCGGGCTATCGACAGGAAGAAGCGCTGATCGGGCGTAAAGCCGTCAATTTTAACGTTGCCTTTTCCCTGTTCGGTCATTTTAAAGGCGTCGTAGGCAATAGCGATGCCGCCATTATCGGCGGTATTTTCGCCCAGGGTGAGCGCGCCTTTTATGTGTACGGTATCTAAAACAGTAAACGAGCCATATAAATTGGCCAATTGTTTTGTTTTCTCCCTAAACTTTTGGTAATCTTCTTTTGTCCACCAGTTTTTTACGTTGCCGTCTTTATCAAATTGCGCGCCCTGATCGTCAAAGGCGTGCGTCATTTCGTGGCCAATCACCATGCCTATGCCGCCATAATTAATGGCATCGTCTGCCGAAAAATCAAAGTAGGGATATTGCAGGATGCCCGCCGGGAAAACAACTTCGTTAAACGAAGGATTGTAATAAGCGGTAACCGTAGATGGTGTTGTGCCCCATTCTGTCCTGTCAACCGGTTTGTTTAGTTTGGCTAATTGAGTTTGATAGTCGTTTTGTTTAAGCCACAGGATGTTTTCAAAGTATTTGGTCCGGTTGATCTGCACCTTATCGTAATTGCGCCATTTATCGGGGTAGCCTAATTTTTTGGTGATGGCATATAATTTTTCTTTCGCTTTTTGTTTGGTGCTATCGCTCATCCAGTCGAGGTGATTGATCCTGTTTTCGAAAGATTTTTGCAGGTTGTTTACCAATACCAGCACGCGTTTTTTGGCGTCCTCGTTAAAATATCGTTTTACATACAATTGCCCCAAAGCCTGCCCCAAATAACTGTCGACGTTTTGCGTCATGATTTGCCTGCGGGTTTTTTGTACGGCCTGTCCGTTTAATACTTTATTAAATTCAAACGAGGCATCTACAAATGGTTTGCTCAATATTTCGGCGTAGTTTTGGAGGGTGGCGGCTTTTAAATAAATTTTCCAGTCGGTTATGGATACTGATTTCAATAGTATGTTCAACTTATCGTAATAAGCGGGCTGGCCCATATCAACCGAGTCGGTTGCTGCGCCCAGTTCGGCAAGCAATGTTGGCCAGCCTATATTAGCTTGTGTTTTGCTGATGGCGGCAACCGCTACCTTATGGTAATTGGCATTAACATCCCTTAATTGGATATTGGTTTTATGCGATGCCGCGTTTTGCTGCTCGATGCTGTAGGCGATAGCTGCATTTTTTGTGGCGGCGGCAGGGTTGCTCCCCGTTAATTGGAACAGGGTGCCTAAGTATTTTTTATAGGCCTGCTGAATGCCAAGCGTAGATGAATCTGTTTTAAAATAATAATCCCTTTCTGGCAAACCAATGCCGGTTTGCGATGCATGGGCAATATTGATGCTGCTGTTTTTGTTATCGGGGTAAATATCAAAGCCAATAATGAGTCCGTTCCCGGTTTTTAGCTGCGCTGCCACAAATTTGATGAGTGATGGCACGTTGGCTATAGCATCAATTTGTGTCAGTATTGGTTTAATGGGCTGGTATCCGCGTTGGTTAATGGTTACGGTATCCATACCCGAAGCGTAGAAATCGCCCACCTTTTGGTCGATGCTGCCCGGGGTATTTTTAGTTTTTGAAACACTATCCAGGATATTTTGCAGCAGCAGTTTTTGAGGAATGTTCATGAAACTGTACGAACCCACGCCCGATTGATCGGCAGCAATTTTCGCAGTATCGTACCAGCGCCCGTTAACAAAGCGAAAAAAATTATCGCCGGGTTTTGTCAGGGAGTCGATCCCGGCAACGTCAACAAAACCTTTTTTGTGATCGTCCTGGTATTTCCAGGCACCCAAAACAACTAACGCTACACACAGATAAAATACTTTATTCATAAACAGTCAATTTGCTTAAAGGTAATAATTTAGCAATACGTTGCGGAATGAAAAAGGGGGAAATTTTTAAAATGGGGGTGCGTCGACCGTTGGTGTATCCCGCTGAAGATATACGCCATGCTAAAACCAATTAGCAAAGTTATTCATGGCTTCCATGCACCTCCATCGATAGCAAACCGTCATACTAAAACGAATTAGCAACTTCATCCATAGCTTGCCTAAGGAGCAATTGACTGAGCTAAAACGTTCTTTAATTTTACTATGCTGCAAAACACGGATTGCCCTATATTTGCGCACTACTTATTAAAAACAGCCACATGGAATACTCAAAAACTTACGTTGCTAAAGACGAGCACATAGATGTGCAGCAAATTATGGATGGGTTATACTACCCGTTTTATATGGAATACTGCCGCCACGATTATATCAGGGAAGTACTGGGCTTCGATTTTGAGATTGAGGCCAACAATGGCATTTATATGGTGCTATCCAACTACAGCATCAGCTTTTTACGGTCGTTAAAAAAGGGGGATGAGTTTACGGTTACCTGCACGTTGTATAAAGACAAGGCGGGCTCGCCTAAACTGCATTTTAAACAAACCATTGTTTTTAATAACAAGGTAATGACCAAAGCCTTATTTACGGGCACCTGCGTACCCGCAACAGGCGGCAGGCCGTATTTGCCAGCATCAGTATTGGAGAAAATACAGGATGCCCCGGTATTGGAGGATTAAGACTATTACTTTGTAACCGCTATGCAACAAATCCTATGCATTAAAACTGCAATATCTTAATACAATAATTATTGCTAACTTTATGATGTAGATAGAAATTGTTGTTGCATAAAAACATTATATGGAAACGGTTACTATAGAATTAACAAATCAAAAGGCTTACAAAATTTTGAAAGACCTGGAGGAGCTTAATATCATTAAGATGGTAAAAAAGCCTTCTACATTATCCTCGTTACGCCAAAAAATTCAAACCAAAATGAGCAATGAAGATATTGATAAGCAACTCCATAATCTTCGTGACGAATGGCAAAGACCTACCTGATTGACACATCGGCCGTAATTAAATATCTTAATACATCGTTACCGGCAAGTGGTTTGCAATTTATAGATGGCATTATTGATGAGGAATCGCAATTATCGTTTATTTCTGAAATTGAGCTACAGGTTTGGAACCCACCCAATGCGGAGGATTTAGAAATTTATAGGCTTTTTGTTTACCAGGCCGATATTATTGGCGTTGACGAAGGTATAATTGCCGAAGCCATACTGATTCGAAAAAACTATCAACTTAAACTACCCGATGCCGTGATTGCCGCAACAGCTATTACACATAATTTAACGCTTGTTGCCGATAATGATAAAGACTTTTTAAAAGTTACGACGCTGAAATATATAAATCCCAATGGGAAGATTCAGTAACCGAAAAGCACCACTAGCCTGACATCGAAATACGATTCACGAATTTACTCAGCTTAGTGCTCCATCTTACGCCCGACTTTTGATACCAAATTTCGGGGGAGGGGAATCACACGGAGGCCAATGCTTTTTGTTTAACATCGAGAAGTTAGTTTATACAGCCAACGCCTTAGGTAGCATCAACAAAAAGGGCATAGCTTTCTGATAATCTAATTGCTTGTAAAAGATGCCCAGGCTGTTGAGATTTTTGTAGTATTGATTTACGTTGGTGTAATAATTGAGCTCGCTTTGCAGATACCACGCTTTAGGGCCAAGTTTTTGGGCGATGAACCATTTTTCGAGTAGCCGCGCCGCCCGGCCGTTGCCATCATCAAAGGGGTGGATATTTACAAATACCATGTGGATGAACGATGCGAAATAAAATACTTCGGCATGGCTAAGCTCCTGCGTTTTTAATTGTTCGATATCCTCCCAAAGCAGGTTAAAAAGTGTACTAACCTGGCTGGCTGGAGCAGCTTCGAACTGAATACGACCAGTTGCATGTTCCATAACTACCATATTGCCGGTACGGAATGCGCCGCGCTTACTTTGAGGCAATAAATGGGCAGCAATCAGTTGATGGGCAGCAAAAAAGCAGGTAACAGTTAGCTGGTTTTGCTGCGCGAAAATGTAGGCCTGGTAAAGGTCATCCGGCTTTTGTACCAGGTTGGGCTGGTACTCTATATTCAGCATCTTATGTTTAAGATAGCTGTCTACCTCCATCTGCTCGCCCTCTATGCGCGACGAAGTAATGGCCGATACTGAAGTATAAAAACTAAACGTGTCTGTCGAAATTTCGGCATCCTTTAACCCTTCAAATGCCGGTTGCAAACCGGCACTTACCTGTTGCCGGTATTCGGCAAGCAGGTTAACGGGTATAATTTTTAGTTTTTTGTACATGTCGCTGTTTGCTGCGCTTACGGCCTTCGGTGTTCAAAGCTAATTAAAAGGTACGGAAATTTTCATTCGCCTCTTGAGATGGAGTGAACGATGGAATGACCAATAAAGACACACGCGGCACGCGTGCGCCAGCACCTGCGCATTTCTTTACGCACGCATAAACACACCCCTCCGCCCCTCTCGAGAGTGGATTCGCACAAAGACCCTCGCTTTTACATCAAAAAACCATCTGCACATCTGAAATTTGAAATCTGCACATCTACGCCTTCAACCCCTCTATTTCCTTCAAACTTTTTGGCAGGTATTTACCTAACAAATGACTGCCAGTATCGGTTATCAAAAAATTATCCTCTATACGGATGCCACCGAAATCGCGGTAGGTGTTGAGTACGTTGTAGTTTATAAATTCGGCGTACTTGTTTTCGGCCTGCCAGCGGTCGATCAGTTCGGGGATGATGTAGATGCCGGGTTCGATGGTAAGCACGTAACCCGCTTCCAGTTCGCGGCCCAGGCGCAGCGATTTGAGGCCGAAAACGGTGGTTTCTTTTTTAAGGGTATCGGTGTAGCCAACGTAGGGTTCGCCAAGGTCTTCCATATCGTGGGTATCCATGCCCAGCATGTGGCCCAGTCCGCACTGGAAAAACATGGTATGCGCGCCTGCGGCAACGGCTTCTGCGGCATCACCTTTCATAATGCCGGCCTGGCTTAATCCTTCTACCAGTTTCTGGCAGGCAGCCAGGTGAATATCTTTATAACGCACACCTGGTTTCAGCATGCCGATGGCGTGATCCATGGAGTTAAGCACAACCTCGTATAGTTCGGCCTGGCGGGTGGTAAACTTTTGGCCCACGGGCACGGTGCGGGTAAGGTCGCCGCCGTAATGCATAGCGCTTTCGGCGCCGATGTCGCAAAGCAGCATCTGGCCGTCTTGCAGGGTATGCCCATAGTAATGGGTATGCAGGGTTTCGCCACGCGGCGTAATAATGGCCGGGTAACCCAGGCGCGAATCGGCCGCTATAGCCACTTCATTGGCCTTGGCAACCAGCTCGTAACCTTTAATACCGGGGCGGGTATTTTTAATAACCGCCAGCTGCATATCCACACTGGTAGATACGGCTTTCTCCATTTCGGCAATCTCCAGCGGGGTTTTAATAACACGCTGAGCAATTACCGCTTTGGTGAGCTTTACAGAAACATGGTCGGCAACGTCCTGCAAACTCACGTTAAGCCAGGCCGCCAGTTTAATTTTATTTTCGGGGCGGTAAGGCGGCAAAATATGCACCTTACGGTTTGCCGTTTGCGCTTTATGAATGTAGTGACTTACGTCATCGTATGGGCGGGTTTGGGCAACGCCTACCATGGCGGCCATTTCACTTACGGTAGGCAGTACGCCAGTCCAGATGATGTCGTCGATGCTCAGTTCGTTGCCGAAGATCACCTCTTCGCCGGTATCGGTATCAATTACGGCAGCCAGCCCGGCAACATCCAAACCAAAGTAATATAGAAAGGTACTATCCTGGCGGTAGCTGAAATGATTATCTTTATAATTCATGCTGCTTTCCTCGTTGCCAAGGAGCAGGATGAGGCCATCGTTGGCCATGCTTTGTTTCAATACCTGCCTTCTATCGGCATAAACCTGCTTATCGAATAGTTGAAGAGTCATGTTGCAAATATAAGTAGCCCTGCTCCCCGATGGGGAGTTTTGCATGGATATTTTCAAAAAAAATTGAACACTTTTTAAAGTAGTTAAAAGTCCTGGTTTTTCTCAGTTTTTTATCCATGAAGTACCTATTTTTATCTTGTTTTTCATGCTTTTTCACCTATAAATATATGCTTTTTCTCGAAAAACAGCGTTTTAAGAAGTTTGGGGGAAATCGTCAGCAATCCAGCCGCTCACAATTTTTGCAGAGAGCAAACAAAGTGGTATCCCACCACCCGGGTGAACACTCCCCCCGCAAAAATACAGGTTCTTAATTTTAGCCGACCGGTTAGCATGTCGCAAAAAAGCCGCGAACCGGCTGTTACTACTGGTACCATACAAAGAGCCCTGATAGGATGACGTTTTGCTCTCAATACCCCGCGGATCGAGGATGGTTTCGGATACGATGAGGCTGCCTATATCATCGCCCAAAATGCGGGTAAGTTTTTTGAGGATATTTTCGCGGGCGGTGGCAATCAGGCTATCCCAGTCTTGCCCTGTGTTGGCAGGTACATTGATCATGGTAAACCAGTTTTCGCAGCCTTCAGGAGCGTCGCCTGGTTTATATTTAGAGCTGATATTGAGATAGATAGTAGGCTCGTGAAAAATATCCTGGTTCTGCCATATGTGGTCAAATTCGGCCTTGTAATCTATGCTAAAAAAGATATTATGCAGGTCGAGTTCGGGAAACTGCTTGCTGATACCCCAGTAAAATATCAATGCCGAACTACTACGCTCCTGGCTTAATATCTTTTTGGGGAATAGCTGTGGGTGATCTTTTAAAAGCCGATGGTAGGTAAACCAAACATCCATGTTAGAAATGATGATATCGCCATGAATGATATCGCCTTTTACCTTAAGTGCGGCAGCTTTATTATCCTTTATAACAAGCTCATCAACAGGTGAGTTATAATGAAATATAACACCTAAAGATTCTGCCAGTTTAACCAGGCTATCGGTAATACTGTACATACCATCATGGGGGAAATAAGCACCATAGTGCTGCTCCAAATGCGGAATCACATTTAGTGTTGCCGGGGCGGCATAGGGGTTGGAGCCGTTGTAGGTGGCATACCTGTTATAAAACTGCACCAGGCGGTCATCCTTAAAAAAACCGCCATTGGCCTTATGCATGGTACGGAACGCGTCGATCCTGGGGAAGCCAAAAACAGATCTTACTGCATCCCAGCGCAAAAAGGTTTTAAGCCGGTGTAGTGATCGTTCTAAAAAAACGTGATTGGTAATACCGTAAACGTCAGCGCTATTGGCAAGGTATTTTTCAACTGAAGTAACAGGCTCGCCGGTGGCCTTATTTACCTCGGCAGCAAACAGTTCTGCATCAGCATAGGCATTTATGCGGGCGCCGTCCTCATAAAAATATTGGCAAACCTTATCCAGCTTTTGATAGGTAAAAAACTCTTTAGGCTTTTTACCGGCAAGGGTAAACAGCTCGTCCACATACTGAGGCATGGTGAACAGGCTTGGCCCGGCATCAAACCTAAAGCCATCCTTTTCAAATTGGGATAGCTTACCACCGGGATAGCTATTAGCCTCAAAAACTTCAACCTGGTGGCCCTGTACCGCAAGCCTTATCGCTGTCGCGATACCTGCTATGCCAGAGCCAATTACCAGAGCCTTAGGCATTGCGCAGTCCCAAGCCGGGGTCGTTATTCAATATATATTTACCATCTGCAAAACCGGGCATCTGGTAGGGGTTGTTGCTTACCAGGAAGGGGCCATCCAGATCTACCCAATCGCATTGCGGAGCCAGGGCTAAGCCGGCGAGGGCGGCGCAGCTGGTTTCGGTCATGCAGCCTATCATAATTTGCAGGTTAAGTTCACGGGCTTTTTTAATCATCCGGGTAGCCTCATAAATACCTGCCGATTTCATCAGTTTTATATTGATGCCAGTATATACCCCTTTGGCTTTTTCCACATCCTCAAAGCGCTGTACGGCCTCATCGCCGATGATGGGGATAGGGCTGCGCTCCGTGAGCCAGGCATTACTATCGGGGTCAGTTTTCAGCATGGGTTGCTCTATCAGCTGTACGCCCTGCTCTTGTAGCCAGTAGGTCATATCCAGGCTTTGCTGTAGATCCGTCCAACCCTGATTGGCATCTACATACAGCGGCACATCAGTTACCGAGCGAATGGTTCCTATCAGTTCTTTATCTGTATCGCGGCCCAGCTTTACTTTTATTACTTTAAAACCCTCTGCCTCTTTTACTTTTTTGATGATCATCTCCGGCGTATCAATGCCGATGGTAAAGCTGGTTACGGGCATCAGCGCCGGGTTACTGCCTAATAACTGCCAACAGGATTGCCCTTTGAGTTTGCCATCCAGATCGTGCAGCGCGATATCAATAGCAGCTTTTATAGCCGGATTACCGGGGGCTATGCTGTCTAAATAACTGATGATAGTCTCAAAATCAAATGGGTAACTAATCTGATCGATATCAACCTTTCTTAAAAACTCTGTTGCACTCTGGTGACTTTCACCCATATAAGGCACCATAGATGCTTCGCCATAGCCGGTATAGCCTTCATGTTTTACCTGCACCAGCATAACCGGGGTTGTGGTACGCGAAAATTTGGCTATGGTAAAAGCGTGTTTGAGTTGTAATTCGAAGGGTTGATATGTCAGTTCCATGTTAAAAACCAAAGCTAAAAGTTTAGATTGAAAAACGTGCTTATCTTTGCGGCCATGCCGGCACAAATTTATTCACCCTTCGAGAGTTTTAATTTCAGCAACAGCAAATGTTTCCTTACCGGGCAAACGCTTAATTCGCCCGAGGAGCGCATCCAGGTTTTTCCGCAATGGCTTATGAGCCGTTACAACCTGGAAGACCAGCCATTTAAACTGCTCGACGAAACGATGGCCACTTACAAAGATCTTAAGATCCCTTGCAACGCAGCCATAAACGAGCAATATTTAGAGCCGCTGGAAGCCGAAATAGCCGCCGCATTTGACCACGGTTACGAAGCGGTTAAAGCCTTAGACGATCAAAAACTTTTCCAATGGGCCGGAAAACTGTTGTACGGCATTATTTTTAACGAAATACAGGCCGGCATTCGCCTGCAACATGCACAGGGCGAAGAGTTTAATATTTCGCAATCCATCATCCACAAATTCAGCAACCTGCATTTGATGTTGCAGACCTTAAACCTCCCGCTGGCATTGGAAGGCTTTAAACCGTACACACTGTGTTTATTTAAGGTAGATAACAAGGAAGATGTTTTTGGCTACCGCGACGAGATAAACACCCTTACATTTTCTCTGCGGATAAAAGATTTCGGGCTGATCATCTGCCTGCAGGATAATGGGGCTAATGGCAGTTATCATAAAGAAATGTTGGAAAAGATTGGCGACCAACAGCTACATCCTATCCAGTTTGAGGAAGTGAACGCGCGTTTCTTTTACTCGGCCTACCTGTTTAACCGCCTGCCTGAATACGAAATTATGCCTGTTGACGATACCATTTACATAGAAGCCGCCCCCCTACGAGGCACCAGCAGCAAGCCGTTGTTTGATGACTGGGTAAACAAAATTTACGGCCAGGTATTGGAAAACTTCTGGAAAAACTGGGGCTACCTGCTGTTAGAGATCATCAAAAATCCCAATTCCCCTATGAGCTTTTTGTTTGATGCAAATGGTGATTTTGTTAGTGCACAAGCGATTGAACTGCCCCGCTGATCTGATTGAAAAAGCCAGGTAGTATGCCGGGATGAAAAACAATAGTAATCAGCAAACCGCTTAATGCACCGTAAAAGTGGGCGTCGTGGTTAATGTTATCACGGGAATATTTGGTGGCATAACTACAATAAACCAGGTATAGTACACCAAAAATAACCGCGGGTATACCTATTGGTATAGGCATTATCATCATTTTGTCGAGTGGATTATATAGTATCGCGCTAAAAACAACCGCGCTTACCGCTCCAGATGCGCCAAGACTATAATAACTATAGTTTTCTTTATGTTTTACTACCGACGGCATATCACTTAATATCAGGCTGATCATATACAACACCCCAAATTGTAAATGCCCCAGCTCTGGCTCAAGCCGAAAGGCAAAAAAGTAAAACGACATCATATTGAAAAACAGGTGCATAAAATCCTTATGGATAAAACCACTGGTAATAATGGTATAAACATAGTGCCCCCGCGATACATTGTAGGGATGCAACATTAACTTACCATACAGGTTGTGATTATTAAAGGCTAGTAAAGAGATTAAAATAGTTATTACAAATATTACCGAGGCTACAGGTGCCTGTGTTAGTGTTTCCATTATTTCAAATCGAGTTTAGTATTGTTTAGCAGGCGGCCCACCGGGTAGCGCATATATGTTTTTTCGAAGTAGGGCGAGTTTTTGTATACAAAAAACAGCTGCGCCTGCGCGCTATTGGCCAGTTGCGGATCTTTAGCCTTGGCATCGTCCAGTTTTTGTTTTAGTGCAGGGTCTTTCTTTAGCAGTCCGGCGGCAATATCTTCAAAAACATAGTCGGAAAAGTACTCTTTTTCACCCAGCACCGAATCAAAAAAGTTCCAGGCAAAAAATGAGTCTACTCCCTGCGGTTCCAATGTTTCTACAATATACCGGTTTATGGCTTGGTTAGTGTATACAACGTAATCGCCGGCATAAAATTTCACCGGCATATCAACCGGATTTAATTGCACGCTGCTGTGCAGGTAATGACCTTCAAACGGGCGCGTGGGCGTTTTTATATCGCCAAAGTAATACATCTGCAGGTTTAAGGTGGTATCATGTGCCAGCTGCTGCATTTTTACGCCATTCAGCTTAAACAATTCTATCACCTTGCCCCAGGCCTGCGGTATCACATAAGCAACCGGTTTATCGGCCGCGGCAGTTGTTTTATAGGTATTATAAAACTTAATTACCTTGGTGTAAGGCTTATTTCTATCATAGTATAAACGCTTTAAACCGCTTACATCGCTGGTTTTATACCCCGCTTCGTAACCTTTAAAAGTGATGGTATCTACCGCTTTCATATCTACATCCCATTTTAGGGCAAAGGTTTTTTGTTGCGCCACTTCCGCATCGGCCTTTTTCTTCAACTCGCCTATTAGTTTAGCATCCCTTTGGTTTATATCGATCAGATGCTGCATAAAATCATAGGTGGCATATACCCGTTTATCAAAAGCTTTCAGCATGTGGGTTTCGGTAATATAGCTGATGATATTATGCTGCGCGGTAAAGCCGGTGGCAAAACGAGGGGTTTCTAAAAAACTAACAATGCCAGAATCGGGCAATCCCTCTTCGCCGGCACCATAAGGGATCATCTCGTAGCCACTCTTTTCCATGTGGCTATACAAATAGGGTGTCAATGTTTTAGAAGTATAATCGGCCAGTATGGGGTTTTGCTTGTCTTTTTGGGTCTCAATAAGTGTCATCACGTATTGATAGTCGGCACCATCGCTGGTGTGGTTATCCAAAAACACTTCGGGTTTCCAGGTGGTTAGTATCTGTGTAAAAGCAAGCGCGTTGCGGCTATCAGCCTTAATAAAATCGCGGTTCAAATCCAGGTTGCGGTAATTACCCCTGAAACCATAGGCCACCGGCCCATTTTGGCTTACGCGGCTTTGACCGCGGTTAAGGTTACCATCAATATTATACAACGCTATAAAACATAACACCACATCTTTTGGCAGCTGGTTCTTTTTAAGCAGATCGCGTACCAGCATCATACTGGCATCAATACCTTCCGGCTCGCCGGGGTGGATACCGTTATTGATGAGCAATACCCGCTTATCCTGCTTCTTTACCTGAGCGGGATCAAAAACCCCGTTTTTTGAAAGTACGATCAAGGTTAACGGCTTACCCACATCGGTAGTGCCGTAATTGATCATTTTCATTTGCTGCGGATACAACTTGTTAAGCTGCTGGTAATAGCTAATCACCTCTGTATAAGTAGCTGTATAGTTTTTATCCTTGCTCAGTTCAAAAGGCGTTAACTGCGCATTAGCGGTTATGCAAACAAAACAAAGAAGTATAACTGATAATATTGATCTCATGAAATTGCTTTGCCCAAAGATAGAAAAAGAGGCAAGAGATTAGAATTGATAACCGGGAGATAAATTCCAGTTCATCCCGGCCCGGTTAAATGCTTACCCTCATCAAAAAGACGGGTTAAAAACAACGCAATTCATTATCCAGAATATCTACAACATGCTGTCAGCATTTCTCCAGATTAGCAATTTATACTTGTGCAAATAAAATTATCATGAAAAAGAAATTATCATTATTAATGGCGTTCGGCCTTGCCTCCGGCGTTGTTATGGCACAAAACCTTAAAGCTAAGGATGTACCGGCTACAGTAAAAACAGCGTTTGCAGCCAAATATCCTGCAGCGGCCAAAGTAACCTGGGAAATAGAAAAAGGCAATTACGAAGCCAACTGGGGTGGCAAATCTGGCGAAGATAACGCTGCCGTATTTACATCCGCAGGCAACTTTGTTGAGATAGTGAACGCCATTAAAATAAGCGATTTGCCCAAAAGTGTAGCACCCTATATAGAAGCGCACTATAAAGGCGCTAAAATAAAGGAAGCAGGAAAGGTTACCGATGCCACAGGCAAAACATTTTACGAAGCCGAAATAAAAGGTAGTGACCTTATTTTTGACGGAAGCGGAAACTTTGTTAAAAAAGATTAATTACCTAAGCAGATAAATTTTATAGCTAAAGACTGCCGCAAGCCATTATTTGTAAAAAAAGTTTCCTTAAAACTAAAAAGAGTAAATCCAAGCACTAATTAATTTCGTTTATTACTAATAATAAACATTAAAATTGGGATGAAAGAGACGCTGAATTACAAAATCAAGGCGATTGCAGCTAACATTAGGAGCACAAGGGAACAGTTAAACTACACCCAGGAATACCTTGCTGCCAAGTTGAACATATCGCAAAACGCGTACAGTAAAATTGAGTTGGGCTACACTAAAATAACCGTAGAAAGACTTTTTCAGATAGCCGGCATATTAGAAGTTGATGTACACGCGCTTATAAATACAGAAAAAGTAGCGGCGGCTTAATAATTTTTAATTTAACATCCTGTTTCATCCGGTAGCGTATATTTGCAGCCGGATGGAAACAGGAAACCTAATCAGCAAAACGGTACAATTTGTACGCGATACCCTCAAGAATGCCGAAGGTGGCCACGACTGGTGGCATATTCACCGTGTTTGGACTAACGCCAAACTGATAGCGCAAACAGAAGAAGCCTCCCTGCTTATTGTTGAACTTGCCGCATTGCTTCATGATATTGCCGATAGTAAATTTCATAATGGCGATGAAGAGATAGGGCCGCTTACGGCCGGTAATTTTCTGCAAAGCATGCATGTTGATACTGCCACAATTGAACACGTGCAGCAAATAATACGGCACATGAGCTTTAAATCGAGTTTTGATAAGCAAACCTTTTACACGCCAGAACTGGCCATAGTACAGGATGCCGATAGGCTTGATGCCATTGGCGCCATCGGCATAGCCAGGGCCTTTAATTACGGCGGCTTTAAAGGCCGCGAAATTTACAATCCCGAAACAGAACCCAATCTTAACATGAGCAAGGAAGAATATAAAAACTCCCCTGCGCCATCAATAAATCATTTTTACGAAAAACTCCTGCTACTGAAAGATAAGATGAACACCCCTACCGGCCGCAAACTGGCAGAGCAGCGTCATCAATTTATGGAGGCTTATTTGCAGCAATTTTACCTGGAGTGCAAACCATAAGCATCTGCAATCGTTTCAGCATCAACTATTATTTATGAAAAAAGCTTTACTATTTATAATTTCCCTGCTGGGCATAACACTTGCTGCAAATGCGCAGGATACCCTTAAACAGCAACGTTTTAACTTCCATTTTCAACAAACTATTATTACCCAATACAAGCCATCCTTTGGTGCCGATTATACTGGTGCCAACAGCTTGCTTACCAAATCAGAAACGCAAAGTTCCATTACAGCCACATTTTTTGGCGGGGCCAGGTTATGGAAGGGAGCAGAAGCCTACTTTAACCCCGAATTATCGGGTGGATCTGGCCTGAGCAAAACTTTAGGGGTTGCCGGTTTCCCCAATGGCGAAACTTTTCGTGTGGGCAGCACCGAACCTAAAATTTATATAGCCCGCCTTTATTTAACCCAAAATTTTGAATGGGGTAAAGAAAAGGACACTATTGATGATGCCAATAATCAGCTTGCCGGCCTTAAAAGCAAACGTTACTTTTCTATAACGGCAGGTAAATTTGGCATGGCCGATTTTTACGATGGCAACGAGTTTAGTCACGACCCTCGTTCGCAATTCATGAACTGGGCGTTGATGGATAACGGCGCCTGGGATTATCCGGCCAATACAAGGGGCTATGTAATAGGCTCTCACATGGAGTTAGGAATGCCAAACTGGACGCTGAGATTTGCCTTCACCATGTCTACAACCACGGCCAACGGCGCTATCTGGGATGCCAAAGTAGGCAAAGCCAATACCCAAACCATGGAGTATGAAAGGCGTTACACCATTAACGGTAATAAAGGAACAGTACGTATTTTAGGTTTCCTCAACAATGGCAAAATGGGCAATTACCGCCAGTCGCTGGCCGTAAACCCGGTTAACCCGGTAGTAGATACCAATTTAGTTTATGGCAAGCATAAATATGGTTTCGGCATTAGCGCCGACCAATACCTGAGCAAAAATTTTGGTGTATTTGCCAAACTGAGCTATAATGATGGCCATACCGAAACCTGGTATTTTACTGAGATCGACCGCTCATTAAGCTTTGGTGGCGTATTAAAAGGCAACTCCTGGAAACGCGGCGATGATGAACTGGGACTTGCATTTGTAGCCAACGGCCTCTCTAACCCGCACCGCGATTACCTGGCCGCCGGTGGTTACGGCTTTTTAATTGGCGATGGTAAATTAAATTACAGCAATGAGCTGATAGCCGAATTATACTACAAAATTAACGCCTACCAGAAAAAATTCTGGCTCTCGCCAGATTACCAGTTTATTGTAAACCCAGCTTATAATAAAGATCGTGGTCCGGTTAATGTGTTTTCGTTAAGGGCGCATGTGGAGTTTTAGTGCATCCACATTGCTAGTAGCTCCCCTTGCGAAATCATAAAAAAGAGGTACAGTATATCGTATAGACTAAACTTAGGAAGTTTTTGAAACTTCCTAAGTTTTCGACAAATTTACACGTGCATAATAGATAATTCGGTTGGGTATTCATCTCATCCCATTAACACCAACACCCCAAAATAAACCAGCATACACCCCGAGCTTAAAAAATTCATACGCATGGCGTTTTTAAAATTGGCATTACCGGTTGATTGTCCCACTTTATAAAACCAATAATTAAAAAATAAAAATATGGGTAACGCGCAAACCAAAAAGAAATAAAAGTTTGCCATTTTACCTGCCGACTGCCAGTAAAAAAAAGAGCATACTATTCCAAGGGCAAACATTGCCCCCGAAAATATGAACGACCCTTTATAGCCCAGCAACAGGCTCAGGGTGCGGTCGCCCCGGCGACTGTCTTCATCGTGTTGGTAAACCTGGGTTAGCGGGTACGATGCCCCTATTAGGCAAGAGCAAATTGCACCGGCCAAAATAAACTCCGTATCCCAATGCCTAAACAAACTTAAGCCGCCCAACGCCGAATAAGTGGTATAATAAATAAAGCATCCCTGAAAAATAAACACCGTGAGAAAACTGATAATAGGGTACTTTTTTAACCGGGTGGAGGGATGACTATATAACTTAGACATAATGCCATACAACACCACGGCCACAGCAAACTGCCCGCTTACCAAAAAGCCAAGCAAAAAGGCAGCCGCTTCCAGCAGTATTGAAAAATAGTACAGACTAATATCAACTTCGGGCGGTTTTTCTAACAGGCCAATGCTGTCTTCGTCCTTATCAAAATAACTATTGTAACCATTGCTTGCCGGGAAGGCCAGAAAATGCCAGATAAAAAATATGAGGATAGCCTGCCCCGGTTGTATAAAAGGCACCTGGCTAAAGGCAAACAAATACACCGGCAGCAAAAAAACAGAAAACACAAAGCGCAGGTGGGCAACGGCCGATGATGTAGGTATTACCTGTTTTAATTTCATTTAAAGTAGCTGTATAACTGATGACAGAGGCAACCAATGGTATTTATATAAACGTTATAAACATACAACAGGTTGCCTGATCATTACTAATGTAAAAATTAGTATCAGATAAATCATTATGTTTGAAAAACTACGTTAGCATAACATGATTAAGAAAATTTGTACTATCGCGATATTAGCGTTTCTGGCTATAAACACGTTCGCGCAAAGCAAAGTAACCCGTTCGGCAGTTACCTTTAAAATTAAAAACCTGGGCTTTAATGTGGAAGGCAGTTATGGAGGCTTTAACGCCGATATCAAGTTTACACCCGCCAATCTTGCCATCAGCAGCATCGAAGCTTCGGTTGCCTCCAGCACGGTTAACAGCGATAACGAAAGCCGCGATAACCACCTGAAAAGCGACGATTACTTTGATGTGGCCAAATATCCAAAAATCATCGTAAAGTCAGTTTCATTTAAACACAAAAATGGCAACAACTACACGGGCAATTTTAACGTAACTATTAAAGACAAAACAAAGTTGATAGAAATACCTTTTACGTATACTGAAACAGGCAGCAGCGCTGTTTTTAAAGGGGCGTTCCAGGTTTTAAGAACAGATTTTGGTATCGGGGGCAAAAATGTGATCTTATCCAACGAGGCCAATATCTCTATAGAAACCGAGATCAGTAAGTAAAAGAAATTTGTATTGTGGTAAGCCAAATACATTGCTTTTGGCTTTTAGCCTTAAGCTTTAAGCTAAATATAAATGGAGAGTTGCATTAGTGCCATCGGGATAGCAAATCCCCATAACCGTATTGCCCAGCAGGATATTTACCATTTTATGGTAGATGCCTTTGGGTTGGATAAAACTAATGCCGCCCGACTCAAAACCATCTATGATAATTCGGGGATAGAACACCGCTACTCGGTAATCCCCGACTTTGGCGAAAGCGACCCATCAAACTATACTTTTTTTGATCCATCCGGCAGTTTCGAGCCGTTTCCAGACACACAAAAACGGTTAAAGCTTTACGAGAATGAAGCTATCGCGATAGCTGTTAATGCGGTTAAAAACTGCGTGGCTGATTTTGAGGGTGGTATTTTACAACAGATAACCCACCTGGTTACCATTAGCTGTACCGGAATGCATGCACCGGGTATTGATATTGAACTGGTAGAAAAATTACAACTTAACCGCGATACCGAACGTACCTGCATTAACTTTATGGGCTGCTACGGTGCCGTAAACGGCCTAAAAGTGGCCGACTATATTTGCCGTGCCAACCCCGAAGCCAAAGTTTTGGTAGTAAGCGTAGAACTTTGTACCCTGCATTTTCAAAAAGAGAACACGCTGGATAACTGGGTAGCCAACTCGCTATTCTCTGATGGTGCGGCGGCAGTATTTGTAGAAAACACAGCACAGCGGCTGGGCAAGGGCACCTATCTCTCACTAAAAAACTTCTACTCGGAATTTGTGACCGAAGCGCGCGACGATATGGGCTGGTATGTGGGTAATACTGGTTTCGAGATGAAACTTACCTCGCGGGTGAGCAAGCAGATCAAAAAAAATATAAAAGCTTTAACAGGCCGTTTTTTACAAAAGGCCAAACTTAATGTCGATGAGATAACGGCCTACGCTGTGCACCCGGGTGGCCGCAAAATACTGGAAGCCGTAGAAGAGGCTTTAGAACTGCCCGAAGAAAGTAATGCCTTTGCTTATGAAACCTTGCAACAGTACGGTAATATGTCGTCGGCTACTATCCTATTCGTATTGAAAAAAATGCTAAAAGCCGAAAATTTGATCGATCAAAAGATCATGAGCTTTGCCTTTGGGCCTGGCTTAACCGTTGAAGGTATGATATTAGAAATGCATTGATCAACCATGAACGACGTAATTATAGTTGGCGGCGGCCTTGCAGGATTATTTAATGCCTTGTTGCTTAACCGGGCCGGACTTAAAGTTACCCTCATCGAAAAAAAAACATATCCCATGCACCGGGTATGCGGCGAATACATCTCTAACGAAGTTATTCCTTTCCTCAGCGCTTTAGATATCAACCTCGATCAACTGAACGTTGCCCGCATTAACCGGGTGGAGGTTACGGCAGCATCGGGCACTAAGTTTACCCAAAAGCTTGATTTGGGTGGCTTTGGACTAAGCAGGTACACCTTCGATAATTTCCTCTATCATAAAGGCCTTGTAGAAGGTGTAAATTTTATGACCGGCACCCGGGTGGAGGATGTACGCTTTATCAACAACCATTTTGAAGTGGTCACCCCCGGCGAAATTTTAACCGCTCCCTTGGTGATAGGTTCCTTTGGTAAAAGATCAAACCTGGATCAAAAATTAAAACGGCCGTTCTTTTATAAACGCAGCCCGTACCTGGCGGTAAAGTTTCATATTAAAATGGATCTGCCGGATGACCTTATTCAACTCAACAACTATAAAGATGGCTATTGCGGGGTAAGTAAAACCGATGGAGATCGCTATTGTATGTGCTACATGGCACACCGCGACGATTTGCGTAAATACGGTAGCCTGCCCGCTTTGGAGGAGAATATCATCCGCAAAAACCCCTACCTCAACGAGATTTTTACCCATGCCGAGTTTTTGCTGGATAAACCAGAGGTAATCAACGAGATCTCTTTCGAGAAAAAAGCGCCGGTTGATAACCATATATTGATGAGCGGCGATACCGCCGGCATGATAGCCCCCCTTTGCGGCAACGGGATGACGATGGCTATCCACTCGGCCAAGATCCTGTCAGAAAAGATCATCAGTCATTACAAAGCGGGCAAATTTTATGAAGCTAACCGCATAGCCTTAGAAGCCGACTATACTGATGAATGGAACCGGCAGTTTGCCCAACGCCTGTGGGTAGGCCGGCAATTACAGCGTTTGTTTGGTAATAATAACACCACAGCCTTAACCCTGCACCTGCTAAACGGGTTGCCACCATTATCACGCTACCTTATCAGTAAAACCCACGGCAAACCTTTTGCCTGAAGTAAGCGTATCTACCATATGCCCAATTTATCTACCCGCGCCTTTGATGCCGAGATCATGGACGACCTGCAATTGCCAGATAGCGAGATAGCCCCCGTTTTAGAAGGCCTAGGCAAAGTGAACTCCTGGTTTGGCGGCCATAAAAATATGATCAAAGCTTTAAAACTATTCCCGGTACATGCGGGATACTCCATCAGCGATTGGGGATGTGGTGGCGGCGATACTTTAATTGCCATTGCCAAATGGGCCAAACAGCAGCAAAGGCCCTTAAAGTTAACGGGGGTTGATGCCGCACCCGCAGCTATCAACTTTGCCCGCCTGGAATCAAAGGATTATAACAACATCAGTTATATACAGGCCGATGTTGTAAACGATACCGACTTATTAGGCAGCCACGATATTATTATCAGCAGCCTGTTTACCCACCATTTTGATGACGAGCAGTGGATAAAGATGATTGGCAACATGCATACTTCGGCCCGCAAGGGAATCATTATTACCGACCTGCACCGGCATTGGGTATTGTACTATGCTGTTATTTTTATCACCCATGTTTTAACCCGCAATAAAATGGTACGTTATGATGGGCCCCTATCTGTAAAACGCGCCTTCAAAAAACACGAATTATTAACGCTGCTCAAAAATGCGCAAATTGATAACTTTAATTTAACATGGAAGTGGCCTTTCCGCTGGGAGTTAGTGATCTATAAATCGTAGCTTTACGGTTATGAATTTGCGTGTTTTAGTTTTAGTTACAGCAACGGGCGTGGCCATAACGCTATCGGCAGTAAATTTTTATTTTCAGCATAAGTGGTACGATGTAATGATCACCTTTACAGCCACCCTGGCTGTAAGTTATTTTGTGTTTTACTACCTTATAGAAAAATACATTTACTCGCGCATAAAACTTATTTATAAGCTTATCCACAATTTAAAGCTTGGCCGCGACTTGCGCGATGCCCTTGGCGAGCACGTTACCGCCAACCCAATTGACGATGTGGAGCAGGAAGTAAAGGAATGGGCAAAGCAAAAAAAATCGGAAATTGACGATCTGCGCAAGCAGGAGAAATTCCGTCGCGATTTTTTATCCAACATCTCGCACGAGTTTAAAACACCGCTTTTTGCCATACAGGGATATATAGAGGCATTGCAGGATGATGACTTTGACGACCGCGAACTAGCCCGCCAGTTTTTAGAGAAAGCGGCCAAAAACGTAGACCGGCTGAGCTACCTCATCAAAGATCTGGATGAGATATCAAAGCTCGAATCGGGTGAGATCCCTATCAATTATACCAAATTTAAGATCAACGACCTCATTAAAGAGGTTTTTGAATCATTAGAGATAAAGGGCAAGCAGTACAAAATAAAGCTGATATTTAAGCAGAAATACGATGAAGGCATCATTGTACTTGCCGACCGTGAAAAGATAAGACAGGTTTTGGTAAACCTGATAGACAACTCTTTTAAGTACGGCAAAGAAGAAGGCAGTACATCCCTAAGCCTGTTTGTATTAGACGACCAGGTTTTGGTTGAAGTTACCGACGACGGTATTGGTATTGAAGAGAAATTTTTACCCCGCTTGTTTGAGCGTTTTTACCGTACAGATAGCAGCCGCTCGAGGCAAATTGGTGGTTCGGGCCTGGGCCTGGCCATTGTAAAACACATTATAGAGGCACATCAGCAAACCATCAACGTACGTAGTACTGAGGGCCTGGGATCAACCTTTGGATTTACTTTGCAAAGAGCAAAACAAACTTTACCTTTCCCAAACATACCAGTGTTAAAAAGTTAACATTAATTTAACATAGCAACCGTACCTTTACGCCAATTTTAAGCATCATGTCATTAAACAGCATTTTTCAGTACTTTGTACCTAAGGACAAAAAAATATTTTTTCCTTTATTTGAGCAGGCAGCAAGCAATGTAGTAACTATGGGTACTGTACTGGTTGAAGCAGTAAACTCAAACAACAGCGCAACCCGCGAAGAACTGTTTAAACAAATTGATAAACTGGAGAACAAAGGCGATGAGCTTACCCATCAGATTTATTTAGAGTTGGGTAAAAATTTCATCACCCCGTTTGATCGTGAAGACATTCATGCTTTGGCTACCGCCATTGATGATGTGGCCGATTACATCCAGGGGGCAGCCAATCGTATGAGTCTTTATAACATTGATGATTTTAATGAGCACATCCGCAAATTATCTGACTTGATATTACAGGCCAGCATCGATCTTGAAAAAGCCGTACGCGAGTTAAAAGACCTGCGCAACGTGCGTAACATTGCCGATTCCTGCATCAGGATAAACAGCATTGAAAACCAGGCCGACTATGTTTTTGATCGCGCTGTTGCCGATTTGTTCCTTTACGAAAAGGATGCCATCCGTCTGATAAAATACAAAGAGATACTTGCCGCCTTAGAAACCGCTACCGATATGTGCGAAGACGCGGCCAACGTAATGGAATCTATTTTAGTTAAAAACGCTTAAGCACACCTAATCATCACTAAATGGTTACCTCCCTACTTGTTGTTATTGTTTTACTTGCACTCGTTTTTGATTACACCAACGGTTTTCATGATGCGGCCAACTCTATAGCTACCATTGTATCTACCAAAGTGCTTACACCTTTCCAGGCTGTGTTAATGGCAGCGGTATTTAATTTTGCAGCATACTTTTTTATTAAAGATCATAAGGTTGCCAATACGGTATCAAAAATTGTACTGGAGCACTATGTTACATTACATGTAATACTGGCAGGTTTGGTTGCCGCTATCTCCTGGAATTTAATAACCTGGTGGTTTGGTATCCCTTCAAGCTCATCGCACACGCTTATTGGCGGTTTTGCAGGTGCCGGGATGACAAATGCTATATACATGGGCGCAAACGCCTTGCATGCTATTGAAATGCAATATGTATTAACCATTATAGCCTACATTGTTTTAGCTCCTTTTATTGGTTTAATTATAGCCTACATTGTAACCATATTAATATTAAACATTTGTAAAAGAGCAAGGCCGGCAACTGCCGAGCGTTGGTTTAAAAGATTACAACTGGTATCTGCCGCAGCATTAAGCTTTGCACACGGTGGTAACGATGCCCAAAAAGTAATGGGTATTTTATATGTAACATTAATTGCAGGCAAGGTAATTCACGCCGGTGCGCCTATGCCAGATTGGATTCCGTTGGCCTGTTACACGGCTATAGCTGCTGGTACCATGAGCGGTGGATGGAAAATTGTTAAAACCATGGGCTCCAAAATAACCAAGGTAACCCCGTTAGAAGGCGTAAGTGCCGAAACCGCAGGTGCTATCACCCTGTTTATTACCGAGCGCTTTGGTATCCCGGTATCTACCACGCACACCATTACAGGTTCTATTATCGGTGTTGGTTTAACCAAACGTGTATCGGCTGTGCGCTGGGGCGTAACCGTTAACCTCATCTGGGCCTGGATAATTACCATACCTATTTCGGCGTTAATTGCTGCCGGTGTATTTGCGCTGTTAAAAGTATTGGGATAATTCCCTATTATTGTTGACACCATTTGCTAATTGTTAACCACCATGAAAATAAAAATATTTTCTGCAACAGCTATACTGTTATTTATAACGCTAAGCAGCTGCGATACCCTTAACCAGGTAGCCCAGGCAGCAACAACCAACAGCCAGATAACGCCCAGCACTTTTGAAATTGGCAATGGCCTTAAACAGGCGCTTGAAATTGGCACCGGCAAAAGTTCAGATCAACTATCGGCAGTTGATGGCTTTTTAAAAAATGCTGAGGTTAAAATTCTTTTCCCCCCACAGGCGCAAAGCGCCGAAAGAACATTACGTGATATTGGCCTGGGCAGTCTTTGCGATAATGTGATCACTTCCCTTAACCATGCAGCCGAAGATGCGGCTGTAAAAGCGAAACCCATATTTTTGAGTGCCATAAAGCAAATGACACTACAGGATGTAACCAACATTTTGTTGGGCAGCCAGGATGCCGCAACCCAATACTTTAAAAAAACTACTACAATACAATTGGCCAGCCAGTTTAAACCGGTTATACAGGTTAGCCTCAACAAAGCAGGCGCAACCAAATACTATACCGATGCTGCACAGGCCTATAACAAAATCCCTTTTGTATCAAAAATAAATCCCGATATCAGCGACTATGTAACCCAAAAAGCTATCGATGGTTTATTTATTGAGATTGCCAAAGAGGAGCTAAACATTCGCCAAAATCTTGGCGCACGTACTACGCCATTGCTGCAAAAGGTTTTCTCATTTGCTGATAGACAACAAAAGAAATAGGGCGAAGCCCCCCAGCCCCCTAAAGGGGGAGCTTTTTGATTTGCAGATTATAGAATTTCAAAATAGTTATCATAATATAAAAGGCCAATCGCAAAACGATTGGCCTTTTATATTATGTTTTTTAAGTCTCCCCTTCAGGGGAGATTTAGAGGGGCTGTTATTTCGGCCCGTAAGTTACCACCGGTATTATCATTTCTTCTAACGAGATGCCGCCATGCTGGAAGGTCTCGTTATAAAAATTAACAAAGTGATTGTAGTTGTTAGGGTACACAAAGTAGCTATCCTCTTTAGCAAATACAAAGCTGCTGCTTAAGTGCAGCTTGGGTAACATAGCATCGTGCGGGTTGCGGATGTGGAATACTTCCTTGGCATTATAATTAAGGTTTTTACCTTGTTTGTAACGCAGGTTGGTATTGGTATTTCTATCTCCCACAATTTTACTCGGGTTTTTTACCCTAATGGTACCATGATCTGTAGTAATTACAACACGAACCTGTTTCTGCGCTAAAAACTTCAACAGATCAAATAAAGGCGAGTGCTCAAACCACGATAGTGTTAACGAGCGGTAAGCAGCATCATCACTAGCCAGTTCACGAATCATCTGCATATCTGTACGGGCATGCGATAGCATATCCACAAAGTTGTAAACAACCACGTTCAGCTCGTTATTCATCAGGTTACTTACCGATTCGTTCAACGCCCTACCCTCGTCAATATTCAGAATTTTGTGGTACGAGTGTTTGCAATCCCTGCGCAACACACGTTTCAGATGGTCGGCAACAAAGTCGGCCTCGTACAGGTTTTTACCGCCTTCGTCCTCATCGTTTTGCCACATCTGCGGGTACCGTTTCTCCATATCTAAAGGCATCAGGCCACTAAAAATAGAGTTACGGGCATATTGTGTTGCTGTAGGCAAAATACTGTAATATGTATCTTCCTCTTCCAGCCTAAAATATTCGGAAATTATGGGGTTGATGATTTTAAACTGATCGTAACGCAGGTTATCTATCAATATAAAAAACAATGGGCCTTTACCATCCAATTTAGGGAACACCTTCTTTTTAAATAATTGCGGCGAGCTGGTTGGTGCCATATCCGGATTTTTGATCCAGTTTAAATAGTTGCGCTCAATAAACTTACAAAACTGCGTGTTGGCTTCGGCCTTTTGCATGGTCAAAATCTCGTGCATACCGGCATCTTCCAGTTGCTCCAGTTCCAGTTCCCAATAGATGAGTTTCTTGTAAACATCAACCCATTCCTGGTGACTCAGGTTATCGTTAAGCGTCATCCCCAGCGTACGGAAATCCATTTGGTAGGCCATGGTGGTTTTTTCGGTAACCAGGC
This sequence comes from Mucilaginibacter cryoferens, assembly GCF_014205845.1. Classification (GTDB taxonomy): domain Bacteria; phylum Bacteroidota; class Bacteroidia; order Sphingobacteriales; family Sphingobacteriaceae; genus Mucilaginibacter. The sequence goes on from NZ_JACHCR010000003.1 coordinate 60,488, forward strand.
GTTTATTTTCCGTTAGCTTTTTAATGGTAAGCAATATCTGCTTAGGGTGAACCGGCTTAATAAGGTAATCATCAATTTTAGAACCGATGGCATCCTCCATCAAATATTCCTCTTCATTTTTTGTTATCAGCACAATAGGCACATCGTTGTTGATGTTTTTAATTTGCTGTAAGGTTTCAAGCCCGGTAAGGCCTGGCATATTCTCATCTAAAAAAACAAGGTCGAAATAGCCGCTTTTGAACGTATCAACAGCATCGTTGCCATTGGTTACCGTGGTAACTTTATAGCCTTTTTCGCTTAAGAAGAGTATATGTGGTCGTAACAGGTCAATTTCGTCATCAGCCCATAAAATGGTGGTATCTTGCATAGTATCTGTATTTAAATAATCAGAATTTTCAGGATTTGTGAATTTTCAGAATTATTGAATTTGGTGAATTAAGATTAAGTTGATTCAAATATGCCATTTTTAATCAGGCTTATTTTGTTAATTCTTAAATTTTATCAACTGCGTAGTATTCTTGAGTACTTCTCAGAAACACTCCGCAAAAAAATTCTGATTCAGAATGTAAACCCCAAAGGGACGGTTTTGTTGTCACTGAGTAAAGGTATTAACAAAATTTAACAAACATCGGTCGCTTATTTTACCTTTGTTTTACATTTTTGCACTTTACTTGGTCCATTGAATAAAAAGAAAATAATAAACGATCCGGTTTACGGCTTTATCAGCATCCCAACCGAGCTGATATTCGACCTGATCGAGCACCCTTACTTTCAACGGTTAAGGTACATTAAGCAATTGGGGATGACGCACCTGGTTTATCCCGGCGCGCTGCATACCCGCTTTCACCACGCCATAGGTGCCATGTACCTGATGGATACCGCCATTGAAACCCTGCGTAACAAAGGCCATAACATTAGCGACGAGGAAGAAGAAGCCGTAACCATTGCCATACTATTACATGATATTGGCCACGGACCGTTCTCGCATGCCCTGGAGCGCACCATTATTGAGGGTATAGACCATGAGGACATTTCCTCTATGCTTATGAACCGGCTTAACGAGCAATTTGGGGGGCGGTTAACCATGGCTATCAGTATATTTAATGATACTTTCCCCCGCAGATTTCTGCATCAGCTGGTATCGAGCCAGCTGGATATGGACCGGCTGGATTATTTAAATCGTGATAGCTTTTTCACCGGGGTATCCGAAGGTGTTATCAGCTCCGAGCGCATCATCAAAATGCTGAACGTGAAAGACGATCATATAGTGGTGGATGCAAAAGGTATTTATTCGATAGAAAAATTTCTAATAGCCCGCAGGTTGATGTACTGGCAGGTTTATTTGCATAAAACCGTAATTGCCGGCGAAGAGCTGTTAGTTAAGATATTTAAACGCTGCCGCGAGCTTACCCTCAAAGGCGAAGATCTTTTTGCTACACCCGCCCTAAAACATTTTATAAAAGGCGGCATTAGCAGGGATGCTTTTATAAACCAGGACCATCACCTCGAAACTTTTGCCAGTTTGGACGATACCGATATTATGGCCGCCGTGAAGGTTTGGGCCAACCATCACGATTTTATATTATCAACCCTGGCGCAAAACCTGGTACAGCGTAAATTATACCATGTAGATATCAGCAACAAACGCCCCGATAAGGAGTTTGTAGGCTCGCTTATTAAAAAGGCAATGAAAAAATATAACGTAAGCGAGCAGGATGCCGGTTACTTTGTTTTTACCACATCCATCCGCAATAACGCCTATACCGCCGGCGATGGCAACATAGGCATATTGATGAAGGATGGCCATGTACATGATATTACAACCGCCAGTGATAACTCCAATTTGGAGGCATTAGCTAAAACCGTTAAAAAATATATACTTTGTTATAGCAAGGAGTTGATATGAGGCGCGGAATTGTGGTACGGGTTGCGAGGGGCGAGGATCGGGTAGCTACGGTAATGCTATTACCATGACAGCCCGGCAACCCGGATCAGGAACCTCGACCCACACAACACGCAACACGAACCAAAACTGTGCTAACTAATTAATTTGCTGCTTTAATTTTAACCTTTAAATTTGTCGATGCAATTTACTGCCCAGGATATAAGTTTTCTGCTTAACGGAACCGTTGAAGGTGATGCTTCTGTTACTGTTAATCAGCTGGCTAAAATAGAAGAGGGCGCCACTGGTAGTCTTTCTTTTTTGGCCAACCCCAAGTATGAGCAGTATTTGTATACTACCAATGCTTCTATAGTGATTGTTAATAACGACCTGCAACTTACCGGGCCGGTTACCGCTACGCTCATCAGGGTAGAGAATGCATACAGTGCATTTACGATATTGCTGGAACAGTACAATACTTTTAAACTTAACAAAAAGGGTATTGAGCAACCTTGCTTCATCCACCCTACCGCCCAAATTGGTGCCGAACCTTATATAGGTGCTTTTGCGTACATTGGCCAAAACGCCAAAATTGGCGATAATTGTAAAATTTACCCCAACGTTAACATATCTGATAATGTAACCATTGGTAACAACGTTACCTTATTTTCGGGCGTTACGGTTTATTTTGATTGTATTATAGGCAACAACGTAGTGGTACACTCGGGTGCTGTTATTGGCAGCGATGGCTTTGGCTTTGCACCAAACCCCGATGGCACCTATACCAAAGTTGCTCAAATAGGCAATGTGATATTAGAGGATGACGTTGAGGTAGGCTCAAACACCACGATAGACAGAGCCACTATGGGATCTACAGTGATACACAAAGGTGCAAAGCTGGATAACCTGATACAGATAGCCCATAATGTAGAGATAGGCGCCAACACGGTAATTGCCGCGCAATCGGGCATATCGGGCAGTACCAAAATTGGCGAAAACGTAATTATGGGCGGCCAGGTTGGTTTGGTTGGCCATATCAGCATAGCAAACCGCTCGCAGTTTCAGGCACAATCGGGCGTTAGCCGTAACATTACCGAAGAAGGTAAAAAATGGGCGGGCTCGCCGGCAACACTATACAGCGCAAATATGCGGTCGAACGTGGTAATAAACCGCCTGCCAGAGCTCGAAAAACGAATAAACGAATTAGAAAAAATAATTGCAGAATTAAAGAAGGGAAGTCAATAGTCAGTGGTCATTAGTCATTGGATTTTACCAATGGCAGTTAATGAATAAATCCACCAATGACCAGTGACTAATGCCCAATGACCAAATAATATGAATGTAAAACAAAGAACCATTAAATCTCCTGTTTCGGTTTCGGGTACCGGCTTACATACCGGCCAAAGGGTAACTATGACGTTTAACCCGGCCCCCGAAAATCACGGCTATAAATTCAGGAGGGTTGATATGCCAGGTTCGCCAATAATTGATGCAGATGTTGATAACGTAACCGATACATCGCGCGGTACTACCATTTCGCAAAATGGCGCTACCGTTAATACTGTAGAACACGTGTTAGCTGCACTTGTTGGTATGGAGGTTGATAACGTGCTGATTGATATGGACGGCCCCGAAACGCCAATTATGGATGGCAGCTCTATCCAGTTTGTGGATATCATTACCGAAACCGGCTTTGTTGAACAGGATGCCGACCGCGAATATTACCATATTCCCTATAACATTCATTACTCGGAACCCGACCGCAAGGTAGAGATGGTGGCTATGCCTTTAGATGATTACCGTTTTACCTGCATGGTTGATTATAACTCGCAGGTATTAGGTAGCCAGCATGCCAGCATCTCCAGCATTACCGAGTTTAAAAAAGAAATAGCATCGTGCCGTACCTTTTGCTTTTTGCACGAGCTGGAAATGCTGTTAAAGCACGACCTGATAAAAGGTGGCGACCTTAACAACGCCATTGTAGTTGTTGATAAAGAAGTTGATGAAGAAGAACTCGCCCACCTGGCCAAGTTATTTAACCGCAAGGATATAAGCGTTGCCCCGCAGGGAATTTTAAATAACGCCGAGCTACGCCACCAAAACGAGCCTGCAAGGCACAAACTGCTGGATATGATTGGCGACCTTGCCCTGGTAGGTGTACCACTTAAAGGCCATATTATGGCTGCCCGCCCCGGCCATGCCGCTAACGTAGCATTTGCTAAAAAAATAAAAACCTTAATTAAAAAAGAAAAAAGCCGTAAACAGGTTAAAGTTTACGATGCCAATGCTAAACCGGTATATGATACCGTTGAAATTATGGGCTTGTTGCCCCACAGGCAACCTTTTTTAATGATAGATAAAATATTGGAGCTTACAAAAAGCCACGTGGTAGGCGCTAAAAACGTAACCATTAACGAGGAGTTTTTTAAAGGCCACTTCCCCGGCGCGCCAATTTTTCCTGGCGTGCTGCAAATTGAAGGCATGGTACAAACCGGTGGTATACTGGTATTAAATACCGTTCCCGATCCGGAAAATTACCTTACTTTGTTTTTAAAGATAGAGAATGCCCGCTTTAAAAGTAAAGTAGTACCAGGCGATACCATTATTTATATTTGCGACCTGCTGGCCCCTATCCGCCGTGGTATTGCAACCATGAAGGGTGTTGGCATGGTGGGTAACAGAGTTGTTGTTGAGGCCGAGTTAATGGCACAAATTGTAAAAGTAAAAGGAAACGAAGCATGATCCAGCCTTTAGCATATATACACCCACAGGCAAAAATTGCCGATAATGTGGTGATTGAACCCTTTGTTACTATCCACAAGGATGTTGAAATTGGCGAGGGTACCTGGATCGGTTCCAACTCCGTAATTATGGATGGTGCCCGCATAGGTAAAAACTGTCGTATTTTTCCGGGTGCTGTAATATCGGCACCACCACAGGATTTAAAGTACAAGGGCGAGCAAAGCACCGTTTCTATTGGCGATAATACCACCATCCGCGAATGCGTAACCCTTAACCGCGGTACCGCCTTAGATAAAAATACTACCACCATAGGCAGCAATTGCCTGCTGATGGCTTACGTACACGTAGCGCATGATTGTGTTATTGGCGATAATGTAATTATTGCCAACGCCGTGCAGCTAGCCGGCCACATTAATGTGTACGATTACGCTTTTATCGGTGGTTCATCTGCCGTACACCAGTTTGTAGAAATTGGTGCACATAGCATGATCTCGGGCGGATCGTTGGTACGTAAAGATGTACCTCCATTTACCAAGGCCGGTCGCGAGCCATTGTCCTACGTGGGTATCAACTCTGTAGGCTTGCGCCGCAGAGGCTTTTCGGCAGCCACCATTGCCGAGATCCAGGAGATCTACCGTATCCTGTTTCTTAAAAAATACAACGTAAGCAAAGCCCTTGATATCATCGAAGCCGAGTTTACCCCAAGTGTAGAACGCGATGAGATCATCAACTTCCTCCAAAACTCACAAAGGGGTATCATGAAGGGGTTTGGAAATAGCTAAATTGTCTGAATCAGAATTTACAGGATTTAAGAATTAACAGAATCCTGTGAGTTCTGATTTGTAGTTACATTACACAAATACCCGAATAGAATTTAAGATCAAGCCAATCGTGGTGATCCCAAATCTTTTTATTCTGAAAATTCTTAAAGTCTGAAAATTCTGATCCCATGACCATCACCCTCAACAACATCGGCCGCCGCTTTAACCGCGACTGGATTTTCAGGGGGGTTGATCATACTTTTACCTCCGGCGAATCATACGCCATCCTTGGGCCAAACGGCTCGGGAAAATCTACCCTGCTACAGGTTTTAAATGGCAGTCTTTCGCCGTCTGTAGGTACCATCAATTATACTTTTGCGGGCAAACCGGTTGAAATAGACCAGGTTTTTAACTACCTGAGTCTTGCCGCGCCCTACCTTGAAGTTATTGAGGAGTTTACACTGAGCGAAATGGTTGATTTCCATTTTAAATTCAAGAAGTACAAGGATGGGGTAGATAAAAAGCTATTGATTGAATTGTTAAATCTGCCCAAAAGCGAAAACAAGCTTATCAGATACTTTTCATCGGGCATGAAACAACGCCTGAAGCTAATCCTTGCTTTTTGTGCCGATACCCCCATGCTGATGCTGGATGAGCCCACCTCTAACCTGGATGCCCAGGGTGTGGATTGGTACCTAAGCCTGGTAGAGCGCTTTGCCACCGGCCGGCTAACCATCATCTGCTCTAACCAGGAGCATGAGTATGGCTTTTGTAAGCATAGACTGAGCATATCGGATTATAAGAGTTAGATATGAGATTAACTTCGTTGAGGGCTACACGGTTTGAGACAAAGGTTTGAGCGGTTTTTGTGGATGGTTTTGATCTCCATCTTACCTCAACATGCTATTGTCATAATCCGGCAACTTCCGGGCAAAATCTCAAATCCCATATCTCACATCTCAAATCTATTCCCGTACCTTTAACTAATCAAAAAAACTAAAAAACTACTTATGATACCAGTTAAAGGATATGCGGCACAATCGCCTGTTACCGACCTCGCCCCGTGGGATTTTGAACGCCGGGAGGTTGGAACGCACGATGTGCAATTTGATATTTTATTTTGCGGCGTTTGCCACAGCGATCTGCACCAGATTAAAAACGACTGGTTCCCGGGTATTTTCCCGATGGTACCAGGCCATGAAATTGTTGGCCGCGTGATAAAAATTGGTGATAAAGTAACCAAATTTAAAGTAGGCGATCTGGCCGGTACGGGCTGTATGGTAGATAGTTGCCGCGTTTGCGAAAACTGCAAACAAGATCTGGAGCAATACTGCTTAAACGGCAGTTCACAAACTTATAACGGCCTGGAGCAAGACCATAAAACACCAACTTACGGTGGTTACTCTAACAGTATTGTTGTTAATGAAGATTTTACGCTTCATATTTCAGACAAACTCGACCTTGCCGCCACCGCTCCACTATTATGCGCGGGTATTACAACCTACTCGCCGTTACGGCACTGGAAAGTGGGTAAAGGCCACAAACTGGCTGTTTTGGGTTTGGGTGGATTGGGCCACATGGCCGTTAAATTTGGTGTAGCATTTGGTGCCGAAGTTACCGTACTAAGCACATCGCCAGCCAAAGAAGCCGATGCCAAAGCATTGGGCGCTCACCACTTTGTAGTAACCAGCGATCCGGCACAAATTGCTGCCGCCAAAAACACATTCGATTTTATTTTAGATACCGTATCGGCGCCACACGATTTTAATATGTACCTGTCGTTACTTCGTACAAACGGCGTACATATTTGTGTGGGTGTACCACCAGAGCCGGCCAGCGTGCAGGCATTCAGCCTGTTGGGTGGCCGTAAAAGCCTTGCCGGATCTGGCATCGGCGGCATAGCCGAAACCCAGGAAATGCTTGATTTTTGCGCCGAGCACAACATTGTATCTGATATTGAAATGATAGACATTAAAGATATCAGCACCGCTTACGAACGTATGCAAAAAGGCGATGTACGTTACCGTTTTGTAATTGATATAGCTACGTTGTAAGATTTGAGATATTAGATTTGAGATTTGAGATAGCTGCTCTTGGCGGTTAGCTCAAATCTCATTTTTTTTATTCCCATTGCAGAACTCCCTTTTTAAATCACTGCAAGTAACACTTAAGTACCTCATATCTAAATCTCACCTCTCATATCAGAGGTGCAAAAATCTCAAATCTCAAATCTAATATCTCAAATCTAATTTTTAGTTTTGCGCTTCTAATATTATTTTATGGCCAAAGCATCAGATGTTAAAAATGGAAATGTGCTTCGCTTTAATGGCGAGTTAGTGCAGGTAGAGGAATTTTTACACCGTACACCAGGTAACTTGCGTGCATTTTACCAGGCCCGTATGCGTAACGTAAAATCAGGAAAATTGGTGGAGTACCGTTTCCGAACCGACGAAGAGGTTGACATAGCCCGCGTAGAAACCAGCAATTATCAATATTTATATGAGGATGGCGATGCCTTGGTAGTAATGGATAATGAAACTTACGATCAGCATAACATCCCCAAAACTTTATTTGGTCCGGCCGTTAAGTTTTTAAAAGAAGGCATGAACGTTATTGTTGCTTTTGAAAGCGACGAACCTATTATGGGTTCTATCCCAGGTTCTGCCGAACTGGAGATTACCTATACCGAACCAGCCGTGAAAGGCGACACCTCAACCGGTGCCCAAAAAAATGCCACTGTTGAAACCGGCGCCGAAATTCGCGTACCATTGTTTATCAACATTGGCGATAAGGTTAAGGTTGATACAGCTTCGGGCACTTATGTGGAGAGAGTGAAGGCGTAGAGCCCCAGCCGAGCCCCCCAGCCCCCTAAAGGGGGAGCTTTTGATTAGCATATTTAAATAAAAAGAGAGGTTGCGTTATTCGCAATCTCTCTTTTGTTATACCCCACATTTTTTTCACACTCCCCCTTTAGGGGGGCGGGGGGCAAACTCCAATTCGAGCAAAACCGGGCAATGGTCTGAGTGCCTGGCCTCGGGTAATATTGCCGCTCTTTTAATATTGGCTTCCAGTTCGGTGCTGGCCATGGTATAATCAATACGCCAGCCTAAGTTTTTGCCCCGTGCCCCGGCACGGAAACTCCACCAGGTGTAGTTATGTGGTTCTTTATTGAGGTGGCGGAAGGTATCTATAAACCCTCCTTCGATGAACTTCTCCATCCATTCGCGTTCTTCGGGCAAAAAGCCGGATGAATTGGCGTTTGATTTTGGGTTGTGGATATCGATAGGGCGATGACAAATGTTATAATCGCCACAAACTACCAATTTAGGGTATTGCGATTTTAGCAAGGTTAAATAACGCCCAAACTCATCCAAAAAGCGATATTTAAATACCTGCCGCTCATCACCGCTCGATCCGGAAGGGAAGTACACGCTCATTACCGATACCTCATCAAAATCAACCCGGATACAGCGGCCTTCACGGTCAAAATCGGGAATACCGCAACCGTATTCGATATGTTTTGGGGTTTGTTTACAAAAAATAGCCGTACCGCTATACCCCTTCTTCTCGGCCGGAAACCAGTAATGTTTATAGCCCAACGCGTCTACCAAACCAAGGTCGGTAAGCACATCTGGCGTAGCTTTAATTTCCTGCAGGCAAACTACATCGGCATCGGTAGCCTGCAACCAGGCCAGCCAATCTTTACTTATTGCCGACCGGATACCATTAACGTTATATGTGATTATTTTCATTTCGGATTTAACAATTTACAAAGAACACAATTTTAGATTTTTTTATTCTATCAAGCATCGCATTTAAATAATAATTCTAAAAATAAAAAAATCCGAAATCGAACATCCCAAATCCGAAATGAAACGGCCTAAGAGCCAAGCCCTAAAAGCTTATCCAACTGCTTGCATTCCTTTTTGCTCAATACCTCAACCGTCATAGGCACATCAACCAATGGGCGATCTTTGGCATCTTTTTTCACAGCTGCTATATGGTCAACCATATCAATGCCGCTTACCACTTCGCCATAAACAGTGTAACCGTGATCGAGCTGGGCAGTGCCGCCAACCGTACGGTAGTACTCGCGTTGCCACTCGGGGATCTTAAATCCTTTCAGGCGGCCTCTTTCCAGCGAATCCATTTTGGCATCAGTAAGGCGCTTACCTTCCACAATATAAAACTGGCACCCGCTTGATGCTTTCTGAGGATTATCATCCCGGGCCGCGGCCAGTACTCCACGTTTATGAAACAGGCTATCCCTAAATTCGGCGGGGATGGTATAATTTACATCGCCATTACCCAGCTCTGCTCCGGGTTTGGCCTTGTTAGGGTCTTTAGAATCCGGATCGCCGCCCTGGATCATAAAATTCTGGATCACCCTGTGAAACAAAACGCCGTTATAAAAACCTTTTTTGGCCAGCTTAATAAAATTATCGCGGTGCAAAGGTGTTTGGTTATACAGCCTGATGATCACACTCCCATAAGTAGTATTGATGCGCACGTACTGGTTTTTAGGCGGCTTTGCAAAGGCTGTAATTGTGATAATGAATGATAGTAATAGGGTAAAGAGCTTTTTCATAATTGTCTGAATCAGTATTTTTAAATCAGCTGGATGGTGGAAAAGATACATTGCATATACAACTATGTCATTGAGAGCTACGAAGCAATCTCGTAGCTACACAGGGCGAATATCTCTAGCGACCGGATTACTTCGTTCCTCCCTCAATGACAACCGGTATAATCCAACCTCAAAAAACGCTTTATTAATCAACCATCCCCGCATCCAGCTCTTCAAAATAACTGATGATCAACGATTTCATCAGCATTTCCTGTTCCAACAGGGTATAGTTGGGGATAACTTTTATACGTTTCCAGTGGGGCCAGCCATCCTGGTCGAGCCCTTCCAGTTCGTAAAAGCCCATCATGCTCATTAGTTTGCAGTTGGCTATGTGCATCAATTCTTCCTTTTGTCGCTTACTAAACTTACGCGGCCCCTGGCCAAGTTCCTGAACGCCAATTAAAAACAATAATACTTTTATATCTGGTTTTTCGTTATCAAAATCCTCGGCAATGCGGTTTTGCAATGCGGTCCACTTTAAATTAATCTCAGCAGGTTTCATATAGTGGCAAAGATAAGGGTTCATTGGTTCATTAGTTCAATTGTTCATTGGTCTTTTATGGTTGACGATCATTCGTTCATTAATTTAGTGGGCTTGTCAGGGTAGTCAGCATGCTCTTCATTTGCTCGGATAGTCTAAATTCATCCGCGCCGTATATGCCTGAAGTACCAATGAACTAATGAACCAGTGAACAAATGAACAGTATTGTTACAATGTTGCATTCATTTACCCGTTTTATTGCTTACTTTTGTTTTATCCCGTAAAAAGGGTGTTGACGTGAAGAAAAATAAATTAAATATTATTTATTCGTGGCTATTATTGGTCTGTTTTGTAGCAGGGCAGTATATGGTTTACTCGCATCAGCATCAACTTGTAAAAGGCATATCAAAAACGGCATCTGCAACAGGCACTCATCCGCAACAAACTCTTAAAGAGAAATGCGATATGTGCGATGCCATGCACCACACCTTCGCGGTAATTGATACCCCTTTATATGCTACTCCCCAATTAGCCGTAATGCATTTTTTTAAGCCATGCAATTACGATTTTGTAAGCATTTCTCTTGTGCTGGCCGCCGGCAGGGCACCTCCCGTAATTTCATAACAATTTTTATCCTGTTATCATTTTTTACAAACAAAGCCGTTTTATAAACGGTATTTACTGATTTACAATCCCCTCGTTATGAAATTAAAGCTCATTAGCTTCTTAATATTATTGTTTATAGGTTTTGCTCTTTTGGCCAATGCCACTACTATTACTACTACTACAGATATAACTGCCACCGATTTAATTGGTACCCTATCTGGTGCCATTACTGATAAAGCCGACGGCAAACCAGTTATTGGCGCTACCGTTACCATTCCGGATTTGCGCAAAGGCGCGGTTACCGATGCCAACGGTAAATACAGCTTTAACAATATCCCCAAAGGCATTTACCTGGTACAGGTAAGCTACCTGGGTTACTCTACCGTTAACCAACGGGTTGATTTTTCAAAAACTACCGTGTATAACGTTATCCTGCAAACCTCATCTGTTGAAGCCGGCGAGGTTGTTATTACCGGGGTAAGTAAAGCCACCGAAATAAAACGCAGCCCGGTACCCATGCTGGCGGTAGGCAAAGCTTATTTAGAACAACGGGCAGCATCGGGCAATATTATAGATCAGATAGCTACCCTGCCGGGCGTAAGCGCTGTTACCACCGGGCCAAACGTATCTAAGCCTTTTATACATGGCTTGGGCTATAACCGGGTAATTACCTTGCAAGATGGCATTCGCCAGGAAGGCCAGCAATGGGGCGATGAGCACGGTATTGAAGTTGACCAAAACTCTATAGACCGCGTGGAAGTAATTAAAGGCCCTGCCAGCTTAACCTATGGCTCAGATGCTATTGGTGGTGTGGTAAACTTAATAACGCCATCACCCGTTCCCGAAGGCACCATAGCCGGTTCGGTACAAGGTATATATGGCACCAACCAGGGTTTACTGAACGGATCGTTCAGGTTATATGGCAATCAAAATGGCCTGGTATGGGGAACTGTTGTTTCTGCCAAAGCAGCTAAAGATTATCAGGATCAGCACGACGGGCGTGTTTATGGCACCAACTACCGCGAAAAAGATGCCCGCGTAATGGTAGGCTTAAACAAATCATGGGGTACATCGTACCTGCATGCATCTGTTTTTGATGATGAGCAATCTATCCCCGATGGTAGCCGCGATTCTGTTACCCGCAAGTTTACCCAGCAGATAACCGAGGATGATGCCTTCAGGCCTATCGTTCCAAACTCGGTTTTAAACTCGTACGCTATCCCTACGCTGCACCAGCACGTACAGCTATACCGTATTTATAACAATAGTAACTTTAGATTGGGTGATGGTAACCTTATCGTGAATTTGGGCTATCAATACAGCCACAGGCGCGAATACACCCACCCCGAAGCGGGTGACATTGCAGGCTTAAACCTGCACTTAACCACCTATACTTATGATGTTAAATACAACTTTAACATCGGTAATGATTACGAGACCACTTTTGGAGTTAACGGCCAGTATCAAAACAACACCATTGGCGATGCCACCGATTTCCCCATCCCTGCATATCACCAGTTTGACATAGGCCCGTTTTTTGTAGTAAAAAAGAGTTATGGCAAGTTAGATCTTTCGTTAGGTGCACGTTATGATACCCGTTCGTTTAATAACAACGCCGCTTATGTAGATAGCATTGGCGGGCCACATGGCTTCCCGCAACTATATACCGGCAGTAACCCAACCAGCGCGCCAAACGTTACCAAACAATTTGATGCCTTTAGCAAAACGTTTAGCGGTTATTCGGGCAGTTTTGGTGCAACCTATAATATCTCGGATGCTTTCCTCATAAAAGGTAATATTTCCCGTGGTTTCCGCGCGCCAAGTATTGCCGAGATCTCGGCCAATGGCCCAGATCCGGGCTCACAAATTTACCACATAGGCGATAAAAACTTTAAACCCGAGTTTAGCTTACAGGAAGACCTGGGTACATTTTTAACCCTGCCCAATATATCGGCAAGTGTAGAGGTGTTTAACAACAACCTATCAAACTATATTTACCAACAACAAGAACTACATGATGATGGTACCCCGGTAATTACCCAGGGCTATAATACGTTTACTTATGTACAAAGCAAGGCCCGCATTTATGGCGGCGAGATAAATGTTGATTTGCACCCTATACCGTGGTTGCATTTTGAAAACGCAGCAAGCTTAACTTATGGCGAAAATAAAGGCAATGGCGGCCCGGTTGCCGATAGCTTAAAATACCTGCCATTTATACCACCATTGCATACACACTCTGAGTTGCGCGGCACATTTAATGGAGGCTTTGGTAACTTTAAAAACCTATACGCATTTGTTGGTTTCGACCATTACAGCGCGCAAAACCGTTTCTTTGCCGCTTATGGCACCGAAACTTATACCGCAGGCTATAACTTGTTAAGCGCTGGTTTTGGCGGCAATATTGTAAATAAGGCAGGCCAGCCGGTTCTTAAATTATTTGTAGAAGGCACCAACCTGGCCAATGTTAACTATCAATCAAACATGAGCAGGCTAAAGTATTTTGATAACCCGGAGACTGCTCCCGGCGTTCAACGCGGCATCTTTAATATGGGCCGTAACATTAGCTTCAAGGTTGTGGTTCCGTTTGGGTTTAACACAGGTAAGAAATCATAAATACAGATTTATCATAAAACAAGAAAGTCCCGCTGAAAAGCAGGACTTTCTTGTTTTATGATAAAATTTAGCAGCTGTAAATGACGGATTAACTTTTAAATAAATTAACAAGGTTTTTTCTCTTAAAACGTTTCAAAAACGAATCTACCTTTAGTTGCCCATAAATCATAAACGAGCTTCTCACCAATCGTATCTCTTTTGTTTCGGCATGCGAGAAAAGTTTCTCCATGATATTTTCCTTGTAAATGTCGGCTTCGATTGCCGAGAAATAGTTTTTAGTGGTATTTTTTATTTCAAATAAGTTATAGCAATTGGTAGATGGCTCAATCCTGCCCTTATCTTCCAATGCAAGCCACGCTTCATAATAATACCTAAAATCAGAAATTTCGGGCTGTAATAACCCTGACAGGTATTTGCCATTGGCATACCAGAAGTTATACCAAATCCATCCCTCTTTAGATGGGAATAAGCCAACCTTTTCAATGCCAGCTTTATCTAAAAACTGCAAATTGCGCCGCCATTTTTCAAACGTTTTTGTAAACAACATAATTTCTTCAAGTGATCTTGAATGAAGATTATGCGTCATTCCTTTGCTATGAAAGTACAGAAATTTATTATCGGGGTGTTGCGTTGCCAGGTCATGCAGCAATTTTATGGCCGGATACTCATATTGATTTTCAACCGATGAGGTAATTATGGCGTCGGGAGTAATGCTCTTTATAAGTTTATTTATCTCCCGGAGATGGTTGTAACTCTCGGTAATGTGGATGTAAAGATCGGCTTCGGATAAAATGCCAAAGCTTTTTAACTGAAACAATTGTCCCGAAATAATTGCGCGCCAATTGGAGTTTGCACTGATATATATATAATAAACTATTTTTATTTTATTGCTTTTGCCCGATAGATCAATCGTAATATTTTCTGTATAGTCATCGTCGGCTATACTATAGGTGCGTCCGTTAGCCGTTACTTGCAGATAATTTTTCTTCTTTTGATCATCTGTTCCAAATAGCTCCCTGAAGTTTATTTGGTTTGGAATCTCCAGGATATCTTCCTTTATATAATGTTTTATTTTATCTGTAACATTAATAGTATTAACAGGAAGCATTTCTATATTGAATGTACCGTAAATGGCATTCATATTTTATTGTTTAATAACGCCCGTAAGCGTTGTGCAGGATATTTTTTTGCTTTAAAAGTATTGTGATTGCAGGCTTTTTAGCTGACTATTGTTCAATGAGATATTATTGTGATTTTTAGGTAAATATTAAAACTTTATAAAGTTCTGCAATATTAACTAATATTTAAAGTATTTTTAACTTATTTCGTGTTAAATAATGTTAAACAGAAAACCTACTCAATAAATTATAAAAAAAATTGCGGGCATATCCCGCATATAGAGGCGGCCGATAAATCCATGAAAGCGCAGGTTGAAAATATTTGATTAATTTTGGACAAGATCTTTTGTCATCCTGAACGTAGTGAAGAATCTATTCAACGACATGCATCGTCACCATAAAAGTTTGCAAACAGATGATGCTTCGTACCTCAGCATGACAAATCGTAAAATATGTAGTGTTCATGCAACTAATCATTCCATCCATATCCAATTTACCACAAGCCGCCCAGGCCATTATTGAGCATGCAGCCAATAACCGCATCTTTTTATTTTACGGCGATATGGGCGCGGGCAAAACAACCCTTATTAAACAATTATGTAAAGCGCTGGGCACTGCAGACAACATCACCAGTCCTACTTTTTCTATCGTTAACGAGTACCACGCCGCAAAGGACAAGATCTATCATTTTGATTTCTATAGATTGAAAGACCAGACCGAAGCATTGGATATGGGTTACGAAGAATACTTTTACGCTGGCGCTTATTGCTTTATTGAGTGGCCCGAGAAAATTCCAGACCTGCTGCCGGCGCATTACTCCAATATCAGTATCCAGGTTTTGGATGATGGATCGAGGCAGGTAAACGTCGAAAATATTTAGTTTCAGTAATAAATCCTTTTTTCTTATCTTCATCAGCCAGAAAAAAACAGATACATGAGTTCAGGGATAATCAGCGGGTTTTCGGATATTGCCAAACAGGCAATGATGCAACCCCAGGAGTCGATGCTGGAGGTTAAAAGCAAAAAAAATCAACTATTTATTGGTATTCCAAAAGAGATTTCTTTCCAGGAAAACCGTATTCCTTTAACCCCGCTATCAGTTGCGCTGTTGGTTAATAATGGCCACCGGGTAATACTGGAAAGCAATGCCGGCCAGGCAGCCAATTTTAGCGATAAAGACTATAGCGAGCAGGGTGCCTTAATTGTTTACGATACTAAAACTGTTTACGAGGCCGATATTATCATTAAAATTGCCCCGCCGATGCCGCAGGAAATTGAGATGATGAAACACGGGCAGATTCTGATCTCGGCATTGCAGCTGGCAACGCTTAAAGCCGAATGCCTGCATGCCCTCATGAAAAAAAACGTTACCGCGCTATGCTTTGAGCATTTGCTTGATGAGGGCGGATCTTTAACTGTAGTAAGGGCCATGAGCGAGATTGTAGGAGCTACCTCTATACTGATAGCGGCCGAATATTTAAGCAATGTTTTTGAAGGTAAAGGCCTGATGTTGGGTGGTATTACCGGCGTGCCCCCTACCGAAATTGTGATATTGGGCGCGGGCACCGTTGGCGAATATGCAGCCCGCACTGCCATATCCCTGGGTGCCGAAGTAAAGGTTTTTGATCCATCAATATACAAACTGCGCCGTTTGCAAAACAATATTGGCAGCCGGGTATTTACATCTGTTGTGCAACCCATTGTATTAGAAAAAGCCATTACCACCTGCGATGTAGCCATTGGCGCCATCCGTGCCGAAGATGGCCGTAGTCCGATGCTTATTTCAGAAGCTACCGTAAGTCGTATGAAACGCGATTCGGTGGTAATTGATGTGAGTATTGACCAGGGCGGTTGTTTTGAAACCTCGGAGGTTACCAACCATACCCATCCCGTTTTTCGTAAATATGATGTGATCCATTACTGCGTGCCAAACATTGCATCGAGGGTGGCACGTACAGCTACCTACGCGCTTACCAATATTTTTGCCCCTATTTTACTGGATATTGGCGAACAGGGAGGCATCAAAAACGTGATATGGCAAAAATCTGGCGTACGTAATGCGGTTTACATTTACCAGGGCCAACTCACCAACAAACATATCGGCGATCGTTTTTCTATACCATGTAAAGATCTCGATCTGCTTATTGTATCTAGCCGGTAACCATATGCTACGCGGCCTTTTAACTGGTTTTATTTGTGCTGTTGCCTACCTTAACGCCAGCGCACAGCACTATAAGTATATTGATAGCACCCGTATTTGCGGCATAGCCAACTATAAAAAACAGGTAAAGGCCGATAGCAACAAGCGCCTGGTAGAGATCATCAAATACATTCCATCCATAAAACTGGATATCCGCTATGCTACGGCCAACAATTTTATGCACAGGCCCATGTACAAACAGGCCAAAGCCTATGCGCGTTTACCCGTTGTAAAGGCATTACAGGAGGTAGAGGCCGATCTGAAAAGCCGGGGCCTGGGACTAAAAATATTTGATGCCTACCGCCCTTACGCCGTAACCATTGCATTTTATGAAACCACACCCGATACCAATTTTGTAGCCAACCCCAAGTTCGGCTCCAAGCACAACCGCGGCTGCGCCATCGACCTTACCCTGATGAACCTGAAAACCGGTAAAAATCTGGATATGCCTACCGGCTTTGATAGTTTCAGTAAAAAGGCATCGGCCAACTATGCACATGCTAACCCGCAACAAACCGCTAACCGCGAGTTACTTAAAACAATTATGCATGCCCATGGCTTCACTGTATTGCCCACCGAGTGGTGGCATTATGATTTTGATGGATGGCGCAATTATCAACTGGCTGATATTCCGTTTACGGCATTATAATCCATTAAAGTTAAGGTAATAACACATAAGGGCATTAAAATTGCTTTGTTCATACCCGGTTACAACTGATTAAAAAATAAAGCATGAAAGTTTTCAGCAAAGAATATTTAAAACAACTCTGGAAAATACTGGTGGCTACCTTTAGTGGCTTTGCAAGCGACAATGGCTTAAAGCTGAGTGCATCGTTGGCTTACTATACGGTTTTCTCTATTGCCCCCCTGCTTATTATTGTTATATCGGTAGCTGGCATTTTTTTAAAACACGATGCAGCTACCAACACGCTGTATCCGCAAATTGCAAAATATGTAGGCTCGCAGGCGGCCTTGCAAATCCAGGATGCGCTGAAACACCTGGCATTATCGGGTAAATCGGGCATCGCAGTGGTTATAGGCGTTGTTACATTGTTATTGGGTGCCAGCAGTATTTTTATCGAGATACAGGATTCGCTCAATATCATCTGGCGTGTAAAAGCCAAACCCAAAAGCGGATGGAAACAACTGCTAAAAAACCGCTTTGTTTCTTTTTCGCTTATCATCAGCCTGGGCTTTTTGCTATTAGCCTCGTTGCTCATCAACCTGGTTATGGATGCCCTTAATACCTGGCTTGCCCATTTTATACCAGACCTAACCAGGTTGCTGTTAAAAGGCATCAACATTGGCATTACACTTATTGTTATAACTACGCTGTTTGGCATCATCTTTAAATTTTTACCCGATGTAAAAATTAAATGGCGCGATGTACGCTCAGGCGCGTTTTTTACGGCTTTATTATTTATGCTGGGGCAGTATGCCATTAGCCTATACATCCAATACACCGCGCAGGGCTCTGCCTATGGCGCGGCAGGTTCCATTATCGTTATCCTGGTGTGGATCTACTACACATCGGCCATATTATACATTGGTGCCGAATTTACCCAGGTTTACGCAGAAGCATCCGGCAGCCATATTGAGCCGGCAGATTACGCGGTATCTGTACAGCAAACCGAAGTAGAGCGCAGTGTAAAAAACCTGCCGCCTCAAAACCCGCAACTACAGGGAAATTTGAAAAAAGAGCCTTCTTCGAAGGGATAAAGGATGGATGGAGCAAGGAGTAAGGATTTTTTTGTCCTTGTTTCTTGCTCCATCCATCCTTGCTCCCAAAAAATCCTTCATGCTATATTCACTTATTATTCGTAAATTCGAGTATTAATTTATTAAACAAAAAATGGAAACTAAAGATTCTGAATACGTTTATAAAAACGTAATACAATTAACAGAACAAGATGCATCCCGTAAATTTATAGCTAATGTGTTTTTATGGATGTTTGTGGCATTAGGGCTATCTGCCGTGTGCGCGTTCACGTTTTCTCATAACCAGGCATTATATGAAATGCTTAGAGACCCGGAGACTGGTCGTAACACAGGCTTGGGCACAATAGTAATGTTTGCTCCGCTTGCATTTGTTTTAATTATTTCATTTGGCTTTCAACGCTTATCATATGCGGCTGCGGCAATACTTTTCATAGCTTTTTCGGCAGTAATGGGTATCAGCTTGAGTTACATACTTGTATTTTATACTGCAAGTTCTGTCCTTGGCGTGTTTTTAACGGCATCGGCAGTATTTGGCGTAATGGCGGTGGCAGGTTATACTACCAATACCGACCTAACCAAATTTGGCTCAATCATGATGATGGGACTTATTGGTATCATCCTTGCCTCTGTTATCAACATGTTTATGCACAGCACGCAAATGGAATACATCATTAGCTATATTGGTATAGCTGTGTTTGTAGGCTTAACTGCTTATGACGTACAAAAATTAAAACGCATTGGAGCAGGTCTTGAATATGGCGATGCTTCGGCGGGCAAAATGGCGTTATTGGGTGGTTTAACCTTATACCTCGATTTCATCAACCTTTTCCTGATGATCCTACGTTTATTTGGCAGAAGAAGATAATAACCAACCAATATTTATTATTAAAAGCTGTCTGCAAAGGCAGCTTTTTTTGTTTATATAAATTTACTTAGCATACAGAGAGTCGGGCATATAAGCTATTGCATTTTACCGCTTTATTATGCACCTTTGCACTGCTTATGGAGAAAGACGGAGGGATTAGACCCTGCGATGTCTTAGCAACCTGTGCTTCACAAGGTGCTACATTCTACTCGGCCAGCCAAACGGCCCCGGGAAAGATAAGCGAAAGTCAATTGAACACCCGACTTTTCGATGTAAGCTATATTTAGATTTGAGATATTAGATGTGAGATTTGAGATAGCTGCGGCTTTTCATCTGCCACAATTAATACCTTGTTTATTTAGATATGAGATGAGATTTGGCCGAAGATATTTCGGTCTCATATCTCAAATCTCATATCTCACATCTCAACAATGGATATTAGAAAAGAATTAGAGAAACGCATCCTTGTAATTGACGGGGCAATGGGTACCATGATACAGCGGTACCAGCTTACCGAGAAGGATTTTCGTGGGGAGAGGTTTAAGGATCACCATAGTGACCTGCAGGGAAATAATGACCTTTTAAATATCACGCGCCCGGATATCATCAAAGCCATTCATGCCGAGTACCTGGATGCAGGGGCCGATATCATCGAGACCAACACATTTAGCACACAAATAATTTCACTGGCCGATTATAAGCTGGAAGAGCTGGCCTACGAGTTAAGCTACGAAGGCGCGCGCATTGCCCGTGAGGTAACCGACGAGTACAACCAAAAAAATCCTTCAAAACCACGCTTTGTAGCCGGTGCCGTTGGCCCAACCAACCGTACCGCGTCCCTATCGCCGGATGTTAATGATCCGGGGTACCGTGCCGTTACTTTTGATGACCTGGCCGATGCGTATTACGACCAAGTACGAGGTTTGGTTGATGGAGGATCGGACCTGTTATTAGTGGAAACCATTTTTGATACCCTGAATGCCAAGGCCGCTTTATTTGCTATTAACAAATATGCCAATGAAACGGGCAAGCATCTGCCTATCATGATATCGGGCACTATAACCGATGCATCCGGTCGTACCCTTTCGGGGCAAACGGTAGAGGCTTTCTGGAACTCTATTCGCCATGCCAACCTGTTATCGGTAGGTTTAAACTGCGCTTTGGGTGCCAAAGAAATGAGGCCCCACCTTGCCGAGCTTTCAGAAAAAGCCGATGTATTTATCTCCGCTTATCCAAACGCGGGCTTGCCAAACGAGTTTGGCCAGTACGATGAAACCGCGCATGAAACCGCGCACCAGCTTGACGATTTTATTAAAGCCGGCCTGGTTAATATTGTGGGTGGTTGTTGTGGCACCACGCCCGAGCACATTAAATGTATTGCCGATAGAGCAGCCAAATACCCCCCAAGAAGAATCCCCAACATAGAACCCGACCTGCGCCTGAGCGGCCTGGAAGCCGTTACCATAAAGCCCGACAGCATTTTTGTAAACGTGGGCGAGCGTACCAACATTACCGGTTCGCCAAAATTCTCTAAACTTATTTTAGCCGAAGATTACGAAGCCGCTTTAGCCGTTGCCCTGCAACAGGTAGAAGGTGGTGCCCAGGTGATAGATATCAACATGGATGAGGGTATGATTGATTCTGAGGCGGTGATGGTAAAATTTCTGAACCTGGTAGCTTCAGAGCCGGATATTGCCAAACTGCCTATCATGATCGATTCATCTAAATGGACGGTTATTGAGGCCGGTTTAAAATGCATCCAGGGCAAGGGTATTGTAAACTCTATTTCGCTTAAAGAAGGCGAGGAAAAATTTGTTGAATATGCCCGCAAGATACTGAGCTACGGCGCCGCTGCGGTTGTAATGGCCTTTGACGAAACCGGACAGGCCGACTCATTAGAACGCAGGAAAGAAATTTGCGGTCGCTCTTATAATATATTGGTTAACCAGGTTGGTTTCCCGCCGCAGGATATTATTTTCGATCCCAACATCCTCACCGTAGCAACCGGTTTGGAAGAGCATAACAACTACGCGGTTGATTTTATTGAAGCTACCCGCTGGATAAAAAACAACCTGCCGCATGCCAAAGTAAGCGGAGGTGTAAGTAATATTTCCTTCTCTTTTAGGGGAAATAACGTGGTTCGCGAAGCTATGCACTCGGCATTTTTGTACCATGCCATTGGCGCGGGTATGGATATGGGTATTGTAAACGCCGGGATGCTTGAAGTTTACCAGGAGATAGATAAAACCCTGTTAGAACTGGTAGAAGACGTATTGCTTAACCGCCGCGACGATGCTACCGAGCGCCTGGTTGAATACGCCGATACCATTAAAAGTAAAGGCAAAGAGATAGTGCGCAATGAAGAATGGCGCAAAGGAACGGTACAGGAAAGATTATCGCATGCACTTGTAAAAGGCATTATCGAATACCTGGATGATGATGTAGAAGAAGCCCGCCAAACTTATAGCAAGCCGTTGGAAGTAATTGAAGGCCCGCTGATGGATGGGATGAACATTGTGGGCGACTTATTTGGTGCCGGCAAAATGTTTTTGCCACAGGTAGTAAAATCGGCCCGTGTAATGAAAAAGGCGGTGGCTTACCTGCTGCCATATATCGAGTTGGAAAAACAAAGGGTTATTGATGCCGGTGAAGACAGTAGTGGGAGCCGTGCAAATGCCGGTAAAATACTAATGGCGACGGTTAAAGGCGATGTACACGATATTGGTAAAAATATAGTAGGTGTAGTTTTGGCCTGTAACAACTTCGAGGTGATAGACCTTGGGGTAATGGTGCCCGCGCAACGCATTATTGAGGAAGCTAAAAAACAAAATGTAGATATTATTGGCCTTAGTGGTTTGATAACCCCATCGCTGGATGAGATGGTACACTTTGCCAAAGAGATGGAGCGCGAGGGGTTCACTATTCCGCTGATCATCGGCGGGGCTACTACGTCACGTATCCATGCGGCTGTTAAAGTCGATCCGCACTACTCGGGTGCAGCCATTCACGTGCTGGATGCATCGCGTAGCGTTACCGTTTGCAGCAGCCTGATGAACCGCGATGGCCGGGATGCCTATATCCAGAACATTAAAGAAGAGTACGCCAAATCGCGCGAAGCGCATTTAAATAAAAAATCTGACAAGCGTTTTGTAACTATCGATCAGGCGAGGCAGGCCCGTTTTCAGATCAGTCTGGATGGCGATGTGGCGCCGAAACCAACATTCATGGGTACAAAGGTATTTGAATCGTATCCTTTAGAAGAACTGGTTCCTTATATCGATTGGACTCCATTTTTTCATACCTGGGAACTGCGCGGAAGCTACCCTAAGATATTTGCAGACAAGTTTGTGGGCGATGAAGCCAAAAAGCTTTTTGACGACGCGCAGGAACTGTTAAAGAAAATTGTAAAAGAAAAGCTGCTGCACGCCAACGGCGTTATAGGTTTTTGGCCGGCCAATAGTGTTGGCGACGATATTGAACTGTATACCGACGAGAGCCGTACCACTTTATTAACCCGCATCCATACCCTTAGGCAACAGGCCGAAAAGGTTAAAGGTGATCCGTATTATGCACTGTCGGATTTTATAGCACCAAAAGAAAGCGGCGTACCCGATTATTTTGGCGGCTTTGCTGTAACAACCGGGATAGGCTGCGACGAACTGGTTGCCGAATTTGAAGCCGACCATGACGATTATAACAGCATTATGGCCAAAGCCCTTGCCGATAGGCTTGCCGAGGCTTTTGCCGAAAAAATGCACGAACTGGTACGTAAAGAGTACTGGGGCTACAGCAAAGGCGAACAACTAAGCGCCGACGACCTGATCAAAGAAGAGTACCAGGGCATACGCCCGGCACCGGGTTACCCCGCCTGCCCGGATCATACCGAGAAAACAACCCTCTTTGAGATCTTGAAAGCAGAAGAAAACGCGAAGATGTACCTCACAGAAAGCCTGGCCATGACACCGGCAGCTGCTGTAAGCGGTTTCTATTTCGCGCATCCGCAGGCAAGGTATTTTGGGCTGGGTAAGATCAGCAAAGATCAGATTGAGGATTATGCAGTTAGGAAACAAATGCCTTTAGAAGACATTGAGCGTTGGTTAGGTCCGAATATAAATTATTAAGTAAACAACAACATAAAACCGCGTCATTGCGAGGCACGAAGCAATCTCTACATAGGAAGGTCGGATCTATAAGTCCGCTCTGTACAGTTTAGAGATTGCTTCGTGCCTCGCAATGACGATTAGATAAAAGTATTGGTAAATCCAAAATGAAGATCACAGAGCACATCAAAAACGCCAACGGCAAAACATTATTCTCCTTTGAACTTATACCTCCCTTAAAAGGCCAAAGTATCCAGGGTATCTACGATGCTATAGACCCCCTAATGGAGTTTAAACCGCCGTTTATTGATGTTACATCATTGCGCGAGGATTTTATTTATAAACAGCATGATAATGGCTTGCTGGAGAAGCTGAGCTATCGCAAACGCCCGGGCACAATTGCTATCTGCGCGGCTATCATGAATAAATACAAAGTAGATACCGTTCCGCATTTGTTGTGTGGTGGCTTTACCAAGGACGAGACAGAGAATGGCCTGGTCGACCTGCAATTTTTAGGTATCGAAAATGTGTTGGTACTGCGTGGTGATGCCCGCCGTGGTGATGCATCATTTGTACCTACACCCAACGGCCATAATTACGCTACAGATCTGTTGAAACAGGTAGTAAATATGAACAATGGCGTATACCTGCATGAACATAACGACGATAGCCTGAAAACCGATTTTTGCATTGGCATTGCCGGCTATCCCGAAAAGCATTTTGAGGCCCCCAACCTAAAAACCGACTTTAAGTACCTGAAACAAAAGGTAGATATGGGTGCCAGTTTCATAGT
The DNA here is from genome assembly GCF_014205845.1 of Mucilaginibacter cryoferens. Taxonomy (GTDB): domain Bacteria; phylum Bacteroidota; class Bacteroidia; order Sphingobacteriales; family Sphingobacteriaceae; genus Mucilaginibacter. Next base: position 84,998 of record NZ_JACHCR010000003.1, read on the forward strand.
TACCCAAATGTTTTTTGATAACCAAAAGTATTTCGACTTTGTAAATAACTGCCGGGCCAATGGCATCAATGTGCCTATTATTCCGGGATTAAAACCAGTTACCAATTCAAAACAATTGATCGGCCTGGCCAAAACATTCCATATTGATATGCCCGAAGACCTGTGCGATGCTGTAAACGGATGTAAATCTGAAAAGGATGTACGAGACATTGGTGTTGAATGGATGATAAACCAATGCCGCGAACTGATAGCTTTTGGCGTACCCGTACTGCACTTTTACACCATGAGCAACGCCGGGCCTACTAAACGGATCGCGGAGGCAATTTTTTAGTAGGTTAATTGCTACCTATGATGTCTCGTAAAAAACATCTGTCATCCTGACGAAGGAAGGATCTATTATACGCCATGCATGTTCGCCTTGAAAGTTCGCTAATAGATGCTTCGTGCCTACCCCTGACAAGTTGTAGATTTCCAAACTTGCGAAGCTTTAAAAACTTCGCAAGTTTTTAAAGCTTTGTCATTTTCCCTTCAGGGTCTGTCGCAGATTTTAATACTTGCAAAGACAGTGAGCCGCAAAGAGGGTAGGTTTTTCTTTGCGACTTAGCGTCTTTACGAGAGAAATCAATCTTCAATTTTTATTGTTACTGGAAAACTCTACATTTAGTAATTAGCACATACACTAATACTTATGGATTTTTTCAGTCACATTAAATCTGTTATCGGCATTATATTGGGTCTTAGCATTACGCATTTGTTAAAAGGCGCTGCTAAGCAAATTCAACACCCAGGGCGCAATAAACCTTATTGGGTACATAACCTCTGGTCGTTTTACATGTTTTTACTGCTGCTGCATTTTTGGTGGTGGGAGTTTAACCTGCACGATATTAAACACTGGCTGTTTTTGGAGTACTTTTTTGTTATCTTCTACATTGTAATTTATTACAGCGTTTGCGCCCTGCTATACCCCGAAGACCTGAAGGATTATAAAGACTATGAAGATTACTTTTATTCGCGCCGTAAGTGGATCTTTGGCATCCTGGGCTTTAGTTACCTGATGGATATGGTAGATACCTTTATAAAAGGCCAGGCATACTACAGCCATTATACGTTGGAGTACCCCATCCGCAACGTTAGCCATTTTGTGTTATGCCTGGTAGCCATGCGGGTTAATAATAAAACATTTCACGCGGTACTGGTGTTGCTGTTTCTCGTTTACGAGTTCTCATATATACTAAGGCTATTTTAACACAATAAGGGGTATCACCGGTTAAAGCAATACCCCTTATTTCTCCATCTGAATACTTACCTGCAGAAAATAACCTGGTTTGTTTTCCACTGATCATTATACTCGCCTGTTGTAAGTTTACGCACGGTGCTTAAAGTTAAACTATAAGCGCATGATGGCCAGGTGGCAAATTGCGGTACAAGGGTAGCCGCTGTTGCCAGGTTAAGCTTATCAGATCCTCCTCTTGGTATATTACCCGCCGGCAAATTGGCTACAGTACCTATAGCGGCCGACGAAATACCAATAGCCCAGCTTTCCATCAGTTCATGATCGGCAGTGTAATCAACATGTGCCTGTGTTTTTACAGGTGTACAGCCGGTACCGCCATTGGCAAACAACTCTTCCAGTTTAAGCAAATTTACCTCGTTCCAGTTGTTCACATATATTTTACCAATAAGCGATTGCGTGTTTAAATGGGTTGATGCAGGATTGGCAGGATCATCGGTTGTTTGAAATTTAAGATATAACATCTTGCCGTTTTTCTGATCGGCCGCACTTACCCCATCGCCTGCGGTTAAACCTGCACCTGCATCTCCGCCGCCAATAATGGTGTTGGTGTTAAGGTATATTAACGCCCCGTAAAACCCATTATCCAAAGCCGGCTGATCAACCCTCACCCATCCGTTAGCATCCGGATTTAAAATATGGTCGGGAATTGGGTTTGGATAATTATCTGCCGGGATGCTATCCGGTGCCGATGCGGGTTGATTAATATCGATAACCACATCCTGGAAAGCAGTTGTACCGTTCCAGGTAATTTGCCTTGTGGCAACCTTTAAGGGCGTACCCTCCATCTGGGCGCTGGTAACCGGACTAAAATTTACGTTATCCAACGAATATAAAAACCGGTAATTAAGCGCGCTTGCCGGTGCGGTAGGCACTTTTTTGGTTGCATAGCCCTCTAACTTAACCGACCCAAAGAAACCAAACCCCACGCCACCTGCTCCAAATTTACCAACCAAAGTTTGGCCCGATGCATCAATATCTGATGTGATGTTAAAATTGCCAACGGCTGTAAACCAGGGCACATCCTGGGTGTAAATACCCCCATCTTTAATACAAAGCTTAACGCAAAAGCAATTATGCGCGTTATGCCTATCGGCCTGCCGGCCACGGGTACGATCTTCCTGCAACAATATAGCGCCCGATGATGACTCAACCCTGAAATAATAATCGGGGCCTGCCGGCCACTCTACATTTAAAAATGGCGAGAGCAGCGTTTGCCTGAAATTTGCCCCCGGATACACAATGGTGAATTTGCCGTTGTTATCGGTATAAGCGCTCCCTAAAAAGTCGTCCTGTATCAGGTCTACATCATAGGCAAATACTTTAACGCCGGCAATTGGTTTTTTGGTTTCACAATCAGCCACCACGCCACAAACCACCCAAATATCGAGCAGGGTAAGGATACGGCAAAACCACTTGGAATCTATCTTATATTCAAAAAATGCAACGTGGGCGCTATCATCTGTTTGCTTGAAAGCAGGCTGCAATGTGGTGATATGGAATTGTAACGAAAGATCTTTTTTAGGGCCGGGGCCAATTTTAATAGGATTGTTGCCACAATACCAATCAATATCAACAGCGCCGCCGTCATAGTCGCCCCGTTCACCTGTCTCTATAACAAAATCGCCGTTATCATGTAAGACGGCTTCGGCAATAAATAGTTTTTCTTTTTCTTTCAGCTCAGCATCACTTACCTGGTGAAAGGTTTGTTTGGCATCGGCAACGGCAAGGCGTGTTTCGTTTACCCTGTCGAAAGGCTTGTATACCTTAACCGAGGTACCCGATACCGGGATCTCACAATCGGAACATAGCAAACCGCGTAGGTTTCCTTTAATAATAAAGCTCATAGGTTTTTAATTTAGATTTTTGTCGCCTACTCTTTAATTGGATTTTCGGCATCCCCCATAACATTCTACAAAGCAGGTTTTTAACGCCGCCAATTTGTTATGTCAAAGGTTTGCCTAAAAAAAAGCGATATCAAGGTTGCTACTACCTATTTATAGCCTACAGCTGTACGCGATCTAAAACGTACTAATACAGTTTCTGCTGCGTAGAAATACGCAATATACACCCCGTGTAAAAAACCCACAGATTTATTATCAATTGTAAATGAGACGATTAAAAACATACACCAGTAACATAGGTTTGGGTTAAACCATACGCTACTGTTGAAATAACAACTTATTAATCTTAGTTTTAGCCAAACAAACCCCTAACCCTATACTAAATTAATCATGGAAACTAAACCAACAAGAGGCACCGACCCAATTACAGGCGATGAGGGTGCAGCAATCGATCTTGAACTTGCAGCTCAATGGACAAGAAACCACAGGCACAGACATCCTAAGGATACTGTTTCGCAGTTTTTTGGGGAGAAAATCCTTAACACGATACTACAGCAGGATGGCTGTAAAGGAATACGTATTTATTATGCTAATGACGAAAGGCTTACCGGGTGGCAAAAATTCTGGGTTTCGGTAAGTAATTTCATCTTGTCTGTTTTTGCTAATGTAAAAGGACAGAAACACTTTGTAATTACCGGCGTAGCTGCCGATGGCGAAGACCAGTTACCAGACGAAATAAGCGGTAAAATATCAACGCCAAACGGCCATGCAGCATTGAAAACATTAAAGCTTGCATCAACAGCAACTTATATGGTTGGCGAAATGTCTGCACCATGCCCCGGTTCAACAGGTTGCCCACAAAACAGTCAGCTTGCCGGAACCTCTAACTCATAAACAATATATTTTACCATGCCTTTAGATGCGTTGTTGGTTGATATTTCAATAATATCAGGTATTTTTCCGGTACTGGTCGCCTTGTATTATTATCGACAACTTAATAAAACATTAAAAATTGCGTCTTTATATTTTTTGATCGCTTTTTTGGTTGATGCTGGCTTATGGCTATCATTTCATCAATGGAAAGTAAAAAATACAATGCCAACCCTACACGGATTTGTCGTGGTTAGTATAGTATTGTTTGGTTTAATGTACTACAATATTTATGCAGAGATCAAATTAAAAAAAGCTGCAATTGTATTAAGTGTTTTGGCAATACTCATTACATTGTTTGATGCCCGGTATTTATTTACCTATCCATCTTTATCAATAACCACTTTAAGTTTATTGTTAATTGTCCTGTCATTGATTTATTTTTATAAATTACTGAACCCTTTAAAATATATCGACATTGAAAAACAGGGGCTTTTTTGGATAAATGCAGGTGTTTTATTTTACTCATCGGTTAATATATTCCTGTTCATGCTGCTTACACATATACCAGTGAATGACCAGCACAATTACTATATTATAAACAGTATTACTAACATTATTGCTAACATATTATATTCAGTAGGATTACTTTGCAAGCCCCAGAAAACAACCTGATCCCGGTATTGATAATTGGTACGCTGGTAGTAGTTGTACTGATCACCTGTTTATTTTTCTTCGTGATCATTTATCAGCGTAAAATGATAAAGAGCCAAGTTGAATTACGGGCCCTGCACGACGCACGCCAAAGTGAACTGATGGCCGCCGTTTTTGAAACCCAGGAGAGCGAGCGCAAACGCCTGGCCGAAGATCTGCACGATAGCGTAGGCCAGGTGTTGTCGGCCATAAAGCTTAACCTGCACCGGCTTGATAAAAACAGCGCTGCCGAAACTACGCTGCCCCTGCTAGCAGATACCCGCAAGCTAACCGACGAATGCATCCAGGAGATTCGCAATATTATCCATAACGTGTTGCCGCCTGTACTTACAGATTATGGTTTGCTGGTGGCTGTAGAAGCTTTGAGCAATAAGATTGAACAAACCACACACATTAAGGTAAAATTCAGCAAAAACATGCCCGATCAGCGCTTTGCACAGGAAATTGAGCTCACGCTTTACCGCATAGCGCAGGAGCTTTTTGGCAACGCCATAAGGCACTCTGATGCTACGGTTATTTATTTAACTATTACCAAAGAGAATAATTTTATGGTGATGGAATTTAAAGACAACGGCGTTGGTTTTAACCTGGGCGAAGTAAAAAGAGGATCGGGCATTAAAAACCTCGAGAGCCGGGTACAATTGATAAACGGGCAAATTAATATATACAGCAAACCACTAAACGGAACGCTTACCACTATTAAATTAAAAATAGCATAGATTTGCATTTTAATCTATCTTTATTCAACTATTTGTAAATCAATGGGCACAATTAAATTAGGTATTGTTGACGATCATAAAATTTTCAGAAATGGCTTAAAAGCCACGCTTGAAGATTGCGAAGATTTCGACCTGATATTGGAGGCATCAAACGGAAAAGAACTGATGGGTTTGTTAACTACCCAAACCCCGGATGTGATATTGATGGATATTAAAATGCCCGAAATGGATGGCATCCAAACCGCCTCATTTGTTCATCAGCATTATAAAAGCATCAAAATACTTGCCTTATCTATGTTTAACGAGGATAAGTATATTGTAGATATGATGAAGGCAGGAGCATCTGGCTATCTGCTTAAAAATGCCGAGCCCGAAGAGATCATTGAAGCGGTAGCAACCGTACACAACAAAGGTTTTTACTTTAATGAGCACCTATCCATCACCCTCATTAAACAGCTGGTGGGTAATGATCATTCTGAAAACATAGCCCAAAACAAAGCCGACCTTAACGAACGCGAGGTGGAAGTACTGAAACTGGTTTGCCAGGAATGCTCGAACCAGGAGATTGCCGATAAAATTTTTCTGAGTGTGCGCACCGTTGAGGGCTACCGTGCCCGCCTGTTCGAAAAAACAGGATCGAAAAACCTGGTGGGCCTGGTTATATATGCCATTAAACGCGGCATTATCAACGTAACCTAGTGTAACGAATAGTCTATTAGTCGAAAGCCTTAAGGGGCTAAGTCAAAAGGAAGAAAGTTAACTTTTAACTTAGTACTATTAGCTTAACGCTGTTTTTAAGCCGACATTTTTTTGGCTGCGGTGGTAATATTGCGCATAAACCTTTTGCGGTAATTAAGCGGACTCAGGTGCATTTTAGCCTTAAACATTTTGTAAAAGTGCGATACATCGCCAAAGCCGCTTTCGTACGATATTTCGGAGATGGGTTTATCGGTTTGTACCAGTTGCTGTATGGCATAATTGAGGCGGTACTCAATTATGGTTTCCATAAATGTTTTGCGGGTTACCTTTTTAAAGTACTTGCAAAAAGCATTGGAGGTCATGTTGGCTATGCTGGCCGCGGCATCTAACGATACCTGTTTCCTGAAATTTTCTACCAGGTAGGCAAATACCGGATTTATCCGTTCTCGCTCTGCCAACGAACGTTCGGCCACAACGCGGTGTTGATCGAGCAAAATATACTCATCAGACGAGGCCATGCGCTGCAATACTTCCAACAAACCAATCAGTATCCTAAAATTGCTTTTCTCTTCAACCAGGTTCAGCAAAAGCTGCTTTACTTCTACCTGGGTGTCTGAGTGAAATGATACGCCGCATCCGCTTTTCTGAAAAAGCGTTTTAATGTGCTGCAACTCAAACTTATTAAAAAAGTCATCGCCCAAAAAGGCGTCATTAAACTGAATTACAATGGCGCTTGCCTCGCTGGGTAATACATTAACGGCATCCAGTTTCCAGCAATGGGGCAGGTTTGGGCCAAGCAATACAACATCGCCGGCTACAAAGTCTTCCATGTGGCTGCCAACGTACCGTTTGCCGCTACCTTTTATAATACAGGTAAGCTCATACTCCTCATGAAAGTGATAAGGGGCGTCAAATGCCAGCTTATCAAATTTCCTGACCAGGAATGATTGACTGTTTGCGGGTTGAAGAATTTCGTACGAGGCCTTTATCATTGCATATTTTAGCGTAAAAGTTATTTTCTATCAAATTACGGATAAAATAACCCATAATTACACCATTCATTTCATTTTTTGTCAGATAAAGTTAAACTTACTTTGAATATAAACTAAAAAAATTATGAATACAAAGATTTCTGATCTGTTAACGCTGGATGATTTTAAAAAATTATCTGACGAAAGCATTCAAGAGTTCCACAAAAAGGGGCATACTTTGGTTCAAAACGTACTCTCAGGCGATGAAATAGAAGCCTATCGCCCGGTAATTGTTGGCGCCGCCGATAGGTATAATACCGAAAAACGTAAACTGGAAGACAGGGACACCTACGGCAAGGCTTTTTTACAGATCATGAATCTGTGGCAGGTTGATGCCGATGTAAAAAAGTTTGTGTTTGCCAAACGCATGGCCAAAATTGCCGCCGATTTAATGGGGGTTAAAAACGTAAGATTATATCACGACCAGGCCCTGTTTAAAGAAGCGGGCGGAGGCCCTACCCCATGGCACCAGGACCAATATTACTGGCCCATAGATACCAACAATACCGTAACCATGTGGATGCCCTTGATTGATATTGACGTAGATATGGGCATGCTCACCTTTGCATCAAACTCTTATACCACCGGCGCGGTATTTAATCACGAAATTTCTGACGAATCAGAATCGGCTTTTGATGATTATGTGCAAAAAAAAGGCTTCCCGATAAGCCGCGCCGAAACCATGAAAGCCGGCGATGCTACCTGGCACCGGGGCTTTACCATCCATAACGCACCTGGCAATAACTCCGACAAGATGCGCGAAGTAATGACGGTGATATATATAGCCGATGGCGCACGCATTGCACCCTATAAAAACGAGTGGCAAAAAAGCGATCACCACAAATGGCTGATGGGCAAACCCATTGGCGGGTTGATAGATTCTGAACTGAATCCGAAGTTGTTATAAACACGGCTTTACCCTGCTACCCAAATTGCATCCACAAACCATTTCTTGCCATCAAAAAATTGGGTTAATGGCGCAAAACCTGTATTTATCGCTATCTGATCTGTTTGCATAATGGTAAATTTCTGAGATATCTCCATATAAATGTGCTCATCTTTCTGAAAGCTAATTGTTTCGTTAGCACCAATATCCACTTGCTGATCTGCCAAACTTATCAAATAACTTCTGCAAGCGCCTGTTTCCGGATCATAGGTTGGATAGTGATCGAACTTTGCAACATCAAAGTTGGCATTTAGCTCGCGGTTAATGCGCTCCAGCAGGTTAAGGTTAAACCTTTTTGTAATGCCTTCTTTATCGTTGTAAGCAGCCAAAACAACTTTAGGGTCTTTTTTAAGGTCCATACCTATCAATACCATGTCATCTTCAGATAAATGCTTACGCAGTTCGCGGCAAAATTCAATCGCCTCCGGAACCGGCATATTGCCAATATTCGACCCTAAAAAAAGCACCACTTTACGTCTCGACGACATAGAAGCGGCCTTTTCTAACATATCAAAATACTCGCCATTAAGGCCGCTTATATTTAAACCGGGCAAGGTAACGGGCAGGGTAATATTGAGGTATGATATTACATTATCAGATATATCAATGGGCAGGTAAGTAAAATCGGCCTTTTTTGCCAGCAGATCTTTAAGCAAATAGCTCGATTTCATGGCATCGCCGGCACCAAGTTCTATCAGGTCGAAAGCATCTCCATCGGCTATAAGCGCCCGCGTGATCTCGTCGGTACGTTCCGAAAATATTTCCAGTTCGCAATTGGTGGGGTAATACTCCTCACAGTTCATCAACTCCTGAAAAAGCTTATCGCCATTGGCATCGTAAAAATATTTCGAATCCAGGCGTTTAGGCGATGACCGTAAACCGGCTATAACATCTTTATAAAACAAATCTGTTTTGGTGCTTGATGTGGGTATCAAATCTGTTGGTATTAAGGTTGAGTCCATATTCTGGGTATTTTGTGTTATTACCGGGCAAGCCTTATGCCGGTAAATTGCCAACGTAAATGTGTTTGAAAAAAATTACGATAAGTTATCCGGCTATGCCCCGGCGATGTAACCTCCGATGCGCCACGCAATACTTTTTGGTTCACCATAAATTTGCCATTGTATTCGCCAATTGCACCGGGAGCTTTTGCAAACCCCGGATAAGGCAGGTACGAACTTTCTGTCCACTCCCAGCTTTTACCCCAGCTAAATTTTGTTGCCGCGGCTTCCCACTCAAATTCGGTAGGCAGCCTTAACCCTTTCCATGACGCATAGGCATAGGCCTCAAAATAGCTAATGTGGCAAACCGGCTCTTTCAAGCTTAGCGGCTGCAAACCATGGTAAGTATAGTTTTGCCATTCGCCATCAATTGAATGCCAGTATAGCGGTGCTTCCACTTTATTGATATTAACCCAATCCCATCCCTCGGCGTGCCAGTGGCGAAAATCGTGATAGCCACCACTATTAATAAACTCCAGGTATTGGGCATTAGTCACTAAATTGGGGCTAAGCTCGTAGGTGTTTAAATAAACCTTGTGCCGGTTAAGTTCGTTATCAAAACAAAAGCTATCACCTGTATGCCCTATCTCATACACACCTTCATCCATTTTAATAAAACCGGGGCTTATAGCCTCTTCTGCTTTTGGCGATACATAAGCAGCATCATACGCAGGAAACAACGGGTTATGACCTAAAATGTACTTAATATCGGTTAACAAAAGTTCCTGATGCTGCTCCTCATGGTTAAAGCCAAGGATAAGCAGTTCTTTAACCTCTGCGGATGGCTCCTGGTGTAAAAACTTAGCCATGGCCTCATCTACATAAGCACGGTATTGGTAAATATCGGCCACGGTTGGGCGGCTTAAATTACCCCTATCGGTGCGAATAACCCGGTTGCCCACAGTTTCGTAATAGCTGTTAAAAACATAATTGTAATTAGCGTTAAACTCCTGATAGCCCATAAAATAGGGTTTTAATACAAAAGTTTCAAAAAACCAGGTAACATGCCCTATATGCCACTTGGGTGGACTGACATCAACCACTGGTTGCACCACGTAATCTTCGGTTTGCAGCGGACTACAGATCTGCTCCGTTCGCTGGCGTACTTTTTTATAACAATCGGCTAAATCCATTGAATTACTTACTATTCAAATATCGTTTAAGGTTAGAAATTGTTTTAATATTAAAACTTTTGGCCTGCTGCCTGCGCATCATCAACGCGTAGGCATTATTAAATCCAATAGGCTTCAGCCATTTTACCTGGTAGCGTTTTTCAAACTCCCGCTGCACATAATTATAAGTACTATCCTTGCTTTTGGTTACCTCGGTAACCGTTTTTGGCGATGCCTGTAATATGGCCAGCAAGCCGGTACCGGTATACTCCGGGTAAAAATCAATCTGATCGTTGGTGAGCGCATCAAAACAAATTTTGGTGCCGCCCAGGCCGGTTTTGGTAGCTACATCATAATTGGTATAGCCCTTTATCAGCATGCTGTACATATTGGCCAGGATGTATTGCTCGCCAAATATTTTTGAGCCGATACGAATAATACCGGCACTCCCCTCGCGGGATGGTTTATATAGTTTATGAGCCTCTAAAAAGTCTTTTGCCACACGCTCGGGGCTTTGGTGAAGATAGTCGGTACGGTAGTTTAATTCCGTCATAACCGAATCATTTATTTTGCCAGATAGCAGATTTAAAGCCTTTTCGAGATCTGGAAATTTTTTGAGCGACTCTTCGCGTACAATAGGCGCAGCATAGTAAGGCGGAAAAATACCCTTATCATCATCCAGCACTACCAGGTCATAAGCCTTAAGCCTGCCATCGGTAGAGTAGCCGCTGATAACATCCAGCTGCTTTTCAAAAGCGGCCTTATACATCACGGCATCGCTTATCACAATAGTATGAATCTTTAAACCATATTTACTTTCGAGGCCCAGGTTGCCATCCTGCCTGCCCATAAACTCGGGTGTAAAACCGGCAGTAAGCTTGCCACCATAGGCCGATGGGATAAAGTAGAATGATGACAGCAGCATCAGCAAAACCGGCATGGCATAAGTGCCTTTACTGATCTTTTTAAAGTTTAGCTTTTGTAACCGCGACAGCAGGAAATCGAAAATAATAGCCAGTAAGGCCGCCGGGATAGCCCCCGCCAGTATCATATTAGTATTGTTAAGCGAAATTCCGCCGAAAATAAACTCGCCTAAGCCACCCGCGGCAATATAGGAGGCCAATGTAGCCACGCCCACATTTATTACCGTAGCGGTGCGGATACCGGCCAAAATTACGGGCATAGCCAGGGGCAGCTCTACTTTAAACAAAACCTGCCACTTATTCATCCCCATGGCAACGGCCGCTTCCTTAACCGAGGCATCAACCCCGGTAATACCGGTATAAGTATTTCTGATGATGGGCAGCAAGGCGTAAAGTAACAAGGCTACAATAGCAGGTTTGGCGCCAATACCCAAAACCGGGATCATGAAACCTAAAAGTGCGATGCTTGGTATAGTTTGCAATATACCCGCAATACCCAAAACCGGGCCGGATAGTTTTACCTTACGGGTGATGAAGATACCCAACGGCAAACCAATTAACACTGCTATAAAAAGCGAGATAAAAGTAAGCCCGATATGCTGCAAGGTTTGCACGGCAAGCTTATCGGCCTGCTGGCCCATAAACTCAAATAAGGTTTGCTGATGTTCATTCATGCCCCTGCTTGTTTTTGTATTGATAAAAAGCAGCCATCAACTGCTCAAAACTTACCTGTTTCTGATCGCCTTCGTGGTTGATAATACTGATACTTTCTTCACCGCTAAATTTAAAGCTTTCCAACGCCGTCCAGATATCAATAACCGATGATAGCGATCTCCCCTCTGTTTTTTTTAGCAATTGAGGTAACAATTCCCAAAGATCGTGCAGCTTAACCGCCTTAAACTCCAGCTGCAGGCGTTGATCTTTCAGAAAGCCTTTCACAAACTCATTAACAGGATTAAACAATAATTCGGCCGGGGTACCCGATTGCACAATTTTACCTTTATCCATCAGGCAAATCCTGTCGCCCAGTTCAAAAGCCTCCTGCACATCGTGGGTAACCATGATAATGGTTTTTCGTTTCAGCTCATCAAGGGCTTTAAACTCCTTATGAATATTGGAGCGGGTTACATTATCCAAAGAGCCAAAAGGCTCATCCATCAATAAAACCGGCGGATCTGATATCAAAGCCCTGGCCAGCCCTATCCTTTGCTGTTGCCCCCCACTTAACTCGCCCGTATAAACATGCAAATAACTTTTATCCAGGTGCAGCTTCTCCATTAATTCGGCAGTACGGCTTTCTGTTTTCTTTTTATCCCATTTAAGCAATTGTGGCACTATGGCAATATTTTCGGCCACGGTATAATGAGGGAACAGGCCGTTGTTTTGCAATACATAGCCAATACTACGCCGCAAAACTTCGGGTTGCTGCTCAAATATATTTTTATTATTGATGTAAATATTGCCTGCGGTAGGCTCTATAAGCCTGTTGATCATTTTTAGCGTGGTGGTTTTACCACAGCCACTGGTGCCCAGCAGAATGAGGTTTTCCTGCTCCTGCACCTCAAAAGAGATAGCGTCGACGGCTTTAACCTTACCAAACTGCTTGCTTATGCCGTCAACTTTTATCATACGGTAAAACTAATCTTCCAGGGCTAAGAAAAGGTTATTCAATGATTCGGAATATAATGGATGAGCGAAAATGAAGTAGCGCACCTCATCATAGGTAATGCCACCCTCCATAGCCATTTGCAGCACGGTCATGATCTCGCCGCCCTCGGGGCCTAAAACAGTTGCGCCCAATATCCTCTTTGTTTTGGCATCAACAATGGCCTTCATAAAGCCACGCGTATCGCCGGTTTCAATGGCACGGGCCACGTGTGCCATTGGTAATTTTGCAACTTTGTAATCCAACCCTTGCTTTTTAGCCTCAGTTTCATCTATCCCTACCCTCCCCAATTGCGGGTCGGTAAACATACAATAAGGCACCAGCCTGTCAGTAGTGCTGAGGCTTTGCTTTTCGATGAGATTACGGTAAACTATGGTGTAATCGTTGTAGGAGATATGGGTAAACGCCGGACCGCCGTTTACATCCCCTAAAGCATAAATACCCTTTACATTAGTTTCCAGCTTAGCATTTACTTTAATATTTCCTTTATCATCGGTTTTAACACCTGCCTTATCTAATCCCAACTTGTCGGTTTGCGGCGTACGACCTACGGCTACCAAAACGTGACTACATCTGACCTTTTTTTCTTCGCCATTAACAGATACGGTTGCTGTTATTTTACCGCCCGCTTTCTGTTTAAACTTAGTGGCCTGCGCATGCGTAAGCACGCTGATCTGCTCGGCCTCCAGTATCGTTTGCATCTCGGCAGAAATATCCTCATCCTCCCGTGAAACTATTCTTGCCGATTTCTCCAGTATAGTAACCTTGCTGCCAAACCGCCTAAACATTTGCCCAAACTCCAGCCCTATATAGTTACCACCTAATACCAATAGATGTTCTGGTACATAATCCAGATCCAGTATGGTGGTAGAGGTGAGATATTTGATCTCGTTCAATCCTTCTATTTCCGGAATAAACGGCTTTGCTCCCACGTTTAAAAATATCAGGTCGGCCTGGATGTTTTGTTTTTTACCGTTTTTAAGTTTTACGGAAACGGTCTTCTCGCCTGTGAAAGTGGCCTCACCAAAAACCACATCCAATCCTTTAACCTTCTCGGCAGCATGCTGACCGCCAATACGCGATTGCATTACAATATCATCTTTCCGTTTTTTTATCTTAGGCATGTTAATCCCAAACTTTTTTACCGGCACACCTAAATCGACGCTTTTACCGGCCATATAAGCCGCCTTTGCCGATGCTACCCAGGTTTTTGTAGGCGTACAACCATCGTTAACACAGGTGCCCCCATAAAATCGCTTCTCAATAATAACGGTTTTCATGCCGGCCAGCGCCAGTTTTTTGGCAAGCGGCGCACCCGCCTGCCCGGAGCCTATAACAATGGCGTCAAATTTTTTCATGTTTAACTGGTTACTTTAACACCCTTCCAAAACGCCACATAGTTGGTAATGTTTGCAGCCGCCTCTTTGGGTTGCGGATAATACCAGGCTGCGTCCTGATTCTGTTTACCATCAACATTAAGGGTGTAGTACGACGCCAAACCCTTCCAGGGGCAGGTAGTATGCGTATCAGTAGTTTCCAGGAACTGGCTTTTTACGCTATCCAACGGGAAGTAATGATTATTTTCGACAACAATAGTATCATTGCTTTCAGCAATGACCTGGTCGTTCCAGATCGCTTTCATAAGATTTATAGATTTTACGATAAAGATAGCCTTAACGTTTGCAGATTTACAATGGCAACAGACCTATTTTACTTGATAAATAAAAAAAAGACGTTCATTATCAGGCACAAATAAATTTTTTTGAAAATTTATTTTTAATTTACCAATTAAGCTATATATTTGCACTCCCAAAATAAGGGAAACAAAATTAAAAAATGGCCCGTTCGTCTAGGGGTTAGGACGTTAGATTTTCATTCTAGAAACAGGGGTTCGATTCCCCTACGGGCTACTTAAAACAATATCGAAAGATGCTAAAAACCTGCAAATCAAATGATTGCAGGTTTTTTTTGTTTATATCAAAACGCCATTTTATGCACCAAATCGCAACAAAAAAGATGCAAATTCGGTGCGTACCTAAATGGAAAAACAGCACGCACCGAATTGCTAATAATTAATTGACTATCAAGATATTAAATCATTAAACATCTTGATAATAACAGGCTACAAACTTACTTTTGTTTCACTTTTAAGCTTGTAATTATGAAAAGTAATTTCCACCTGCTTTTTTACCTGAGAAAGCAAAAAAACTACAAAGGCGGCCCTATGGCAGTCTGCATGCGCATTACCGTAGATGGTAAACGCGTAGAAATGCCTGCCGGACGTGAATGTGATCCGGCCAAATGGAACAGCCATGCAGGTCGGGCCATCGGCGCAAAAGAAGAGATCAAATCGCTTAATAATTATCTGGACAGCCTGCTAACCAAAGTTAGAAATGCGCATCAGGTGCTGATTGATTCAAACCAGCGCGTCACCACCGAAAGCTTACAGAACCAATTCACAGGAAAAACAGAAAAGAGCCGTTATCTGATGCAACTGCTTGCTGAACATAATGCCAAAGTAAAGGCATTGATTGGTAATGGGTTTGAGGCGAATTGGCAAACCGTTCTTCAATTATTAATCGAACTCAGGTTACAATTAATTATTTTCAGCCTCATTGTCGAATCCGGGGACTTTTCTTTTTAACCAAGTTTTTTTCGCAGCCATTTACGAACCGGCTCATCGTACCATTTCAAAGTGATATATGCCAGTATAACTGCACCTATCAAAATAGCTAACGCATAAGGCCAGGCCTGTACAATGGTTACGCCTTTGTGATTGCTGATCCATGCCACATAAAAATAAACCAGCGGATAATGCACCAGGTAAAGAGGATAGGATATATCGCCTAGAAACCTGCATATCCTGCTCTCCGTTTGGCTGTGAATCTCACCGCTGGCACCAAGGTAAACGATAAGCGGAAAAACGATGATGATACAAACAGACTCGTATATTCCGTTCATCCAAAGATGGTTGGCTCCGCCGATGCGCGGCATATACAATACCATCGCTACTAAAACGCTGCACAATAAAAATGCATGCCTGATGCGGGTTGGTTTAGCTATGCGCGAAAGTAACAGACCGGCAAAAAACGGGTACATTGTGCGGGTAATGCCCACGCGTACCTGCTCTACGTTAAATGTCCAGCCGCCGCTTACATCCCCATTGGTGACCGCCAAGTGCGCAAGTGCTACAGCGGCAACGCATACTAATACAGTCAATGTAGTTTTTGAAAATTTTCTTATCCAAACCGCATAAAGAATGTTGGCGATATATTCAAAGAATAAAGACCATCCTACGCTGTTAAGGGGATGCATTTCCTGCCAGCCGCGTATGTCCAAAGACAGCGGCACCGGCAGAATAGTGTAACCGATGAGCATAACCAGCAGCATTTTCCAAAGGGGTACAGTGTGAATAAGCGGCCAAAGCGTCGAGTCTGTGAAGTAAAAGCCTATAGCACCCAATGTCATGCCCAGGATTACCAGCGGCTGAAGGCGCTCGATGCGGCGTTTAAAAAAAGTGCCGATTGTCATTTTATGCCAGCGATCGTCATAAGCATAGCCGATAACAAAGCCTGATAACAGGAAAAAGAAATCGACGGCCAGGTATCCGTGATTAACTATGATATCCAGGTGGCCGGTCCCCAGCGGTTCGGTAAGGTGAAAGGTAACTACGATAATGGCTGCAACACCGCGTAAACCATCCAATATCGGGTAATGCGGCTTAGTGATCAGGTTATTATTGTTCATTATATAAGGTTAAAAATAGAGCGCTGCCGTTATCAAGCGGGAACGGCAGGACTCATGTGATGTGTTCCTGAATTATTCTGCTTTTAATTTATCAGCCAGTATTTTCATATAAAAACCACCTACTACACTCCTTGCTTTAAAGTTTTCCCTGATGCCCGTTTTTGAATCGTAAAAATCATTCAGAGGCACGCGTGATGGGGTCTCCAGGGCGTGTACATAAAGCGGCCTGATCAGCGCCTCGAACTGATCTTTTTGAGGAGCAAAAGTTGCCGTCCAGGCTATCCAGTCGTTCTTGGTGTATGATTTACGGCTGTCCAACGGAATACCGAACTTATTTATTTTAGTAAGATAATACCACGTTTCGGTATCATAAACTTTCTGAGGAAATAAATGTAAGCCCAGCACCTTGTCCCAAACCAGGTTGTATTTCTGGCTCCAGGTATCTTTGTTGTCAAAAGTGAGTGCATAATGATCGCCGGCGTCGGCCATTTTTATCCACTCGGGCACCATGCTTTCGGCTATGGCCCGATATTTTTTCGCGGTTTCGGTATCACCTAATGTTTCGGCCATTTGTGCGTAGCAAGCTATCGCCACGATGGCTTTTACCGATAAGTTGGCATTGCGGGCCAAATGTCCGGCAAAGTCATCTGTACATAACTGAGATTTCGGGTCCAAGCCTTCTTTGGCAAGGTAATCAACCCAGGTAGTGAGCGTTTGCCAGTGTTTTTTTGCATAGCCCGCATTACCCTCAACTTTAGCAATAGCAGCACAAAGAATTATCATATTACCAGATTCTTCCACCGGCATCAGCTCACCGTAGGTTTGTCCGTTGGCCTTTGGGTAAGTGCCCAGATCATGCGCAGCCCAAGGATGTGGATATTTGCCCGTTTCACTGAAGTGGAAAATACCGTTCAGCATGCCCTGCATCAATTGCGGGTTATAAAGCAGGTAAAGCGGCGCCGAGGGATAAGTTACATCCACCGTATTGATGAAACCGCCGCTATTGTTTTCTTTAGATAACCATAGGGTTTCACCTGCGGGGCTTTTGACCAGCGTATGGGCCGCAATGCTTTGCCGATAGGCTAATACGCACAAGTTTGCATACGCAGCCCCTCCAGAACGCAATGCATCCGCATAAACTTCCTTGTCGAAGGCCTTGCATTTTTGCGTAACAGACTGGTATTCATTTAAGGCGTCTGTGAGTTCGTCTTCAATGGTAGCTTTGCCAGAGTTGTTCCACCAAGGCCGCAAATCAGTATTGAAATACTCTACGGAAAACCCTTCATCATAACCTAACTCAACAAAGCGTTCAACAGCGTTTTTACCAACAGTTCCGAAAGGGATGATCGTATTTAATGAAAGTGAACGGCCCTCAGATGTGGTTGATAAAACAGCTCCCTTCCTGAACGCGTTAGCAGCCTCGGTGCCTTTGGTAATAAATTGAACCGCTCCGGCAGTCTTTGGCGCAGCTACATAAAAATAACCCCAGTCGATACGCATATCGTCGCCGCCTTTTTGAAGAACAGGCTGCTCAACGGTGCCCGTTTTTAATACAGAGAGGTTCGCAGTTGCATATTTTTGTGCGCTAACCGCCTGAGAAGGCTGATATACTGCAATGTCAGACGATGCGCCGAGGAAAACTTTTACGGCGTGGTTTTTTCCGTCATTTGCGTTCACTTTATAAGCAATGTAGGAAACCGGACGAGCTAACAAACGGAGGTCATTCAACAGCAACGGCGAAGTGAAAGTAAGTTGAAGGTTCACTTTTCCGGCGGCAAAATTGTATACAGTTTGCGTAGCATTCACTTCCGCATTTTTTTGTTCGGCCAGCAATATTTGGGCGGCATTATCTTTTAATTTATCTACGAGGCCAAAATCCAAAAAGCGACCACCTGCCGTATTAACCAGGTGGATAGCGATCACGTTTTGCCCCGCTTTAAGTACATTTTTATTGATCGGGAAATATTGGAAACTGCTTGTCCAACCGTTCTTCTCGTAAACCTTGGTGCCGTTCAGAAAAACCTCAACGTTGTCGTCGTGGTTAAGTTTTAGAAAAAGTTCATTAATGTCGGCGATAGTACTCAAATTAAACGTCCGCCTTACCCAAATGTCGTCCGATTTCCACACCGTTTTTACGTTCTTCTTATCGTCGCCAATCGGCGCCTGTCCATACTTCCAGCCGGCAGTACTGTATTTTGGCGAAGTCCAGTCACCCGCTGGTTTGCTTTCTGTGTAAATAACATTATAAGACGCTTCGTCAGAAGCGCTCAATATGGTTTTGTAGCTGGTTTGCTCTTTTCCAAGGAAACGATAAATCTTTCCATCCACATTAATCAGTCCCAGTAGTGAGTGCTCTGCACCTGTCCAATGTGTTGTGGTAGAGTTGTTCAATTGATCGGTATTCGACCAGATGCTAAAGTAGGTGTTATGGGTGATCAGCGGATAAGCAGGTGCTTTTCTTTCCTGTGCATGCGCAGTCCCGGTCAGACATGCATAGGCTAGCAAGACCAATGACTTAAGTCGGTTAGATTGGTTCATGGATAGTATATAATTGATGTTTTATTCAGATCGTAAAAGTAAGTAAAAGCGTTGCCGGGATATCTTCATATTGTCTCAAAGTCCACGCATATCGTCTCATCTTCACATGCCTTTGCCTTTGGTTGGTGTTATCGCCACCCCGCCAACGTACAAATTACAAAGGCATAAAAAAAGCTCCGCAGAGATGCGGTGCCGCGCTCAGTTTTGCTTATTCGGGTATCCGAAAAAGGAATAGCGAAGTAATGATGACCGATGTTTCGGAAGAGCTGTTTATGCAGGACAACTATTTTCAACTGGTGCGGGTACCCCATGTTAAAACTACCCGTCTCCGGCTTGAGCGCAGCGAACTCGTGACAGATGACCTTAACGGGATGTTTTGGGATCAGATTTATATGCCCCAAAATTCAGTTTGTACCGACAGTGTAACCTACGAATGGGTAATACACTCATCGCAAACCCATAAACTAATTATAGAAACTTTGGGCGGCAGCATATACACTTATAAAAACATTTTGATGTAAGAGAGCCAATCCGGTTCAGGTCAAGCACCGGCAACTACATCGATGAAGAATATTTGCCCCCGAACATGCAAAATGCATATTTGGCATAATCAATTTTTATTAAAGGGTTTTTCTTTCAAACAATATCATTGGAACTGTCAATTGTATCTTTTCCTTATTAATCACGGCGTGGCCGGCTAATTTTCCCATGTTAGAAAAATCGGCAGAAAATGTTGTTATACCTATCACCTCCTTGGCCGGTTCATCATTGCTTGACAGTACACCAAGGTCTTTCCCCGGCTTTAGTTTTTGACTGTTGCAATCGCGCATAATTTGCCAAAGTGCAAAATTATCTAATGTAAAGTAAACCTTCCCTTTCTGTACAGACCCTGGTATATATTCCTTTTCAACACGGCCGCGAATTTTAAAATCCTTCAGGAATTTTTTGTACGATTTTACAATCTCCTTCGGATCTAATGAATCTGGTGAATGGTAAAATATCATTTCATCAAACTGGCTTATTTTAGGAGCAAGTTTGGAAAACACTTCATAGGAAGATTGCCCAAACTCTTGAGTTATATGATTAAAATCGCCATCCAAAGGTTCAAAACGATCAAACATCAGCAGTTTGTTGCGGGGAATTATATCCAATAGTTCTTTAGTTTTTGGATGAGGAATAGGAGCCACAACATACATACCATACTTCGCTTTTATTTGCATGAGAATGGTTTCAAATATTTCAATATCTCCGTGATGAAAATAAGTACTTAAATGAATATTAGAACCAAGCTCGTGACGAAAATTACGGTAAAATTGCTCTTCAAAGGTATCCAGATTATACATCAACAATGCCACGTTTAACGTTTGTTCGGTATTGCCGTTGCCCACAAAAAAACCAAGTCTGTTTTTTGATTCAACAATACCCCTGCTAATTAAATCCTTATAGCCCTTCATGATAGTCTCCCTTGAAAAGCCAAGCGCTTTAATTAATTTGTTCACCGATGGCAGCATTTCATCCTGCACAACTAATTTTTCATTAATAGCGTTGATCATGCCTTGAACGAACCTGTCATGTTTTGAATACGACGGTACCTCTGAAAGTTTTTTTATTTCCTGAATAATTTTATCCATTAATC
This sequence comes from Mucilaginibacter cryoferens, assembly GCF_014205845.1. GTDB lineage: Bacteria > Bacteroidota > Bacteroidia > Sphingobacteriales > Sphingobacteriaceae > Mucilaginibacter. The sequence goes on from NZ_JACHCR010000003.1 coordinate 105,735, forward strand.
TTGTAAATTTTAGACAAAGTAAGAAAAAGGCTGCAAGTTAGCTCCCCTTTTTCTTTATTGTTAGTCCACTTAAGTTTGTTCTTCTGCTCAATTATCATTTATGTAAGCCCTTTTAACCCAAAACAAACAACCCGGTTGTCTTGTGAAAAGAGAACCGGGCCGCCCTGATACATAATTAAGATGTTTGCCACGAGTTACGCTTTGCCGCGTATGAGACTATCTTCTCTCGATAAGGCATCCATAAACCTAAATTTTAATTAGATTGAATATTTAAGGTTAAATTAAGCTTTTTAATACGTGTTGTTTACATGGTAGCGGCTATATTCCATTAGTATCCATAAGGCTGAAATCACTTTCAAAATTCATTAGCTCATGAACGTGTTTAGTGAATAACCCTTATTCACTAAACACGTTATCATTTAAATTAATATTTAGGATTCTGCTTCAAATTTTTATTCAGATCTATTTCGGTCTGAGGAATCGGCCACAGGTAATTTTTCGCAGGGTCAAATACACGCGGTGTACCAACTTTAATAGTTGTGCCGGGAATTAGCGCTATTGCACCATTGGTTTGGTTCACTGTGCCCAGCAAACTGCCCGTTACCTGGCCAGTCATAACCTGCTGACCGATCTGCCAGCGTTGTATATCAAACCAACGCAGTCCTTCTACAGCCAGTTCCACCCTTCTTTCCCTTCGTAACAGGGCACGAAGACTTAACTGATCGTTATACTTTGACTGATCTACGGCAGGCATGTTTACATCCGGCCGCATCCTTACAGCATTGATATCATCATATACCGTAGCATCAATTTGATTACTTTCAATTTTAGCTTCAGCATCCATTAATTTTATTTCCGCAAAGCGTATCAGGATAACATCCATACCTACCTGGTCCAGATTCGGAAAATCGGCAATTACCGGTGTGTACTTACGCAAGCCGTAAGCCGAGGGGCTGCAATTGTTATCGCCCCAATGGTCTAAGGTTTTCGGGTTACTTGAAATTGGGTCATAATAAAAGCCATAAGTTAATTGGCTGCTGTATTGCGCACCCGGATAAAATACGGTTGCGGCAAGCCTGGGATCTCTATTTTGATAAGGCTGTGCAGGATTGTAGCCCGATGCAGGATCATCAATGGTTTTACCGTTAGTTGTTTCATAAGCATCTACGAGGCTTTGGGTAGGTGCAATAGAATTATAACCACCCAGCGAATTAATGGTCATATTTCTGGCCCATCCAAAATTGTTATCGCTTGCTTTAAACTGAACATCCAGTATTACCTCCTGATTGTCGGCAAAAGGCTGGCGAAACAGATCGACATATTTTGGATATATCGAATAACTAAATGGCGGGGCCATCAGTTTCTGACAGTCCGCTATACACTCAGGGTACATTTGGTTAAACAACTCTATCCTGGCTTTTAAAGCTATGGCTGCGCCCCGGGTAATGCGCCCGATATCTGAGCCGGTATAACTAACCGGGAGATCCGGAGTTATAGCGGTAAGTTCGTTCAACACAAACTTAACCACATCGGCTTTTGATGTTTGTGTTACTTTGTTGGCAGCATCAGGCGTAAGATTGTGCTCTACCAGTGGAACAGCCCCGTATAATTGGCTAAGCGTAAAATACTCATAGGCTCTTAAAAAACGGGCCTCGCCTATTACCCGTGCTTTAAGTGTTGCGTCCATATTAGTGGCCCCTACATTGTCCAAAAACCAGTTAGTGGTTTGTATACAGGCATAGTTCCACCTGGAATATCCGGTATTTGTAGGTGTAGCAATACCGGCAGAAAGAGCCAGCCAGTTCTCCCATGGAAACTGATCAAAGGTATTATCAGAATTATTATCGGCAAAAACACCGTAATATCCGTTATTGCTACCCCCCCATTTAGAATAACAGCCATTGAGCGCAGCAAGTACATCATTAGACGATTTCCAGAGTACCGTATTGGTATAGGAATCTAAAGGCGCTCTGTCGAGGAAATCTTTTTTACAGCCCGACGATGCCAGCGAACCTAAAATAATTAAGGTTATGAATATATTTTTCATGACGAATTTTTTAATAATTAAAATGAGACCTCGATACCAAGTGTGTTTGTTTTAAGCTGCGGATACGATCCATAAGCATTGTTGCCCGCACTTGTTTCAGGATCAACCCATTTGTAAAAGCTGGTAAATGTGAAAACATTTTGCCCGCTGTAATAAATCTTTACCCCTTTAACGCCCAACTTTTCAAGTGTCTTGGCGGGTAGGCTATAACTAACTAACAAATTCTTCAACCTCAAATAAGACGCATTTCTTACCCAAAACGATGATACAAAGTCTTGAGGGTTGTTTTGTGTATAGGTTGACCACAAACGAGGGAATGTAGCCGAGGTATTTGTCGGCGTCCAGGCATTCAGCAACGCTGTAGTTGGATTACCGATGTTGGCCTGCTGTAGGGAGCCCAATTCAAAACCCTGAACGTAATTCTTCACGCCTAACGCGCCCTGAAAAAAGCCACTCACGTTGAAGCCATTCCAGCCTGCGCCCAACGTAAAACCAAACGTAGTTTTTGGGAAAGGCGATCCAAGGTATACACGGTCATTGCCGTCAATAACACCGTCAGGCTTACCATTTGGGCCGCTGATGTCTTTGTACATGAGGTCGCCGGGGCCAATAACACCGCCACTTTGTTTGGCATGATCATTTACCTGCTGTTGTGTCTGAAAAATGCCTTCGGCCTGGTAACCGTAAAATGCCCTGATCGGTTCGCCTACTACCAGTCCGCTGGAAATAGACCCCGTACCCGCCAGGTCGGTTATTTTATTGGTGATGAATGAGGCATTAACAGCAATATTATAAGATACACTACCAATTTTGTTTCTGTATGCCGCACCTAGTTCCCAGCCCGAATTGCGTACTGCACCTGCATTTTGATAAGGGGTGGTAAAGCCATAAACGTTACTGGCTGGTAATTGCAACAGTATACCGTCGGTATTTTTTACAAAATAGTCTGCCGTAAAACTTAAATTACTATTCAGAAGTTCCATATCCATACCTACATCTGTAGTGGTTGTTTTTTCCCAGGTAATGAATGGATTGGCGCCATTGTTCAAGGCAATGCCCGGGGCAAGGGCCTGGTTAAAAGAATAATTCTGACCGCTCGTTATCACCGAAATAGCCGGGTACGGACTCGCTATATTTAGGTTACTTGAGCTAAACAATGTTTGGTTGCCCCCATTGGAGCCTACTAATGTTTGATTACCTAACTTACCCCAGGAAGCCCGCAGTTTAAGCATAGGAATGGCATTAGATAAAGAGCCGAAAAATGATTCTTTCGAAATATTCCAGCCGGCAGAAAAAGATGGATAAACACCCCATCGCTGCCCGTTGGCAAATCTGGATGAGCCATCATCGCGCAGGTTGGCCTCAAACAGGTATTTGTCATCATAGGAATACCTGGCACGGCCGAAGTAGGAAAGCAGGGCCAACTGGTTGGCAGTTCCCCCATTTTGCTGGCCTAATGATGGTGCCGCATTTATTTGCGACAGGGAACTGTTGAGAAAGTTTTGCCTGTAGGCGTATAGATATTGATAGGATGTAAGTTCCTGCGAACTACCTGCCAATATATCAATACTGTGTTTACCAAAATGCCTGTCGTATTCCAACAATGCCTGCAGGTTGTAGTAATTATTAATAGTATTAGCATTGGCTATTGAACTTTGGCTAATAGTTGCTATAGGCGTGGTTGGATTTTTGGGATCAAAATAAATATCTGCAGGCTTAAATTCCTGGGCAGGGTTTGCATTATACCTGTAAGAGAATGATGGCTTAAAATGAAGCCCTTTGATCAGCTCCCAATCGGCACCTACATTGCCTGTAAAAAGAGAGCTTTGATTATTGTTATAGCCCGGTGAGTTTAACCACGAAATAGGATTGCCAAAAGAAAGATAATTGTACACCCCGTTTTTGTATTGATTAACAACTGTGCTGTTCATAGCGGCTGTTGTGCCAATGATACCGCCAATATCGCCGCCGCCTAAACCATCCGGAGCCTGGGTAGGTGCATATAAGAACGACAGGTTGGCATTCACGCTAAAGTTTTTTGTAATAGCAGAATTGAGGTTCATGCGGGTAGTATACCTTTTAAAATTTGAGTTCTGTATAATACCATCCTGCTGAAAATATCCCAGGGAGAAAGCATATTGCGTTTTCTCATCGCCCCCACTGATATTAACAGCATGGTTTTGCTGAAAGCCGCTCCCTTTATAAAGAAAGCTTTGCCAGTTGGTGTTTGGGTGTGTATCCGGATCGCTTTGATTTTTAAACAAGGTGATATCATTAGCTGTCCAGTAAGGAGTAGTTTGCCCTTCGTTTGCCAAAGCCTGGTTATACAAGGTAGCAGCCTGCCAGGAAGGTAAAAAATCGGGCAAACTGGTGGGCTTTTGCTTACCCGCATAACCGGTGTAATTTATTTGCATTTTACCGCTTTTGCCTCGCTTTGTGGTAACCAGTATAACTCCATTGGCAGCCCGCGATCCGTATATAGCTGCCGAAGCTGCATCTTTCAACACAGAAATAGACTGTACATCGTTGGGGTTAACGTCTGATAAACTACCTATAATACCATCAATCACTACCATAGGGCTGCTGTTATTTAATGTACCAATGCCGCGGATGTTGATATTACCCGATGTGCCGGGTTGCCCCCCCGTAGTGGTAACGGTAACCCCGGCCATGGTACCCTGTAACGCGTCGTTAAGGTTGGTTACCGGGCGATCCTGGAGTTCTTTTGTTCCAATTGCCGATACGGAACCGGTAAGGTTGGCCTTTTTTTGCGTGCCGTAAGCCACTACCACAACTTCGTTCAGGTCCCTGCTTTTTTTATCCATCTGCATAACAACGTTTCCGTCCCAACTGCCGGTAATCTTCACTATCTTTTTTTCATATCCTATATAGGAAAACGCCAGAGTTGCGTTTTCCGGCGCGTTGATCTTATAAGCTCCGTTAACATCTGTCATTGTACCCTGGGTAGTGCCTTCAAGGTGAATACTGACCGAGGGCATGGGTAAGCCTTGTTCATCTTTTACGTGGCCCGAAATGTTTTTTTGTTGCTGGGAAAAAACTTGCTGAAAGCTCAGCAGCAAAATGCAGCAAAGCATCACAAGCCCCAGTTTGTTAGGTACTTTTTGTTTCATAATAATTGGGGTTAAATAATTTTTTGAATAATTGGTCTATTCTGGTCTATTTTAAATAAAAGTAGAAACTTTTATTTGATAAACAAATTTTATTTTCAAATCCCCCTTTTATCTGAATTTGCTGCAATTTTATTTATCGGGTAACACATCTCAGCATGAGTTTTCCCCAATACGAATTCCCTGTTTACAACGATTGCCTGCAACCCGTTTTTTTGCGATTCGCAGTTTATGCGCTTCAAAAAACAGGCGTAAACTGATCTTAATATCAATAACTATCCCGATCTGATACGCGCGATACCCAAGCCCCCAAGGGCATTTCTGTTGGCCTAATCATTTTCTGCGCTATTAAATCGACCAATATGTTGATAATATTCACGGGGGGGGGGTAAATATGTGTGTGTTAAGATGAACGCAACCACATTTTATAACAAAGGCAACAAAGCAGCATGCATCCGTTCGAAAAATAACATAATGCAACTAAAAGCGGTGGCCACAGATATTTGTAAGGATGTTGTTGGGGTGAAAGAGACTATTTTTGATATGTTTTATCCTGACGGTCGTCATCCATGAAAACAATATAGCTTTGTTTATCAATACACTTTTCCTCAATCAACGTATTCAATAACTAACACAGCGGAGCAGCAATGGTATTGAGTAAAATACCTTCTTCATTATAACAAAGAGTATCGCTGGTTTTGGTGGAAACATGTATTGAAAATCAGAGACTCAGTTAATAAGTGGTCAATATTCTCCATTGAACCAATAATAGACAAATTATTGCAGCGGCTTTGCCTGTTGATAAATAAATCCCACTCAACAATCTGCACTTCTGTTGCAGGGTATTCATTTAAATTCAGGGGGTAATTAATGCCGGGGGATTGATTAATGGTCATTTATTTAAAACTGATGATTTAGGTTCTTATTAATGAATATGGTAAAATCATTGTTTGGTGTTTTACCATATCGGGGCAGCTTTTATTATAATGCAAGGAAAAGTAACCATGCATTCAATTGGGGTTTAGTTAAATACATCGTCTTTATTGCTTTCGCTCAGGTCGTGGCGTAAAAAACGAATATTATTTGAGGGAAAGTTCCATTCTTTCAAATCGGCAATCATCTGCTGCAACGACGTTGCCCAGATATCCATCAACTCCCATATAACAGATGGCAGGTATGTTTTACTGTCAAAAACAATTTCGATATGTAGCTTTTCTTTTATGACCATGGCGTTTACCTCCATTTTGGCTGTCATGGGGTTATCTCCATGCGATTCCTGCAAAGGCGATTTATGGCAATAAGAAAACAGATCGTTATTTAACTCAGCACCAAATTCGCCCCAGAAATTAAACTGTATATCTGCAACTTCAATCTTAGATGATTTAAACAGGCCACTGTTATACATCCATATACTGTAATCAATCGCCCTGGATGAGTTAACACGCGTTTGTTCTTTCAAATAATCAAGTTTTGCAATAAGGGTATCTCCCTCCCATTTCCACATAGCCGGGTAAATAGCTGTGAACCAGCCAATAGTTTCTTTAAAACTAAAATCGTCAAAATCGCGCCCCTCATATTCGTTGGTAATTAAAAAGTGGGTGTTGCCGGTCCACTGTTGCATCATTTGCAAAAACGAGCCAAAGAGCAGCACATTTGCATCATAGGTAAAATTAGCGAGTGCTTCTTTAAGCAAATAAGGCATATCAATGGCATCCAGCATCCACTTCATTTTTAGTGTATCGTTGTTTATTTGCGGTATGCCAGACATATCAACAAAAAAAGATACATGCTGCTGCTCCACATCATTCCATTCTTTGAGGCATAACTTGTGAGCAAGGCTGCCGGCACGTTCTGCCCGCGCACGTTCCCATTCCCTTAACGATGCTGGCTTTAAAGTTACCGCCGGTGTAATTCCACTTTCTAACGTTGTGTAGTTATAATATAGCTCTTCCATCAATATGCCCCATGATGCACCATCTGCAATAAGCCGGTGTGCCGTTATTGCCAAAATGCTATCGCCGCTTGTGAGGCTAAAAAGTGCGGCTTTAAGCAACAGATCGTTCTGAATATTAAATTGGTTATATCCCTCTTGCTCTACATGGGTTAAAACATCTGCAACCGATTGAAGGTGCAGGCCACTAACCTCTCCTATTAAAAACCGGCTATCGGCATGTAGCCGGTTATAAAAAAGCTGATGTTTTAACAAATTATAATTAAGTCGCAGTCCATCGTGTTTATTAAGTATCAGATCAAAAGCCTGTTCAAATAGTATAACGCTGGGTTGCCTGTTTAAATAAAACAGTAACGTTTGGTTATAATGCCCCGGTTGTTCAAAGCTGCGCCCCATAAACCAAGATGCTGCCGGCGGTAATTTGAGGCTACCTGTAAGCGGTTGCTGAACGGTGGCAACTGGGGACCGAACCGAATTTACCTGGGCAACCAGCCGATCAATTGTCTGTAAGTTGAAGATGTGGCGGGCTGTTACCTTAATTCCCCTACTAAGTAAACGCGCTGATATTTCAAAAGCCTTTACCGAATTGCCCCCCAATTCAATAAAATTAGCGTTGTACGATAACTGGTGCACATTTAACACCTTTTTCCAAATATTTTCGATAATGAGTTGAACACTTTCCTGTTCGGTGGTTATTTCCATAGTTGATGGCAGATTATGCAAATCGGCCAATGCCTGGTAGTCAACCTTATTATTGGGGGTTAAGGGTAGCTCATCAAGTTCAATAAGGTATGCGGGCAGCATGTGATGAGGCAGTTTTGACAACAAAAAAAACTTTAATTTACGTGGGCTGGTTTCCCTATCGCTTAAATAATAAGCGTATATTTTTTTTTCGGCAGGGTTATAAACAGTGGCAACTACATCTGTAATACCGGGGTATTGTTTCATTACCTCTTCAATAGTGGAAAGCTCTACCTGGTAACCATTTATTTTAACCGGTTTATGATAAGTATGACCCTGGTCTTTAAAAAGTCCGCGAAGGTTTTGATGTTGCATAATTAACTATTTATTACAACGCCAGATTATCAGGTAAAATAAAACAAGGAGCCTACAGAGACTAATGCTGCTAAAACCCTTAAATGATTTAATTATAGGCCGTAGATAGTGCCTTATTTTTTAATAGTTTATGATAGATAAAATGTAACTACGGTTAACAGCATTTTTCCTGTTTACTTTGATATCCGGCGAAATTCTGTGTATCGAAATTGCAATAAGCAAATAGCGATTACAAGTAAACAAAACGTGATTTATGCGAACTGGCGAATTTGGTATGCGTACGCCCCAAACTACTATCTCAACAGGCAGCGGGATTTTGGGAAAAACACCCTTATTATTAAAAAATAATGGATCGGTATGGATGTGTTACCCATACCGATCCATTATCCAGAAGCTGTTTAAGCCCGGGATGCAACAGCTTCTGAATGCCAGTGTAATATGTGTACTAAATTAAAAACTAATAAAAACAATAGCTATCAGAGTGTTTTTAAAAGACTCTTTTTGTAGCTATCGCCAATGGGCAGGGTATGTTCGCCCTTGATAATAACCTCGTTACTGCCAATAATTTCAACAAATTTTAAATTTACAATGTACGAGCGATGTGTTTGAACAAAGCTGTTAAAAGGCAATTTTTCTAACAGCGTTTTCATGCTGCTGTAAATAGTATGTGTTTTGCCCGATAGCATGTTAACCCGTACATAGTTACTAAGCCCCTCTATGTATATGATCTCGTCGGAGTTTATTTTAATTACCTTTTTAGAGGGACCAATTTGAAGAAATATAAAACTGCTTTGGGGCCCAACTGTATTGGTTCTGTTTTTTGCATACACCTTATCAAGCATTTGTAAAAACCGCCCGTATGTAATGGGCTTCAACAAAAAGTCGATGGCGTTAATATCAAAAGCCTGGTGGGCATACTCTTTATAAGCTGTTGAAAACACAATTTCGGTTTTGCCTTTAACAAGTTCGGCAAATTGTATGCCCGATAAATTGGGCATATCAATATCCAGAAAAAGCAAATCGGGCTTTAGCTCACCCTTCATTATCTTAGAAAGAGCAACAATAGGATCGGTATCAGAGCCGATAAGCTTCAGATCGGGCGTATTTTCAATATAATCGGCTAATACTTCTATAGCGTGTTCTTCATCATCTAAAATAAAACATGACAATTTCATAGGTTTATTGCTAAGTTAACGTTGTATAATGTACCCTCGTCATTCATGATAAGCGTATAGTTCTCTGCGCCAAATGCAGATGCTAATCTTAATTCGGCATTTTTAATCCCTATTTTACTGGAGTACTCCAACTGCGTATTTTTCTTCAGGTTACTGGTTCTAAACAAAAGCTGTGTTGCATTAATCTCCAGGTAAATGATTGCCGGATGTTCCTGTAACGTAAAGTTACCATGTTTCAGCACGTTTTCCACAAAAGTTACTAATATCAGGGGCGGAAATCTCAACTCTCTGTCAATATTAACTTCAAAATCAATAAACGCTCTTTTACCAAACCTTAACCGCGATATCTCAATCAACTGCTCTATATGTTCAATTTCATCTAATATGCCAATTTTACCATCGGGGCCGGTACCTCCTAACGAGTGTCGCATAATACTGGAGAGCATCATTACACTTTGTGCCGCATCGGGCGAAGCTTTTCTTACCGCGTTGTAAATAAAGTTGAGCGTGTTAAATAATAAGTGCTGATTTACCTGCGATAACAGGTAAGCGTTATCCAGCTTATACCATTCTTTCTCTGTTTCCAGCTGCTTAATTTTTAAGCGGTTGTTTTCGTTTATTTTATTAATGAGGAAGAATACCAAACAATAGGTACTGCTTATCAGCAAGAAATATATACCCCGCCAAATAACCCCCGTAAATAGCACATGATCCAGCTTAAAAGTTTCGTCACTAAGATGTAAGTCTATAAATATCTTCCTGGTAATGATGATCAGCAGTACGTAAACAACAAATACCAATAGGGTTACTGGTATTAAAAAAAGCCACCACCGCTTAAAATGATCAACAGCATAGCGGCATAGAAAAATAAAGGAATAGAACCATGTAATGTGGATAACATAGTATGGAAAATACCCCCATAAGTTTTTAGATGCGCCTAAAAGAATAGAAATAGAAATCTCATAAAGAATAAAAATAACCCAGGCAGACGCGTGGTACAGCAATAGTTTGCTTTTCATAAATCTGGTTTACATAGTGATTTTGCCCCTATGCATAATGGGCTAACTGTTAGCATAGTAAGTTTATTTAAGTGCAAAACCTGTGATAACATTGTGACATACAACGATTAAAAAATTAAAAATTAAGACAGTATGATCACTCAAAAAAAAAACCGCATCAAAATTAAAACTATTGCAGCTTTCAGCAGCAAAACCCCTTTCAGTGGCGCCGATACCGCGCTTCCGCCAACCACAACTATGCACACCAGCTTTATGATAGCTAAAAAATAAAAGGTCATTTAGCGTGCGCCAAACTTTTATAAAATTTAAACAGCCAGTGATGAACCATTGCTTCATGTAAATGATTTGACGACGTAAACAACCTGTTTAAATGCATATGAAAAATATCGCCCATAATAATGTCTTTTTTATTTGCAGGCATAGCTTTTATATAAGCCGAAAGTGCCTGGTGATAGTTGCGGAGGTATATTGTGGAACTTAACGTTTCATTGTTCTCTAAAAAATATGATCTTAAAGGCTTCTCATATTGCCTGTACAATTGATTTGACTGACGAAAAAAGCTTGCCATTTCTTTATCGTCGTCAGTATTTATAACCGCTAAATTCTCCGAAAAATCAATCCTTTTTTTTAACTCCCATTTTAAGTGTTCATAAACCAGATGAACGCTTAAAATGGTTAAATATAAAAATTCCGGTCTAAATAAATCGCTATTGAATAATAAATATAAGCAATATTCGCTATCTCGGTAAAACACATTTTCGGCCTTTCTCATCTGTCTGAAGCCATAACGCTCATACTCGGGCATATACGATTGAATATCGATTTTTTTAATTACTCCGCTGCGCTCCAATTTATAAATAGCGGCTAACTCACTCTGTACATGCGCATTAATATATTTATTATTAAAATTAAGCCTGAAGCGGATATGATATTCGGGATCATAGTAGTTAATAAAAAACCATTGCTTCAATCCTTTAGGAACCAGAGCCTCTACCAGAGGGGCAAGATGCCCGCTCATGATCTGGTTTGCCGAGTTTGGATGACAGTAAATTTTAAGGTATAGCCATTCATTCACTTCTTCCAGATGCCTGATCACTTTAGGGCGTAAATTGGGCAATGGTGGCTTGGGGTAGCTTTCTTTATCGGCATACTTAAATGCAATAAACTGCTTTAAACCAGTGTTATGCCTACCCTCGCCAGCAATAAAATTAAACTCCTGCAAAATTACCAAGCCCGTTGTGTGTTGTAAACATTCTATAAAAAACAACCTTTCGGCATCAACCAACAGATCAAATACAAGGTACTGGTCGGCCTCCATAATTCGTACCTGGTTAGGTAAATTAAATTGGCGTATGAGGTTATGCAGTAAAAGCATAGCCTTATCGGGCGGCTGATTTTTAAACTTTGCGGTTATCTTAGTATCAAACTCCCAGGATGCAGGCTCCAGCACCACCTTTTTATAAACAATAGCCGGATAGTAAACCAAACCGGGAAAATAGTTTTTGAGGCTAAAAGTATAATGATGTTTTACCCCGGGGAATTGCATATCGCATAAAAACCTATAAACCGGCAGCTCGTTCAATTTATAATTATAGGCGCTGCTTAGCCTTGGTATTATACGTGCCGATAGCTTTTTGGAAAACAGCTGCACCTCTCCATCACTGTAATACAGATAAATATCATTTAAGGAAATCTGATCCGGGTTAGTCCCATGGTATCCGATACAGAGCTGGTACGGGTAGTTATTGTTTCTGAAATTAAATTTATCGTACTTCTCTTCTGTACGGCAATTTATTTCGGCAAAAATCACATCAGGATTATTGGTTACTTCGTGGTTGGCTATCCGTTTCGCCACCTCGTTAATGCTTGGGTAACTGGTAAACCTTCCTATAAGTGACGTGCCGGTTACCCCGCCTACATTTTCAATTACAACTCTATCTTCATTATCAATCCTAAAAACAATGGCCATGCTTGGGGCGGCCTTCGCTTTTACTGCCGGGGTTTCTTTTATTTCATTTTCAAAAATCTCTATGTTACCCCCTGTTTGCATTTTTTTTAACAGCAAACTGTGTATGGCCGTCCATAATACTTTGGGTGCCGCATGGAGTCCGTTTTGTTGAAACGACACATGTTGAACAATCTCGTTGAGCTGAACATCACCCAGAGCCGCCTCATCATAACCAATTCCCAATTCGGGATCAAGGGCCTCCAGCAGGGGCACCAACCTTCTATCGTATTTCTTTTCAAATTTTATTATAAACTCATTTAATGCCCCTGGTACCTGATCGCCGGTTGATAAAAACTGAAGGCACAACAAGGCATCGTCTATATTTTTTAAATAGCCATCACTCAGCTGGCTATGCTCGCTTTTAAATGTGTTAACCACAATACCATTGAGCTGATTTTGGTGTATTGATGAAAACTGTTGTAACAACCAATCTGTGGTCCCGGTTAAAGAGTCGATTTTTTGGCCGCTATAATTTAACGGCGAAGAATGATCTTTAAAATAAAGCACCTGGTTATCAGTTAATATCTGCAATATCTCCCGTGCATCATCGGCGGTTGAATTAAATTGCTTTGCTATATAAGCTTCCAAAACAGCAACGGTTCTTTCTTGCTGGCAAAAACTCCAGATCTTTTTTATTTGAACAGGAGCCCCCATACTTTTTATAGTCCATTTAAGTGATCCTTCATTTGTTTTTGAATACGATAAAAACCGAATTTCCTTATTTATTAAATAGCCCGATCCGTTGGCAACAACAACATCCTTATAAACTACGCTCCCTAGTTGTAAAGGAGTAACCATTTGTACCGATAGCGCATCGCCGTTGCCCATGTACTTTTCGCCAGCCATACTAGCTTGCCAGTTGCCCGCCCCTACAATGGAGTACAACCCAAAAGGAGTTGCCCTAAAATGAATGCGGTTTATATATTTCTTTATACTGAAGCTCTCTTTTTGGCTTAAGGGTAAGCCCGCTCTCACCTTCTTCCCTATCTCTGTATACAATGCCACTGAAGCTAACCTCAAGGCAAACTGAAAATACCGATCACTTAAATATTTTTGTATGTTGCCGGGAGTATATTTACGGCTGTAAAATGCGGGGCTTCGCTCAATAAATGAAGGATCGTAGGGCATAGCGTATCATCATCAGATTTTAAAGCAAATATAATCCCGCTAACAGCTCAAAGTATTCAACTGCTTCACATAGTATTTTTACGCTTATGCATAGCACATAGGGCTATTCACATAATAAGTACCCGGCCAGCTTTAAAGTTACTATACTGGCAACTATTTTTACCGGCAGATAACCGGCTTTAAACCTAACCCGATTTTTAACAAAAAAAATGCCGTTAAAAATGGCATGTTATACAAACATGCCTAAGCGCACAAAACTGCCCAATACTTTGCAGCAAATAGCTGCAAGGTATTTAAGCATCCTAAAAAACAATTACCAACATACAACATCTGGTACAGCAAAAAGATATTCCGGGGGGAATAATTAAGTCGTTCTGCTTCGGCAGGGCGGCTTTTTACTTTCGCGCCCAAACGCTCCACGGTCAATATCCATTTCGGCCCGCGCTTATCCGCCCATCTTTGTAAGCGCTTCTCCCATCTGTTAAGAGCAGGTATTTCGCTCAAAAATACAATCGATTGCGAAAAACATTGCAAAAGCGTGTTTTTTGCCGTTTTTACAGCTAAAATTAATCTATTATTTATTTTTTATTAATCAGCGCCTCTTCTTTTGTACTCAGTATTATAAACCAATTACAGCGCTTGCCGGCACACTAAGCCCCGGTAGGTACTGTATAACCAACCCAACAATACCATGTACAATTATTACCCTAACCCGCCATGAACGGCCTATGCTTCGCATTATTTATTACCCTAACCGGGGTATACAAACCAATTAATCTTAACCAAATCAACAGAGAGACAATATGAAAAAATTAAAATACTTACTTGTACTTTTCTTTCTTTTCCCGCTTAGTTTGTTAGCCCAGCAAATTTCAATTAGCGGAAAAGTAATAGACTTAACCGATGGGTCAACACTTCCGGGGGTAAGTGTGCTAATTAAGGGTACTACCACGGGCGCCATTACCGATGTAGGCGGAAAGTTTCTGCTTGTGATACCGGGCCCCGATGCCATTTTACAGCTATCATACATAGGCTATGTAACCCAGGAAATTGCCGTTAAAAACATAAAAGATGGCGTTATAGCTTTAAGAACAACCAACAAAAGCCTTGAAGAGGTAGTAGTTGTAGGCTATGGTGTACAAAAAAGAGCAACCATAACTGGCTCTATTTCTACACTACAAAGCAAAGAAATCATCACCACAAAAAACGAAAGTGTTACCAATATGTTAACCGGTAAAATACCGGGCATACGCATTGTTCAAACAACTGCCGAGCCTGGATCTTATGCCAATAAATTAAACATCAGGGGCTATCAGGGGCAACCATTGATTGTAATTGATGGAGTAATTGCGGGCAGCGACCAGACCATTATAGGTAAAATGGACCCTAATGAGATTGAAAACATCTCGGTATTGAAAGATGCTGCTGCATCTATATACGGTATGCGGGCTGCCGGTGGTGCCATTTTGGTAACCACTAAAAAAGGTGGAAAAAACGGTAAAATCAACGTTAACTACTCTGTTAACAACTCCATTCAAACATTTTTGGGTATGCCCGAGGGTGTAGGTGCTGTAGATTTCATGATGCTTACCAATGAAAAAGTTAAACGCGATTTTGCCAATAACTTTGTAGCCAATGTAACACCGCAATTTTCATACGCCGATATGAAACCCTGGCTTGATGGCACCCGCAAATCGGCAGACTGGATAGATCTTGTTTTTAGAAAAACAGCTAATCAAATAAGCCACAATTTAAATATTGATGGTGGAAATGAAAAGATAAACTATTTCTTCAACTTTGGTTACCAGAGACAGGATGGCGTTTTTAAAACCGGCGATTTAAATTACAACAAGTATAATTTCCGTTCGAACGTTACCGCTACTATAACAAAAGGTTTAAAGGCGCAGGTATTAACAAATGCCTATATGGATCAAAAAAACCAGCCTTATACCGATGAGTGGACTGTTTACAAATACACCTGGAACCAGACACCGATAAACCAGATCTACGCTAATGATAATCCGCTATATCCCAATCTGATACCAGGCGGAGACAACGTAAACCCTGCTATCGCTACAGATGCCAGTAAAGTGGGTTTTAAAACAAGCAAAAATAAAAGCATCACAAGCCAGTTAAACTTTACTTATGATATACCAGGTGTACCCGGACTGAATGCCAAGGCTTTATTTAACGTTGATTACGGAGTTAATGATTTTAACCAGGTAAAAAGGTCTTATTCATTATATACTTATGATGCAGCAAACAATATTTACATACCCAACCTTGTAAACTCTCCATCGGGCATCACACGTGCATATTACACGCATTTTAATACACTAAGCCAGCTAACGTTAAATTACATGCATACGTTTGCCCAGGATCATAACGTAAATGCTACTATCGCTTATGAGCAGAGCCATGAAACTGCTGATAACTTCAATGCTTACCGTGATACCGAAATACCTATTGATTATTTGTTTGGCGGTTTGCAAAACTCAAACATGTCTGGCGGTATGGATGCCGGCGCTTTATCAGAC
Source organism: Mucilaginibacter cryoferens (assembly GCF_014205845.1). GTDB lineage: Bacteria > Bacteroidota > Bacteroidia > Sphingobacteriales > Sphingobacteriaceae > Mucilaginibacter. The sequence goes on from NZ_JACHCR010000003.1 coordinate 121,784, forward strand.
CGTGCCCACAGAAGCATCATAGGCAGGGCAAATTATGATTACAAAGGAAAATATCTTGCAGAATTTAGCTTTCGCCGCGATGGTAACAACCTGTATAAACCGGGTGCCGATCAATGGGGTTTCTTCCCCGGCGGATCGGTGGGATGGGTTTTAACCAAAGAAAACTTTTTCCGCAGCCTTGTTTCAGACAGGATTCTTTCCAACTTAAAACTCAGGGCTTCTTACGGCCAGGTAGGTGATGAGGGTAATGCCCCGGCCTTTAACTACGTTAACGGTTATACCTACCCTGTTAACACTTACATTTTTGGTGCCAGTGCGGCAAACGGCTCGGCACCTAAACTTGGCAACCCGGGCTTAACCTGGTCTGTAAGTACTATAAAAAACGTAGCTATTGACTTTGGGTTGTTTGGCGGTAAAGTAGATGGTACCATCGAGGTTTTCAGGAACGACAGAACAGGATTGCCGGCACAACCGGCCGTTGCCTTACCGGGTACAGTGGGCGCAGATGTACCGCAGATAAACTATGGGAGCGACAGAACACAAGGCTTAGATTTTAGCCTGGCTTACCGCAACACCTTTGGCGCTTTAGGCGTAAATATTACAGGTAACATTGGTACAACCCGCTTAGAGAAGCGCAGAGTTTTGGAAGGAGGACAGGGCAACGAGTACGAGGCCTGGAAAAACAGCCAGACAAACAGGTACCAGAATGTTTGGTGGGGCCCCGAATATGCAGGCCAGTTTACCACCTATAAACAAATTTACAATTACGGTGTAAATACCGGTGGCGGTAACAACAACGTAGTACCAGGCGATTATTACTATAAAGACTGGAATAATGATGGCGTTATTGACTCTAAGGATAGCCACCCTATAGCGACCAACGATATTCCTTTGTACAACTATGGCCTTAACATCGGCTTAAGCTATAAAGGGTTTGATATGACTATGCTGTTAGCAGGCGCCGCTGGTGTTTATGTACAATACGGAGAACAGTTTGCTTCGCCTTTAATGTATAACAGAAGCGCGTTAACCCGTTTTCTTGATAGCTGGCATACCGCCGATCCGTCGGCAAACGTGTTTGACCCCAATACACAATGGGTGCCCGGATATTACCCGGCCATGGGTTCGCCTGATGCCCAAGGCACAAAAGCCATCCAAAATGCCAGTTACCTCCGCTTAAAAACGCTCGAATTTGGGTACTCACTATCTCCTTTGGCATTAAAAAACATAGGGATCAAAAAACTGAGGGTTTATGTAAACAGCTACAACCTGTTAACCTTTACCGGCTTAAAAAACTACGATCCGGAGCACCAGGGACCAAACCCAACAGATGGCGGCAACTTCGGCGTAGCCCTTGGCGGATACACCTACCCAATGAACAGGACTTTTAATATAGGAGCTAATGTTTCCTTTTAAACTGCGGAGCATCTCATGAGCACCTTTAAAAAGCCAATTATCAACGAATAACTATTTGACATATGAAAATTATACACAAACTAGTAATAGCACTATCTATCACAGTTGGAGCTTCGGTAACATCCTGCCAAAAGCTTAATATACCGCCAACCAATATAGTTACGCCGGATATTATATATAGCAGTGAAGCAGGCGTTAAATCGTTTTTAGCAACTATATACCAAAACCTGCCTATTGAGGATTTCAAATTCAGGCCCGATGCAGGCGGGGGGATCAGAACCGGATCAAACGACTGGGAAAATTTTTATAACGAGGCTTCATGCATCGGCGAAGAAGTAGGCCCATTTGGCGGTATGGACATTGCCGGAGGCTTTGGCTACTGGCCATATGGCGATATCAGGAATGTAAATACATTGATTGCCGAACTGCCTAAGCACGTTGCAGCGTTAACCCAGCCTAAAGTAGATGCACTTATGGGCGAAGCCCATTTTTTAAGGGCATACTACTATTACGCGATGGCTAAACGTTATGGCGGTGTTCCAATTATAACCATACCGCAAGACCCGGCCGCTCCATTGTCCCAGCTTCAGGTACACCGCGATAAAGAGCAGGCTACCTGGGATTTTATTGGAGCCGAACTTGATTTGGGTTACAAAATGATGCCCGAAACCAGCGATGCCGGCAGGGCCAACAGATATGCCGCAGCCGCGTTAAAATCAAGGGCAATGCTATACGCAGCCTGCGTTGCCAAATACGGCTCGGTAAACTTTGTTGATGGCCCGGCACGCTCTTTAGGTTTAGTTGGTATCCCGGCAGACCAGGCAGCCAAATACTTCCAGGCTGCTTATGATGCTGCAAAACTGCTTGATGGCAAATACACACTTTACAGCGCCAACTCAGATAAAGTACAAAACTATGTTGACGCGTTTTTGAAGCCAAGCCCCGAAAACATCTTCATAAAACAATACTCTATAGCCAACCATACCGCGCATAGCTGGGATGCCACCATGTCGCCACGTTATTTTACAGCCAACGCGCTTTCCCGCTCGTACCCTACGTACGATCTGATAAGCCTTTGGGGCGATTTACAGGTAACCAACAGCGATGGTACCCCAAAGCGCTTTGATAGCCGAGCCGATTTACAGCAAGGCCTTGAGCCAAGATTGTTAGCAACCGTTTATTTTCCGGGTGCAACATTAAGAGGACTTACTTTTGATATGCAGCGTGGTATTTACCCATCATTTAGCGGTACAGCTGCTGCAGAGGTTGCAAAACAGCCTAACTCACGCTCTTACATACTTGCAGGCGATACAAAAACACTGTACAGCGGTAAACAAATTATTGGCTTTACAGGCCCGTGGACAGGCGGCGACGAACTAACCCGTACCGGCTTTTATGTACGCAAATATGTTGACTACAACAAACCACAAGCTACTGTTGACCTGAACAGAAGCGAGCAACCCTGGATTGACCTGCGCTACGGCGAAATATTACTGAACCGTGCAGAAGCAGCTATGGAATTGGGTAACACCGGTGATGCATTAACCAGTGTTAACCTCATCAGAACCCGTGCCGGTGCAACTCCTTATTCATCAATTGATCTGGATAAAGTGCGTAAAGAAAGGCGCATGGAGCTTGCTTTTGAAAACCAATATTACTGGGATCTGAAAAGATGGCGCACCGCCGATGTGGTGTTGGATCGCGCACACTTTAAAGGCCTGATGCCATATTATGTGTTTAACGAAAACAAATACATTTTTATGGTAGAACCAGAACTGTTTAACCGTGAGTACACCTTTCAGAAGCAATTTTATTATGAAGGAATACCCGGCGACCAAATTGGGAAGAACCCTAATTTACTCCCTAATAATCCTAATTATTAAGATTTTAAATTTTACGACATGAAAAAACTACTTAATATAATTTTGGCAGGTGTAGCTATAATGGCAGTTTCTGCCTGCACAAAAATAGATAACTACGGTGGGCCGGATGCCTCATTTCAGGGTAACATCATTTCGTCAACCGGTGGTAACTTACTCACCTCGGGAGGCAGCGTTACCATTAAACTACAGCAAATTGGCTGGACAAGCCCGCAAACCATCCCAAGTAAATTTGATGGCACGTTTGAAGATAGCAAACTATTTCAAAGCAGTTACAAAATTATACCCACAGGTGGGGCTTTTTGGCCTGTATATGATACCGTTGTAGTAAAAATTGGTAAAGATACCAGGCACGATTTTACCGTTACGCCATATATAGTTATCAAAAACTTCACATCAACCTTAAACGGTACAACGCTTACGCTAAAGTTTAACATCGATGCTCCTATTGTGGCTGGCTTACCAACCATTAAGGATATCCAACCCTATGTTAATACCACCAGGCTGGTAGGTGCCGGGGCTTCCATCCGCGATTTTTCGGATGTAAACGCCATCACTGTAAACAAAGACTTTACAGATATGAGCGATGCCGATAAAGCCATAACGTTAACTATTCCCAACCTTATACCGGGCCGCACCTTTTTTGTACGTGCCGGGGTACGCTTAAGCGATAGTTTTAACAGCTCTAATTTTTCGGAAATAGTGCAGGTAGATGTTCCTAAATAATTAACCTAAAACCAAAAGGAAAATGAAATTTATTAAAACAATGATGGTTTTTTCCATCTTCATAACAGCTATTGCAATTGGCGGTTGTAAAAAAGAGAAATATTTATCGCGGGATACATCAGGCTTAAAACCACCGCCACCCGTTGATACCACAAAACCACCGGTAATTGATACTTCGGTTGTAATTGATAATTGTGATAAAACCGACGGCTGGCAGGTAGCAGGCGGCGATCCTGCATTCATAACAGCCAGCCCAAAAGAAGGTACCGGCTATATCCAGGGAACCATTAAAACAGGGCAAAACTTTATGCAGTTTATTAAAACCCTGCCTGCCCCTGTTAATACAAAAGTAACCTTAAGTACCGGCGAATTGAAGTTCTGGTTTTATGTTCAGGATGTTTCGTTACTTAAAGTAGATGGCCAGATCCAATTTAGCAGCTCGGGCGATCCGGATAAAAACCGTATTGGCTGGGGAATGGATAAAATTATCCCAACCTTAAAAAATGGATGGAACCACCTGGAACTGAAATTTACCGATGGCGGTATAACGGGAGATGGAGGTCCGGATTTAACCGCTATGAACTTTGTTAAAATTTTCTTCTGGACTGCAGCCAATGCAGCAACAGATCAAAATTATGGCATCGATGACATTAGGGTAGCGGCCCTTCCACCGCCACCGCCTGTGGAGATTGACAATTGTGATAAAGTTGATGGATGGGATGCAGCCGGCGGAACACAAGCCCTGGTTACAGTAGGCCAAAAAGAAGGTACCGGCTATGTACAGGCAACCATAAAAACCGGGCAAAACTTTATGCAGTTTATTAAAACCCTGCCCGCTCCTGTTAATACCACTGTAACTGTGGCAACCGGACAATTAGATTTCTGGTTTTATGTTCAGGATGTTTCGTTACTTAAAGTAGATGGTCAGATACAGTTTAGCAGCTCTGGCGACCCGGATAAAAACCGTATTGGCTGGGGAATGGATAAAATTATCCCAACCTTAAAAAATGGATGGAACCACCTACAGCTCAATTTTAGCGATGGAGGTGTGACAGGAGATGGCGGCCCGGATCTAACGGCTATGAATTTTATAAAGATTTTCTTCTGGACTTCAGCCAATGCGGCAACAGATCAAAATTATGGTCTCGATGATATTAAAGTTGTTTCAAAATAATTTTCGTCCTTAATCCTATCAATTTAAACTAAAACAGCGGAGGGAAGTTTCTCTCCGTTGTTTTTAAAGCAATAGCATAATAATAATGAATATAGGTAACTTATTAAAAATATCAACAGGTAAAAGCAAGCTAACATCTTTATCAATTGCATTGGCAATGGGTTTAGGCGTAATGGCTGCGGCCCCTGTATCTGCTCAAAACAAAACCGCCGATACTACCTTAGGAAACCCCATTGTAAGAGACATTTTTACTGCCGATCCATCAGCACATGTTTGGAAAGACGGCCGCTTGTATGTTTATCCATCGCATGATGTTGCCCCCGCCCGCGGCTGCGATCTGATGGATCAATACCATGTATACTCAACAGATGATATGGTGCATTGGAAAGATCATGGAGAGATACTGCGCGCCAGTCAGGTTGAATGGGGTCGCCCCGAAGGTGGTTTTATGTGGGCACCAGATTGTGCTTACAAAAACGGCACTTACTACTTTTACTTCCCCCACCCAAGCGGCACACAATGGAACAGCACCTGGAAAATAGGTGTTGCCACCAGCAAAAAACCTGCAAGTGGTTTTAAGTCGCAAAGCTATATCAAAGGGCTCGAATCAATGATAGATCCCTGTGTATTTGTTGACGATGATGGTAAAGCTTATTTCTATTACGGCGGCGGCGGTACCTGCAAAGGTGGCAGGCTTAAAGATAACATGGTTGAAATTGACGGCGAGATACAAAAAATGGAAGGCCTGGAAGATTTCCATGAAGCCAGCTGGGTACATAAAAGAAATGGCGTTTACTACCTTTCATACGCCGATAATCATGATGTTAATGGCAAGCACAACCAAATGCGCTATGCCACCAGCAATAACCCTTTGGGGCCATGGAAATACCAGGGCATTTATATCGACCCTACCGATAGCTATACCGATCATGGTTCAATAGTGCAATTTAAAGGGCAGTGGTATGCATTCTACCACAACAGTTCATTATCCGGCCAGGATTGGCTGCGTTCCATCTGCGTTGATAAATTGTATTACAATGCCGATGGCACCATTCAAAAGGTTATACAAACCGGTGCTATAAAAAAGTAACAACTGGTATAAAGCCGGTTATAAACAATTAACATGAACAATAAAATAAGCACTATCCTCCTTTTAGCCGTACTGGCCATTACAATTGGAGGTTGTTCAAAAAAGGATAGTAAAACCAGCGTAGCCGTCCCATTGCCGGTTGAAAATGCTAATGGCGATGGCTTTAAAAATCCTTTTGTCACTAATATTTATACAGCAGATCCATCTGCCCACGTTTGGGCCGATGGACGCTTGTATGTTTACCCGTCGCATGATATTGCCCCTCCGCGCGGCTGCGATCTAATGGACCAGTACCACGTGTACTCCACTGCCGATATGATTACCTGGAGAGATGAAGGCGAAATACTGCGGGCCAGCGATGTTTCATGGGGGCGGGCCGAAGGCGGTTTTATGTGGGCGCCCGATTGTGCCTACAAAAACGGCACCTATTACTTCTACTTCCCTCACCCAAGCGGTACCGACTGGGGCAACACCTGGAAAATTGGTGTAGCAACAAGCAAGAGCCCGGCAAGCGGCTTTAAATCGCAGGGGTATATTGCCGGGTTAGAATCGTTGATTGATCCATGCGTTTTTGTTGACGATGATGGGCAGGCCTACTTTTATTATGGCGGGGGCAACATTTGCAAAGGGGGCAAACTAAAGGATAATATGATGGAAATTGATGGGCAGATGCAAACGATGCAAGGCCTGGTTGATTTTCACGAAGCAACATGGGTGCATAAACGCAATGGCATATACTACCTTTCTTACGCCGATAATTTTAACGAGGCCGGCAAGCATAACCGTATGCGTTACGCCACCAGCAAAAGCCCGCTTGGCCCCTGGACCTACGGCGGCGTTTACATCGACCCAACAGATAGTTTTACAGATCATGGTTCCATTGTTGAATTTAAGGGGCAATGGTATGCATTTTATCACAACAGTTCCCTTTCAAATAACGATTGGCTCAGGTCTATTTGTGTAAACAAACTATACTACAATGCCGATGGCTCCATCAGAAAAATTGTTCAAACAAGCTTAACCGGTACAAAAAATAATTAAACAAGTATAACCTCACTAAACAAACGTAATCAACATGAAAATGAGAAACTTAAATACACTGTTGCTACTAACGCTGTTAGCGGGAGCCAGCAGTTGCGCAAAAAAGGGGGGCGGAGGCAATCCCGACCCGGTTACCAAGCCCGATACCATCCCTCACCGTTCCCAGTCGCCGGCGGGTGATGTAGTTGGTAAGGTAGTGGTTGGCTACCAGGGCTGGTTTGCCGCTATTGGCGATGGCTCGCCCATCAACCTGTTCTGGCATTGGTCAAACACCTGGGAAAAACCACCTTCACCAACCAACACAGCCATATCTTCCTGGCCTGATGTGCGCGATTACACTACTACTTTTAAAACCGATTACGCCAACCTCAACAATGGCTCCGAGGCCCGTGTATTTTCATCATTCAGCGATCAAACTGTTGATGTTCAGTTTAAATGGATGAAAGATTATGGCATTGATGGCGCCGCTCTGCAACGCTTTAACCCAAGCGGTTTAGAAGGCCCGGTGCGCGATGCCATGGCCGCCAAAGTAAAAATAGCTGCCGAAAAAAACGGTGTTAAATTTTACATTATGTATGATGTAAGCGGCTGGACAAATATGGCTACCGAAATGGAAGCCGATTGGACAAATAAAATGTCGGCTCTTATTTCATCTCCACAGTATGCCAGGCAAAACGGCAAACCGGTGGTATGTATCTGGGGTTTTGGATTTAGCGACGATAACCACAATTTTACATCGGCAAGCTGCACTGCTGTTATCAAATGGTTTCAGAGCAAAGGCCTGTACGTGATAGGTGGCGTACCAACCCATTGGCGCGATCAGAACAGCGACTCCCGCCCCGAGTTTATAGATACATATAAAGCTTTCGACATGTTATCGCCGTGGATGGTGGGCCGTATTGGCAATGCCAACGAATCTGACGGTTTTTATGCCAATACTAACAAAGCCGATGAGGCTTTCTGTAAACAATATGGCATCGATTACCAGCCATGTGTATTACCGGGCGATTTAAGCGCCCGCCAAAGAGCACATGGCGACTTTATGTGGCGCCAGTTTTATAACATGACCCGGGCCGGTGCGCAAGGCATCTATATATCGATGTTTGACGAGTACAATGAGAGCAACCAAATAGCAAAAACGGCCGAAACACAGCAATTTTTACCGGCAGGCTCCAACTTTAAATCGTTAGATGAAGATGGCACCCCTTGCTCCGCAGATTATTACCTCCGCCTAACCGGCGACGGTGCCAAAATGTTTAAAGGGCAAATTTCGCTTACCGCAACAAGGCCAACCAAGCCTACATTGTAATAAGCCAAACTTCTCCACATCCTTATAAAACAATCCCCGGTTCTGCAGACTAAAATACTGTAGAACCGGGGATTTTTCGTTCGTATCATAACGTGTTTTCAAAATAACCTTTTGTCATTCTGGAACGTAGTGAAAAATCTGCCCGCCATGCCTATTCATTGCACAGTCTGCGAGTAGATGCTTCGTACCTACCCATAACATGTTAAAAAACGCTTGTCAATTCTGAGGCACGAAGAATCCATTATCCGCCATGCTTCTTCGCCCTGTATAGTAGACGAATAGATCCTTCGTGCCTCATGATGACAAACTTAATTATCAGAATTTCGCGAACTTTTACCACTCAGCATGACAAACTTTTTTAACGTCATTTTCCCTTCAGCGTCTACAGTTGTATAACATGGCATTACGAGCTTACCCCACAAATAAATGTGCCCGTATCTCACCCCGGGCACACTCGCTATCATTATATCCTGATAACATCAACTAAATCCCGGCTATCTCAAAAACCAGAATATTTTTATTACAGCTCATACGCTGTATCTGAATCCAAATAAAATTTACCCAATACCAGTATCCTCACAGGCATCTTCCCGAATACAACGTTGGCCCCCACCCTAAACGTGCAGCATTCAGAATAGCGGTTTGTGAGGACACAAACCGCGGGCGGAAAACAAGTTTGGCCTCACTATTCTATTTTAAATCTGCACATCTGTAATCTATAATCTGCACATCTGAAATCCGCATATCTACAACCCTACTCTAAAACTTCCCCTGGTTCTTATATCTTCGGATGAGCTGCCTATCATCACTTTAAACTCGCCGGGCTCTACAACCTGTTTCATTTGGCGGTTCCAAAGCATCAGTTCTTTATTGTCTATCTTAAATTTTATCGTACCGCTTTCACCTGGTTTCAGGTTGATGCGTTTAAACCCTTTTAATGACTTTACCGGTGTGGTAACGCTGGCAATAACATCGCGTAGGTAAAGCTGCACTACTTCTGTACCCTCTGCCTTACCTGTATTTTTTATGTTGACGCTCACATTAACCGAACCATTTAACGGGATGCGTGCCGGACTGATGTTTAACCCCGAATATTGAAAGGTAGTATAACTGAGTCCATGCCCAAAGGGGAACAGCGCCGAGGTATCCTCATCAACATATACGTGCCGCGAGGTTGGCTTATGGTTATAATAGTAAGGCAGCTGCCCTACCGAGCGCGGGAAGGTCATGGGTAGTTTGCCCGATGGGTTTACTTTGCCCAGCAGTACATCGGCAATGGCCAATCCCCCCATCTCACCTAAAAACCATGATTCTACAATAGCCGGTATTTTTTTGGATACCCAATTGATGCATAGGGGCCTACCGTTAAAAAGTACCACAACCGTTGGTTTTCCTGTTTTATACACAGCCTCAATAAGCCGGGTTTGCTGTTGGTTAAGGTCGAGGCTTGCACGATCCTTACCCTCCCCCACTTCGTTAATATCCTCGCCAAGTACAACAATGGCCACATCGGCATTATTAACCGTATTGATAGCCTTTTGCAGATTTTCGGATTGTGAAACCGTGGAGGTATCAGCCGAGTAACCGGCTTCGTATTTAATGTCGAGACTATTGCTCGCGCGTTGTTTAAGGGCATCAATAATGGCCACTCCTTTCCCTTCTTTATTGGCATAACCACCCAGGTAAGTACTGGCCGCCAGCGAACCAACCACTGCCACCGAGTGTACACCCGGCCCAAGCGGTAAAAGTGAGTTGTCGTTTTTTAACAGGCTAATGCCTTCCTGTGCAAGCTTTAACGCCACGGAACGGCTGGCTTCTGTATGGTTAACTTTTTTAAGTAAGGTTTCATCTATATAAGGATGATCAAACAAACCCAGCATAAATTTTACCCGCAGTATGTTGGATACTGCCCGGTTTAAATCGGCCACAGATAGCTGCTTGCTTTTTAATGCGCTTAACATACCTTCCATAAACTGTTGGTGAGAGAAATCATAAAACTGCATATCTAACCCCGCTGTAAAGGTTTGAGCCAGCGCATCGGCAGGAGTAGCGGCTATCTGGTGGCTGTTTAACGACATTTTTATGGCCCCAAGGTCTGATAGTACAAAACCTTTAAAGCCCCATTCGCCACGCAAAACATTTTTAAGCAGCCAGCGGTTATCAACACACGGAATACCATCTATCTCGCTGTAGGCGGCCATCATCCCCATAGCACCACCCTCTTTAACGGCCTTTTCAAACACGTATAAAAACGACGAGCGGGCCTCTCTTTCACCCATGTTTACAGGTGCCATATTACTGCCAGCCTCCGGGATACCGTGTACCGCGAAATGCTTTGGCTCGGCAACCACCGCGTCGGGGTCACTCAGCTTACGGCCCTGCATCCCTTTTACCATGGCCACACCATTGGCAGCCGATAGGAAAGGATCTTCGCCATAAGTTTCTTCAACCCTCCCCCAGCGAGGGTCGCGCGACAGGCAAAGTACCGGACCCAGGATCATATTAACGCCATGCGCCCGCACTTCGGTAGCTATAATGTGCCCCGCTTTATGTACCAATGTGGTGTCCCAGGCACCCGCAAGCGCCATGGGTGTAGGGAAGGTAGTACTGCCCAGGCTTTCGTAACCGTGCAGCCCTTCTTCAATAAACAGTACCGGGATGCCCAACCGTGTTTTCTCCAGCGCGTAACGCTGTATCTGGTTGGTTACCGCCGCAGTTAGCGGATACAGATCATGTACCGAGCCTATGCCTTCGGTACCAATATTGATAGCTGCACTATCAGAAACCGACTCGGCCTCGTGCCCCCTCATATTGGCAACCTGGTGCCCCCAGTACATATCCAGCTGCCTTATTTTTTCAGAAACCGTCATACGGCTTAGCAAATCGGCAACCCGTTTTTCTACAGGCAGGGCAGCATTTTTATAAGGTAATTTAAACGGTTTTTCCGGGGCGTTAAACGCGCAAAAAGTTATTACTAAGAGAGCCAAAACAAAGGCATTCTTTTTCATCATTGTATTATAATTGGTAAGGTTAATAAGCGCTGCACAATCGATTGCCGGTACTAAGCACAAACAGTACAGGCATTGTTTATTATTGGCTAAACTATGCGCAGGCAACTAATAAGAAATTAATAAAGGATTAACAGCAGAGATTTTGCGGTTATTAGTTACCAGAAAATCAGTTTTAATAAATCTATTCCTTAAATATTTAACAGATAGGTAGCCACAATGAGGCATAGCAATGGTTATATATTGCTATGCCCTTTAAAAAAACTGCTAACTCACTTAACAACAGGCGGCGGCACATTCTCTACAAAAGGCACCTGTTTCCTGAGCATTTTGGAAGCATACCCTGTTAAATATAAATAATAATCGTTGGGGATACCATCCTCAAAAGTTACAAATGTGCTTTTGCCTACCGGCGGATTTTTAGATGCTTTGAGGATGGCCGTACCTTCGTCAACCTCATCAAACATGGCTACATACAACATATCGGCACCGCTTTTTATGGCACCGGTAATTTGCGTCCAGTAAAAATGCCCGCGGTTGCGTGGAATTTGATTTTGAGGCGCACGCGGATTCATATTATGCCAGCTAAAACCGGGGAATACGGTGGGCACATAATCAACCTTGTTGGCTTTGCACCAGGCAATATCATCAACAATGCGGGCTTCAAATTTGGGGTAAGCTTCCTCATTAAAGCGGCCCACAAACCAGGGGTGAATAATATCAACCATCTTTAGCAGATTGTGCAGATGCGGGTCTTTTTCGGTATCGCTCCCAAAATCGCGCCAATAGGTAGGTACACCCAGCAATATGGCGCAGCCACCATAAACAGGGTCATTTTTTAAAAAGTTGATGATCCGCTCGGCTTCTGCCAGGCCATATCTGCGGTTATCGTTAAAACCTATGCCCCAAACAGCCACCAGGGGTTTACCATTGTGGTATAGCCAGGTTTGGTTATTTCCCCGGTTGGTTAGTTTCAGGCTATCTACCAGATGCTTCCAATCTTTAATCACCAGCGAATCGCCACCGGCCTGCATGCCCGATAGATCGTACATTACAGAAATGGCACGGTGGTACTTTTCAGAAAAGCGCAGGGCGTTACCCAAAACCACATCGTTATGATGTTTACCGGCGCCACGCTGTACATCGCCAATAAAGCGCTGTACAAACACACCATCAATACCATATTGCTGCATCCATTTAAAATGAGTTTCTACAGATGAGGCATCGTATGAGCTGTACAGGTAAGCATCGGTACCATCGGCATGTTTAAACGGCGACTTATATGTTTTTTTGTATTCGCTTACATCCGGCCATACATCAATATTGGTATAACCCGGCTCAAATTTACCGCGTGATACATAGTGGTTCCACCAGCGGTTGCCGCCATCGCCGGGCGCGTTAAACCAGCCCTGGTAACCAGCCATAACCAGGCCTTTATAACTTTTAAAGGTCGATGTTTTACTGTGCTTTGGCTGCTGTGCGTACCCAACAGCGCACAGCAGTAGCAGCAAGATGCTAAAAACTTGTTTTTTCATCAGGATAGAGTTTAATATGTTTTTGTTAGTTAGAAGATACTTAAATCTGTTTTTTTGTAGAGACGCATAATTGCGTCTCCCGCATGCAAATCCGCTCCGCCGTTGTTGGAGTTGTCTCCAACAACTTTCTTTCCGGCGGTAAACTCGCTGAAACGTACAATAAAAACTAATTCCTTTTCTACAATGATTGGCCTGTTGGTGACAATACCAACAGGGGCACCAGTTATCTTATTGTTTTTATTAGATCAAATACCCCAGCTTTTATTTGGTTTAGGTCCCATTTCCAGTTCGAGTGTGCCACCCGCGGTTAATTGCTCGTGCGTAAACCATGGCTTATTTAATACCTGTCCGTTAAACTTAGCGCTCTGGATGTATTTGTTAATTACCGAGCAATTGTTGGCCAGCAGTTTAAATTGTTTGCCGTTCGGCAGATCGATAGTAACCTTGCTAAACACAGGGCTGCCGATAGTATAAACCGGTTTGCCGGGCGTAATTGGATAAAAACCCATTGACGAAAATACCACAAAGGCCGACATGCCACCGCCATCCTCGTCACCGGGAATGCCGAAGATGTTGTCCTTGTACCATACATCCAGCAAAAACCTTATACGCTTTTGGGTTTTCCATGGCGCGCCTGCGTAATTGTACAGGTATGGAATATGGAAGCTTGGCTCGTTACCCATAGAGTATTGGCCAACCAAACCTGTAGCATCCGGAAACTTGGCCCAAAACTGGTATTTGCTCCTGTCCAGGCTTTCGCGAAACAGCTGATCGAGCTTGGCCTGGAAGCCATCGTTACCGCCCATAAGACCAATAAGACCGGGAATATCATGCTGCACCTGCCATAAATATGTCCATCCGTTGTTTTCGTCGTAGTAATCGCGCCCACCAAGGCCGCCATCAAATTTAGGGTCGATATTTATCCAGTTGCCATCCTTATCTTTAGGGATAAACATCTTCTTATCATCGTTCCACAGGTTTTTATAGTTTAAGGCACGTTTGGCAAAGGCGGCCGCATCGTCCGTTTTCTTCAGTTCGGTAGCCAGCTGGCCAACCGCCCAATCGTCATAACTGCCACCAAGGGTTACCGCTACGGCCTGCCTTTTCTCAAAAGAATGAACCAGGCTTACGGTTTCCTTTTCGCCTTTTGGCAGGGCCGGGAAATAGCCGTTTTTATAATAAAAATCGTCAAGCTCGCATTTGGGGCCGTTCTCCCATGGCAGCATAGTGGCCTGGGTAGCATTTTTCAGTACGCCCTCGTAAGCCTTATCTATATCAAAACCACGGATGCCTTTGCGGTAATCGTCCAAAAACATCACGGTTGAGTGAAAACCATTCATACAGGGGTTATCGCCAAATAAAACCGGGAAGGTGGGCATCCAGCCGCTTTGCTGGTACATGTTTACGTAGGAGTTGAGCATATCCGACTCCATTGCCGGGTTTAGGATACTCCTTAACGGGTGCAGAGCCAGGTAAGTATCCCAAACCCAGTCGTCCACATAAAACGGGCGGTTACTGTCGTGTATCTTTTTATCGTAACCGCTGTAATAGTGCCCGTCTTCGTTAATATTTACCATACGCTCGTTGCTACGGTACAGGGCGGTATAAAAAGAACGGCGCTGGGCTTCGGTACCGCCTTCAACCTTAATCTGGTTCACCACTTTTGCCCAGGCGCTTTTGGCAGCCTCCTTTAAGGTACTAAAATCGGCACCGGTAAACTCATCCTTAAAATTCTGTTTGGCCTGATCGGCGCTTACGTATGATATAGCATATTTAAACTCTATATTATCCGGCGCATCGGCAGCGAAGGTGATGTAGGAGCGGGCATCCTTACCGGCTACCTCAGTTTGGTTGCTTATGGCGCCATCCTTTATTACACCCGCAGATCCTTTAGCGTTAAACCGGCCGTAAACGTATATTTTAATGTCGCCGTTATAGGTTTCCATACCGGTAAGCTCGTTGCCGCCGGTAAAATTCCATTGGGCGGGGCCATCGTTGTAAACATTAAACAGGATGCTTTTTGCGGCAGTTTTGGCAGGAAACGAGAAGCGGTACATACCCACTTTTTTGCCGGGCGTAAACTCAACGGTAATATCCTTATCAATAAGATAGGTAGAGTAATACCATGGCCGGGTTACTTCCAGATCATGATCGTAAGGCATTTTAAGGTCCCATGACGCGGTGGTAAGCGGCTTATCGTCGGGCTTTATCGAAAACACTTCGCCCAACCTGTGCGAAACCATATTTAACGGAAAACTGGAGATCTGGTCGTCAATATAATCGGCCCGCTTGGGGTACATCCTTATCATTTGGTTGGGCAGGTGCATGGTGGGGCGAGTGGGCTCCAGCAACTGACCTACGTTGCCAATACGTGGGTCTATGTAGTTTAAATTACCGTCGCCATTTTGCGCGTAACTATTACCTATGGCAGCCACACTACACAAGGCACATAAAATAACCGGCCTCAACAACCGGGAAACTGGGTTAACCATCAGCTATAATTTATAATTGGTTTATCACTCAAAATTGTTCATAAACCTTAATGAACTATTAATATTTAATTAATTGGGAGAAAAAATAACGATTGTAACAGATTTATTCAAGAATTGAATTAAAATCACGGTTAAAAGCTTCGCCGTAAATCACTTTGTACTCCTTGTTAAAGTTCTCGAAAGTGTTTTTTGCCAGCGAGTGCTTACCAATATGGGCAAGCGCCTTGCATTTTAAGATCATGGCTTCTTCATTCACCGGATCGAAGTAAAAGATATCATTGGCCAGCTTGATCAAAAACTCCGGATCATCGGCTATCTGAACGCTGTTTGCAAACTGGATATAGGTATCGATGATCTCATTTGATACTTCGGATTTAAAAGCATCCAGCCACTCGTACTCAATGTTTGATAAAAAGTTGCCCCTTTGGGTGATATGGGTAAGCTGAATTATCTTTTGCTTGTTAAGCCTGGTTTTGTTGGATACAATGTTGAGGTAATTATGATAATCGACCATAATATGGCTGTAATCTATCTCAATTTTCCAGTAACCGGTATCTTTTGATAAATGGCAATGCCCCATTTTATCTAACAGCGATTTTAGCTTGGCAATATTTACAGAGCGGTTATTACGCGCGCTTTTTTCCGATTTATCAAACCAAAGAATCTCGTTCAGCTTTTCGGAACTTACCCCCCTATCCAGCTTAACCGAGTACAACAGGATAACCAGGAACAGCTCTTTAAGCAGCGGCGTAAAATATTTGGTGATTTCGTGCCCTTCCGGTGTAAACAATTGCAGATCGCCAAATAAAAATATGGCGTTTTTGCAATGGTTACGGGTATGGTCATCTTCGGCAATAGCTTCTGGTTCTGCATCGTTAACAACAAATGACGGGCTTTCAACCGGCTTTAATATTACAGGAGGCGTTACCAAAGCTTTTTTACGCCTGCGACTTATTACTACCAGTACGGCTAAACCCAGGCCGGCCACGCAAACGCCGCTTATCCATAAAAAATAATTGATATGCCCAATCTCTACCTCCCTATCGGCCAATGGCTCGGGCGGGCTCAGCAGCGAATAGATCTTAATGCGGGTTTGCTCGTTTTCCCTAAACATGGTAAGGGCCAAAAACTTGCCGCTACGCGGGAAGAAACACAGATCGGCATAGGAATGGATATCATGGAACAGGAAGGGAATAGTATCGCCCACCAGATGGTAACCCGATCTATCCAGCGAGCCTTTTATCAGCTGCAAACTGGAGTTAAACTTATGCTGAGGAAAAATAAGGCCATAGTACGATCTGTCTTTAGAGTTTATTACCAGCGAATTGGCAAACACAAAATCTTCGTTTTTTACATCGATGCTAAACAGTTTTTTAAAGGATTTATCCTTTACCGAAAACCGCATCATATCGTACAAATTCTTAGGGTTCACTATCTGCTGGCCCGATGCGCTGCCATAGCCCCCAATTACGTAGGCCGTATCACCGGCGGCATCTGTACCCAGGCCAGCCAGGTAACGGGGTGTAAAGGTCTCGCCCTTAACTTTTACCTTTTGCCAGATGTTGGTAACCACATTGTAGCGTTTTACACTATCCTTATAAATAAGCTGGCCGTAGCCACCAATAGTATATATGGAGCTATCTGCTTTGCTGTAAAATTTATTGAAATGCCCGTTGTTGGTTGCCTGGTTTTTAAAGCCTTTGTCCCAGCGCTGGCTATTAAAATCATAGGTACCAATGGCCATTTGATCTATGTACAGGTAGTAAAGTTTGTTATTAACAAAAAGCGACTGATCGCCGGGAACCATCAATTGCCGGCCAGAATGATACGGCGCACTGGTAAGCTGTGGCGTTTTATTGATAGAAAAATTAACCAGCGAATCCTGCGTAATAATATACACGGCTTCATTAACGGTATCAAAGGCGGAGCTGGCATCGCCCGGAACTGTAAATTCATTTTCTAACTGCCAGTTACGATGCCGGGCTTTTATCCATAACGGGTTGGTGATGACACCATTGTTTTGGTTTACGGTTTCGTTGGCTACATTGCCCTCCCACTCGTTAAGCGGCCAGTTGGCCATCAGCCGTTCGCCCTGCAAAACGTTTACATCCCTTAACTTTAAAGGAGGCAGATCTGTAGTTTGGTATTGTTTGTAGGCGTTGGCTCCAAAAAGCAATTTGTAATTATGACCAGGCTGCTGCAAATGCACGCCCGATTCTGCAAATGATTCGCGGCCCGAAAAAACGGTGATCTTATCGTTTTTATAATCTACCACCAGGCGTAGCCTGTTCCAACGCTCAAAAAGCAATTTTTCATCAATATTGAACGAAATTTTAGAAAGCCGCTCGCCTACGATGATCTTAAAATGGCGCGTATTGGCCTGGTTATCATACACCAGGTCGATGTTTTGTTTGTTATCATCAACCAGCCTGAGAATGTAGCCAAAGTAAATAGCATGGTTGGGGATAAAAGAAAGATCAAAGGAAACTTCGAGATTATCTTTTGGAGAGACATTGTTAATACTAAGATCTAAAGTTGTGCGTTTATCCTGTACAACTTCATGGCTATAAAACCCAAGCCCATACGATTGCGCATTTGCTTGCAACAAGAAAAGGATATTTAATAAAATAGCCGCAATTGACCCCGGTAAAAAAAATCTCATGTTGATAAGTACACACTAAGTATAAAACTTAAGTACCCGTATAGTTTATAATTACGGCCATAAAAACAAGCGATATGTTTAGATGACATGTGGCTAAATTACAATAAAAACTAAACACATTCAAGGAATATAACTTTATATAAACTAACCACGCGCCAAACCCGGGCAAAAGTAAAATGATATAAATTTAACAATTAATAATACCATTTTACCACCAAATTTAGCCTGTTATTCAAGTTAATTGGGAGAGATTTACATTAACGGGTACAATAGGCATCAATTTGCCTGGTACCCGGTTGCCTGTAAAATAAAATCGACAATTGGTGCCGGGTTTGGAAAACTATGGGGATGGTGCTTAAAACCGGGCTTATGCATTACCGTTATGGTACCGCCAAGCGCTTTAACCTTTTGTTCAAACAATAATGTATTTTTTGATGGATCAACCGCCTCATCATCATCGGCCAATAGGTGCAGCATAGGGTATCCTCCAGCCACAATCTGCGGCACTTTGTCAATCGGGCTTGCTTTTAAAGCAGCCAACTGGCTTACTTCATTTAAATGAAAATCCTGTTTCAACGTTGCCGAATCGGGCCAGTACTTCAGATCGAGCAGCGCATTATCGGCATAAACGCAGGCAACTTTGTGCGGATTAGCTGCCGCCCAGTTATAAATATAAATACCACCACGGCTCATTCCTTCCAGCACCGCCTTTTTAGCCAGGCCGGCGTGGTTAAGCATTGTATAAAAATTATTCCAGTAACCTATGGCTTCGTTGTTACCCAGTAATTCGGCAACATCGCAGTAAACAATATGAAACCCACGCTCAAGCAGGGCGATATCTGTTTGCGGCTCGTGCCCCCAGAAACGTGCACGCCATACCCAGGGATGGCCCTTGGCTGCCCATTTGGGTTTTACTACTTTGGCATCGCGGCCATCAAAATTAAATTGGGCACAGGGGTAACCGTAAAACGAACTTGTTTTATAAGGTTGTTTAATGTTGTTGAAAACGTTAAACGTTGTATCTTTTGGTTGTACAATTACATCGTAGAGCCTTTTGGCTGTTATGGTAGCGCCCTGCAAATCCGGATGGATCTTATCCGGCATCCAGTTTTCATGGTTAACAAACATCGAGTGCATATCAATAACTTCCAAACGGGTATCATAAGCCACCTGCCGTATGCGGGGGATAATGTCATTAACTATTACCTTATCGTATATCTGGTTGGTATCGGCCAAAAAAGCGGGTATAGGCAACAGCAATACCATACGCGGATGCGATGGCAGTTGTGCAAAAGCACGGATCATATCCTTATAATCCTGCCCATATTCATTTAAATGAACCCTGTTAACAAGCTTGCTATCGTTACCGCCCAAATCTATAAATACTACATCGGGCCTGCTTTTGAGGGCCTGTTGATAAGCAGATGTTGACCAGTAAGATAAGTCGCCTTTGCGTAACATGGTGGCACTGCTTACGCCAAAATTACTCACCACATAATTATTACCCAACAGCCGCTGCAATTGCGCGGGATAGGATTGCGTGGCCGGCTCTGCAAGTGTTGCGCCATAGGTTATACTGGCACCAATACAGGTTATCCGGGTTTGAGCTTTTACGGATATGCCTACAGTTAAACCTAAAAGTATGCCGATGATTAATTTCATATCAACTTATTAATGCTTGCTCATATCCACCACATCGGCCATGCGACTGGCAGGGCTAACCTTTAAACCGGTAAGCTTGCCGTTTATCACTTTGCCTTCAACCGTTGTATTGTAGGGGGCGTTAAGCTTAAAGCTGGCATCCCAGCCGGCAGGCCAGGCAGGTAACAGCATAATTTTTTTGCCGTCGGCCTGCATCAACATTTGCTGCAAACCATTTTCGCCATTGCCACCGTTATCTTCATCGGGGCCGTAATCATTCCCCTTATCCCAAAATGCAGGAAATTTCAAACCAGGGTCTTTACGGGCAAAGGCATAGCTTACATAATCTTTAGCCACGCCGGCGTCGCCAATCATGGCCGCCTGGATGGGGTCTTGTACCCAACAACCTTTGGCACGTTGCTTACGGGCATTAAAAGTATTAACGGCTACATCCAAACCGGGCTTGCCCAGGCCATAAAGCCGGAACGGGTAAATGGCATACAACTCGGGATTTTCGCTATTAGAAGATTGGGCAGTTTGCGGGCCGGTATATGGTAAAAGCGTGGTTTTGCCATTATCTGTTGCTATTGGCAAAGGAGGCAACTCGCTGTAAAACTTTTGCCATTGCGCCAGGGTTTTACTATCAACCATACCTGCGGGCAAGGCCATTAACCGGCTTAACACCGCATGCAAACCGGCAATATCCGGCGCGGGGTTGTGTACCTTCCAAAACATTTCAATAGCGTTATCCGGATCGAGCAAGAGCTTGCCCGTGCTATCACGGCTAAAGTGCTCATCAAAAAACTGTAGCCCGGCAGTAGCAACCGGCAGTAAGGTTTTACGGGCAAAGGTGGTATCGCCGGTATACTCATAGTAATCAAGCATCATCATGCTTAACTCCAGTATGGGCGTAAAGTAATGCGCCGTGTAGTTGGCCTTTACTTCTGGTCCGGTGTAAGTAAGGCCGCCCCAAAATGGCGAAGTTTCGGCAAAGTACGCGCCGCCATGGTGGTAAAATTGCTGTACCTGCACAGCATTGGCGGGCAGTATATTAGCATACATTTTAAACAAGGGCAGCATCATATCAAAATCGCCGGCCATCAAGCGGGGCCAGTACATGGCCCTGGTGTTTTGAAACCAGTATTGCCCGCCCCAGGCACGGTAATCGGCATTTTCGTTTTTTGCGGGATTATCTACCACAAATATAGACCCATTGAATTTAACAGGATATGCTCCCCTGCCAGCGCAGGCGGTAACAAAACGCTGCAAAACATAGCCTTGGGTTACCTGCCTGGCCTGCTCATCGCCGCTTACAAATATGTGGCTACGTTGCCAAAATTGCTGCCACCATTGCTGATGCGCCTTGCGGGTTTGCGCAAGCTTTAACTTTTCTATTTGGTTTGCCTGCGTTTCCAGTTGCGTAAGCCATTGGCTGCCGCTGCCGGCAATAGCCGTTAAAGGATAAATAGATATCAGTTGAGCAGTAACCGCCCTCCCCGATTGCAGGGTGGCATTATCTTTATTTACCAATCCATCCCCTTTAATAACTGCCCCAAAAGTGAGGTTAGCCAAATGCGCATCGGCAGTAGCGGCATTGTGGTGATACCAGGCAACGCGATTTTTTTGACCATTCAAAACCGTGTCTGTTAATCCGGCGCGCCAGTTTTCGAGCTTTACACTTACGGTAGCGGCTCCCGCGCTTTTAGTTTCCACCCTGATAACCGGATGATTGGCATCAACCCAAACCCTGAAATTAACAGCGCTTGCTCCTTCGCCCTCCTGCACTGTTATCTCGCCGTTACTTAGCTGAAGAACTTGCCTGAATACCGAACTTTTAGCCAAAGGGTTAGCGCTTACCGATACCCGAATAGCCCCAAGTTTCATCAATATGCCACCCTGTTTCATCCAGGGATCTTTCTGCGCATCAGGCTCACCGCCCCAGGCATCGGTTTTACTGATGTAGAACAGGAGGTCGCCATTTTTCTCTACCCATACATTGAGGCCGATATCGCCATTACCCAGGGGCATAGACTGTGCCGAACCCGGTCCGGGTGTATCCCACCTTACGTTATAAGCATTTATAGAAGTATCGGCAACTTGTTTTGGCAGGCTAAACGCCGACGCAGCCAGGGTTAGCAATAAGATAATGTTGGTTAGTGTAAATCCTCTTTTGTTCATTTATTACAGCGAATGATCATTATATATTAAGCCTGTTACCTCCCTCCTTTCAAACCGGAACAGGCAATTAAACTATTTAATTCAGGTTTGTCCAGGTTCAGCAAACCGGGATTATTTTATGGCGAATGAAGCTACAAATAAATTTATTGGCCTTAATAAAAGATTAATAAAGCATTAAACCAGCCGCTTGTTGCATTAAATTTTACAAAGCCAATCCGTTGGCATCGGAGGTGAGCACTTCGCTCATATAATCAAAAAATGGCCGCATGTTTTTAAACGTTTGGGAGGCCTCATTTAAAAATTGCCCGTTAAGCACCTCATCGTCGGTAAAGCGGCGAACGAGCAGAAATTGTTTATAGCGCAACAGATCAATAGCTGGGTGCCCGGCTTCAAAACCTTTAGGGGTAGTTTTTAGCTGCTCGCCTTTTAAGGTTTCAAATGTGTTGATAAACGATGGACTGCTGAGGATGTTTCTGAGTGGGGTGGCATCGTGGGCTATTTCTTCACGTACCCGCTTCAGATCATCTGTTGATGGCCCCCAGAAACCGCCGCCAATAAAACTATTGCCCCGCTCTATATGAAAATAGTAGCCGCCCCGGCGCTGTTTGCCGGCACGTTTAAAGCTGCCGCTCCAATGGGTTTTATAGGGCGTTTTATCGGTAGCAAAACGGGTATCACGGTAAATACGATACAGGCTTTTTTTGCCTGATGCTGTTTCTATTACATCATGGCTGTTAAGCTCATCCAGCAAAGCAGTGGCAAATCCCTCCATAAGCTCCTGCTCCTGTAAAAACGCGGGTTTGTGTGCATTAAACCATTCCCGGTCGTTATTTTCTTTTAAAGCATCTAAAAATGTAAAGCCCGAGGGATGTATTTGTGTTTGTTTTACGTTAGATACTGCCATAAAGCAAATATATTAACTGCCGTAATAATAATGCAGGTAAGCAACGTTCCTTTATTACTGATTACATAAGTGTTACAATCCCCAAAATTCTAAAAGTTGCGTAACTCAATATGCAGCGTTATTCTCCATAATTTTAGTCGAGCGCAATATGGGCATTTGTTGCTATGGTTAGCAGATCATCGGTAAAAAACTTTTAGCGTATGGCTTGCCCGCACCTATAAAAAATATTTTTAGCGCATGATCTTCAATACCTTACACACCAAAACAAACAAAACCCTTTAAAACCAATTGCTGTTTAGCTAAAAATATTAGCTTTGCTTTTATGAAAAACATCACCTTATTTTTAACCTTTTTTGTATTTGGCGCGGTGCATAGCGCACAGGCACAAAGCAATATGAAATGGTATAGCAAGCCTGCCAAATCTGTTTTAAGCAACAACGGCCTAACCATGACGGTTGACCCCGGTACCAATTACTGGCGGGTAACACACTATGGCTTTATTCGCGATAACGGGCCATTTTACTATGCCGAGCAAACCGGCGATTTTGAAGCCAGCGTAAAAATTACCGGCGCTTATAAAGAGTTGTTTCACCAGGCGGGTCTGATGGTTAGGATAGATAATAAGAACTGGATAAAAACCGGTATTGAATATGTAGATGGCGTACAAAATGTAAGTGCGGTAGTAACCCGTTTTGTATCAGACTGGTCGGTAGTGCCGCGCCATGATAGTCCAAAATCGGTATGGTTAAAATTGTTGCGCAAAGGCGATTATGTACAAATTAGCTACTCTTTTGATGGTAAAAAGTTTGACATGCTGCGCCTGGCCTATTTTCCACCCAAAGTAAAAGCGATGATAGGTATGGTAGCCGCCGCCCCGGGTAAACAAAGCTTTAATGTTACTTTTGAAGATTTTAAGGTTGTACCCGTAAAATAAATGATTGATAATGCTGACCTGTTGTAATTGTTACAACAGGTCAGCATTATTTACAACTGGCATTACACCAGTTCGGCCGCTAACACTTCCTTTTTTATTCTGGAGATACCATACATTACCACGCCCGATAGCAATATCAATATCAGGTAGCTATAGCTCAGGTTACGCTCGTCTTTAGCAGGCAAAACGGCGATAATGCCATAGCTTAAAAACGATACCATAATATAAACAATGCCCCCGGTTAAACCACCGGCGATAGCCGCGTTTTTAGGAAACTTGCGCATACTGTAAGTAAAGTAATTGTTATAGGTATAACCAGCCCCCATGTGAATTAAAAATGCAAAAAAGATAAGCGTATACAAGGTAACCATTAAGCCTAAACTACCTATCATGGCGGCCACAAATGCAATTTGCAGGCCAACGTTTATGGCCATTTTTTTATAGAACGGCCGCTCGATAGTGGCTTTGCCAATAAAGCCGCCCACCATCCAGGCCAAACCCAAAATGAGCGAGCAGTAACCTGCCGCAACAGGCGTTAACAACAACTGATGCTCGATAATAAACGGCCCCGACATATTGAATACCATCACCATAGAGTAGGCCAGGCCAAGCATTAATAAACCAAGCGTAAAGCTGGGTGTTTTTATCATTTGTACATAAATCCCTGCAATCCTCTTCAGCTTAAATTCTGTAGCATGGTTAATAGTTTCGCCGCTAAAAACAAGCTCCAATATGGCTATTACAGCAGCTATAGCACCCAAAAAGTAAAAGTTAGATTGCCACCCGAATGCATTTTGTAAATAGCCCCCGATAAATGGTGCTACTATAGGCCCGGTAGACCAAATGATGGTGAAAATACTCAGGTAATGCTTCAGCTTGTCGCCCTCATAAACATCAACAAAATAAGCCCGCTTGGCTACCACAATAATGGCTACCGTTATGCCATGAATAACCCGCATAAGGTAAATGAGATAGATATTGCCGGTATTGGCTATCACCACGCACGATAGCACAAACACCACCAACGCGCCCAGGCTAAAGTTATAACGACCGAAACTATCTAAAACACTCCCAATAAACAGTTGCGAAACACCGTAGCTAATTAAAAAAATGCTTAGCGTAAGTTGTACCTGCATACTGCTCAAGTGCATGGCCAAACCCATAGCCGGCAACGAGGGTATATAAATATCGGTAGCAAAGCCCGAAAGCGGGATAAGCGAGAAAGCTAATATGGTTGATATAGTTTGATGGTGTGGTTTAACACGTTTTGCAGAGGTAATGGGCATAATGTTATTTTTTGCTTTACCGGGCCTAAGCCTGGGTAAAACACCGTTAATTTTGAGCAGGCAAAATTAAGTTATTGCATTATGCCGATTGTCATTGTAATGCACGTTTTAGTATTGAAGTTAATTCTTAGGTCACAAACTAAAAGCTTACCAACTGCTCCTATCACTTCGTTACAACATCTCCCAAATTCAACACCAATTCATCCACCTGTGGGTTGAGCCTGAAAACAGATCTGTTATCGGGTTTAGAGAAAGTCCCCTTTATAGGTTTTACGTTATAGTTTGTGGTCTCAAAACGGCAATCAAGCCTATTGGGGCTAATGTTTTTGAAAGGCAACTGCGCACCGGGCGCGGCACTGAGGTCGAAAAACCAATTATATGCTGTTTTACTTTTTAGCTTTATTTTAAGTTGTTTTTCGGTGAGGTCTATCTCTAAGGAACCGTTTACAGTGGTTAAGGGCCAGGAGATATGCATACTGTTTTTCCCTGTATTGGTAAATATAGGGTCGCCTCCTTTTAGCAGTACATCTTTGCCTTCTAAAACCGCCTTTAAACGCATACCGGCTATATTACCGGGCTTGCTCCAGATATAGCCATCCACAAGGGGTAGTGTAAAAAACGTGCACTCATTGGAGGTAGCTACCTGTTTCTCATATACCGACGGAAACTTTTCATCAAACAAATGAATATCACGGATGCGCAAACCATCGGCTTCCCAAAGCATATTTACGCGGTAATAGCGGCTGTTATACCAAACGGTTTTCAGGTTGCTGCCTTCAATATCTTTACTCACCGTAAATGACGTTGCCGGAGTAACTTTATAATTTTGTTTAAACCAACGGCCAGACTGCTCCATGGTTTCTACCCGTACTTTATGCTCATGCTGTAATTTGGCAATTAACGGCATCTGCAGTTCTAGGCCCTTCGCCATGGCATCCCAGGTAAAGGAGTTTTCCTGGCCCGCCTGGGTATAGTTAAAGCCAAGTGCCCTATCCCCTGTAAAACTTTTAAAAAACCAGTTAACCCAGGTAGAGTCGCCGCCGCCAAATTTATAAACAGGCTCCAATGTTACCACGCCCTGCCTGGTGGTACCAAGTCCGTTATCATACTGGCGGATAGGATCGCTCCCCAGCATCCGGAAGATGGGCACCGGAATTTGATTTTGCGCGTTTTGCGCGGGCATGTAACTGTTTATTTTACTTGGATAATAAGCCTGGTTCCAGTAGCCGCCCCATAGCGTATAGCCATCGGTACCATACTGATCTTTACAGTTTGCCGAAGCAACAATATGGTATTTTTGGTACATATAGTTTAAACTATAGGCATCAATAAACCACGATGCTACAGATTTTGGATAATACCCAAAAATCTTTTTAAAATCCCTGAAATAAACATCGATCAGTTTTTCGCGCTCTTTGGGTGTATAACCTGTAGAAAAGCCAATATTTGCCCGCCAGTCCCATGGGTAACGGCCACGCCATTTTAAGCCGGCATTTTCCGCCATCGGCTGCGGGATCTCCCACCAGGCGCCAATTTCAAAACTTCCCTTTGGCAAAGCAGATAAAAGCTTTTGGTAGCGTTTATCCATCAGGGCATCGTACTGCAACAAAAAAGTGCCGCCAAGGTGGTATTTCTTCATTATCTCCACCTGCTTTACTACTGTTTGGTATAGCACATCTTCGGTAATTGCCGGGTCGCGCGGCTCCAGCAGGCGGATGAAGTTAACAATGTTTACAATTTTGGGGGATGATCTATCTACAGCAACCGTACCTGTTTTAGTTTGAGCTAAAACGTTTAATGTACTGATACAGAAAAAAAACGCGGCAAATATTTTGGCGGCTTTAACTTTTGTGGAGATCATAGTGCAGGTAACGTTTGGTTAAATTGGCTGTTAACTTGCTAAAGTGAAGATATATTTATTTAACATCATCCTCATCTGTCTGATCGATGGTGTTATGTGGAGATGTAGCAGGAAACAGGCCTCTCTTAAACTTTTTCAATCTCTACCACCCTGATGCTACAACTTACGCATGTACAAGAAAGTATGCCGGTTAAAAAAGCAGCAATAGCAGCAATCGTTTCATCCCGGAAATGTGAGCTGCAAAATACCAGGCTGAATACTACGGATGCATCATTCGTACCCATTTTTTAATACCAAAGTAGCGCCGGGTTTAAAGTTTAGGCTCACAAATCCGGTTTCGGCTGAGTCTATCTCCACCCCGTATTTAGTAGTGGCTACAAAAGTTTTAAAAGGCAATTTCAGTTTTGTTTCGCCGCCTTTTTCTGCAACTATTTTAACTTCGGTAACCTGCCCGCCGGCTTTTTTCAGGCTTATTAAAAATGCGCCCTCTGTACGCAGATCTTCAAAGGCTATGTCCGTCCAGGCGGCTGGTACAGCGGGCAGTACCTCTATAAAACCTGCATAGCTTTGTATCAGCATTTCCTGTAAACCCGAAGCAAACGCGAAATTTCCTTCGAGCGTAAACGGCCGGTACTGAAATTTGGAATAGCCTGATTTAGTTTGATCGCCATTTAAATGAAAACTGTTGACGGAGCAAAACGCCTTAGCAAAAATGGTAAGGTCTTTTGCCGCCCCCTCGCCATCCTTTGCCCTTGCTTTCATATTAGCCAGCCAGGAGTACGAATAACCGCACCAATAGGCCGGCCCAATACTATCCAGCAAATGAATAGAGTTTTTTATAATGGCCTGCGATTTAATTCCATCCTCCCACTTTATCAACCCCAATGGATAAATACCTATCATATTTGAAAAATGCCTGTGCGACTGATTATAAGCCATACCTGGTGCAAACATCAGCTCGTTGGCGGGTGTAAGCGCGAAATCATCAAACTGTGCCCCTATTGTTTGCCAGTGTGCCGCTTCATCAGTTTGCCCTAATGCTGTAGCCAGTTCGGCTGCGGCTTTAAACGTAAACTTCATCAGCGAGAGGTCGTAATTGGTATTTTGATGAAACCAGGCGGTAATATCGTTATCATTTATTTCGGGACTGGAGCTGATTGGCAATTTACGATGCCCGGCGCTATCTAAAACTGTTAAATTTTCAATAAAAGCCGCCGCCTCTTTTATCCAGGGATATGCCCTGGTGAGTAAAAAGTTTTTATCCATACTATAGCGCCATTGCAAATAATAATGCTGCCCAAGCCACGATGATACGGTTGGCGAAAGCGAGTATTGTATCCAGCCGCCCATTTCGGTGCCATCCAAAGTTGTTACGCCGGGCACGGCCAAACCATCCTTGCCAAAATACATTTTGGTATAGCGTTTATAGTTGGCCTTGTTGGCATCAAGGTGATCCAGATACACCATTCCCTCTTTTAAATGATTGCTGCTATAACTTGGCCAGTAGCTTAACTGGGTATTTAAATCGTGGTGAAAGTCGCCTTTCCAGGGTGGCAGCCGGCCGTTATCGGCAGTCCAAACGGCTTGTAATGATATGGGCGGCGCACCTGACCGGGATGCAGAACCAAACTTATACTGCTCCAGGTACCATTGTTTTTCAATCAGTTCATCGGGCACATGAATGGCCGATTTGCTCCAGAAGCTTTGCCACCATGCACTGTGCGAAGCAAAATCTTTTGCAAAACTTCTTTTTAATGTGTTTTGAGCAATAGCGGCGGCCAAAGGATTGATTTTTTTGTTGGGATATTGTGATGAAATACTCCAAACACCCTCAACGGTATGTGCATTTGTTTGATGCCAGCTTACATTAATCTGGTAAACAAACCCTCCATACCCCTTTTGTACATAGGTAATACTGTTGCCGTTTTTTTTAATGGTTCCCTGCGCGTAACCAAGTCGCGACAGATCATCGCCGCCCACCGGGTCGCCTGCTATTTTTACTTCGCCCTGGTACTTGGGGGCTATTAACCGGGGTACCAGTTTTGTGTTGATGTTTTCGAACCTGAACCAGCCCACCGGAGCCGTTGCATGTACAAACGTTTTAAGTATAGTGCCGTTTGCCCATTTAACCTCGCATAAAGCATTGGGCAAATGCAAATTAACCGATTGTACATCCCCCCAGCCATCGGTATTAAATTCCAAAGCGCCGCCCGGAATTTTAGATGGCGCCGGCTCCTGATCATAAGGTTCGTCAAGATATTTTTGTACCGGGGCATAATCGTTTTTGCTTACCTGGCTAAGCACCCATTGGTAGTTAAACTCCGGCCGGTGCAAACCCTTCATTGGGCGCAGATCCCACAGATCGGCCCTATCGAGTGAAAAACGCAGATGGCCTGCTTTTTGCCAAACCAATGCACCCACCATTCCATTGCCCAGCGGAATGGCCTCATCCCATCGCCTGGCCAGGGTATCAAAATGCAGATCGTGCTTTGCGGGTTGCGCAAAAGCGTTCACATACAAAAAAATGCTAACAATTATCAGGATGATCTTTTTCATAAATTAGTGACGGTAAGCCTGCTTAAGTTCTCAAACTTATAAAAAGAGAATTAAAAGTTGAGCCGAATAACAAACGTTTGTGCGGTTATAAATGAAGGGAATTATATGCAGATAAACAATTTAGCCAGGTAACCGGCGCTGTTCGAGTTGTAGACTTCGTACATCCCGGTGACTCAAAAAAACTATTGGTTGTATATACAATAAAAGTTTGTGGCTATTCGCTATCTTTAACATGCACAATCTACGGATCGGCTTTGGCTACAAGCAAACAAAATAATTAACGCACGTTCACTGGATTGTTTTATTACTGACCTCAAATCTTAAAACGATGCTGAAACAAGTAAACCCGTATCAAATATTTAACATTTTGCCTTCGCCATGCCTGGTATTGATACCAGATGCACCCCAATTTACCGTTGCCGACTGTAACTGTGCATTCGCTACCCTTTCCGGGTTACCTCAAACGGCAATTGCCGGTAAAAGCGCATTATCGGTTGTGGCCGGTGAAGAAACCGGGGCAGCGGCTGATATTTTAAAAGCGATGCATCTGGCACTGGAACAAAAAACGGCTGTACAGCTAGATGCTTTTGAGGGTAATGAAAATTTAGGTACCGGGCGATTTTTCGATATAGCAATAACGCCGCTTACCGACGATGAGGACAGTGTATATTGCTTGCTGCTCACACTTACCGACGCTACCGAAGCAATTGCCATGAAACAGCAGGCGGCCATTGATGCCAGCGAACTTAAAAACGCGGCGCTGTTGATGAGCCAGGTGCAGGAGATGGCAAGCTTTGGCAACTGGAAATGGGATATTGCCCAAAACGTTGTAACCTGGTCTGATGCCCTTTACCATATTTATGGCCTCGATAAGGCCGCTTTTAAGGCCACGTTTGAGGGCTACCGTGAGTTACTGCATCCAAACGACCGGGAACGGATCACAAACCGGATAGGTGAAGCACTACAGCAACAGCAAGACATTACATTTGAAGAAAGAATTATCAGGCCAACCGGCGAGATCCGCTACCTGCAATCATGGGGACGGGTACAAACCAACCATCTGGGACAACCAGTAGCTATGATAGGTGCCTGCCTTGATGTTACCGAGCGCAGGATGAACGAAGCTACCCTTAACACCGAACGCCAGCGCCGCGTAGCCGATGTGGAACAGCAAAACAAACAACTTAATGAGATAGCCTGGATGCAATCGCACGTTATCCGCGCCCCCCTGGCCCGAACCATGGGATTGATAGAGGTATACAGATCATGCGATGCTGACGATAGTGAACGGGCCGACCTTATCACGCAAATTTCAGATTCGGTATGGGAACTTGATGCTATCATCCGCGAAATTGTAGGCAGGGCAGAACGGGTATAGCACTTATCTTCGAGCAAAGGTCGCCCACCAGGCAAATCTCAAACACAAGCCCCCCCGCTATAAGAGCTTTTAGAAATGCTTACCCAACAACTTCTTCAGCCCGTGGTTGGTGTGATAACACCGACCACGGGCTGAAGAAGTTGTTGGGTAAGCACAGGTCGCCCACCACGCAAATCCCAAACACAAGACCTGCGCTAAGAAATGACTTATTGCAAGCACCCCAAATACAAACCCTGCACCAAAAGCTGTATTGCCTTACCCAACAACTTACCGTATAATAACAACCCCCGAATTGGCTTTAGCTGCTCCCGCGCCTACTTTGTTGATCTTGAATATAAGCTTGGCGTAAAAATACCGGCCAAGGGTATTGGTTTGGTCGTTTTCTATAAGGCCAGTGGTAGAGATACTGCGCTGGATGCCCGAGTTTTGGTTTAACATATCGAAAGCATTTAACGAAAAGGTAAGGTTTTGTTTTTTGAGCATGGTACGTTCGATGCCGGCGTTCCAAATGTAGAACGATGTATTGGCGCTTGATGGCGTACCACGGAAGAGCCTTTGGTTAATGTCACTAAAAATACGCCAGTTCTTTAACGGTTTTACACTTGCGCTAAAGTTGTTGTTGTAGGTAAAATAATGCTGATCGGCCAGGTGTTGAAACGAATTTTCAGCATTGTTATAAGTGCCATAGCCCCTGATGGATAGTTGCACATCATCAATATCATAATTGCTGCCCAGGCTTAAACCCGGACCAAAACGCTGCACCGCGTTTTGCGTATCGTTAATATAATTTACAAAGCGACCTATACTGCCATTCATCCCCACATTAACTTTTAAACCTTTAACGGGGGTTGGCCTGCCGTAATTAAACCCGAAATTGGCGTTGTAATTACCGCTGGTGTTGATGGGTTTTGAGGTGGTAATACCATTGGCATCAACCGCGCTTTGGGTAGAGAAGCCGTTCCAGGTAGGTGTAAAACTGGCGTAAACGTTAATATAAGAGCTGCTTTTGGCATCAAAATAGCTGTAGTTAACACTACTGTTTAATGATCTGGACATCAGCAGATCGGGGTTTCCCTGTTTAATATACAGTGGGTTGGTGTTGTTAAATACCGGTTGCAGATCTGTAGCCGAGGGCAGTGTAACATCGGTACCCACATTTATATACAAATTTGCCCCGTTTTTTTTACGGTACGAAAAACTGGCATTAGGCACCAGCGCAAAAGCATCGCGGTGTACGCTGCTAAACTGGTTATTGCTGGTAAAATCGCCACGCAGGCCCAGATCGGCCACGGCAAAGTTTAGGTTGATGGTGGTGTTATCTGTTGCTTTATTTAAACCGGCGGTGGTAGTGTAGCGCCAGTTACGGTTATTAAAGTTGCCGCTGAGCAAAGGATCAACAATTTCGTATTTGCCGGTGGCGCCGTTATAATCTAAGGTAAACTGATCGGCAATTTGTTTACGATAATCGAAGCTTTGGCTTAGTGTTAAGTTTATCTTTTTTCTGGCGCTTAGTTGCCGTACAAAAGATACCGTACTATTTAAAAAAGTGGCGTTATTATCCTGGCTGGCCTGCTGGTTAAGGTTGCTGTTGCCCTGATTATCGGTAAAATACCGGGTGGTGGCTATATTGGTGTAATCGTAGTTAGATTGGGAGTAGTTGCCGTTTACAAAAAAGTTAACCGAGCCTTTTCCCTTATGCAGTTTGCGGTTAACAGAAAACAAGCCCCCTACCGCCGGACTATTCTTCTTTCCGTTCAGCAACTGGTTAATATTATTCACACTATCCAGCGTACTGTTAAGCGTATTAGATAAAAGCGACGAATTGTTACGGGTAAAAGTGGTGCTGAGGCTGGGTTTAAATTTAATATTGGTTAAGCTATCGGGCTTATAATCAAAACTAAAATTAAGGCGGTAACTGTTGTTGGTATTATTGCCGTTGTTTTTTTGATTGGTGAACAGGTTATTGGGCGCATCCTGTATATCGGCCAGTTTGCGCAGCACGTTTGATGATATTACCGAAACAAAGTTTACATTGAATTTCAGCTGCTCTTTTTTACCATAAATATCTGAGTAGTTGATACCCCCGCTATGGTTGGTTATCAAACCCTCGTTAACACCCGAAAACACGCCGTTTACATTTGCCCGCCCGCTGCTGTTTACCGATATGGAGGTACTGCCGTTGCCCGAAGAAAAGGTATCGAAGATATTGCCACCCGTAAAATTGTTAAGGTCTTCAAAACTAAAACCCGATTCATTTACATTATTACTCAGAAACAGAAACGACAGTTGTTTTTTGTCATCAAAGTGATTGAGGTTAAACTGGCCCAGGTAACGGTCGTTGGTACCGCCGGCGGCAGTGGCGTTGCCAAACCAACCTTTCTTTTTATCGGCTTTTAAGGTAACATTTACCACCTTATCGCGCTGGCCATCATCAATGCCTGTGTTTTTTGTTTTATCGGTTTTATCGTCAATAAGCTGTACTTTATCAATGGCATCGGCAGGCAGATTTTTTGTAACCGCTTTTGGGTCGTTACCAAAAAATTCGCGTCCATCTACCATTACTTTTTTTACATCCTTGCCGCCCGCGGTTATTTTGCCGTCCTTATCCACATCAATACCCGGCAGCTTTTTCAACAGCGCTTCCACATTATCATTAGCCTGCGTTTTAAAAGACCCGGCATTAAATTCAACCGTATCTTTCTTAATTTTTATGGGCACTTTCTCGGCATTAACGGCAACCTCCTTCAAATTTTGCACGCTTTTTTGCATGGTGATAATTCCCATATCAAGCCCGGCCGCACCCATTTCAAAAGATTTTACATAGTTTTTTAACCCCAACTGCGATATAATGAGGCGGTAGCTGCCGGCTTTCAGATCGTCTATTTTGAATGCCCCGCCTTTGTCTGATACCGTACTTTTTACCAGTAATGAATCGGAGGCATTTACAATAGCCACGCTGGCATAATCTACCGGGGCATGGGCTTCATCAACCAATTTACCCTTCACCTGCCTTTTGGCAACTTGCGCAAAGGTGTTAAAACATAATAAAACAAGACTAAACACAAGGGCGACAATCAGCGGCTTTTTTTCCATAAAAATTAAAAGATCAGGTTAAAACAAACTAAATATTTAGTTATAAAAATAGCGACATAGCTATACGCTTTAACAGGCCACTAACCCGTCTTGGCTATTTTTAAAACCTCAAATTACGAACACTTCGTAAATCTACGAAATATTCGTAATTAACAAAATAAATATTTTACTTTTTGGGAAGGATGGGTTGATGGTTTGTACCTGCGCTGTTGAAAGGAGGGGACATTAGACGGCACATTGCAATCACAAGTCAGCCCTACACCTACCACACACACAAAGCTTGCGCTAAAGGTTGGATCATATATAATAACCAGGGAAGCGATACGAGACAACATCAATAGCCGGCTGAATACAATGCAATATGTTAGACAATCGCTGGTCGGTGATTGCTTCTTTAGTGCTTTTCTCTAAAAACACTGCATAATAAGTGCACTTTTTTCATAGTTTTAAATTTATATTTTAATAGGCATAGAGATATAAATTTACTATGAAACATCTTTTTTAGTAGGTGTTAAAAAATCGCCCTAAACATAAAGAGGCCGGAACAAGTTCCGGCCTCTTTATGTTTTAAATAACCCACATTAGTTAATATCTGCACCCACAACATAGCCGCTGATACCAACACGGTTTTTTATGCTGTTCCAGCTGAAATGATAACGGTTCATTGCGTCAGATGAACGAATCCATCTTACCAGATTGGCTTCTCTGAAATATACTCTTCCGGTATTTGTATCGTTGATCAACCCGTTATCCGGATTTATAGGAACGCCTGTCTGCACAGATATGCTGTTCAATTGTGCTGTAGTATAGTGTTTCGCTATCGCATCGGTATAGCCTGTAAACAAACCATGTAACACATCCTGATTAGGTATGTAACGTATTTTGCCTTCAAAAAACCAAAAAACCTGGCCGGTATCATCATTTCTTACAAAATCACCTTCGCTTGGGGCAGGAACAGGTTGAGGAGGGGCTTGATTTACAACCAGGGAAACGCTGGCATTCACCGGCGGTAACGATGTGAAATTAACCGCATCATAAGGTGTAACCAAAAAAGTATAAGTTGCGGTACCCGGAGCAGAACCGTTATTTGTAACCGTGAACGTAAAAGAGGTGGGTGTACCAGTAACTTTATTATAGAAAGTTGCACCACCAATAGTGCCATAGTACTGAGGAAGAGAAGAACCCCAATAGGCTATTCCCATAATATATTTTGAGGCTGTTTCGCCGACGGCTTTAATGGTAATTACCGTTCCGCTAGCAACTGTTGTTGCTGTAGTTGTAAAAGATATTGTTTGCGCAGTAGAGGATAAGCAGTATGCAATAATACTGAATAACAAGAAAATTTTTTTCATGGATTTAAGTTTTTTTTAATATTTATAATAGCCAAACATACAATAATAATATTCATTTAATGTTATTAAATTTAAAACTTAAGCCTACTATAAAATACCGTTGAACATTAGAATATTTTACTGTTCCGGCGTAAGATGATCCTAATAAATTATTATTGTATTTGAAAGAATTGAACAAATCATACCCCTGCAGCCAAATGATAGCGTAATCATTAAATAAGCTACGCTTGATAGCCCCATTCATCGAAAAAGATGTTAAAGAATTTATGCCATGATTGTAGTTTATTAAGGGAAACAGATCAAGTTTAAATTTCAATGCGGTAAATGACAATTTATCTGAATAGGTTAAACTAACAATATTCACACTTGAGTTTTCATAATAATACTTGGTATAGCCCGCTGTGACTATTGGGGAAATTGTTAAAACATTTTTGATTACTTCCTTGGTTAATGAAAACACCTCGTTTAACGCTACGCTGTTATTTATATTAAGTTTATCGTTTATAATTGTTGGCTGCTCCTGATAAACAATATTACTATTGTAGTTAAAATAAAATTTGTCAGACATGTTTTTCTGTACAGATACGCCAGCAAATACCGCAGTTGCACGCCCCACATTATCAATAAAAGTTGTTTGAATTGTGTTTGGAAGGGCCTGAATGTCCATCCCAAACTTTGATTCGTAAAAGTCTATTCCCGCATCTATATTAATACTGGAAGTTGATCTTTTTAAACTGTAAGATACCTTAAAACTATTATCTGTTTCGGGCTTCAAATACGCATTACCGCTGGTTTGAGATATCAGGTCAAACGTATTATTAACATTGATAATTTGATTTGCTTCTGGATATCTGCTTAATGTTTTATAGATAAAAGAAAAGTTTTTACTATCACTGAGTTTATAATCGGCTTTTAGGTCGGCATTTAAATTAAACAACGATATATGAGTATCCTGTTTATTACCGACAATTGTCCTGAGATCAATCAAACCGGAAATTGATCCATCTACTGAAATCTTACGAAAGGTTTTTTGAAATTTTATTCCTGATTTGCCATAGTTGTTAATAACGCCTGCCGGCTGATTATTTAGAAATAAAAACGAGCTGTCACTTATCATATCGCTATTGTAATTCAGCCTATCGCTTTTATAGGAAGAGTAAATATTGAAATA
The DNA here is from genome assembly GCF_014205845.1 of Mucilaginibacter cryoferens. Taxonomy (GTDB): domain Bacteria; phylum Bacteroidota; class Bacteroidia; order Sphingobacteriales; family Sphingobacteriaceae; genus Mucilaginibacter. The sequence continues at coordinate 158,471 of NZ_JACHCR010000003.1, forward strand.
AGCGTCGTCGCCCAAAGGCTCATTAAAATCAGAATTGATATCAAAAGAGTTTTCCGATAATTTTCTGTTATTACTCACAAAATAAGAATGAGCAGTGTTATTACTTAAGTTGTATATATTATCCCGTTCGTCGTTTTTAATATCGTTTTTAGAAATACTCAATTTAACATTTAACGCCCGGCCTTTTTTTGATGCAAACCTGTGAGTATATAATAGTTCTGTTAAGGCTAAATTACTAGCAGCATGTTTTACCCTGTTTAAATTTGAGACATTGGTAATCGAATCATATCTGATAGAATAGTTTGATGAATCGGTGTTATTCGTTTTATCGTAACTATTTGTCTGTGTAAAATTTAGCGTATTTAATGAATCTATATGATATTTTATATTCAGCCTTGCACCAGATATTCCGGATAGCTTAGAGTCAGACTTACTAAATATTTTAGAGAATTGGTTGATAACCTGATCCTGCCGTTCAGTTTCTGAAGTAAAGTCACGATTTTCTATGCGCCCTGTTGCCGAAAAATCAAGTTCAATTTTTTTTCCAAGCATATTGCTATAAGTGATTCGTGCGCTATGATTACTTACACTATTTGTATTGGGCGAAAAACTTATAGCCGGTTCCTGGTATGGATTATTTGTAATATTTATATTGTTATTGTTAAACCCAACCGATATTTGTTCTCTCTTTTTATAAGTATACAAATCAGTTGAAGCTATATATCTATCTGCACTCCCTATGCCTAAACTTGCATTACCAAATTTTCCGGAGCTGTACTTTTCTTTTAATCTTAAATTTACCTTAATAACAGGCCTTAAAACGGTGGTGTTGGTAACACTGTCCACATTGGTTTCAACAACCTGGATATCCTCCAATGCAAGTGCGGGCAACAGTTTATAAATATCCATGTTATTTTTGCCGAAAAAATCGCTTCCGTTTACAACCAGATCGCTTACTACTTTTCCCTTATAATAGAGCTGGCCGTTATTGTCTCTATAAAACCCATGTTCTTTGGATAACAAGTCATTAACCGTTACAGAGCGTTCGAAATTTTGTTTGGAAAGGTCAATTGTTGTAGTGTCGTGATATCGCCTTTTTGCCCTAACCTCAACATTCTTAAGTTGAATATTACGTGTACTTAGCTTAAAAATACCTATATTGTTATTATCTTTTGGCTGCGGCAAGCCGTCCACCCGCAAATCGGCTAAATTTAAACCATGTATTATGATATACGAGGTTTGCCGATATAGCTTTTGATTTATTTTGAAAGTACCGGCAGTATCGCTAATAGTAGTATAGATAATACGTGTTCCGTTATAAAGTTTTATACTCACATTATCCAACGGTGCATTTGTTTCTTTGTTTACTACATGCCCGGTTATAAATATATCCTGACTCAAAGCCCGACCTGAAAAAGCCAATAACAGTATTAATACTAAACCCGCAAGCCTTATCATTTACGTAATAAAAACAATATTTGGAGCATAATCATGTTTATATTTCGCAAACAATATGTGAGTAAAATAATGACAGGAGGTCAAAATAATTTCAATCCTTTGGTATCAAAGGTAATATTATTAATCATTAATAAGTTGTACTTAGTGCTCCCTTATTAAAACATATTGATATCCAACAGAATAGACCGGACTGTATTTTTAAGTAAAATAATCCCGTCTTTACAGCACCCCTACCCGCAATCTCTTTTAGGTATTCATTCATCTTTTGATTGCTCCTCATTGGCAATAGCCGGTCATTTGAAATACAACCGGGGTGATCTTTATATTTTTCAATTATTGCCAACGCTTTAGAAATCAATGGAATATTATTCTACAACCGGGTAATCCAGATATTGATCGACTATCCTGGTTATGCGCCGCGATGATTATGTTTGCCGCAAATATTCCCTGGTATTCTGGCACACTCAAAGTTATTTCGGGCATCTCCAACATAAAGCTTGGCCTTCATGAGCCGGCTGTGCTGTATAGTGTATAAGCTCATTTTTTTGAAATCCTAGTCGCATTCCGCACATAAAAAGCCGGTTTGCAGATATAGCTAACATGCACCGCTTCGCAACGCGGCCGTTTCGGAAAGCCCCTTTCCGCTTAAAAGAAGCCCCGCGTATTGTAATTATCGCCCCCTTTTTGCGTTATTACTGTTTTATAGATATACGATAATGGCCGAAACTCCCCTAGTCTCAATTGCCCTGTGCACCTACAACGGCGCCCGATACCTTTCCCAGCAACTGGACACGCTGATCGCCCAAACGTACGGCAATATCGAGATCATTGCGGTAGACGACTGCTCGACAGACGGCACGCACGAAATATTAACCCAGTATGCACAACTCCATAAGCAGATAGCTGTTTATAAAAACAAGAGTAACGTTGGATTCGCAAGGAACTTTGAAATCGCGTTTCGGCACTCCAAGGGCGAGTTTCTCGCGTTCTGCGACCAGGACGACCTGTGGCACCCGGACAAGATACGGCTTCAGGTGGAGTGCATCGGCGACAACCAGCTTATCTACCACGACTCCGAGTTTATCGATGCTGACGGCAAACTACTTTCGTACCGAAGCCCTTACAGCCTGGATGAAAATGACATCCGCAACAGCAGCAGGATGTCGGCTTTTTACAACTTCTACAGAGGGAGCGAGCCGGAAGTCTTTTTGTTGGAAAACTGTGTTTCCGGCCATACCATACTGGTCCGCAGGTCCCTCTTGAGGCATGCGCTGCCATTCGACAGGCACTTCTATCACGACTGGTGGCTGGCCTACGTGGCCGTCAACATGGGGACGATCGACTACATTCCCGAGTGTTTGGTCAAGTACCGGCGTCACGACGAAAGTGCCACGATAAAGGATGTTCTGACCGAATCGCAGAAGCTAAGGGAGAATATCAGGTGGCTTGGGCACTGCCTGCAGTTCGCAAAAAACAGGAATCCCCGGTTCGTCAAGTCCCTACACAACCTGTACAGCAGCTATACCGGCCAGTTCCTTTCGCTGCGCCTTTGGTGGATGCTCAGGAAAAACGGCGACAAACTCTTTTGCACGATAAAGAAAAGCGACGCGGTGCGGAAGCGGTATATAAACCGTTTCTTTTGGGGCATAAGAACGCGGGACCTGTGGTATTCCCATATTAAAAAGAACCCCGAAAAAACATTTCATGCTTAATGTCCATCGGTTTGTGGGGCGGAGGAAATCGAGATTTTTTATTCCTGTTCTAGTGTCATTATTGAAAAGTAGTTAACTGGCTACCGCCGCGCCGGCTTCGACAACTTAGTGATAGGCATTGCCATATCGAACCACAGCGGCATCATGCAGGACACAAACATGGGCAGTCCATTTCAGGAAAGTTATCGAAATCACCACGTATACAGTAGGCCCAGGCATGTAAGGCCTCCGAATAAATTTGAAACTGCGGACAATTGTTCGCGTTTTTTTTTGCTTGAAGCCTCGCTTGATTGACTTTTTTAGGCGGCCAGAACAGCCTCTCCCTCGACGTTTTTAGTATATTTGCGCCAACAAGCGCCCTTCATTTTGCTGTCGAGCGCTGCGCAATGTAACCGAAATACAATGACCCAACTGCCAGAGTTTGTAAAGCGCGTCGAGCCGGAACCGTACATGTTCAGGTACACGATCTGCACCCTTGTCACCGACCGGGACGAGTACGCGGAAATGGTGGGCTCCTTCATAAGGGCCGGGTTTACCGCCGCCGACTGCGAATATCTCATGGTCAACAACGTCGAGGCGAACACGATGGATGCCTACGACGGCATAAACGTGTTCCTTCGCGGCGCCCGGGGCGAGTTCGTCATCCTCTGCCATCAGGACATAGTCTTGACGAACCCGGAAAGCCGGACCCTGCTTGAAAGCAGGATTTCGGAAATGGCGGTGCTGGACCCGAAATGGGCTGTCCTCGGAAACGCGGGTGCGGTTGACAGGCTGTACAAGCGGCAGGTATACAACATTGAGTACCCCGGCGGGGCGGTCGAAACTAAAGGAACATTTCCGCAGAAGGTATGCAGCGTCGACGAGAACTTCATCCTGGTCAAAAAAAGCGCCGGCCTTTCGCTATCGAGGGACATTGGAGGCTTTCACTTTTACGGCCTCGACATATGCATGCTCGCGGAACTGCGCGGATACAGCTGCTACGTGATCGACTTCCTCCTGCTCCACAAGAGTCGTGGCAACGCAGACGAGGCCTTCGAGAGCACTCTCAGGCGGGTCAAGGAAAAGTACTCTGCCTTCCTGAAGAGCAGGTACATCAACACTACTATTGGGAGCTTTTACCTGTCCGGCTCTCCCCTGAAGAACTGGATATTCGAGACGAGGCTGTTCAGGCGAGTGACCAAAACCTACGAGGAAATCAGGGCAAAAATTAATCCGGGCAGTTAGTCGCTCCCCCCTGTCCAAATACGCATCACATGAAAACACCCCTCGTATCCATCGCGCTGTGCTCCTATAACGGAGAAAAGTATGTCGCGGAACAGCTTGAAAGCATTATCACCCAGACATACGAAAATTTGGAAATTATCGTCCTGGACGACTGCTCCACAGACTCGACGCCCGAAATTGTCAGGGCATACCAGGCCCGTGATCCGCGCGTCAGCCTCTACAGGAACGAGCACAACCTGGGGTTCAACAAGAACTTCGAGAGGGCCGTGAGCCTCGCCACTGGCCGGTTCATCGCAATCAGCGATCAGGACGACGTTTGGGAGCCAAATAAAATACAGGTGCTTATAGACAACATCAAGGATGCATGGCTGATCTTCTCGAACTCGCAGTACATGGAGGCGGACGGCACACGTACCGAAAGGAAGTTGCTGAAGGACTTTTCGCTGACGGGAAGGAACTTCAAGATGCTTCTGCTCAATAACTTCGTCACCGGACACACTTCGATGTTTACCCGCGAACTCCTGGACCACGCACTTCCCTTTCCAGACGCGGGCTTCTACGACTGGTGGATGGGCTTCGTCGCGCTATATCATAATCGCCTGGCCTATGTTGACCGGGTACTGACAAGGTACCGTGCGCACGACGGCGCGGTGACAAGCAAGTCGCGGCTGAGCCCGGGGGAAAAGCACAGCTATTACTTCGAAATGATGTGTTCGCAGCTGTCAACGTTTGTTGCGTATCCCGAACTTCAAGTCAAAGATAGGTCTTACGTCGAGAGGCTCAACAGGGCATTGACGCTAAAGCGCATTAGGTTCTCGCTTCCGCTATTCAGAATGATGCTCAAAGACTATGACGACCTGTTTTCGCTCATAAAGAGACGCAAAGGGCTGTCAAGGTTCAACTTCGCCCGCAGGTTCGCGAGGGCCGAAACTAAATACGCTTAGTATCTCGATCCCTGTCGGTGCCCTAGCAGGCTATGAGGCCGGCAGAAGCGGGCCTTGCCTCTTCTACTTCTTCCCGCGCAGAATGTCGAGGATGGTGGTGTCCCTTACCTTGTTCGAGTCCTTGTCGTGATAGTAAAACTCGGCGATGTCGCGTCGCCGCCCGTCGTCCGCCAGTCCCCTGGCGATCTTGTCCTGATACTCCTCGAGGGATCTGCAATAGTAGTGGTTGAGCTGGATCAGTTCTGTACTGACATCCGAAAACGAATGCGGAATGCGCTCGAACCTTTCGCTTACGGTGAACTTTCCCTTTTTGAACTTGAAGTAGTGCGGGTTTGCCGCCTTCCTGACGTACCTTGGCTGCACTATGCTCTTGATATGGCGATTGACGGAGAAGTTGGCGTCAGACCGCATCTGAAAGCTCTCGAGCTGCGGCCTGTTGGTTCTCGCGAGATGCCCGCTCGAGCCGAAGACCAGCCAGTTCATGCCGATCCCGCCATATTCCTCGTACGACGCAAGCAGGTCGGCAACGTTGTTGCCGTCGTTCTTGGGGACGATAAACTCGTCCACATCGATAAACGCCATCCACCGCGACTCGCTCCCGAACCTTCTTATGCAGTCGCTGTAGGCCTTGGCCTGCACGGCCACGCCCCTATAGGTCCTCACCGTCGCGAGATGCGTCAGCCCGAGCTCGGCGAGCGTTTCCACAATCGGAATCCTGCTGCCGTTGTCGTAAAGGTAAAAATGCTCAACCCCTATCCCAGCGTGGTAGCCGATCCATTCCGCGAGGTATCCGTTCTCGTCTTTAACTATTGCGCACACTGCCAGGCGGTATGCCGGAACAGACGCAGTATTAAAAAGCCTATCCAATAAACCCATGGAGCGAAAATATTCAATTAATTTGAAAAGCACCCACTTTCGGGAGCACATTTTCAAAGGAAGCGTCTTCCCATGGCCACCTGCCGCCGGTTGGTTGAGCGGCGCCAAATCAAGCGCAAATCCCGATGTAAAAAACATTCCTATAGCCGGTACGCAAACTGAAACCGCTTACGGCTTTTGATTTAAAATGCCGGCGGATTTTTTTTCAACATCTTCTGGCGGCACGCTGGGGCTGAAGTTGCGAAGCGTTATTCTTCCCGAACACCATTAAAAAACAAACAACTGACAATCAGCAACAATTAATTTCATCCAAAAAACCAACCGAACGCTTATATTACTAATTACCAACAAATTAAGCGTTCGGCCATTTTTAGAAACACCTATACTTCTAAAAAACCGAACACCCTTTAAATTGCTAACTTCTACAACCCTTTGTTTATCGCCCCATAAACCACATCCTGTATCCTTGGCCTTATGTTGAGGCTGCCCAGCTTACTGCTCACATTAGGGTTTACCCGGTTAGATAGAAATATGTAAACCAGGTTGTATTTAGGATCAACCCAGATACAGGTACCCGTAAAGCCGGTATGCCCATACGCCTGCGGCGACGCCAATTTGGATGGATAATTATGCTCGGGTATAGGGTCCCACCTATCAAATCCCAACCCCCGCCTGCTCACCGGCGATTGCTTGGAGGTAAACAGGTCAACTACCTCGGGCTTAAAGTATTGTATACCTCCGTAGGTGCCCCGGTTCAGCAACATCTGGTACAATATGGCCACGTCATTGGCGCTGGCAAACAGGCCTGCATGCCCGGCCACACCTCCCTTAAGGGCAGCTGTTGGATCGTGCACGTAACCATCCAACAAACTATGGCGGTATTCCTGATCGTTTTCTGTTGGGATTATCTGCGTAGCAGCAAACCTTTGAAGTGGCAAAAAGCCGGCGGTTTGCATCCCAAGCGGGGTATAAAATTGTTGCTGTACATATACATTTTCAGGGGTAGCGGTTATGCTCTCCACCACTTCCTGCATAAATAGCATGCTTACATCGCTATATACATACTGCCCGCGGGTTTTAAGCGGGGAGTTGAGCATATCGGGCAACATTACATCTTTATAATAATCCTTCCGCAAAAAATAATGCTCCGATACCTTAGTTGGATAAGCCGCCGATGAATCCGTACTATGGTCTGATGGCTTCACTTTTTCAAAAGACTGTATATCTGGTATAAAACCGGCCTGGTGCAACAGTACCTCGCGTACCTTCACATCGTTTTTATTGCTGGTACGGGCCAGGGGCAGGTAATCGCCTAAAGTATTTTCTATGCTCAATTTACCCTGGTCAACCAGCTGCATGGCCTCTACCGTTGTTGCCGACACTTTGGTCATAGATGCCAGGTCGAAGATATCTGTAAGCTTATCTGGCATTACATTGTCATAGGTATGATAGCCGTAAGCTTTGTTAAAAATAACCTTACCATCCTTGGCAACCAATACCACACAACCAGGAGTAGCACGCTGATTAATAGCTTCCCGGGCTATCTGATCAATCTCTTGCAGGTTGTTGGAGTTGACGCCCACATCTTCGGGCACGCTGTATTGCAGCCTGGTTTGCTGGGTAACAAAGCCCATCCCGGTACTGTAAACCGGCGAATAGGTTTTAGTCAGCTTTTGCGTAATTGCTGTACCTCCAAATATGGCCTGGGCAGCGTACGATGCAGATACCGGCGATACCCGCTCGGTCCAGATCACCGGCACAGTTACGTTGTTGAGTTTACTTAACAACGATCCATTACCAAAGGCCGCGATAATTACCGTTTTGAGCTTTTGATTGGTATTGATAAAATCCAGTAACAATGGGTTGCCGAGATCGGCATCATTTACCTGCAATATGATTGTGTTGTACCATTTTAAATCGGCAGCAAGCATATTCATATTTTTACCGTTGCCATCAAACACCTGTACTTTGGCATATTTATTCAGCAGGCTATCAAAGGCCGTGGCATACTGGTTGGTAAAATGCACGCTGGCAATTTTCAGCTCTTCCAGCTTTTGCAGCGGGATATTATACTTACTGTTGTTGAGTAAAACCGTAGAGTTTTGAACCAGCCGCTCCTCGGCAACATAGCTCTGCCCTGTAAAAGGTGGATTTTGCGCACAAGCGGTATTAAATAATGCAAACCCTAATAACACTACGGACACACAGCCCCATTTACTTTTTATCATATACTTTAACTCCGTTTATATAGGTTTGGGTTACTTTAACTGTCGGCAATTCGCTGCCTTTTATTTTCATGATATCTTTATCCAGTATCACAAAATCGGCATACTTACCTGGCTCTATGCTGCCCTTCTCTTTCTCTTCAAAATTGGCTTTGGCAGCCCAAATGGTTATACCTCTCAAGGCTTCCGTACGACTCAAAGCATTCTCCGTTTGAAAGCCACCTTCAGGGAAACCTTTTAGGTCTTTACGTACTACTGCCGCATAAAACGTATACATCGGGTTAATATTTTCTACCGGAAAATCGGTTCCAAGCGGCATCCAGCCATTTTGTTGCAACAGGCTTTTATAGATATAACCCGACGTTTTCAATCTTTTATCGCCCAAACGCTTGCCGGCCCAGTACATATCTGAGGTGGCATGTGTTGGTTGTACCGATGGAATAATGCTGTTATCTCCAAAAAGTTTAACATCCTCTGGGGCCACTATTTGTGAGTGCTCAATTCTCCACCGACGGTCGTTCTTTCCTTTTAATACCGAGGCGTATATTTTAAGCATTACCCGGTTGGCCGAGTCGCCGATAGCATGGGTACACATCTGAAAACCCTTGGCCGCTATTTTTTGGGCAACCTCCTGAAAATGTGCCTGGCTGCTTAGTAAAAAACCATTCCATTTAGCCGAATCGGCATACGGTTTTAGTAAGCATGCTCCTCTTGATCCTAATGCACCATCGGCATAAACTTTAAACGCGCGTACATCTAAGCCAGGGGTTTTATAGGCTCCTCGTTTAAACAGGTAATCGTAATTTTCGGGCCTGTCTGACAGCATTACATACATACGCATTTTTAATGAGCCTTTATGTTGCAGATCGGCAATTGTATTGATCATGGTATAGGGTAAGCCACAATCATCAACCGTGGTTAAACCTACCTCGAAACAATTTTTTTGTGCCGATAGCAAGGCGTTCTCTACCACGGGTGCTGTTGGCTCAGGTATTTTGCGGGTAACTATGCCAACCGCATTATCAACCAATATCCCGGTGAGTTTACCTTTAACCGTTTCTACCTCGCCGCCGGCTATGGTCTGCCCCGGTTTTACACCGGCCAGGTTAAGTGCTGCCTGGTTGGCAATAATAGCATGGCCATCAACCCTGCTTAATATTACCGGCCGTACAGGGAACAGGCTATCCAATTTGGCTTTATCAGGAAATTGTTTTTTTGCCCAATCGTTTTGATCCCAGCCCCGGCCAATAATCCAGCCATCGGGATTGCGGGTGGCGTAGGCCTCCACAGAATCTACCACCTCGTTCCAGCTTTTTGTACCGTCGAGACTTGCTTCCTGCAAACCGAGACCATATTCGTAAAAATGGGCATGCGCATCAATAAAACCTGGGTATACGGCAGCGCCTTTAACGTCAACAACTTCGTGGGCAAAGTATTTTTGTTCCAGGGTATCGGCATTGCCCACGGCAACAATTTTACCATGGTTTACCACAAAGGCATTGGCCGTTGTAAAAGTGCTGTCGACGGTATAAACTACCGCGTTTTTTATTAAAAGATCGGCATTATACTCTTTTTGTTTGCAGGCTGCAGCCAAAAGCAGCAGCGCCGGCAATAGTTTCTTCATAGGTCGGCGTTTTGTAGGAGAATAGAACAAGGAGCAAAGAACAAAGACAGATAACCAGAGCAACTCATATTAAACGATTTATGACTCTTTATCTTTGCTCCTTTGTCTTTATTCTATCATCCTATTCATATACAATTATCAAATCATAAAGTTATGCCATCAAATATTTAATTTAGCATCGAAAACGAAATTGAAGGGAATTTTTTTAAATGTCAGATATAATTCAGCTTTTACCCGATGCCGTTGCCAACCAGATTGCCGCAGGCGAGGTGGTGCAACGCCCAGCATCGGCGGTAAAAGAGTTAGTGGAAAATGCCATTGATGCCGGGGCGGGTAAAATACAGCTCATTATAAAAGATGCCGGAAAATCATTAATACAGGTTATTGATGATGGCTGCGGCATGAGCCTTACCGATGCCCGTATGTGCTTTGAGCGCCACGCCACATCCAAAATTCGCAAAGCCGAAGACTTGTTTGCTATCCGCACTATGGGTTTTAGGGGTGAGGCCATGGCATCTATCGCCGCTATTGCCCAGGTGGAGCTTAAAACCCGCAGGCATGAGGACGAACTGGGTACCTGTATTTTTATAGAAGGATCGGAAGTAATTAGCCAGGAGGCATGCTCGGCCAATACGGGTACATCTATCTCCATCAAAAACTTGTTTTACAACACCCCTGCCCGCCGTAACTTTTTAAAAAGTAACCCGGTAGAGATGCGCCATATTATTGATGAATTTCAACGGGTGGCACTGGCTAACCCGCAGATATTTTTCACCCTGCACCACGATGGGCAAGAGGTTTACCATTTGCCAGGGGCAGCACTTAAACAACGCATTGTTCATCTGTTTGGTAATAATTACAACCAAAGGCTTGTACCTGTTGAAGAGGATACTTCCATCATCAACCTGCGTGGCTTTGTAGGCAAGCCCGAGTTTGCCCGCAAAACAAGGGGCGAGCAGTTCTTTTTTGTAAACTACCGCTACATCCGCGATTCGTACCTAAACCATGCGGTACTTACCGCTTTTGAGGAGTTATTGCCCGATGATTGTTACCCCTTTTATGTGCTGTTCATTGATATCGATCCGTCAAAAATTGATATCAACGTGCATCCTACTAAAACCGAGATCAAATACCAGGATGAGAAATCAATTTACGCTATCATCCGTTCGGCGGTAAAACGTTCTTTGGGCAGGTATAACATTACGCCAAGTTTAGATTTTGACCAGGAGAACAGCATCGAGCACCTGATAACCCCCAAACCATTTGAGGATATTATAGCGCCAACAATATCATTTAATCCTGATTTTAACCCTTTTGCATCCGAGAAAAAAACACCGCGCGAGCAACATCCTTTTTTGAGAGATAGCGGCGATTACCGAAGCGCTCCTGTCCCCAATAACTGGGATACGCTGTACGAGATCAGTAAAAAGGAAGAAAACCTGCAGCAACAGATGCATGAAGAAAAAAGCATTGCGGTTGATGAGCAGGAAGTAAGCAAACCCAGCGAACGCCAGTTATTCCAGATCCATAACCGGTTTATACTCTCGCAAATCAAGTCGGGCTTTATGCTGATAGGGCAACAGGCCGCGCATGAGCGTATTTTATACGAGCGCTTTTTGCAGCAATTGCAAAATCACTCGGGCGTGAGCCAGCAAAGCCTATTTCCGCAATCGGTAACACTAAACGGCAGCGATTTTGAGTTATTAAGAGAACTTTTGCCCGATATTAAAGCGCTTGGTTTCGACATTCGCGAGTTTGGTAAAAACACGGTAGTGGTTGATGGTATACCTGCCGACCTTAACAACGTAGGCGAACACGAACTGCTCGAACACCTGTTAGAAGGTTTTAAAAACAATATGGCCATTTTAAAAGTAGATAAGCGGGATAACCTGGCCAGGTCATTAGCCCGCAATGCTGCCATTAAAACCGGCACCAAATTATCACTAGAGGAAATGAACCAGCTGATAGATCAACTTTTTGCCTGTCAATCGCCCAATCAGGCGTTGAACGGTAAGCCTGTAATCAGTACATTTACGCTGGCCGAATTAATGGAACGCTTTGAAAAATAGCCTCCGGGCTTTAATTATACTATGAACGGATACAATCAATCACCATTTGCAAATATTACACCGGTTGTAAAAAACCTGCTTATTATTAATGTTTTATTTTTTATTGGAAGCCTTGCTTTGGCAGGCGTAGTTCCGGGATTACTTAATCTTTTACCCGCCTATTATTTTAATGCCCCTAATTTTAGAGTGTGGCAAATAATCACCTACATGTTTATGCATGGCGGCTACATGCACATCTTTTTTAACATGTTTGTTTTGTTCTCATTTGGCCCCATAGTTGAATATTCCATTGGGTCTAAAAAGTTCTTTAATTTTTATTTTCTATGTGGGATAGGGGCAATTGCGTTACAAATACTTGTACAAGCTTTTGAGGTACATGCAATAACAGGTGCTTTTACTATATCACATCCGGAGCTTGAGGCATCATACATGCAATACGGAGCGCAGGCACAAAAGCTATTTGACATTTATAACACACGTATAGTTGGCGCATCAGGTGCAATATTTGGTGTAATGATCGCCTTCGGGATGATGTACCCTAACATGGAAATGATGATCATGTTTATACCTGTGCCCATTAAAGCCAAATATATTATTCCAGGGTATATAGTACTGGAGTTATTTTTAGGCGTAAGTCAGTCATCTGGCGATGGCGTTGCCCACTTTGCACACCTTGGCGGTGCATTAATTGGTTTTATTATGGTAAAAGTTTGGCGATTGCAACAAAACCGATAATTTTAACAATAAACAGGAGTTATCAATTTAATAACGGTTTTATTTTATGAGCACCCTTTGGCAAAATCTTCAATATAAAATGTTGCGGTCGGGCAATAAGCTTAATTTGCTTATTGGTATAAACGTTATTGTTTTCCTGGCTATTAATGTAACTGCTATTATCGAGCAGCTTTTTACCGGGTTTGGTAATAGTGCTATACTCTTTTACAGCAACGAATATTTACTGCTGCCTGCTTATTTTCCAAAACTGCTAACCCATTTTTGGACTCCCCTAACCTATATGTTTATGCATGCCGGCATATTACACATCCTGTTTAACATGTTGTGGTTATATTGGATGGGGCAAATATTTGAGGAGTACCTGGGCAATAAACGCACCATTGGTTTATACATTATGGGTGGTCTTGCGGGCGCCCTTGCTTATTTATTATGCTTAAATTTTTTACCCGCATTTACCAATACCCATGCGGCCGTGGGCAGTACCATAGTTGGCGCATCGGCCAGTGTTATGGCCATTGTAGTAGCAACGGCAACCTTATTACCTAACTACACTATATCGCTAATATTAATAGGGCCTGTAAAATTAAAATGGCTGGTAATTGCTATACTTTTAATTGATTTTCTTGGCATCATAGGCCCTAATGCCGGTGGCGAAATTGCTCACCTGGGTGGTGCTTTACTCGGCTTTATCTATATTAAACAATTACAAAAAGGGCGAGATTGGATAACCGGCATAGCAGGCATCTTCAAATCAAAGTCAAAATTAAAGGTTGTTTATACCAATAATGGCAAAAACAGCGTGGATACTCCCCGCCAGGACGAAATTGACCGTATATTAGATAAAATATCTCAATCGGGCGTTAACAGCCTCACAAAACAGGAGAAAGAAACCTTAGCCCGCGCAAGTAAGAATGAAAAATAAAAAAAGTAGTTTAGGTTTTGTTAATAAAGTTATTTTATGGATAAACCTGCTGCTTTGTTTTGCCTTACTCATCAGCTACCTTTCGCCTTACGTTAATCCAAAAACATTATGGGTTATCGCCTTTTTTGGCTTGGCATACCCCCCTATACTTTTACTCAACGTTATTATAATAACTTACTGGCTACTGCGCAGGCGTTGGCCTTTCGCAATTTCGCTGGTAACTATTTTAATTGGATGGAGCGTACTCAATAATAATATAGGCTTTCGGTCGGCATCAACTTTTTCGCGGGCGCCAGGTTTAAACAGTATACGTTTAATGACTTATAACGTACACAACTTTAAACGCTATGGCGCAAAAAATGATGTATCTACCAAGCACGAGATATTGGAGCTTATTAACGACCAGCAACCCGATATCATCGGCATTCAGGAGTTTTATACCCGCTATAAAGGCGAATACGACATGCGCGATTCCATAACGAAAATAATGGGTGCAAATAATTATTATTTTGAACCCTTTAATTTTAATAGCATAGAAGCGATTGGAATGGCGGTATTTTCTAAATTTCCGATAGTAGGCAAAGGATTAATTCATTTAGCCGATGACAAAACATCCAGCAACCAGTGCTTATATGTGGATATAAAAAAGGGCGAAAAAATATTCAGGGTTTATAGTGTGCATCTGCAGTCGATAAAATTTAACCCCGAAGACTATAAATACCTCGATAGCGTATCTAAACGGGGCAAAACAGATATGCAATCAACTAAAAGACTTGGGGGCAAATTAAAAACCGCATTTATAAAACGCAGCGAACAGGTTTTTAAAATCAAAGCCCATGCAGCGCAATGCCCATACCCTTATGTCATCTCGGGCGATTTTAATGATACTCCAACATCCTTTGCTGTTAATCAGATGGCAAAAGGTCTCAAAAATGCTTTCCGCGAAAAAGGATCGGGCTTTGGGCGTACATATAATGGCGATTTCCCCAACTACCAGATAGATTACATCATGGCCAGCCCTCAGTTTGATGTAGCATCGTACCAGATCATCGAAAAAAAACTATCAGATCATTTCCCCTTACGTAGCGATCTCATCTTGAATTGAGGCGAAGAGTCACGAATTGGGAGACAGGAAAGAAAAATATACCGATCTTCATGTCAAAGGAAGCTAATCAGACATTACTTTGTTCTGACGCTCGATTCTTGCATCTTGATGCGAATAATTAGCTTAAAATTGAAAAAATCGTAAGTTTGCCATCATGAAACAAAATTTGTTTGTTTACAACACTTTATCCCGCAAAAAAGAAGAATTTAAGGCTCTTAATGCCCCTCATGTGGGCATGTATGTGTGTGGCCCAACAGTTTACAGTGATGTACATTTGGGTAACTGCCGTACCTATATATCTTTCGATCTGATGTTTCGCTACCTTAATCACCTTGGTTATAAGGTACGCTACGTACGTAACGTAACCGATGCCGGCCACCTTGAAGGTGAAGCAGGCGACGAAGGAGAAGACAAAATTTCGAAAAAAGCCAAGCTTGCCCAACTGGAACCAATGGAAATTGTACAAAAGTACACCGTAGGCTTTCATGAAGTAATGCAGATATTAAACACCCTGCCACCCAGTATAGAACCAACCGCAACAGGCCACATTATTGAGCAAATTGAGATGGTAAAAGTTATTCTTGAAAAAGGATACGCTTACGAGGTTGATGGCACGGTTTATTTTGACGTTGAAAAATATAACAAAACTAAAGACTACGGCGTGTTAAGCGGCCGCAACCTCGACGATCTGCTAAACAATACACGCGCACTTGGCGGTCAGCAGGAAAAGCATGGCAAACTCGATTTTGCCCTGTGGATAAAAGCCAAGCCAGAACATTTGATGAAATGGCCGTCGCCATGGGGTGTAGGTTTCCCGGGCTGGCACCTGGAATGCTCGGCCATGAGCCAAAAATACCTGGGCGATCAGTTTGACATTCACGGTGGCGGGTTGGATCTGGTGCCCACCCATCATACCAATGAGATTGCCCAGCACGTAGCCTGCTGCGGTAAAAACCCGGCCAATTACTGGGTGCATACCAATATGCTAACGGTTAACGGGCAAAAAATGTCGAAATCATTAGGCAACAGTTTTTTACCGCACGAACTTTTCAGCGGCGAAAACTCTATCCTCAATAAAGGCTATAGTCCGATGACGGTACGCTTCTTTATGCTGCAGGCGCATTATCGCAGCACGCTCGATTTTGGTAACGATGCCATGGAAGCATCAGAAAAAGGCTTTAAGCGCCTCATGAACGCCTATGCCTTGCTGGATGGCTTAAAGATATCTGGCAGTACCGAAATTGAAATAGGGCCGCTATTGGAGCGCTGCTACGCTGCTATGAACGATGATTTTAACAGCCCGGTATTAATTGCCGAGTTATTTGAAGCATCGCGCATCATTAACTCTGTTCACGATGGTAAGATGAAAATAAATGAGGCCAACCTGGCTTTGCTTAAAAACCTCATGCAAACTTTTGTACAGGATGTATTAGGCTTAAAAGACGAACAGGCCGATAATGATGATTTACCTAAAATACTCAACCTTATAGTTGAGCTACGCAACGAAGCCAAATCAAATAAAGACTATGCCACCAGCGATAAAATTCGTGAAGGCCTGTCTAAAGTTGGTTTTCAGTTAAAAGATAGTAAAGAGGGCACGCTCTGGAGCAAAAGCTAAAGGAAGAGCGTAAGAGTCAGGAATCAAGATTAAAAATAAGTTTTGGTTCCTTAACTTTTTAAAGGTTAGCCATTAAGGTAAAATGGTTAGCAAATATTTTCATTGTAACGTAATTTTATCTGCCAAAAGAGCCTACATCTTTTTAAATCAAACTTTATTCATACTATTGGGTTATAACTCTCAACAAGTAATATAGAAGGGCTTATTGTTTAGCAAAGCCCTATAAACCATAGTATAAATGAGCATGCACTGCACAATTTTTTATCCAGTCTTCCTTCTCTATCCACAATTAAACCCGACGGTTTTCGTTTCAAATACAGTTTGTGAAATTACAACGGCTTAAAACTACAAGTGCTTACAGCAATGTATAGCTGTGTAACCTACTTAAAATTATTACTAAATTGCCCTCCCCAATATCTTATAAAAAAACATGAAAAAAATATTATTAGCCGCCACATTTATGAGCTTTAGCGCTTTAGCTTTAGCACAGTCAGCACCGGTTAAAGTAAGTAAAGTTGTTAATGCCGAAGAAGCATTTAATAAATTAATTGAACGCAAAGGCATCAAAGATGGCTTTTTGGCTGTTGCAGCCTCAGACGGCATTGTATTTAAACCCGAAGCGGTTAAAATAGTTGATTTTTACTCTACCATTGATAAACAAGCAGGTAAACTAAGCGTACAGCCAAAATTTGCCCGCATATCTGCCAACGGCGATCTGGCTTTTACCGCCGGGCCTTATGTTTATCAAAACGGCAAAACAGACGATGATAAAGTTTATGGCGATTATGTTTCTTTATGGCGCGCCGATGGCGATGATAACAACAAATTAAAATTGCTTATAAACCTGGGCATACAACACCCCGAACCTGAACAGGAGGCGGTAACCGACTTTAAAGAGCCGGATGCGACCACCAAATCGGCACCGAGCAAAGACCCTTTTACCGCTAAAAGCGTAATTGTTAATACCGACAAGATCTTTAATCACTCGCTTACCATATCAACAATGGCTAGCTATAAAGAATTTTTGAGTGCCGAAGGTCGTTATTATTTCCCGGGCTTCGAGCCCATGACAGGCCCGGATGTGATCATGAAATTTATCAATAACCAGGCTATCACTATTTCGGCCGAAACTACCGATGCCGGCCGTTCAATAAGCAACGATCTGGCGTATAGCTACGGGCATGCCCGCATTACCAAAGGCAATGTGGTAAGTAACTACAACTATGTACGCATCTGGGAAATTGACGTTACATCAAAAAAATGGAATATCCTGCTGGAAGTATTTTCGGCAATTGAAAATGAATAAGAGTTAAATTCCGCAAACAAAAAAGAGCGATGAGGTAATAACCTTATCGCTCTTTTTTGTTTGTAAGCCCCTGCGCTGATGCCGCTGTTTTATAAACCCAACAGGCAATTTACGCAACCCAAAGCAAATGCTTTAAAACATAAAAGCGGATCATGCATCAGCACAACCCGCTTTTATAAATTAAGCAATAGCTTGTATATTATTCAATAACGCTTACTTTAAGCATATTGGTTTTACCTTGTTTGATGATTGGCACGGCAGCTGTGTTAATAACAACATCACCGGCTTTAATCAGATCCTGAGCTTTAAGAATGCTGTTTACATCGCTGATGGTATCATCGGTACTTTCCAGCTTATCATAGTAAAAAGAACGCACACCCCAAACCAGGCTAAGCGCGTTAAGCAACTGCTTGTTTGAAGTAAAGATGTAAGTACTTGCTTTAGGTCTGTGGCTTGATATTTCAAAAGCCGTGTAACCAGATGTGGTCATAGACACAATACCTACCGCGTTGGTATGCTGCGCAAGGTGAACTGCCGATTCGCAAAGCGCGTTGCTTAAGTAACTCGGAGACGACGGATCAACATCTGCCTTTTCTTGTTTTGCTGCATTAAACGGATAACCAAGCTCTTCTACGTTACGTACAATTTTAGCCATAGTTTCTATAACAATAACCGGAAACTCACCAACTGATGTTTCGCCGCTTAGCATTACCGCGTCGGCACCGTCCAATACAGAGTTGGCAACGTCGTTAACTTCGGCACGTGTTGGGCGCGGAGTAGTTATCATAGATTCCAGCATCTGGGTAGCAACAATTACCGGTTTAGATGCAGCACGGCATTTACGGGCAATCATTTTTTGCAGCAATGGCACTTCTTCTAAAGGCATTTCAACACCAAGATCTCCACGGGCAACCATTACGCCATCTGTAGCGGCAATAATTTCGTCTATATTATCAATAGCCTCCGGTTTTTCAACCTTGGCAATAACCTTAGCTGCTTTACCGCTTTTGGCAATAATTTCTTTAAGCTCAATAATATCCTGGCCGGTACGTACAAACGATAAACCTATCCACTCTACATCATATTTTAATGCAAATTGCAGATTGATCAAATCCTCTTCGGTTAAGCTTGGGATAGATACTTTGGTGTTTGGCAAATTAACCCCTTTACGTGATGTTAATATACCGCCGTGTACAACTTCGCAAATAACGGTATCCAACCTGTTGGTGTTAATTACTTTTAGCTGCAATTTTCCATCATCCAATAAAATGATCTCATCGGCCTGTACATCCTGTGGAAAGGTATCGTAGGTAATGTAAATCTGCTCATCATTACCAATACACTCCTGGGTGGTAATTTTAATTTGTGTACCATTAACTAAATGAATACCGCCATCTTTTACCAAACCGATACGGATTTTAGGGCCTTGCAAATCGGCAAGTATGCCAACATTGGTTTTGTATTCGGCATTAATTTCTCTTATCGTATCAATAACTCCCTTGTGATCTTCCGGGCGTCCGTGCGAAAAGTTAAGGCGGCAAACGTTTACTCCGGCTTTTATCATCGCTAATAAAACTTCTTTTTTAGCTGATGCCGGGCCCATGGTGGCAACAATCTTAGTACGGTTATAGTATAATTTCATATTATTCTGGTTAAACTGGCTTGTATTTCACAATAGTGTGATACCAACACTTTTTAAAATTTGCGCTAAAATAACAGATTTTCCCGTGATTTTATTTTTTTCGGATCAATCTTTACGGCAGCAACAATTTCGGGTATTTTATTTAGGGTTGATATCAGGTTATCGAGGTCATGATCGTCAATATAATTACGGATCATTAAAAAGTAGTCGGCGCTCTTAATTTCGGGCACTAAATAGCCCTCAGAGCCTTTATTGGCAATAAAATAAAAATCTGTTTCGGTGGTTTCCCAGCTGTAATAATATTTTGAGAACAAAACAGGCTCGCTCCCCTGATAAATATCAACAGAAAGATCCTCTGTTTTAACAAAATTAAAATTTAAAAACTTATTGATATGATAACACACACGGTAATCTTTTAGTGAAGTTGTTACCGCAATAAGCACAAAATCAAATTCGATCTCAAACTTTAAAAATTTCCTGTTCAAAATCATTACTTTTACGCCGTCAAAAATACAAATACAAACCGCTTCAATAAAATTTTGTTGTCGAAATATATTGTAAAAGTTTTAGATTTGATTATTGACAGAATTTATTTTTCTTTGCACTGAATTTTTATTAATCATTAAACTATAAAGACTATGTCTGATATCGCTTCAAGAGTAAAAGCTATTATCGTAGAAAAACTGGGTGTTGACGAAAGTGAAGTTACACCAGAAGCGAGTTTCACCAACGACCTTGGTGCCGACTCGTTAGACACCGTGGAATTGATCATGGAGTTTGAAAAAGAATTTAACGTGGCTATTCCTGACGATCAGGCTGAAACTATCGGTACAGTAGGTCAGGCGGTTGCTTACCTTGAAAAAAACGTTAAATAAGACTCCCTAACTGGATTAAATGGAGTTTAAAAGAGTTGTAGTAACCGGGCTTGGAGCACTTACTCCAATTGGTAATACCGTTTCTGAATACTGGAATGGTTTGATCAATGGGGTAAGTGGCGCTGCCTTTATCAAAAGTTTTGATACCACACATTTCAAAACTAAGTTCGCATGTGAAGTGAAGGGCTTCGATGCGGATGGTTTTTTGGGTCGTAAAGATGCCCGTAAGTTAGATCCGTTTGTACAATACGCGCTTTTCTCAACAGAAGAGGCTGTGAAAGACGCGGGTTTAGATTTCTCGAAACTAGATACCAGCCGTATAGGTGTTATCTGGGGTTCGGGCATTGGTGGTTTAAAAACCTTTTTGGATGAAGTTGTAAACTTTGCCAAAGGCGATGGAACACCACGTTTTAACCCGTTCTTTATTCCTAAAATGATAGCAGATATTGCCCCTGGCCATATCTCGATCAAATATGGTTTACGCGGACCAAATTTTTCTACCGTTTCCGCATGTGCTTCATCAAACAATTCGCTTATCGATTCATTTAACTATATCCGTTTGGGTAAAGCTAATATGTTCATCAGCGGTGGTTCTGAGGCAATTATCAACGAAGCAGGTATCGGCGGTTTTAACGCAATGCACGCATTATCAACCCGTAATGATGATCCGGCAACGGCATCACGTCCGTTTGATTTGGACAGGGATGGTTTTGTAGCCGGCGAAGGCGCAGGTACTATAATTTTAGAAGAGCTGGAGCACGCAAAAGCCCGTGGCGCTAAAATTTATGCCGAAATGATAGGTGGCGGTATGAGTGCCGATGCTTACCACATGACAGCACCACACCCTGATGGGCTTGGCGCGGCGTTGGTAATGCGCTCTGCATTAGAAGATGCTAACCTAACCCCTGCAGATATTGACTATGTAAATGTTCACGGAACATCAACACCAATAGGCGATCCGCAGGAGATTAAAGCTATACAGGATGTTTTTGGCGAGGATATTTACCGTATAAATATCAGTTCAACCAAATCAATGACAGGTCACCTTTTGGGTGCTGCCGGCGCGGTTGAAGCTATTGCCTCTATATTAGCATTAAAGAATGGTATAATACCCCCTACTATTAACCATTTTACCGATGATCCTTCTTTTGATCCTAAAATTAATTTCACCTTTAATGCTGCGCAAAAAAGGGATATTAGAATAGTTCAAAGCAACGGATTTGGTTTCGGCGGCCATAATGCTTCTGTTATATTTAAGAAATACGAAGATTAATTGTGGTTTAATGCCTATCAGTCGGTTTTACAAGCTTTATATATCGCCCAATAGAAAATACGTTAAGGTTTTAAATAATTTGCTCGGTTTTGTGCCGGGCAATTTGTCGTTATACCGGTTAGCGTTCAGGCACAAATCTGTAGCTCAAAACGTTAAAAAAGGGGTAAAAAACAGTAACGAACGCCTGGAGTTTTTGGGCGATGCCGTATTAGGCAGTGTTGTGGCCGAAGTTCTTTTTAAATTGTATCCTTATGAAGATGAGGGTTTTTTAACAGAACTTCGTTCAAAAATAGTAAGCCGCAACAACCTTAACGCCCTTGCACGCAAGTTGGGTTTTGATAAATTGATTGAGTATGATAGCCGTATGCTAAACTCCAGCAGGCAGGGATCATTACTTGGCGATGCTTTTGAAGCACTTATAGGTGCCGTTTACTTAGATAAGGGATACGATTTTACCAAAAACTTTTTGATAAACCATATCATCAAATCGCATATCGATATTCATACGCTGGAGCAAACCGAGACCAACTTTAAGAGTAAATTAATTGAATGGTGCCAACGCCATGGCCGCGATATTACTTTTGAGCTGGTAACCAACCAGGAAGGCGAAAACACCAAACTGTTTACCGTACAAGCATTGGTTGATGGCGAAATAACCGGATCTGGTAAAGAGTTTAGTAAAAAGAACGCCGAGAAACTGGCCGCCGAAAAAGCGTGCGAAGCGCTCGGCATTTAAAACGCTTTTTTAGTTAGCTAGTGCGAGCCCGGTTTTGACAGTTTGGAAGAATCGGACTTGATAAATGTTGGCGAATTAAGTAATTCTAATTTATCCTTCTCGCTACTGCTATTGTAGTACTCAAATGATTTTTGAGTGTGCTTAATCAGATCATAATCATTCCAGCCCTTCAGATCTTCGAAAGTGGGGGTATAATAATTCATAAACCGCTGGGCCAAAGTATCTGTTGAAAGTTTGGTTACCTGCCTTACAAAAGCAACATTGTACCTGCGGTTTACTTCGGCCTGCTCAATTTCGCCTTGCGAAAACTGCGCAAAACGTTTGGCGCGGTTAGGTGTTTTGCCAAACAATTCATAAATACCTGTTAGCGGGTTGGTTACAAATGATGTTATTGGCGGCTTGCCGTTATAAAATGTGCCCTGTTTACGGTAATCTCCCATGATCTCGTTTACTTCCTGGCGTTTTGTTTGGCCGGTAATTCTAACCTCGGCCAATACAATCTGCGGTTGCAGATAAACAGGCATATCGCTGTTATTTAATACCTCTATCTTTTGGGGGGTGTATTTCTCTTTCGAAAAAAGCAGCGTATCGCCAACGTTGGTTTTTATAGTAAACCATCCCAAATCATCACTCATTATGGTGGCGTTGGTTTTTAGATCTTTGATCATTACCTGACCAACACGTTCGGGCGTGTTTTTTTTGGATGTAACCCCTTTAAGGGTAAATTCCTGTGCTGATGCATTTAAAAAAAAGCAAAAGCAAACGATTAACTGCAGGGTAAAACGGATGCGCATTAGTACTATTAAGAACGTAAATATAGCCAGAGTATTTTAAACTAAGTGTGAAAAAGTGTTAAAGGTTTTATAGCCCAAGGCCCTAAGTCGCGAGTTCAAAGTCTTTTGCAGCAACCTTATCTGACTTCTGGCTTACTACTTTAGCCTTAAGGCTTTAAAACTTTCCGACTAAAACCCTATCTTTGCACATGATAAAATCCATGACAGGGTATGGAATTGCCAGTTTTGATTCGGGTAATACAAAATACACCGTTGAAATTAAATCCCTGAACAGCAAATTTCTCGAACTTTCGCTTCGTTTACCAAAAATTTTCTCCGAAAAGGAGTTTCAATTGCGTAACGATTGCAGCAAACTTATTGAGCGCGGTAAAGTAAACCTATCCATTAATGTGGAACAGGTTAATGCTTCTATCAGAGCCGCAGGCATCGATAAAGTATTGCTTAAGCACTATTATCAACAGCTTAAGGACGTAAGCGAAGAACTTAACGAGCCTACCGCTAACCTGATGCAACTTGCTTTAGGATTGCCTGAAGTTGTAAAATACGACGACGAAACCGTATCTGAAGATGAGTGGAAGCAAGTTGAAAAAACTTTCCAGCAGGCTATGGCGGCTTTCCAGCAATTTAGGAGCGATGAGGGTAATGTATTGGAAAATGATGTAAAATACCGCATCAACATCATCCTTAAAAACTTAGAACTTGTTGAACTGGAAGATCCAAAGCGCGTTCCGTTAATTCGCGAAAGGCTTAACAACTTCTTAGCCGAGGCTACCAACCGTGAAGCTATTGATCAAAACCGCTTTGAGCAGGAATTGATCTATTATATAGACAAGCTGGATATCACAGAAGAAAAAATCCGCCTTAAAACCCATTGCGATTATTTTATCGAAACCCTAAAAAATGCAGATGCCAATGGCAAAAAGCTGGGCTTTATCTCGCAGGAAATAGGCAGGGAGATCAATACCCTGGGTTCAAAAGCCAACGATGCCAACATCCAAAAATTAGTTGTGGGCATGAAAGAAGAACTGGAAAAAATTAAAGAACAACTGTTAAACGTATTATAGTTTATTGGTTCACTGGTTCATTAGTTCATTGGTTGCAAGCTGATGACTGCTGCGCCATTTAAGCCTAATGAATTAATGAATTAATGAACTAATGACCAAAGAAGGTAAACTCATCATATTTTCGGCACCCTCTGGAGCGGGCAAAACTACCATTGTACATCATTTACTTGGTAAAATCCCCAACCTGGAGTTTTCTATTTCGGCAACCACGCGCCAAGCTAGGGGCGATGAGCAAGACGGTAAAGATTATTACTTTATAAGCCTGGCCGAATTTACACACCGTATTGCCAAAAAGCAGTTTGTTGAATTTGAAGAAGTTTACACCGGTACATTTTATGGTACCCTACGTGCCGAAATTGAACGTATCTGGGCCAAAGGCAAAACGGTTATCTTCGATATCGACGTAGAAGGCGGCCTTCACCTGAAGCGTAAATACGATGGACAGGCATTGGCTATTTTTGTTCAACCCCCGTCTTTAGAGGTTTTAATTGAGCGCTTAACCGGCCGGGGCACCGATAGCGAAGAAAAACTGAAAGAACGCTTTGCCAAAGCAGAAAAAGAACTAAAATACGCCCCCCAATTTGATATTATCCTCAAAAATTACGATCTTGAAACGGCTTGTAAAGAGGCGCAGGATTTAGTGAGAAACTTTATGAGCTCCCCGACCCCCTAAAGGGGGAGTGCTAAATTCCATTTGGCAGGGCTCACACATTAATAAATAAATTTTATTTTATTCCCCCTTCAGGGGGTTAGGGGGCACCATGAAGATAGGCTTACTGTTCGGTTCATTTAATCCAATACATATAGGGCACCTTATTATTGCTAATTATATGGCCAACCATACCTCGCTTGACAAGGTTTGGCTGGTGGTATCGCCCCAAAACCCGCTAAAAAAGTATGGCGACCTGATCAATACTTATGACAGGCTGGAAATGGCACGCCTGGCTACCGATAATGCAACCAATATTAGCGTGAGTGATGTGGAATTAAAACTGCCTCAACCATCGTACACCATTGATACGCTTGCCCATTTAAAAGAAAAACATCCCGAACACGAGTTTGCGCTTATTATGGGATCTGATAACCTGGGCACCTTGCACAAATGGAAAAATTATAAGCTTATTCTGCGCGATTACCGCATTTACGTATACCCCCGTCCTGGCTACGAAAATGCTGAACTGGCCGACCATCCCTCAGTAACCATCACCATGACCCCACAGATGGAGTTATCCGCAACCTTCATCCGCAAATCAATCGCCGAAAAAAAGAACGTGCAATACTTTGTACCAGATTCCGTTCTGAAGTTTATTGAGAGCAAGAGTTTGTATAAATAAGAAGGTTAAAGGCAAAAGGTTAAAGGTTAAAGGTTAAAACTAAAAGGTATTTACTTAACATAATGCACTTTCACCTTTCACCTCCTTTCCCCTATCTTTGTTGCTGTGAGCGAGAAAACAATACTTAAATTACAACTGCCTACAGATCCGCTTTGGGTTAAAAACGTGGTGGAAAGCAATATTCAAGAGCTTTTAACAGACCACGCTTATTGCGAACAAAAAGCAGCCACCAATGGCATTACCCTGATTGTACAAAACCCCAACCTATCAGACCTGGTACAGGAGATGATTGCATTGGTACAGGAAGAAATGGACCACTTTAAACGCGTACACGAAATTATTGTGGCCCGCGGTTTTGTATTGGGTAAAGAGCGTAAGGATAATTATGTTAACGAGTTGCGTAAATTTATCATAATTGGCGGTGGCCGGGAGGCGCAGCTGATAGATCGTCTGTTATTTTCGGCCATGATAGAAGCCCGTAGTTGTGAGCGCTTTAAAGTACTCTCCGAAAACATTAACGATACCGAGCTATCCGAATTTTATTACGAATTGATGGTAAGCGAGGCAACCCACTATTCGATGTTTATACGCCTGGCCAAAAAGTATGCTGTGGAGATAGATGTTGATAAACGCTGGAAAGAGTTTCTGGATTTTGAAGCAGTGGTAATTCAAAACTATGGCAAAAGCGAAACCATACATGGTTGATTGGTCTATACAAAACGGGCAATTACCGATACATTTGTATATTACAGCAGCTTAAATGGTTACTTTGCACATGTCTCGATTTAAAGCATTTTCGGTTGTAATACATATTGCGGGCTGGCTGTTGTTTATGGCTTTTCCGCTGGTATTTTTAAATGGGCGAAACCAGGATAGTTCCACCTCTTTAATTTT
This sequence comes from Mucilaginibacter cryoferens, assembly GCF_014205845.1. Lineage (GTDB taxonomy): Bacteria > Bacteroidota > Bacteroidia > Sphingobacteriales > Sphingobacteriaceae > Mucilaginibacter. The sequence continues at coordinate 184,901 of NZ_JACHCR010000003.1, forward strand.
ACAACAACCCACCTACTGGCTATTTTGCCTCACCTATATTTTTCTTTTCTACATTAATGCTTATCTTTTTATCCCGAAGCTTTTTTTAAGGAAAAAATATGTCGTTTACGCTATTGCTATATTGATATTGCTTACCGGGCTTCTTTTTTTACGTCCATTTGAAAGATTACTCCACAGTACCGATGGCCGGCCAGATTTTAGGGTAGAAAATAAACTAAAGGAACTTAACCAACCACTAACAGACAATAACAGGCTCAATACTCCTCCCTATTTCAGACGTCATCACAGACATAGGCCCTTTTTAGATATTAACAGCCTGTTTATTTTCCTGATGATAGTAGCCTTAAGCACCGCCATTAAAACCATACAGCAATTGCAGCTATCAGAGCAGCGCATGGTTCGCGCTGAAGCCGACAAGGCAGGTGCCGAACTCTCGTCGTTAAAAGCACAGATAAACCCTCATTTTTTATTTAACACGCTTAATAATATCTACACGCTTATAGTTACCCATGATGATAATGCCGCCGATAGTATCATGAAACTATCAAACATTATGCGCTATGTAACCGACGAAGTGGGCACCAACTTTGTATCCCTGCAAAATGAGTTCGATTGTATCAGCGATTATATCGACCTCCAAAGGATTCGCCTTGGCGAAAATACGCTGGTTGAGTTTGAATCTACGGGTAACATCAATGGCAAAAAAATAGCCCCGCTTGTGTTAATGCCTTTTGTAGAAAATGTGTTTAAATATGGTATCAGCAATCACGAAAAATCGGTTATCAGCATCCGGTTAGATGTAAATGAGAAAGATATTGCTTTCCTTTGCAGTAACCGGATATTTAATAACCGGAACGGCAATCAAAACACCGGCATGGGCATTCAAAACACCAAACAACGTTTAGCCCACTTATACCCCGGCAGCCATGTATTAAATATAAACGAGCACAACGGCTATTATACCGTTAAGCTCACTTTACAAATATAAACCTATGGTGCTTAAATGCATTGCTATTGATGATGAGCCGCTGGCCTTAAAACTAATAAGCGGATACGTATCCCGTTTCCCGTCTCTGCAACTCATCAGAACATTTGACGATGCCATATCCGGAGCCGAATACCTAAAATCAGCTCATGTCGACCTCCTTTTTGTTGATATCAACATGCCCGACATTACCGGTATCGACCTGGTGCGCTCGCTAGATATAAAACCCATAGTAATATTCACTACCGCTTATAGAAACTTCGCCTACGAGGGATTTGAACTCGAGGCACTCGACTACATCCTGAAACCCATAGACTTTAAACGTTTCGAAAAAGCTGTTGAAAAGGCTGTTGATTATTATCAATACAAAAACAAACAGGAGGCCGAGCCCGCCGATGAAAGTTTGTACGTATTCTCTGAATACCGGATGGTAAAGGTTGACCTGAACACTATTGAATATATTGAAAGCATGGAAGATTATATCAAAATTCATGTTACCAATAGTAAAACAATACTTACCCTTATGCCCCTGAAAAAAGTATTGGAGAAACTACCTGCCGATAAATTTCAGCGTATCCACCGCAGTTATATTGTGCCGGTTGGCAAAATTCGCTCTATCCAAAACCGCAAGATAAAACTTACTGATATTGAGCTCCCTGTAAGCGAAAGCTATTTAGATTTTATCCGCAACTGGATGAAATCTAAATAAAAACCATTCTATCGGCACAAATACCCCATTTACCGGCACCTTTATCCCTCTCCGTATCCCCCAACCATAGATTTACACTAATAGAAAAGCATAGAGCCTGTTTAAAAATAAATAAAAAGACCGTCAATGCGAGTGACAACCAGGGTTAACCTGGAAAAAACAGTAATGACATCTTAAAAAGGCCGTCCTTGCTTCGTCGTACCTCCTCGCAAGGACGGCGGTGAGGGGTTTGTGTTTAAAAAAAATAAATACTGATAATCAACACTTTAAAAGCATGTCATTATAAGAAGGCACGACGAAGCAATGACGGCCGTATATGTGCTTAATAGAGCGTATAAAAATATTTTTGAAAGAGATCTAAACAGGCCCTTAACCTAATTAATTTTGCCATCATGGAATGAAAATATTTTCGCCACAAATTGCCCGTACACCACCTCCTAAACCTGGAAACCTACTAAGCAATTACGACGCCCATTAATGACAAACAGTATAATTAATGTTTTTAAATTATAAGTGAATATGAAAAAACGATTGACTTACGCAGGCGCCATAATATTATTTATGGGCACCGCCTTTAAAATTGCAGATAGCGGCGATGGAAGCTGGCAGGTGCTTAAAACAGCCAACAAAGCCGATGCCCGCAGCGAGTGCGGCTTTGCAGCTGTAAATGGCAAACTATACCTCATTGGCGGCGATGGCCCGGCAATGCCCGCCGAAGTTTTAGATCCGGCTACGTTAACCTGGACTAAGAAAGCCATCGCCCCTGTAATTATGCACCATTTGGAGCCGGTAGTTTATGGAAATAAAATTTATGTACTGGATGCCTTTGCCGATAGGAATTATCCTAATCAAATTCCGCTGGCTAGTGTTTACAGTTACGATACCCAAAAAGATGTGTGGGAAAAGGGAGGCGAGATACCTGCCGACAGAAGACGGGGCGGCGCAGGCGAGGCCGAATATAAAGGCAAGCTATACATAGTAAATGGTATAACACACGGCCACACCAGCGGCACTACCAACATGTTTGATGAGTATGATCCAGTTAGCCAAAAGTGGACAAAGCTGCCGGATGCGCCGCATATACGCGACCACTCCACCGCCACGGTGGTTAACGATAGGCTGTATGCCGTTGGTGGCCGCAATACAAGTTTGCACGATGCCGGTAACTTTATGTCGTTTTTTGATAAAACCGTATTGGAGGTTGATTGCTATAATTTTAAAACCGGCAAATGGACAACTCTTGACGCCCGGTTACCTTTAGGCACAGGCGGCGGTGCGCTGGTTAATCTCAACAATAAACTATACTACATGGGCGGCGAACGCGCTACCGCCACAACACCAAACGGCCCGCAAAAAGAAACCTACTATCTTGATTTGGCAAAGCCCGAAAAATGGGTACAAACTGAGAGCCTAAACCTGAGCCGTAACGGAACAAGCGCTACCGTACTAAACGGTAAAATATATTTGGCCGGCGGCTCTGGCGGCGGTCCTGGTGGGCCGCCTCCAAATGGCAATAATCCACCTCCGGGCCCACCGCAGGGAGGTGCACAAGGCGGCCCACACGGCGAAATAACGGTAGAAGTATTTTCGGTTAAATAATTACTATTGGGGCCACGGGGTGTTCATCCATACAATATGCCTATTCACCGATACATGATTTAATAGCACGATAGCAAACCGCATCTTTACATCGTTATCCCAATGGCGTTGCAGGGCAAAGTTGGGGAAGTAACACCCTTTTTTCATAATAGTTTCAGGCGCTTGTGTTTTAACAGACACAAGCGCTTCTTTATTTAACAGGGCTTATGATCGGGCCGGATTTAAGGGATCATATCCATGTAACGCGCACTTTTCCTACTGCATACCTTTAACAGCCCACCCCAAGTTACAAGCTGATAAACCCCACCACATTCTGCAGGTAATTGTCCATCATCTCAATATCAACCGCATCGTTTATAAAACCTATGTGCATATCCGGGCGAACGATAAGAGCTTTCTTTTGCTTTTCTTTGATCTCGAAGGAATCAAAAATTGGTTGGTTTTTGGCCGATGGTGGCAGGTAAAAAAAATTAAGATTGGTGGGGTATTTCTGCGTTATCCACTTGGCAAGGGTAAACAGGTCTATCTCCTGTAACTTACCAAATATTATCAGGGTAAAACCAGGTTTGCTGCACCATTCGTGCAGGTCGGTTTCCTGTTGCTTCTTTTCATCAAATACTTTTAAGTAAGGCAACCTATCGCCCGCCTTTATTTGGCTGGCATGGCTCAGGTTAAGGTTTATCCGGCTATCGCGATAGCTGATACCCGTTTGCGATATTCGTTTAAAAAACGCCTCCCTTGATCCGGGCTTACTCCAGGCACTTTTTAGTAATACAGGCAACAGCCATTTTTTAAATAAGCCTACAAACCAGTTACGCGATAGTATCATTTTAAAAATACGGTCGGTAGTGTTCAACAGGTCTTTAGCTACTGGCATCCGTTCGGCAGCATAACTATCTAAAACAGCTTCTGTCAATTGCTTGTTTATTACCCCTCCCAGTTTCCAGGCTAAATTATAGGCATCCTGCAACCCTGTGTTCATACCCTGCCCGCCAACCGGCGAGTGAATATGCGCGGCATCGCCTATTAAAAAGCATCGTTGGTCCCTAAACTTATCCGCCATACGGTGATGCAGTTTATAGGTAGTAAACCAGTTGGTGTGTTCTATTTTTATACCGGCACCGGTTATACTATCCAGGTAAGGCAATACATCGTCCATTTGTATCCCTTCATGGTTATCAAACTTATCGGGGAGGTTACCAACAATACGGCAATAGTGCTCTTCGGGCATCAGGAAAAAAGCGGCGAATCCCTTTTTTGATAAATAAAGGTTCACCTTATCGCCCAAAACATCCTTAATTTTAACATCGGCCACATAAAACTGATGTTGGTAGGTATCACCATTAAAAGACACCTGTAATTGCTTACGAATTGGGCTGCGCGCGCCATCGGCGGCTACCAGCCAATCGCACGTAAGGGTTGATGTTTCATCATCGGTTTGCAGCTGCAAAGTTACTTTTAACTTCTCCTGATCAATACTTAACAGCGTGGTATTCCAATAAACAGGGCAGCAGTTAAGGGTTAAATAATCAAGCAGCAGGCGCTCTGTTTTACTTTGCTGATACATATAAATGTATGGAAAAGCAGTTTGCCCGTTGCCAATACCATCAAGATTTAAGGATGCAACTTCAAGCCCTTCCTGGTTAATAACAGCTCCAGCCACGGCTTTGCTATCGTTAATAACCCGGTCAATAAGGCCCATCTGCCTAAATATCTCCATCGAACGGGCCTGCACCGCCAAGGCTTTTGATTTATCGGTGGGGCCTTGCTTACAATCAATAATCACCGGCTGCACGCCACAACGCAATAGCTGGGCGGCCATCATTAACCCCGATGGACCGGCTCCTACTATTACTACAGAGGCATGCTGCTGCGTTATCTGCATTTTTTATCTATCCGTGAAACAGTAAAAATATGGTTGGGCGCTTATGCAGCTCCGGCACCTTTTTTTGCCATTCCATAATGGTTTTGGTTTGTACAAACTCGGTAGCCGATGTAAGATCGGTAGCAATACAAAGCTTTGTTTTGGGCGATGCTGTTTTTAACACCTCTTCCAGTAATGAGTTATTACGGAAAGGGGTTTCAATAAATATTTGCGTTTGATCTAACCTTGTAGCCAGGCCTTCCAGCTCTTTTATCTTTTTACTGCGCAGCAGCTTATCAATAGGCAGGTAACCATTAAACGTAAAGCTTTGGCCATTAAAGCCCGAAGCCATAAGTGCCAGCAAAATAGAGCTGGGGCCAACCAGGGGCACCACTTTAATACCCATGCGGTGGGCTTTATCAACAATTTCGGCGCCTGGGTCGGCAATACCGGGGCAACCGGCTTCGCTCATCAGGCCAACATCGTTACCGGCTTGCAGGCCTTTAAAAAAGTCGGCTGTACCCATATCGCGGTTATATTTACTATAATCATGTATGGTAAGTTCGCTTTGCGGCGTTTTCAATCCGGCCTCTTTTAAAAATTTGCGGGCTGTTTTCTCGTTCTCTACAATATATTCTTTAATACTATTAATAGTATCAACCAAATAGGGTGTAAATGATTTTGCCGCCGCTTCTTCGGCAAGGGGCACAGGTATTAAATAAAGGGTTCCGTAGGGCATATTGCAAAGTTGGTGTTTTTTGTTTAATTTAAGCTATTGAAAGGAGCCTGAAAAACATGAAACCACTGGGCGTTAACTGGTTTATTGAGGGATATATTGATTTTGAGCACAAAAAATACCTGCTGCTAAGCTATTTGCAGGAAATTAACCGCCACTTTGATAAAAGCCGGCTATATCCCAACCTTGCCGATCTCATATTTCACTACAACAACCTGGTAGATTTCAAGAAAAACAAATCGCTGCTGCAGCAGGCCTTTCCGCAGCGCCTAACCCAGGCCGATATTGATGCGGTAAAGCTCACCTACCAAAAAATAATTCAAGACGACCAGAGCATGCAGGAGATAGAGCAGATTATCGCCTATGCCATGGCACAAATGAACCCGGCTATACAAATAGGTAAAGAAATTTATGATTTTGTAGAGAGCCACCTCAATATCGACCCCATTGGCATTATGCCGTTGATGCCCTATCATGGCTATTTCTCGTTACGTAACGGCAAAGAGCGCACCGGCTTTATTTACGAGTACCAGATCACCATTTTTGAGGGTAAGGATGACAAATACCGTGGCATAAACATCAATTTTCTCGAAAACTACGAGTACAGCATTGTAAACACCCCCGAGGCCATGAAACTAAAGCTCATCAACCGTAATAAATTTATGCCCAATCCGGCCGTATATTATGTACACAGCGATATCAGCTTCCCGTTAGAACAAACCTTGTTGCCTGTGGCCAAAAGGAGTTTGGTAAAGTATATATCGAATGCGGCGTAACATCCTTTTTTCTTTTAAGTTGTCATGCTAATGCCCCAAGAATCTATTCTCCCGCTGCGCCCAACACCCTTGAAAAGTTCGCGAATAGATGCTTTATACCTTCCCATGACAGGAGAAATGCGACAATCTATTCCACAAAAAAGACCGTCATCCCAGGCACAAACCCGGCATAACAGCCTCTCTTAAAAAATCGCGAATCGTTTAGTAAAGTTTATTCAAGAGTGATCTGCCTCCTTATACTTTCTTCTAACGAAATAAAGGTTTCTGTACGTTGAATGCCTTTTACCCCCTGTATCTGCTCGTTCAAAACTTCGCGCAGGTGGGTGGTATCGTGGCATACAATTTTAGCAAAAATGCTCCATTCGCCGGTTGTATAGTGCAGCTCAACTATCTCTTTTATAGTCTTTAGCTGTTTTACAGCCTCATTATATTGTGATCCCTTTTCCAGGTAAATGCCCAAAAAAGCGGTAATATCATACCCTAATTTTTGCGGATCAACCTCTAGGCTGGCACCTTTTATTACACCCATCTCCTCCAACTTTTTCATCCGCACGTGTATGGTTCCGCCAGAAACTATTAACTCTTTAGCTATCTCGGTGTACGGCGTGGTAGCATTTTTCATTAATATTGATAAAATCTGAATATCAAGATTATCAATTTCTAAATTTTGAGCTTTTCTGTGGGACATAAATTTGAATATCTATATTGAAATACAAGTTTAATTAAAATTTGAATAAAAATAAAATATTTTTGTTGAAATATTTGCAAGAAACTGACAGGTCTCTTAAATTTGTATCAAGCAAATGACAAACGCTTATCGTTCTTTAAACAAAAAACAATGTTGGGTGGTGAAATTTTTGGCAGACACACCTCCTTGTCCCGGTGGCGGAGATCATAGAAAACCCGAAGCGGGCTAACTACTCTGTGGAGGTTCGAATCCTTCCCCAACAGCAAATCCATGAAAGACGGGATTTATATCATGTAGGATGGTGAAATTTTTGGCAGACACACCTCCTTGTCGCGGTGGCGGAGAAATTGGGAAACTTTTAGCAATAAAAATAACCACTCCGTGGAGGTTCGACCCCTTCTCCTACAGCTCTTCTCATAATTTAGGTTTATAATTGGTTAGTAAAGGCCCCTGCCCATCAGGGGCTTTGCTGTTTTTAAAGCTTTTTTTGGAGCAAAGATTTTTGGAGTAAAGAACAAGGATTGCAGATTTCCAGGTAAAACACCCTAGATAAACAACTTACATACAGAATTTTATACAAATTAGCTTCAAGCAGCATTGTTCTTTCCATCCTTATTTCTTGCTCAAATTACCTCAAAAACTTTTAATTTCTTTCATCCGATAAATCGCGGACCAAACAAAAATCCTTGCTCTTTACTCCCAAAATCCTTGCTCCTCAAAAGAAATATTGTGTCCTAATTACACAATAGCTATTGACACTTCAATTTTTAATTATAAATTTGATAAGCAGCATTTTGATTGTAACATTTTGCTGCAATAGCTCCCGTTAACCTGTATCTAAACACCAATTATAACCAAACCATATTTAAAGTCGATATGAAAAAAATCGCTCTGTTGGTTCTTGTAGCCCTTAGCTGCACTTACTTGTCATGTAACAAAGCCCGGCCCGGCAAACCAAGGGTACTTGTATTTTCAAAAACCCTGGGCTTTCACCACGCGTCTATCGATGCCGGGATAGCCGCAATTCAAAAGCTGGGGCAGCAAAACGGATTTGATGTGGATACCACCAAAAATTCGGCAATGTTTAATGATACCACCCTCAAAAAGTATTCAACCGTTATCTTTTTAAGTACTACCGGCGATGTGCTCGATTACAGGCAGGAAGCTGCTTTTGAACGCTATATACAGGCTGGCGGAGGTTATGTGGGCATCCATGCCGCGGCCGATACCGAATATGACTGGGGCTGGTATGGCCGCCTGATGGGCGATTGGTTTTACGATCACCCCGGCATACACGATAAAAACCCCAATGTACAAACCGGCACCTACAATGTGGTTGATGCCGATAACGACGCAACCAGGCACCTGCCTAAAGTATGGAAACGTACCGACGAGTTTTACAGCTTTAAAAAAGCTCTGGCGCCCGATGTGCATGTATTGATAACTCTTGACGAAAGCACCTATAAGGGCGGCAAACGCATGGGATTACACCCTGCCACCTGGTACCACGACTATGATGGAGGCCGCGCCTTTTATACCGCCATGGGCCATACCGATGAAAGCTATAAGGATGATAATTACCTTAAAATGCTGGCTGCCGGTATTAAATACGCCATAGGCGAAAACAAGGAACTCGATTATTCTAAAGCTAAAACCCAAACGCCGCCAGACGAAGACCGGTTTACCAAAACCCAGCTTTCAACAGGTCAGTTTTTTGAGCCTACAGAAATGACCATTCTGCCCAACCTGGATATCCTGGTACTACAACGCCGGGGCGAGATCATGCGTTACGATCATGCTACCCAAAAAGTAAAACAGGTGGGCTTTTTTGATGTGTATTGGAAAACTTTACATACCCCGGGTACTAATGCCGAAGAAGGCATGCTTGGCTTAGCCAAAGACCCCGATTTTGCCAATAACAACTGGGTATATATTTACTATAGCCCGGCCGATAGTTCGGTTAACCGCTTGTCGCGCTTTACGTTTAAGAACGATACGCTGGATAAAAAAACCGAAAAGGTGATACTGGAAGTAAAAGCCCAGCGCGAAATTTGCTGCCATACCGGCGGCTCTATCGCTTTCGGGCCTGGGCCGGATAAGATCCTGTTCTTCTCGGCAGGTGATAACTCTACCCCATTTGATGAAAAAGCACAAAAATATGTAACCAGCGGCTACGCCCCTTTAGACGACCGCCCGGGCCACCTGCAATTTGATGCCCGCCGTTCGGCAGGTAATACCAACGACCTGCGTGGTAAAATTATGCGCATTAAAATTAAAGATGATGGTACTTATGATATCCCTGAAGGAAACCTGTTCCCTAAAGGCATGCCAAAAACCCGTCCCGAAATTTATGTGATGGGCGATAGAAACCCATATCGCATTTCTGTAGATCAGAAAAACGGCAACCTTTACTGGGGCGAAGTTGGCCCGGATGCCCATGCCGATAGCCTGGATACCCGCGGCCCAATGGGTTACGATGAGATAAACCAGGCCCGCAAGGCTGGTAACTTTGGCTGGCCATATTTTGTGGCCGATAACAAGCCTTACCACGTTTATGATTATGCTACAGGCAAATCGGGCCCGGCATTTGACCCAAAGCACCCGGTAAATAACTCGCGCAACAATACAGGCTTAACAGACCTGCCACCGGCACAACCGGCCTTTATCTGGTACCCTTACGGTCCATCGCCCGATTTTCCACAGGTAGGTACCGGTGGTCGTAACGCCATGGCTGGCCCGGTGTATTATACAGATATGTTCCCGGCCGAAACCCGTTTACCCGATTATTATAATGGCAAGTTTTTGGCCTACGAGTGGATGCGCGGCTGGATAAAAGCGGTAAGCCTTACTCCCGAAGGAGATTTTGATAAAATGGAACCTTTTTTCCCCGGCCTCAAATCAAACTCGATGATTGATATGGAAGTTGGACCAGATGGCAGGCTTTACGGCCTTGAATATGGCAGTGGCTGGTTTAGCCATAACCCCGATGCAGGCTTATTCCGCATAGATTATATTGCCGGTAACAGGCCACCCAAAATAAGCAGCGTAAAAGTTGATAAAACATCGGGACTGTTGCCTTTCACAGTAAAACTTACCGCCGAAGCCAAAGACCCCGAAGGTGATAAAATAACCTACAGCTGGAAAATGGGCGACGGCAGCACCAAAGAAACAGATGTACCGCAACTAAGCTATACCTACACCAAGCCCGGCGACTATAAAATAACCGTTGAGGCTAAAGATAGCCAAGGCGCAACAAGCAAAGCCACGCCTGTAAACATTTATGCAGGTAACGAGCAGCCCGTTGTATTGGTAAAATTAACAGGCGGCAACAAATCATTCTATTTACCAGGTACGCCGCTTAGCTACGCGGTTACTGTTACCAATGGTGCAGCCACCAATAAGGTTGATGCAAAACGCATTATTGTTAATGTAGATTACATAGATGGTTACCAAAAACCGGTTGAGGCCTCCAAGCTGGAGCAAACAGCGCCAGAAAATAGTGGCAAAACCCTGATGCTAAGCATGGATTGCAAAAGCTGCCATAAAGAGGTGGGCAAATCCATTGGCCCTGCGTTTATTGATGTAAGCAACAAGTACCAGAAAGATCCTAATGCCATGACCAAGCTTAGCCAAAAGGTAATAAAAGGCGGCTCGGGCGTTTGGGGCGAAACGGCCATGTCGGCCCACCCAAGTATCAAAAAAGGCGACCTCGACGAGATCATTAGCTGGGTAATGTCATTAGGCAATAAGGATAATCAGAAAAAATCTTTACCCCCATCGGGTACCATAATGCCAGATCCGGGTAAACAGCCTACTGCTGCTTTAGTACTCACTGCCAGGTATACCAATGATGGTACTGATGCTATTAAAGCCTTAACAGGCACAGGCGTTGCCACATTAAACAGCAGCAATTATGCATTTACAGGTGCCGAAAAAACCAATGGCTTTACCGGGTTTAAGTATAACGGCATTAATCTGATGATCATCCCGGCTGCCGAAGGCTGGTTTGAGGTTGACAACATTGATCTTACAGGAGTAAGATCAGTAAACCTCACTACATTCTGGCAGGCAGCACCAACATCGGGCTTCAACTTTGAGCTTAGGGCCGATGCTCCAGATGGCAAACTGGTTGGCAAAGGTAGCATGCCAACACCTGCAAAAGACCAAAAAGGTGGCATGGCTCACCTAGTGGTTACACCAGTTACCGATGGTAAAATGCACAAGCTGTTTTTTATTTACAAACCAATAAAAACCGGCTCAATGGTAGCTGGGGTTACCGGTTTAATATTTAGCGCGAAGTAAACGCCTCACCCAACCCTCTCCTGAAGGAGAGGGCTTTAAAAACAAACGCGTTACTGCAATACAGCAGTGGCGCGTTTGCTTTTAAATTACTTGCTTATCTAAAGCGCCTCTTGCTTGTACAATAACAGCATATCAACCTGCCGCAGCTTTTTTGTTAAACTCAAGCCCATGCCGGTTAAAATATCCTGTAAGCTCTGCGGATCTTCGGGTTGGAAAGAAAATTTGATATCCAGTTTTTCGGTGTTCAATGTTTCATCAACCACCAATTTGCCTATACCATAGGTTTCTAAAAACCCTGCAAAATCGGTCATGGTTATTGATTGCTGATCAATTTCGCCATGCCTGGACTCATAGGTCCGCAAGCCCGACTTGTTTCTGGCAATGGTGTTAAACTTTCCGGTATCTGCAATCCTTAGCACCTGCACCTCCTTTTCTACCTGTTCAATCCGGGCCTGAAGGTCAAACCGTTCTGAGAGTTCTCGCCGTAATGTAGGCATCAGATCGGCTTTGTTTTTTACTATCAGGTCCAGGCAGTATTGTGGAGCCCCACTATCCTCCTTTACTTTATCAATAACCCTGCTACGCGGAAAATCGCCATAGGCAAACATGTAAAGCGTTGTTAGCGGCAGGTTAATGCAGGTAACCCTGCGGCGGGCAAAAATACCGTCGTTTAAATGCGTAGTGATCATCCCAGATACCCCGGCAATTTCGGGCAGCATCATAAACCGGCTTCTAACAGTATCCGCGGCATAAAAATTATGCTTCATCAATTCTTCGTGACTCAGCAAATTGTCTTTTTTGGCCGGTAAATGAACTTCTTGTCTGTTTAAAACGCTATCAATAATCTTATCGGTAATAGCTTCAGGATTGGTAGCCGCAATCAGCCTGCCATCCGGCGAAATCAAAATTGTATGAGGAATTACCCTATGCGGAAATGCCTGATCTATCAATAACGTAGTATCTACAGCAAACCATAAGTTTGATGGGCGCTTATCTAAATACAATGATGTTCGTTTAGCCGTTTCGTTGGTAACGGTTATTACCTGCAATTGCGCCGGATATTTTTGTTGCAGCAGCTTTAAATGCGGCATAGCCTCCAGACAGGCACCGCACCACGTGGCCCAAAAATCTATCAATACCACCTTTCCTTTAAGTTGGTTAAGCCTAATTGATTTTACCGGGGAGTTAAGGATAGTTGTAAAATTAATTTCGGGTGCAACTTCGCCGTTTTTTACCTGGGCAAAGGTGGCATTAGCTATAAAAAGCAACAGTAAGGTTAGTTTTTTCATCAGTTTTATTTTTCAACAATAATCGGCACAAGCATTCCCGGCAATAGTTAATACAAGTTAACCTGAGTTAATTAGTGTTAACGCGGGTTCATTAACCTTTATAGGTTGTAATTTTATCCCGATGAAAAAGCACATTACTTTAATTTTAATACTGATGGCAATGTGCGTAACCGGAATTATTGGTCTGCAACTATTCTGGAACTATCAGAACTACAAAACCACGGTTAAAAATTTCGATCACGATATTAACGAAGCTTTAAATAAGGCGGCAGACCGGGAAATAGATCAACGGCAACAACAAATAGCTACCCGTTTTAAAAGCTGGATGGCAGATACCACGCTGATAACCATTACCTGTAGCCTTAATGAGCATTACGGGAATACCGTTTTCCATGTAAAAGACACGCATCCAAAATATAAAGATCAAAACGGATTTAGTTTCGGCCTTTCGAGCTTCACTAAAAAACTAACGCAGATAACACCCGCAGCAAAAGTTGTTGTAATTAATCATGTGACCGATAGAATGCTACGCGATGATTTAAAAAAGGGTACAGTTTACTTTTATACCCAAAGATTGGGCGATAGCCTAACCAAAGTTTTTGAAGCCAGTAAAGCAGCCCCGGTTGCACTCAGCCGGTTTTTGAAACAAGAATTGGCAGTCAGAAATATATATTCTTCATTTGTGCTTAATCCACCAACTAATACCCAGTTGTACCTAAGCAAAGTTGTAAACACCAATTTCAGGCGCCCCTACCAACAGGATATGGTATCCATTGGTTTCGAAGACCCTAATACTTACTTTTTAAAAAAAATGAAATGGATAGTTATCGGTTCGTTTCTGTTGATAGGCATCACCCTTTGTTGTTTTGGTTACACCGTTAAAACCCTGCTTTCTCAGCAAAAACTGGCAATGCTTAAAGATGATTTTATCAATAACATGACGCATGAATTAAACACGCCTATTTCATCAATAAAAATAACAGCAGAGGCATTAAAGAGCTTTAAACACAATCCCGAAACACAAAGCGAATACCTTGATATCATCAGCTACCAGGCCGAAAAACTAACCGACCTCACCACACAGGTTTTAAACACCGGCCGGTTAATTAACACCGATAAAACCCACTGGACAGGTATTAACCTTAACGAACTGCTCCAACAGGCCATTGATGATCTGAAGCCTCAATTTGATAAGCACCAAGCCTTAGTAAATTACCATCCTTTACAACCGGCGCCGCATATTAAAGGAGACGCGCAGGGCTTATTAAGTGCCTTTACCAATATAATAGACAATGCCCTCAAGTATACCACCGATATTGCAAACATAAACATCACTCTATCAAGCCCAAATGGTTATGCCCAAATTGCATTTGCAGATAATGGCATCGGCATCCCCCCTGGGTACCGGGAAAAAGTTTTTGAAAAATTCTTTAGAGTACCGCAGGGAAACCTGCATAATGTGACGGGCTATGGCCTGGGCTTAAGCTATGTGAGCCAGGTTATAGGGCAGCACAACGGCGCAGTATCTGTAAGCGCCAATCAGCCGCAGGGCAGTATTATTACCCTTAAAATACCTTTAGCTAATGGATAAGGCAAGTATATTGTTGGTGGAAGACGAACCTTTTTTAGCCAAAGTAATTAAAGATAGTTTGGAGCAGCAGCATTATGCGGTTACCCATGCCGCCGACGGTCGCAAAGCGTACAGCCTGTTTTTAAACCAGCATTTTACACTTTGCATTGTAGATGTAATGCTGCCCCATACCGATGGCTTTACACTGGTAAAACAGATAAGGGCATTTGGCAGCCAGGTACCGGTTTTGTTTTTAACTGCCCGCACAGCCACGGCCGATGTAATTGAAGGCTATCAAAGCGGCGGCAACGATTATCTTAAAAAACCCTTTAGCCTGGAAGAGTTGTTTTTACGGGTTAAAGAATTGCTTAAAAGAAATGCAGATTCGCAGCAACCTATAATTGCTCAACTATCAATAGGCAAATACCGGTTTGTGCTGCATAAACAAACCCTGCAAATGCAGTCCGGCGAAGAAATAAAACTATCATACCGGGAAACACAACTGCTGAAACTTTTGTACGATCATAAAAATGCGTTACTGGAACGTAAGCAGGCATTGATAACCCTTTGGGGCGATGATAGTTTTTTTAACACCCGCACCATGGATGTATTTATCACCAAACTAAGGAAACATTTAAAGGACGATCCTACGGTAGAGATTATCAACATCAGGGGGATTGGCTATAAGCTGATCTGTTAAAACAAAAATCCCGGCAGGTTAACTACCGGGATTTTATTATTTAAACGTTAAGGCAGAGGCACCTCAATAATGATGTTAGGTATAAACTTAGAAAATTTTGAAACCCACACTTAAAGCCCAAAGATTTTGGCGCTGCCCGTAGTTGGAGTTTACTTTAGACAATCCGCCCTCGTAACGTAGATCGGCGGTTATGGAACCGATATCAACCCCACCACCGGCCTGAAAACCTAAAGTGCTTTTGTTGTAGTTGCCAAAATCCTGGTAGGCCCCGTTAAAATTATTCGAAAAACTTTCGTTTTTACTTAACTGGTAGGTGTATATCGGGCCGGCCATAACACGAAAGTTAAGGTCCTTGCCCCCAAATGATTTGCCCAGCAAAAGAGGTACGTTAAGGTTGGTAAATCTCACCTTTCCGCTATAATCGGTACCATTGCTGTTCGAATCAAACTTACCACCTGTCCCGCTTAAATAAAGCTCTGGCTGTAAATAAAGGCCGCTGCCAATATGGGCAAACAAACCCGCCTGGTAACCGGCCACAGAAGATTCACCAACGGCAGAAGTGTTGATTTTTGAAAAATTGACACCGCCTTTAACCCCTAAAGAAAATTGCGCGTGGGCGCTGATGCTTACTGCTACCAATAATACCGCGCTTAATAAATACTTTTTCATAAATTTTTAATTTTAGCGGGGCGAAGCTATCCTTTTTTGAATAAACAGCAAGCAACCCCCATGGTTAACATAGTTAGTTTGTAAATGGCCGCGTCAACAGCCTGGCTATTGCCTTTTAACTGACGCGCCAAACTTGTAAACGTTGCCTGGCGCCTGTTTTTTATAATAACACTAAAATAAATTGGCATTTCTTCACGCATCATTCATATTACCAGCAATTTTGCCAGTATCTGCACACTGCGCTCCAACTCATCGGGGGTAGAGGATGCAAAACCCAAACGCGTAAAATTAGGCGTGGCCGGGCTGTTTTCGCCCTGAAAGTAAAGCCCCTTTTTTAATGCGCTTTGGGCAAGCTGTGTTAAATCTATAGCTGCATCAAACTGTGTCCAAACGGCCATGCCCCCGTCGGGTACCTGAAATTGCACGTAGTTTTTTAAGTACCCGTTCATCAACCCACAAAAAATATCGCGCCGCTGCCGGTACAACTTTAATGATTTACGCAGGTGGCGTTGAATGATGCCGTTTTGCAGCAATTCGGCCATGGCATTCTCCAGCATACTATCGCCCTGCCGATCAATAGCGCGCCGTAACTGAGCAAGGTATTCAATTACGTTTTCGGGGCCAACTAAATAACCAACCCTGATGGCTGGCGATATACTTTTTGAAAAGGCTCCGCAATACAGCACCATCCCGGCATCATCGGCACCGGCCAGTGGCATCAGTGGCTTGTTCTGGTAGTGAAAATCATAATCGTAATCATCCTCAAAAATAATGAAGCCATGCTTTTGGGCCAACTCCAGTAAGCGTATCCGCCTATCGGGTCGCAGCGCTACCGTTGTGGGGTAATGGTGATGCGAGGTAACGTACACTAAACGCACTTTTTGTTTGGCACAAATCTCATCAAGCCTCTCCACATCCATCCCATGCTCATCAACGGCAATTTTTAACAAGTTGGCGCCTGCCTGTAAAAAATTAGCTTCGGCCCCTGCCCAGCCAGGCTCCGCGGCTACCACTGTATCACCGGGCTCCAATAGCCCGGCACAAGTTAAATGCAGCCCCATAATAGTGCCACGTACTATCAGGATATTGGCCGGCGTAATCCGTAAACCACGGGTGATGTTTAAATAAGCGGCTAATTCTGTACGTAGCCATTCAGAACCCTTCGGGTCGGCATAACCCAATTTACTGTAGGGATTGCCGGTTACCAACTGCGTACGGTAGGCTCGTGATATATCCAGCACCGGCGCTATCCGCATGTCCGGAAAGCCATCATCCAGATGCAGTTCAATATTCAGATCGGCAATTTTACGCTGCAGAAACGAGGCTGCCTTTATGCCAAATCCGGCTACTTTGGCGGCATCGGGTTTATTCTTCAATAAAGATTGCGGCTTAGTCATAGGCAGATGAGCAGCTACAAATGTGCCGCTGCCCGTATAGCTTTGCAGCCAACCCTGGGCCAATAGTTCATCGTAAGCCCGTATCACAGTTTTTCTGTGCAAGCCCAATAAAGCGGCCAGTTGGCGGGTGCCCGGCAATTTGTGCGAGGCCTTTAAAGTGCCTGCCTTTATTAGCCCCATCAATTGGTTAGCCAGTTGAATATATACCGGCAAGGCCGATTGTTTATCTATAATTAAAGTTGACGAATATATCTGCATAAAAAACCGGACTATCTATTTTGTATTAACCGGGACACCATGGTGATCCAATAAACGCATAATTTTATCAAAAAACAAAATTATGGCAAATCCACCGGCACATTTAATCCCCAGCAGGTCAGCAAAACGGGCAAACTACGAGCCCGAAACCATCAACAGTATTTTGGATGAAGCATTGTATTGCACCATCAGCTATTCGGCAGATAATAAACCTTATGCCATCCCCACGGCCTTTGTGCGGTATGGCGATCGTATTTACGTGCATGGTTCGGTTGGCAGCCACTTAATGCGCGAACTGGAAAAGGGTATCCCTGTTTGCATCACCGTAACTTTAATGGATGAGTTGGTGGTAGCCAAATCGGCATTTCACCACTCGGTAAACTACCGATCGGTAGTGATATTTGCCCAGGCAGAGAAAATTGAAAGCCTTGCCGATAAAACAGAGGCTTTTAAATGGCTTACAGAAAAAATTGTACCGGGCAGCTGGGATTATCTGCGCCCTATAACCGATAGAGAGGTGCTAAAAACAACAGCGCTGGCCTTTAAAATTGACGAGGCATCGGCCAAACTCCGTACCGGGATGCCGGTTGATGATGACGACGATCTGGAATTGCCTATTTGGTCGGGCCTTATCCCGTTGCAAACCAAAAGACTGGCCCCAATTGCCGATAAATTGAGCGAGGCTTTGCCATTACCGGCTCATCTTATCAATATTTAGCTTTAAATATCGGGCAATGCCCGATATTTAAATTTAGCCAACGTGTATTTTTTATATTTTTGCTTAAAATAATTTAACAATGGCCGAGATCAGTATCTCCAATAAAGATTGGGAACGTGTAAAAATTAAAGTTCAACGTAAATACAACCGCCTTACCGACGAACAATTAAAATATACCGAAGGACAGGAAGAAGCCCTGATAACCAAACTAATGGACCTTGTAAACCGTAACAGGGAATACGTAGTGTTCACTTTGAAAAAAGCTTTGGTTAATATTGACAATAACAGGCTGTAAATAAGCGTTCAGTTGTAAAAAATAGATACACTTTTCGTATTTTTATATGTTTTAATGTTGTACTGGGTATGGTGATCTCAAAAAAATACAAAAAGATAGGCTTGTTTGCCAGTATTATTACGCTGGCTGTTGGTGTTGCGGCCTTTGACGATGACCTTTTCCAGATCTCCAAAAATCTGGATGTTTTTGCTTCGGTGTACAAAGAAGTAAACATTAATTATGTTGACGATATCAACTCGGCTAAACTGGTAAAAACCGGTGTTGATGCCATGTTGGATGGTTTGGACCCTTATACAGAGTTTGTACCTGAATCGGAAATTGAAGATTATAAGCTGCATTATGTAAGCACCCAGTACGGCGGTATTGGCGCCAGTATTTTTGTACGCAACAATAAAGTTTACGTATCTGATGTATTTGAAGGTTTCCCGGCCCAGAAGGGAGATGTGCATCCCGGCGACCAGGTGCTTAAAATAAATGATATTGACCTTACCGCTAAAAATAACGACCAGGTAAGCCTGTTGCTTAAGGGTTCAAAAGGAGCATCAATTAAGCTGCTCATCAAAAGAGATAATATAGCACAGCCTTTTGAAAAAAATCTCGTTCGCGACGAAATAAAACAACCCAATGTATCGTACTACGGTATGGTTGCCGGCAACATGGGCTATATTAAGCTTGATAAGTTTCTCGAAAACTCGGCCAGCGAAGTTACCAATGCACTGGTATCCCTTAAAAAGAATAACCCCAATGGTATTATATTAGATCTGCGATCAAACGGTGGCGGCATTTTACAGGAAGCTGTTAAAATAGTTAACCTATTTGTACAAAAAGATGTTGAGGTAGTATCGCAAAAGGGAAAAGTAAAAGATAAAAATTTTACCTACAGCACGGTAAGCACACCATTAGAACCAAACCTGCCCCTGGTAGTTTTAGTTAACAGCCACTCGGCTTCGGCATCAGAAATTGTTGCCGGCTCGTTACAGGATCTGGACCGTGCTATCATCATTGGTCAGCGCAGCTACGGTAAAGGGTTGGTTCAGCAAACCTTTAACCTGCCTTATAATAGCCTGGTAAAAATCACCATTGCCAAATACTACATCCCATCGGGCCGTTGCATCCAGGAGTTGGATTATACCCACCGTAAGGATGATGGCAGCGTGGTTAAAGTAGCCGACTCGTTAATTCATGAGTTTAAAACCAAAAATGGTCGCTCGGTTTATGATGGCAGCGCTATTTACCCCGATATTTTCATCAAACAGGAAAAATTTGCCAACGTTACCCAGGCCCTGGTAGGTAAGTTGCTGATATTTGATTACGCCACCCTTTACAGGGATAAGCATAGCAAAATAGCCGATACCAAATCGTTCGGCCTGGCAGATAACGACTACAACGACTTTGTAAAATACCTGGCAGATAAAAACTATAACTATACCACATCAGCAGAGAAAGTACTCGGCAGCCTTAAAACCGAAGCTACCAAAGAGAAACAGTTTAATGATATACAGGGCGAATACGATATATTGAAAGCCAAACTGATGACCAGTAAAAAGAATGATCTGCAGGCACATAAAGACGAGATTAAACAAGTACTTGAAAACGAGATAGCCTCCCGTTACTACTACGAAAAAGGCCGCTACGAAGTAAACTTTAAATACGACAAAGAGTTGGCTCAGGCGGTAAAAACCATGCAGGATAAGGCTCAGCTGGCATCTATATTAAAAGGCGAAGGCAATTACAAAGTTATTGGCAAGCCAATGCTGGCCATGGCCGGTAAAAAAGCAGCAGATAAAGATAGCGACGACGACCAGTAAAGTTTATTTGCCAGTCCATCTTAATAAATTTTGTTAATGGGATCGGCTCCCCCTTTATACACTAATACTATAAGTTGGCTTTGTGCGCCGTTAAGCGCAAACGTACGATTATTTGTTTGTGTGATATAAGCACCATACCTTTTTGTTATCGCCAACAGAACAGGCATTTACCTACTACTCTCCAATCATTGTAACCACATAGTTACCTCTTACAAACGCCCTTAAACTAAACTTTTTCCGTTTGTATTTGTCATACATCCAAACAAAACAATAATACCATGAAAAAGATCATTTTAACAGCCGCTATTTTTTTAGGTTGTTTGGCGATAAAACCTGCTAGCGCTCAGATAAGTTTAAGCATTAACATTGGCAGTCAGCCCGAATGGGGACCAACCGGTTACGACCGTGCCGATTATTACTATATGCCCGATATCGACTCTTACTATGATGTAAACGCGCATCAGTATGTGTATTTTAACAATAATGGTTGGATTCACTCAGCTGCTTTGCCCCCACGTTATGCCAATTACGATGTTTATCATGGCTACAAAGTTGTAGTTAATGACCGTACCCCATGGGTGCGTAACAACGTATATCGCGCTAAATATGCAAATTTCAAAGGTCGCCGCGACCAAACAGTGATACGCGACAGCCGCGAGGTTAAATACAAAAACCACTGGAACGACCGTAGTGCTACACGCAAAGCAGGTGGGCGCGATAACCACAGAGATGATAAACATGACGACAAGGGGCACGACCGCAGAAATTAATTTTTGATTGTTAATTTTTATATACAAAACAGGCTTCCCGTAATAAGGAGGCCTGTTTTTTTACGATTAGATGATGCCCGAACTCCTGTTTAAATTAAATATTAAACTTTTTGGATTAAACATTGTCATACATCCAACAATGCCACCAGCCTGCGATGTTTTGATCATCAACAATGGGGCATTACTTAACACAAAAACAAATGAAAAAGATCATCCTTTCTGCAGCCATATTACTAAGCTGCTTTGCAATTAAAACCGCCAGCGCACAGGTAAGTGTAAGTCTGGGCATAAACATTGGCAGCCAGCCAGCCTGGGGCCCCGTTGGGTACGATTATGCAAACTATTATTACATGCCCGATATTGATACCTACTATGATGTACCAACACATCAATATGTATATATGGATAACAATGTTTGGGTACACCGTACTTATTTACCGGTACGCTATCGTAACTACGATCTATACCATGGCTACAAAGTAGTTATCAATGATCGTAACCCATGGGCAAGGCATAATGTTTACAGAACACAATATGCCGGCTACAGAGGCCGCCATGACCAGGTTGTTATCCGCAACAGCCGCGATACCAGGTATGCAAATTACTGGAGGGGCAATAACAACCGCAGGGTGGCTTACAATCGCGGTGGCGGTAATGGTCACTTTGATAATGGCAACCACGGTGGCCGCGGGCCGCAATTTCACGGCAATGGTGGCGGAGATCATGGCAACAGGGGCGGTGGAGATCGCGGTAACCACGGTGGTGGCGATCGCGGCAACCGCGGCGGCGGCGATCATGGCAACCATGGTGGTGGAGACCACGGCGGTGGTCACGGTCATCATTAATCACCAACATAAAAAACAGCAACAGGCTTCCCTTAAAACGGAGGCCTGTTTTGCTTTAGGCGGCCTTTACAATAATTAGTGGCGCCTAATTATTACAAACGGGCTTGTTTTTATTTATGTTTGTGTGTTACCAGATCAATTGCGATGTACACACTATCCGAAGAAAATTATTTAAAGGCCATTTACAGGGTATCGCAGCAAAAGGATGTTAAAATAACACCTACTGCCATAGCCGAAACCCTGGGCAATAATCCAGCTTCGGTGGTTGATATGATACGTAAACTTACCGAAAAGCAGTTGATTGCCTACGATAAAAAGGCCGGCGTAAAACTTACGCCGCAGGGATCAAAAGATGCCATATTAATTGTGCGAAGGCACCGCCTTTGGGAAGTTTTTTTGTTAGAAAAACTGGGCTATCATTGGGATGAGATTCACGATATTGCCGAAGAACTGGAACACATTAGCGATGCCACCCTGGCCGACAGGCTCGACAAATTTCTCGGGTTCCCCGAATACGACCCCCATGGCGATCCTATACCTAAAGCAAACGGGAAGGTACCCAAATCATTTTCGGTTACGCTAACAGACCTTAAACCCGGCACCGCCTGCCGCGTAGCCGCAGTACGTGATACCAGCAACGCTTTTTTACAATATCTTATTAAATTAGATATCGGCATAGGTACCCGCATCCAGCTGATAGAAAAAATACCATTTGATAATTCATTGGTAATCAGCATCAATGGCAAAGAAAACACTACTGTATCTCAAAAATTTGGAGAGAATATTTTGATTGACTAGGGAGGGTCCTCTTTATTAGGTTTCTAACCATAGCGTATTAATCCCCTTTGTCAAACCTTTGTCTTTATTTTTTGCTGCATATCCCATTTCACAGCTAAAAACCCAATTTACGGTATTTACAATCCAGTTTTCATCTTATTTTCATAGAAGCCCTCTACTTTCGTTTTGTGGAGGAGTGATAGCATACAGTTATAGCCTCCGCAGCGGAATAGAATTGTTTGATTTTTTTTGACGTAAAAATTTAATTTATGCTGGCTGTAAAAACTTTAAGTAACAATTTAACCACCTACAGGCGTAACGTACATGCCATGGGTGATAAATTTGAGATTAGTGTGGTTGGGAATGATGCCTTACTGGCCAACGAGCAAATTAATATTGCCATTGATGAGATCAACCGTGTTGAAAAATTGCTTTCGGCCTTTGGCGATGACAGTAATATTAAACAGATAAACCGCAACGCCGGTATAGAGCCAACAAGGGCTAATGGCGAAATATTCAGACTGATAAGCAGGGCTCTGCAAATATCAGAGCTTACCCACGGTGCTTTTGACATTACCTACTTTACAGGTAATACTGATAATGACAATGCATTAGTTGAAAACTCGCCCGTTAAAACCGCGCCATACTCCATAATGCAAACCAACTATCAAAACGTGGTACTTGATGAAACCAAACAAACCATCTTTTTAAAAGAAAAAGGTATGCGTATTGGTTTTGGCGCCAACAGTAAAGGTTACGCTGCCGATAGGGCAAAATATATTTTACAAATGAATGGTGTAAGCAGCGGTGTTATTAACTCGGGCGGCGATCTGCTAACCTGGGGTACACAACCCAACCTTAAACCCTGGACCGTTGCCGCTGCCGATCCTGACCAACGGAAACAGCCTTTTGCTCACCTTAATATCAGTAATATGGCTTTTGCCACATCTATAAATGCCGAAAAATATGCCAGCGTAGGCAAGAAAAAGTTTCAGAGCATCGATGCGGCTAAAAAAGGCTTCCCGGTAAGCGAAATTAAAAGCGTAAGCATCATGAGCCCTACCGCCGAACTGGCCGACGCTATGGCATCGCCCATTATTAATATTGGTGTTAATGCCGGCATGTATTTAATAAACCAGCTTAACCAAATTGCCTGCATTATTGTTGACGACCAAAACCGTGTTTACACATCAAAAGGTGTTAACATCTGATAGCCGTTTTAAAGTATAAAAAACAAAACGATCATAATTACTCCGGTAAACGTATACCCCCTGTTTACTTGCGCGGTTAACCGCCGCGTAAATAAACAATACATAATTGTTATCAACAGTGCCCTCCCATTGGGTATAACTGTTTATATTGACCGATATTTGAAAATAATTTTAAGTTTTTCTTCCTCTCAATGATAAAGTGGTTTGCGTATATTGTCCTGTTGTTGATATTTACGCCATGTTTATCATTTGCCCATATTACAAACAGCTCCCAAAATTCTGTTTATAATTATAGCATAATAACATTACCGTATCATTTATCTGCAGATACTACGTTAGCTAAAAAGAAGGAGCAGGAAGAAAAAAATAAAATTAAAGAGGTAGCTAAGGCAAAACGGCAGGCAAAACCCGCTAAGGTGGATGAAAATAACACAGGCGTGCCCGCTAAGCCCAAACCAAAAAGACAGCGACGTCCGGAAGGAATGGAGCGCCCGCCCGAAATACCTCGAAGAAATGGCGATTAAACAGGTTAACAAACAATTTACCAACTTTTGATGAAGTACCTTTGCTTACTTTTTTTTGTTGCCGGCAGTAACGCCCTGTATGCCGCAGGTATTAGCGCACGCCTGTTTGCCGATGAAGGGAAACGCATGGTTGCCGATACAGATACCATCATCCGCAAGCAATCTGTTTCGGTAGGGGTAAACTATGGCAGCGACGCGCTTTTTTTTGGGCGCACAAGCCCGGTTAAATACCCTTTTGTAACCGGCGATATTATATACAATAGTAAACCAGGCTTTTTTGCCTATGGTTCGATATTAAAGGTAATTGGATATACACCTATTGATGAGGTTGATTTGGGTGGAGGATATTTTTATAAGTTTTCGAAAAAATTTTCGGGTGCGGTAAGCTACACCCGTTTTATCTTTAATAAAGATGCCAACGTTATTAAATCGGCATCATCAAATGATATCAACCTAAAAAACTCGTACGACTGGCATTTTCTAAAAACCAGCGTTATTACCGATTACCTGTTTGGCAAATCGAACGATTTTTTTGTAACCGTAACCAACTCCAAGTATATTGAAACCAACTGGAGCATTTTTGATGATAAGGATTATCTTTCTTTCAATCCATCGTTCAATTTTATAACAGGTACTCAAAACTTTGTACAGCGTTACTCTTTAGATCATCAGAGTCAGCAACAGATCGATAATATTTATATCCCGAATGACCCAAGCTCGGCCCGGTATAACCGTAAATTTAAGATGCTTAACTACAGCTTTAAGGTACCTATTGCCTATAACAGGGCTCATTATACCTTTGAGGCATCGTGGCGATATTCTATTCCCGTTAACGTAGAAGGAGCACTTGAAAACCGCAAAGAGTCGTTTTTTAATCTCACATTTTACTACCTCTTTTACTAGCCGGGCGTATGAATGTATTGATCATTGAAGACGAGAAAGCACTTGCCCATGAACTGGAGATATTTCTGACCAATTATAACTACATGTGCGAGGTTTGCTATAACGGCAATTCGGCCTCAGAAAAAATAGCGACCAACCTGTACGATTTTATTTTGATAGACCTTGGCCTGCCCGATTACGATGGCCTCGACCTGTTAAAAGAAGCTAAAAAGCTCGATTCTGACGCAGCTGTTATTATCCTTACGGCCCGCGCCGAAATTAATGACCGTATTAAAGGGCTTGATCTGGGTGCCGATGATTACCTGCCCAAACCCTTCTCCCTTTTAGAGTTGCAGAGCCGGATGCAAGCTATCGTCCGTCGCAAATTTGGGGTTAAAAATAATATTATTGACCTGGATGGCTTTTTGATCGATATCACCAATCGTACTATAGTTTTTGGCAGTAATGTGGTTAATACCATCACCAAAAAAGAGTTTGACCTGATTGCCTATTTAATACTGCATAAAAACCGCACGCTTACGCGTATGCAGTTAAGCGAACATATTTGGGGCAGTGTGGTTAATAACGATTACGACTCCAATTATATAGACGCGCACATTAAAAATATACGTAAAAAACTAAATGTCTTTGCATCGCCAGATTGGCTGGAAACCGTGCGGGGGCTGGGGTATAAAATAAAGATCAACGCTTAGGTATTTGAAATTAAGAACAAAACTTACGCTTTTTAACGCCATATCAAAACTGGTGATTGCGGTACTATTTGTATTGCTTGTGCCTGTATTGATCAAAAACATCAGTAGCAGCTATGTAGATAGCAAGCTGATAAAACAGAAAAACAAACTGCTGCAAATAGTAAAAAGCCGCGGAATTGAAACCTATATTGTAAACGGCGAAGACTATGGTAGCTATTTGCCCTTACAAGAGGAGTACATTAGCCTTGAAGAAGTAGACTCCAAAGATTTTTTAGATACTATACAAAGAGGCAAGCGCCTTTTTAGCGAGGGTGATACCCTGGAATACCGCATATTAAGCCACACCTTTAAAGTTAAAAACAAAAACTACCTGCTGGAAATTGGCAAAAGTGTAGATACTCTTGATGAAACCAGTATCCCGCTGCAAAACCTGGCCTTCCAGGTATTGCTGGGCATGATATTGCTTACCGTACTGGCCGACCAGGTTTACTCTACCTATGTACTTAAACCGCTGCGTATCATTATAAAAACCAAACTAATAGGTCAAAAATTTCCAAATTTTAACTCTTACAAAAAAGTACGCACCAACACATCAGATTTTGAGCACCTGGATCTGAGCATTCATAAGATGATTGAGACCATTGCCGATAAGTTTCATAAAGAGCGGGAGTTTATTTCCAATGCATCGCACGAGTTGATGACCCCTATCTCTATCCTCCAATCAAAAATTGAAAATATGTTTGAGGAGGAAGATATAAGCGATGAGGTAAAAGTGCGCCTGCTGGAGATGCAAAAGATACTCAACCGCTTAAAAAGCATCACCAAAACGCTGCTCCTGATATCGCAAATAGAAAACGAACAGTTTTTAAAGGAAGACAAAGTTGCGGTAGGTGAGTTATTGCAGGATGTATACGACGAAATCTCTATTCGCCTGCAGGATAAAAATATTGGTTATGAGGTATCAATTCCGGATAACTGGTATATGGTTAATATTAACCAGTTTTTACTGTTCAACCTGTTTTTTAACCTCATCAACAATGCCATAAAATATAACAAAGAAGGCGGCAGCATTCGGGTATCAGCAGTGGCTGTAAACGATAAATTTGTGATCAGCATAACAGATACAGGTATTGGTATTGATGCCGAATCATTGCCATTTATATTCAATCGCTTTAAAAAGTTCCGCCAATCGTTACAGCAGGATAGTTTTGGACTGGGCCTGCCCATTGTAAAATCTATAGCAGGTTTTCACGATATTGAAATTGATGTATCGTCAGAAAAAGATGCGGGCAGTACCTTTAAGCTCATCCTCCCCCCTACGCTAATTGTAGTTAGCTAACCTCTGACCCGAATTTGTATCGGGAATTTTACATTCTGTACTAAAAACTAATCACTCCTTTTATTCCAGACTAAAAGGCAGTATCAAGCATCGGTGTCATTTTCGTACGTGTTAAAAAAATAAAGCAATAGTGCGTATTTATGCCCAATAGCCATAGATGGAGCCTTTGGCATCACCTTTGTAAACGGTAGTTTATATACACGTATACTATTATGAAATCTTTAAAAATTAGGATAGCTACTTTCAGCCTGGCATTAGCAACAGTTGGCGTTTTAGCTTCGGGTTGTAACTCTTTAACCAAAACACAAAAAGGTGCTGCCATAGGCGCAGGTGCAGGTGGTACATTAGGTGCTTTTATTGGTAAAGCTGCCGGTAACACCGCTTTGGGTGCAATTATTGGTGGTGCCGTTGGTGGTACCGCGGGTGCTTTTATTGGCCGTAATATGGATAGGCAAGCCGCCGAAATTAAACAAACCGTTCCTGGTGCTACTGTAACCCGCGAAGGTGAAGGTATCCTGGTAAAATTCGATTCGGGCATTTTGTTTGATACCGATAAATCTGCCCTGAAACCAGAAGCACAGGCCAACCTGCAAAAACTGGCGGTATCGCTTCAAAACAACCCCGAAACTAATATCACCATTATTGGCCATACCGATAACACCGGTAGCGATGCCCATAACATGGATCTTTCTGTACGCAGAGCCGAATCGGTAAAATCATATATAGTTGCCGGCAATGTTGCCGCCTCGCGCTTGCAAACAGTTGGTAAAGGCGAAACAGAACCAATTGCAGATAACACCACAGTTGCAGGTCGTGCTCAAAACCGCAGGGTTGAGATCACCATCGTAGCAAACTCTACAATGAAAAACCAGGCCCAATCGGCCCAATAATATAAATTGTTAATATAAAAGATCAGTTAATGAGACAAACCTGGCCGCGAGGGCCGGGTTTTCTTGTTTTGTAAGTTTTTTTACCTTGCCCCCATTAGTGTTTTTCCGGGTTACCACTGGCGATCACACGTAATGATTTATTGAGCGTTCTCCCTCCCCTCCTTCCGCAAAAAACAATTTGTAATCAACAAGTTAATCACCTATTTTTGCAATATGCTAAAAAGATCAGGAGCGGTATTACTGGCTATGCTGTACGTTGTTACAGTGTTTGGCTTTGCGCTTAACCTGCATTATTGCGGCAACTACATAGCTTCTGTTAAAATTAACGTGCCTGCTGTTAACTGCGGCATGGATAAGGCTGCCGGCAAAATGAAATGCTGCAAGGATAGCCAGTTAAAGATAAAAGTTAAAGACGCCCACCAGGCAGAAGAAACATCGTTTTTAGCCAAAGTATTTGGATTTGAGTTATCCGATCTATTATTCGGTAACTATTCCTTTTCGTCTCAACTGTTGTTATTTAATAAGTGTTTTGACAGGGCACCACCCGATGAACCCGTACAAAGTATAGCTACGTTCATCAAAAATTGCATTTTCCGTATCTGATAAATTAATTGAATACCTAACACCCCGGTAATTTTTACCCATAGTTTATTTTCAACAATTAATTTAAAAGATTCACACAATGAAAACGCTTAAAATATTCATCATTATATTTTCTCTTTCTGCTACTGTTGCCAAAGCGCAATTTACCAAAGCCGAACTACAGGTTAGCGGCCTTACCTGCGCCCTTTGCGCCAAATCCACAGAAAAGGCATTACGCTCCTTGCCATTTATTGGCGATATTAAAACCGATCTGATCCGCAATACCTACCTCATTACCTTCAAAAATGATGTACCGGTAAATCTTGAGCAGATCAGCAAAAAGGTACAGGGTTCGGGCTTTTCGGTAAACAGCTTAAAGGCCACCTACAACTTTGATAATACCAAGGTTGCCGATAACAATTTCAGCTACGGAGGCGATACTTACCGCTTGCTTAACCCGGCCAACAAACCTACCAGCGGTAGTGTTAACCTTACCGTGGTCGACCAGGGTTTTGCCCCAAAATCAGTATCTAAAAAATATCTGGGCCAGCTAACCGATACAGCTCCGGCATCTGGTCGTGTTTATCATTTAGCTATATAGATCTCCACCAAATATCATTTTTATGAAGATCTTACTTTTGGCTATCTGCCTTACGGCTATAGCATGCCCTGTGTTTTCGCAGGAGCTGTATGTAAATACCGAGCCAGCCAGCAATATGGCCACCAATTCGTTAGGTATCCGCGTTGAGAACCAGGGCTTTTTTAGTCCTGATTATAAAAATCGCAGCACTATTGAGGCTATGTATGGCGCAAGCCGGCATTTAATGGTACATGGTTCGGTTTACATGTCTGATTATTATAGCAACAATCAACACTTTGAGGGCGGCAGCGTTTATGCCAAGTATCGCTTTTTATCAATAGATACTGTTCAAAAGCATTTCAGGGGGGCGGCCTTTGTTAAACTGGCCAGTATCAATAACCCGGTGCCCAACCAGGAGATAACTTTAGAGGGCGATAACAGCGGCCTGCAAAGCGGCGTAATATTTACCCAACTACTGCATAAACTGGCCTTATCCGGCTCGGCAAGCTACCTGCGGGCTTTTGATAACCGCGGTGGCTATAACCTGCCTGCCTCACAAGCCCGTAATGCGGCTGCATATACCCTATCGGCCGGTTACCTGCTGCTGCCACGCAATTACCGCGATTATAAACAGGTAAACATGAACCTGTATGTAGAATTGTTGGGTAAAACCAATCCCGGGCACAATCAAAGCTACCTTGATGTTGCCCCGGCTGTTCAGTTTATTTTCAATAGCGTATGCCGGTTAGATTTTTCGTACCGAACGCCGCTGTATAATGCCATCGACCGTAACTCTAAAAACATGTACCTGGTAAGGTTGGAGTACACTTTTTTCAACCTATAAAAATGCTATTAAAAACAAAGCGCGGCCATTTTCACGGTCGCGCTTTGTTTTTTATGCCGGGCTATTTTTATTTTTAAACCCGAATATATACTTTGTTTTTATCTAACAGGTAGCCTACAAACCAGCAGATAAGCATATAGCTAATGGCAAACAGCAACGAGCCTATGGCACCCGGAGCAATTACCTGGTAAAAATTATCGTTTACCCAGCCATACAAGCTGCTACCTTTAATAGTTACCATATAAAAGAAAATCACCAGTGTTTCTGATAGCACATAAACCGGCAAGGGGTTTTTACCAAGGATGGTGAAAAAGCGGGTCCAGTTACCTTTGTTCCAATCGTTGATTTCTAACGCGTAGACAAGGAAGGAAAGGATCACCAGATCGAGCCCGGTAGTAAGCAGGGTGAACGGGCTGCTCCAAAGTTTTTTACCTATCGGGAATACCATATTCCAGCAAAGCGCCAGAAAAATAAACAGGCAGCCCATCAGCAGCATTTTTGAGATCACATCGTATCCCTTACCTTTTTGCTGAATAAACTTACCTGCATAGTAACCAACCACTACGTTAACAATGGCAGGGAGGGTGCTCAAAATCCCTTCCGGATCAAAAGCAATCTTTTCGCCGTGATACATGTGATTATCGCCTAAAACAAATTTATCCAGAAAAATACCTGCATTTCCTGTCATGCTAAACGGATTGGTAAGATCGCCAAATACCAGCAATAGTATCCAGTAGGCAAAAAGCAATATAATGGATAAAATAATAACCGATTGCCTGGATAAAAAGTGGATCATGAGCGATGCAAAGCAATAACATAAGGCTATACGCTGCAAAACCCCCATAATACGCGTATGGCTTATAGGCGACCATGCAAAATGACCACTATCTAAATTAAAGAAAGGGAACCAGTACATGAGGTACCCAATTAAAAATATGAGTGCTGTACGCTTAAAAATTTTGGTTAATACAGCTGCATTACCCATCTCGATGTAACGCTTCATAGAAAAACTCATGGCATTACCCACCGCGAATAAAAATGATGGAAACACCAGGTCGGTTGGCGTAAAACCAAACCAGGCCGCATGTTCAAGTGGCGCAAAGGGAGCAGCTCCGCTGCCAGGTGTATTCACGATGATCATAAAGCAAATGGTCATCCCTCTAAATACATCCAGCGATAAAAATCGTGTTGATGATGTGTTCATATTCGGTTTAAAATAATTTATTTCGGTTTACAGCGGCGAAACAATAAGCGGCAATTTGAAAAATTCTGCCGGGATATAAAAGCCCCGGCAGATATAAATATAATTTATTAATGATAGCCCGGATTTTGTTTAAGTACCGGCGCGCCTCCCTTTGCACTCAGGTCTATTTCTATAAGCGGGATAGGATAATATTCGTTTTTACCTTTAATAAAGTTGCCGCCTTTAACATCATTTGTTTGTGTGCTTTGGTACGTTACATAAGCATTAAGCTCGGTATCGGCAATACCCCATCTAACCAGGTCAAAAAAGCGGTGGCCTTCCATAGCCAATTCAATTTTACGCTCAAAATAAATGGCTTTAAGTGCAAAAGCGGTACTTGTAAAGGCACCTGTCGGATAAGTACTAACCTTATAATTAGCAGCAGCGGTAGTGGTAAAGCCCGATGTAGGGTTATCATTATCTTTATAGTTATGTACCCAGCCAGTGGTATTTGCGGCCCTGTTACGCACCATATTTACATAGCTTTCGGCTTTATCTAAATTACCAAGTTGTGCTTCAACCTCGGCGGCCATCAGCAACACATCGGCATAGCGGATAAGGTTAACGTTTATACCAGAGCCGGGCGCCCATGAAGTATTATCGCCGTTGGTGGTTTGCTCGGCCTGGCCGTATACATTTTTAATTGGCGAATACGGACCGCCATATTGCTGATCTCTTATCCAATCGGCACCCGGGTGCAAGCCCCAGTCGAGGTACGGAATGCCACGGCGGCCCACTGTCCAATCCAATCGTGGATCTATGGTGCCCGCATCGGGTGTATAACTGCCATCGGCGGCTACGCCCATATCTGTTTTTAAAGCATGGCTGTTATAGTCATCAAGATATGGCAGGCCGGTAGTCGGGTTGGTACGAAAGTGGTTTGCCAGATCAACAGATGGCTGGTAAAACCCACAGCAACTAAACGGACTACTGTTACCATACGGAAAGTTTAACATATCCCCATCGTTGGCATTTGAAGGGCCATTAGGGTCGCTATTGGCTAATGCCTGTACTGCAAAAACAGATTCGGCGCTGTTATTGGTGGCTGTTCTAAAGTTATCATTAAACTTTTCGTTTAGTGCATACTTTAAGCCCGAAGTGGTTACACCCTGTGCTATAACTGCATCAAAAATTGTTTTGGCCTCGGTATATTTATGCTCATATAAATACGTTTTGGCTAAATAAGCACCAGCGGCCCATTTATTGGCCCTGCCAACATCCCCCAGTGTATTTGGCAGGTTAGTGTAAGCATATATAAAATCAGCCTCAATTTTTGGCCATATATCGGTGGTATTGGGTTGATTAATATCGGTGGTAGTTTCATCCATATAGGGCACATTATTAAACATCTTTTTAAGATCGAAATAATAATGGGCGCGTAAAAACCTGGCCTGGGCCAGTATACTTGTTTTTGCCGCAGTGGTAATAGAAGGCACCTTATTAGTTATATTAATGGTATTGTTAGTTCTTGATATGCCTTCATAATCGGCACGCCATTTACTATCGAAAAACCCGTTACTGGCATCCGGATTATATTTCATGATAGGCTCAATAGGTTGCTGATCGCCTGCTATACTACCCTTTGATGCGTCGCCACCGGCAACACCTCCATATATCCAGTTGTCTGGTGATGCCTCCCATGAGCCACCGCCACCTATGGCGGCATCGCCGCCTTGCTGCCCGTCTAAAGCGCCATAAGCGCCTACCAGTAGTTCGTTGGCACCGGCCTCTGTTTGTAAAAACTGCGGCTCAAGCGCGCCGGTAATTGGTTTATCAAGAAATGCTTTTTTACATGCACCAAGCGCCAAAACGCTAAGCAACATGATGCTGAAATATCTTTTTGCTTTCATTGTAAATACTTTTAATGGTGGTGTTATAATGAAAAATTAACTCCGAATAAAAATGTACGAGGACTGGCATAGCTACCTTCATCAATACCAAAATCTTTGGTGTTGCCGCTCAATTCCGGGTCGATACCGCTGTAACCTGTTAAAGTGAACAGGTTAGTAGCCGATACATAGATCCGTAATTTTTGAATGCCGGCCTTTTTTAAACCACCAACATTAAAGGTGTAACCAATTTGCGCGTTGCGCATGCGTACATAAGTTCCGTTTTCAACAAAGTAAGAGTTTGGTGTTGCGCCGCTGCTGGTAGATGCATCCAACTCCTGAATAGGGGCGGTAGCGTTCTGATGTGTTGGTGTCCACGAATCGTTAAGGGCGGTATAGCTTTTGGCTGTTCCGTACGATGCGTAAAAGTCTCTCCAGTATTTAACGCTATTCCATAATTTATTACCGAAAGAGCCGTACAGAAATATACTGGCATCAAAGCTTTTATAGTTTACCCCAAGGTTTAAGCCCGCTGTAAATTTAGGGTTTGGATTACCCAAAAATGTACGGTCGGCAGCAGTAATTACACCATCACCATTTACATCCTTGTATTTAAAACGCCCCACCTTGGTATCAAGCTGATAAACCGCGTTAGGATCGCCGGTTGCTTTTTGAGCACTGGCATTGGCCGCGTCAATCTGGCCCTGGTTATTCCAGAAACCAACTATCTGATAGCCATAAAATTCGCCTAACGAATGGCCAACCGCGCTCCTTGTTATAGGCCCGTCAAAGCGGCTTGTAGCATCGCCAGAAAAATAGTCCCTATCATCAGATACTTTTAATATTGTATTATTGTAGGTAGTTAAAGTACCTGTGGCATTAAAACTAAGGTCGCTGTTTGCTCTAATATTACCTGTTACAGATATGTCTAAACCATCGGTTTTCATTGTACCCACGTTTTGGTACGGCACAGTTCCGTTACCTGCAGTGGCCAATTGTTTTGCATTTACAAGAAGGTCTTTAATGTCTTTGCGATAATAATCGGCCGTTACCGCTATTTTACCGCCAAGCAGGGTGGCATCAAAGCCAAAGTTGGAGTTAATATCCTTTTCCCAAACTGCGTTAGGGTTGGCTATCTGATCCTGGTAAAAGCCCGGCTGTAAGCCTGCATTACCATTTAATGGATAATAGGATTGACCTATATTGGTGTTAAATGTAGTGTATGCGTCTTTTGCCCCTATGTTGATCTGGTTACCCATAACACCCCAGCCGCCACGTACCTTTAAATCGGTAAGCCAATTTATGCTTTTCAGGAAGCTCTCCTGCGATACGCGCCAGCCGGCACTAAACGCCGGGAAATAACCATAGCGCTGGCTTACCGGAAATTTTGAAGACCCATCGCGCCGAATAGTAGCGTTAAACAGGTATTTGTTATCATAAACATAATCAAGGCGGGCAAATTCAGATAATAAAGATGTTGAACTTCTATCACTATAAGTATTTTTATTATTTGTACCCGTTGAAAGGTTAACATAATTAGGATCGAAGCTATAATAACCCTGTATGCTACCCCCAAGACTTTTATCAAAAGTTTCGACAGCCTCGGTACCTGCAACCACATTTAAACTGTGCTTACCAAACAGTTTTTGATAGGTAAGGGTATTTGTCCAGTTATAACTATAGCTATTTGCCGAGTTTTCGTTATAGCTGTTTATTTGGGAGTTTTCTACGTTTTCGTAAGTTGGGTAGGTAAAGGCGTGGTCGTTACTGTTGGTAATGTCGCCGCCAAAACTGGTTCGCAGGGTAAGGCCTTTAAACAAATCAGCCTCGGCATACATATTACCCAACAGGCGATAAACCGTAGAGCCGTTTCCTTTAGTGCGCTGCTGTATAGCCACCGGGTTATTGGCATCGCCCAAACCCGTACCATAACTACCTGCATAATTGCCCTTTATATCATAAACCGGAATTATTGACTGCTCTCTTAATCCCATAGCAATAACGCCATCTGGATTATTGGCAGTTATTTGCGCATGGTTTGGACTGGCTACCTGTGGCATTTTAGTAATTGAATAAGCTAAATTCTCACCAACCCTGATATGTTTTGTTATATTAAAGCTGGTGTTCGACCGTAGGGTATAGCGTTTAAGATAAGTATCAATCAACGTACCCTGCTGATTGAAGTAGTTTAACGAGAACAGGTAATTTGCCTGATCGTTGCTGCCGCTTAATGTTAAGTTATGGCTTTCTATCGGCGCGGTTTTAAACAACTCGTGGTACCAGTCGGTACCGGCCTTATTTGCCTTTGTTATTCTGTAAAAGTTATTATAATCATCTGGCGATGTATAAAGCGGATTAACATAGTATTTTGATGGATCGACAGAAGGATCGCCATTTTTGGCACCGGCGGGTGTAATATAATCTGGCAGGGTAAAAGTTGAGTTTGCACCTGTTGGGTTGTACAAAGGATCGGTAAAATCGGTAATGCCCGAATTTTTCTCGGCTATTAATTGTAGGTTTGCAGTTTGCTGCGGGTTTAGCGTATGCCAAACATTGCCGCCCTTTGGTACCTGCGAACCATAATAAGCATCGTACTGTATGCTCACCTTGCCTTTACCGCGTTTGGTGGTAATGATGATAACCCCGTTTGCCGCCCGGGCACCATATATAGATGCCGAACTTGCATCCTTTAACACCTGCATCGATTCTACATCATTGGGGTTAAGGGTACTTACATCATAGGTTTCCATACCATCAACCACATACAAAGGGGTATTATCTCCAAAAGTGTTGAAACCCCTGATGTGCACCTGCGGCTCTTCGCCGGGCTGGCCCGAACCTGTTACAGTAACACCCGATGCCTGGCCTTGCAGCTGGCTGTTTACCGATGATGAGGCCTGTTTATTAAGATCTTTAACGTTAACAACGGCTACCGCGCCTGTAAGGTCTTTCTTCTTCTGGGTAGTGTAACCCACCACAACAACCTCATTTAAAGCTTTTGATTCTTCAACAAGTTTTACGTTAATAATGGTTTTCCCTCCAACGGCAACATCCTGCGGCGTAAAGCCTAAAAAGTTAAATACCAGCGTACCTGTACCATCGGGCAGGGTTAAGCTGTACTTACCATCGGTATTGGTTACCGTGCCCAAACCACTGCCTTTTAACTTGATACTTACGCCGGGTAATGGCAGGCCGCTACCATCTGTAACAACACCTGTTACGGTAACCGTGGCAATCTCTTTACTATCAACCGGTTTAATAATGATGATATCATCAACTACCTGGAAAGTGAGCTGCTGGTTTTTAAGTACATTTTTCATTACCGTTTCTATACTGGCATCCTGTAGTTCAACGTTGATTTTTTTATCAACGTTAACCTGGTCCAGCCGGTAAAAAACAGTGTACTTGCTGCTTTTCTCAATCTGCTTAAACATCTGTTTAACAGATATATTGTTTACATTAAAGTTGTAAATGTTTTGTGAGTAAGCGGCAGCATGTATTTGCATTATTCCCGTTAAGAGTAAAACAGTTACAAGCTTCATAATTTTAATCGTTTTTTGCCATGCATGCACAGCCCTTACAGATTTTCTGTCAAAATTTATCATAAATTTGTTTGTTAATCAGTTAATACGATGCTTCCCCAAGCGTAGGGTATTAGCTATTGATTTTATAGGACCCGGAGTGTTAGCGCACGTCGGGTTTTTTATTTTGAAAGAGCGCGTCAGTTTTTTGTCATAGGTTGATGTTTGTTTTTAAGGGTTAGCGGTTTTGTTTTTATTGTTTTTTGTAATGTTTACAGTGCTGCCATTGATAGAATAATTAATAGACGTATTGCCTTTTATCAGCTCGAGCACTTTATCTATACTGGCCACGCTTTTAAAGCTACCCGAGTAACGGAGGTTTTGCAGGTCGGCATCGTCCATAATAATTTTTACGTTATACCGGCGTTCCAGCACCTTCGAGATCTCATCGAGCGTATTGCCGTCAAATACCAGTAAATCATCCTTCCAGCCATCATAACGGTTCATTTTGGCCGAATCAACCTGCAGCATCTGGATCTCGTTAAGATTTTTAGTGTCTTTGTTATCCTCTTTGGCCGCATAATTTTCTGCTTTTGGATAATAGATGCGGAGTAATTGGCGCGGCTTAACGTAAATGCGGTTCATTTCGCGGGTGTTGTTATCAACATTGCCTTCAACCGCTACCTCGCCTTTTACTACTGTTGTTTCAAAAAACGAATCATTAGGATAAGCCTTCAGGTTAAATTTTGTGCCGATATCTCTAACCGTGTAATTTTTAGTATTAACCAAAAACGGAATAGTTTTTTTCCCGGGGGCTATTTCAAAATACGCCTCGCCTTCCAGGTAAACCGTGCGGTTGGTTTTATTAAAATCGGTATTGTAGTTAAGCTTGCTGCCCGCGTTTAACCAAACCAGCGTGCCATCACTTAAAACTATCTTTTTGATGCCTCCATTTTGTGCCGATACCTGCCTTGCGCTTTGTATATTTTGCGAGTAATGGTTTACCAACAATACGGTAAGCACACCAAACAGGGCAACCGCAGCGGCAACCTTACTCCAAACAGCAAGCCTGCGGTATTTTGGTTCGCGCGGAATAGTGGCGGCCGAAAATTTAGTGAACGCCTTTTCGCCGTTGATTATTTCGGGGTTTAGGTACAGCATATTTTGCCAGGTCTCGTAAAGCTGGGCAAAATACTGTTCGTTCTCCGGATGCGCGCTTACCCATTCCCTCACCTGCTCCACCTCTTTTTCATCGGCTTCGCGGGTTATATATTTTACCAGTAACAGTTTTATTTCGTCGTTGTCCATTCTTATTCTTATAAACAAGACAACCGAAAGAGGCCTTACCCTCAAGCCTGGTGGAAATATTTTTTTATTATATTCGGGTATACACAAAAAAGCACCCCGCTAATTGCGCATTACATGCTCCGGGCAAAACATTTGCAGGTTAGGTTATCATTATTTCCATATTAAATTTGATGCTTTCAAAATTTAATCGTTAACTTGTTAAAGTTTTTTAAAAAGTAGCCAATTGTTATTTTCCTTATGAATAGATGATTACCCAAAAGTCCGACACGTTAATAACAAAACTTACGCAGGGTGATGCCAGGGCGTTTGAGGTTTTATTTAAACTTCATTATACCCGCCTTACGCTTTTCGCCAATCGTTTTGTGAATGATTTGTCGGTTGCCGAAGAGATAGTAGCCGATGTATTTACCGATTTGTGGGAGAAGGGGCATGAGGTTACCTTTTCAACATCCGTAGGCTCATATTTATACAAGATGGCGCAAAACCGCAGCCTTAATTATTTAAAGCATCAGAAAATAGAAAATCTTTACGTTGCGTACCTTGAAAAAAACAACCTGCTTGACGAAGTGCGCAGCACCGTAGAAAACGGCTACGAAGAAAAGGAACTGGTTAACCAGATAAAAGCCGCCATAAATACCCTACCCGAGAAATGTCGCGAAATTTTTGTACTAAGCAGGTTTAGCGATATGAAGTATAAAGAAATTGCCAGCCAGCTTAACATCTCGCCCAAAACTGTAGAGCGACAAGTAAGTATTGCCTTAGAGAAATTACGGCAAACACTGAAGCATGTGAGTTATTTGTTTTTGCTTTGAGGAGATAAACTCCCGAATTTTTCAATCCCAATTTAAATCAGCTCTCATTGTTCGGACCCTTAAACCGACGAAAAGTTTCTTCCATATTGTCGTACTCCTCTTTAGAAATAATAACGATATTTTCATCGTTGCCGCAATCTACCATTAGAGGCTCGTGATTGTTGCGGACTCTATCTAATGATGGTTTTAGTCTTTGCCGAAAAGCAGAATAGGATACCTTTTCCATATAAATTAAAGATAAAAAAAATGGCATAAACAATTATGTAAATGCCATTAATATTCTTGAAGAATAAACCTTACTTAATTCCCATTTCCTTTTTCAAAAACTGGCCTGTAAAGCTTTCCTTAACCTTACACAGCCCTTCGGGCGTGCCACTGAAAAGAATTTTGCCACCACCAGAACCACCTTCGGGACCAAGGTCTATTACATGATCTACCACCTTTATTACATCCAGATTATGTTCGATAACTAATACGGTATTGCCTTTATCAACCAATTGGTAAAGTACACCTAACAGCACGTTAATATCCTCGAAGTGCAAACCTGTTGTAGGCTCATCCAGTATATAAAAGGTATTACCTGTATCTTTTTTAGATAACTCGGTAGCCAGCTTAACACGCTGTGCTTCACCACCTGATAGTGTAGTTGATGCCTGCCCTAAAGTGATATAACCCAGGCCAACATCATTCAGTGTTTTTACTTTGCGGTAGATGGATGGAATGTGTTCGAAGAATGGTGTAGCATCTTCAATACTCATATCCAACACATCGCTGATAGATTTGCCACGGTAACGTACTTCCAGTGTTTCCCTGTTGTACCTTCTGCCGTTGCATTCTTCGCAGGGCACCTGTACATCCGGCAAAAAGTTCATCTCAATCACTTTCATACCTGCGCCCTGGCAGGTTTCGCACCTGCCACCTTTTACGTTGAACGAGAAACGGCCGGGCTTATAACCCCTGATCCTTGACTCGGGTAGGGCCACGTACAGGTTTCGGATATCAGAAAACACGCCGGTGTAAGTAGCCGGGTTTGAACGTGGTGTACGCCCAATAGGTGTTTGATCTATCTCTATCACCTTATCAATATTCTCTAAACCCTCAATTTTATCATAAGGCAAGGGATGCTTTTTGGCCCTGAAAAAATGATGGTTTAATATAGGATATAACGTCTCGGTAATTAAGCTTGATTTACCACTGCCAGATACCCCCGTAACACCAATTAGTTTACCTAAAGGGAAATCGACTGATACCTTTTTTAGATTATGACCGGTTGCTTTTTTAAGGCTTAATGTTTTACCGTTACCTTCTCTCCTTTTTTCGGGAATGGCGATAGAACGCTCCCCATTAATATAGGATGTGGTAAGCGTATGTTCTTTCATTAACTGCGCGGGCGTACCCTGGG
This sequence comes from Mucilaginibacter cryoferens, assembly GCF_014205845.1. Taxonomy (GTDB): domain Bacteria; phylum Bacteroidota; class Bacteroidia; order Sphingobacteriales; family Sphingobacteriaceae; genus Mucilaginibacter. The sequence continues at coordinate 225,336 of NZ_JACHCR010000003.1, forward strand.
CAACAATTTGCCCCCCATGTACACCGGCCGCCGGGCCCATATCAATTACATGGTCGGCTTCCAGTATCATATCCTTATCGTGCTCTACTACTAAAACGGTATTACCCAAATCGCGCAGGTTTTTGAGCGCGTTTATCAGGCGCTCGTTATCGCGCTGGTGCAGGCCGATGCTTGGCTCATCTAATATGTACATTACATTCATCAGCTGCGAGCCAATTTGGGTAGCCAGGCGAATACGCTGCGCCTCACCTCCCGAAAGAGTTTTGGCTGTACGATCTAACGTTAAGTAACTCAAACCAACATCCAACAAGAAAACAATACGTGCACGAATCTCCTTTAATATCTCTTTGGCAATAACGTTCTGGCGTTCGCTCAGCCTCTCTTCCAGACCGTTAAACCACTCCTGCAGATGGTTAATATCCATGCTGGCCAGCTCAAATATATTTTTATTATCAACCTTAAAATGCAGCGATTCTTTTTTGAGCCTCGCGCCATCACAAACCGGGCAGGTTTTAAGCACGCGATAGTTTTCCATATCGTCCATGCCTTCGTCGTTACGGCGTTCCTGCTGTTCTTCCAGCATGCGCACAATACCATCAAAAGTGATGGTATAGCTCTGAACGTTCCATTTGTTGTACTCAACAGCAACGGTAATGGTATCGGGCGCACCGTTCAAAATAATATCTAAATGATCGCGGCTCAGTTTCTCAATAGGTGTGGTAAGTGAAAACTCATATTTTTTAGCCAGCGATTTCAATACCTGGAAAATCCAGGTTTCGCGATATTCGCCTATCGGGGCCAAACCACCATTCATAATGGTCAACTTTGGATTAGGGATCACCGATGCTTCATCAACCTCAAAAATATAACCCAGGCCATTACATTTTTCGCAGGCACCATAAGGCGAGTTAAACGAGAATGTATTAGGCTGTGGCTCATCATAAGAGATACCCGAAACCGGGTCCATCAGGTACTTACTATAATAGGCTACGTTACCATCCTTATCCCCCACGCGAATAATCCCTTTGGCAATTTTCAACGCGGTTTGTACAGATGTATATAAACGCTTGCTATCCTTCTCCGTTATCACCAGCCTGTCAATCACAATATCAATATCGTGTATCTTGTACCTATCCGCCTGCATTTTGGGTTCTACATCGGCCATAGCCCCATCAATCCACACCTTAAGATAACCTTGCTTGCGGATAGATTCAAACAGTTCGCGGTAATGGCCTTTACGGGCTTTTACCACCGGGGCCAGTATATTAACCGGCTGCCCGTCAAACTTTTCGGTAATCGTTTTCAGGATCTGGTCTTCACTCATGCGCTCCATCTTCTCGCCGGTAGTGTAGGAATAGGCATCCCCGGTACGGGCAAAAAGCAAACGCATAAAATCGTAGATCTCGGTAATGGTACCCACTGTTGAACGTGGGTTTTTACTGGTTGTTTTTTGCTCTATAGCAATAACCGGACTAAGGCCCGATACCTTATCCACATCCGGCCGTTCCATGCCGCCCATAAACTGGCGCGAGTAGGCCGAAAATGTTTCCATATAACGGCGCTGCCCTTCGGCATAAATGGTATCAAATGCCAGTGACGACTTACCGCTGCCACTTAAGCCGGTAATTACCACCAGCTGGTTGCGCGGAAAAGAAACATCTATATTTTTTAAATTATGTACCCTGGCTCCATAAACTTCAACTTCGCTTTGCTCGCCCAGGTCTAATGGTTTTTCGTTCATATGTGTTTTTAAAAACAATGCAGTTTGGCCGGTTAAAAATGCCCCTTGGCCATACTAATATTTTTCGCAAATATATGTAAAAAGCTGATGCTTTATAAGATATGCAACAGCCCCAACCTTTATTTGACTTAAAAATAACAGCCTTATTATAACCCCTGTTTTTTGCGCTTGTTTTGATTACAATAAACATCAATAACTAAGGGCCCGTGCATAAAAAAGGCCGGCCTTCCAACTGGGAAGATCGGCCTTTAAAGTGCTCCGTAAATTGAATTAATGAGTGTCTGAATTATTGATGTAATTAAAAGAAATAATTCAATAATTCAATAATTCAATAATTCAATAATTCAATAATTCAATAATTCAATAATTCAATAATTAATATCAATTAAATGCCAGCAGTTGTGTTGTTGGCTGTATACTGATATTATAATCCTTATACCCAAATTTCTTTGGCTGTTCTATAATTGCTTTCATGGCAATAAGCTTGTAAACGTATGAACCGGTTTCGCGGTTAAGGCTTAAGCGGAAATAATTATCCTCTTTTTGCTTATTAATGGCGCGTTCCATTTTAATGGAACCATTGTTATAAGCGGCAGCAGCCAGCGTCCAGTTGTTAAATTCACCATACAGTTCTCTGATGTACTTGCAGGCCGCGATGGTTGATTTGCGCACATTTTGCCGCTCATCAACACCATGCCCTACCTTTAGGCCATAAGTACGCGCGGTACCGGCCATAAATTGCCATAGGCCCGATGCGCCCTTTGGTGAAGTACCACTCTTAAGGCCCGATTCGACTAAAGGAATATACTTAAAATCGTCGGGGATGCCGTAAAACTTCAATATCGGCTCAATAATGGGAAACAATGCCTCAGCCTTGCGGTGAAGCAATGTTGACTGAACGTTTTTAAACGAATGTTGATTGAGCGATTTGTTGAGTTTACGTGTAACCCGCGCATCATTAACAGGTAAAGCTTCGTCGGCAAAATTATAAGCAGCCGCGTTGCTTTTAATAAAAATAAATTCCGAGGTCCGATGGCTTAATTTAGCTGGTTTTGCAACCGTTTCAGCAATTGTTGTGCTGTAGATATTAAGCTTTGAAATGAGAACCAGCACCAGCATTACGGAGCACGTAAGTAAGTGTTTTTTTATCATTTCTTTTTTTATCATTAACTATACATTAGGTAAAATGTGCCGCAAAGATATGCCATACAAATCACATAATCAAATACTTAGCTTTTTACTAATTTTATTAGCGTCTATTTTTGGTTCAAAAACGGGGTTTAAAACAGTTTAAACCCCGTTTTTGAACCCGGCAATTTTTTTTAAATTTTTGATTAAACTTTGCCAAAAAAGCGTAACTTTGACCCTCACGCTGCGAAAGCGCTAAACAAAAAAATATGGTATTTAAGAGACCAACAGGTAGTCGCGATGACAGACCAGGAAAATCAACTGGCAGAAGCTCACGAGGCGACGATAAGCCAAAAAGACCGGCAACGGCAAAAGGCAAAGCCACTCCAGACGGAGAAAAGAAAAAACTATCCAGACCGGATAAAACATTCCAAAGCAACAGATTTAGTGACGATAAACCCAAAAGCAATTTTAGGGACAGCGCATCATCTGGCGATAGAAAATCGTCGGGCAGGTCTAAACCATATTCTGGCAGACCAACCGGCGGCGACGACAGACCTAAAAGCAATTTTAGAGATGGCGCATCATCTGGCGATAAAAAAAGTTTTTCGCCACGCAGCAAGCCATACTCTGGCAGGCCAACAGGCGGCGATAGCGAAGAAAGACCAAAAAGAAACTTCGGCGCTGGCTCATCTGCCCCCGGCGAAAGAAAATCTTACTCAGGCCGCCCATCAGCCGGCGGTGGCGATGAACGACCAAAAAGAAACTTTGGCGCAAGTTCATCTACCCCCGGCGAAAGAAAACCTTACTCAGGCAGACCAACAGGTGGTGATGGTGAGGAAAGACCAAAAAGAAACTTTGGCGGCAGCGGTGCCGGCGAAAAAAAACCATACTCATCTCCACGTACCCGCACATCCAATACCGACTTTGGCGATAAGCCTAAAAGAAGCTTTGGCGCAGGCGCAGAAAGATCAACAGATAAAAAATTTGGCGAAAGGCCCGAAGGCGGATTTAAAAAACGCGAAGGCAGTTTCTCTAAAGATAAACCAGCTTACAATGCCGACAGGCCACAACGTAAGCCTACTTACGATAAGATAACCAAAGACACAAGCGCACCCGAAAGGACCATGCGCGGCCGTAAAAAACCTGCCGAAACCAAAACCAAGGACGACGGGCTGATTCGCCTTAACCGTTATATCTCTAATGCGGGCATCTGCTCACGCCGCAAGGCCGACGAGCTGATTATTGCCGGTGTGGTATCGGTAAACGGTGTGGTAGTTGACGAATTGGGCGCCAAAATTGATCCTAGCAGAGACGAGATCAAATACAACGGCGAAACCCTGCGTCGCGAAAAAATGGTTTATGTGTTATTAAATAAACCAAAGGATTACATCACTACTACCGAAGATCCGCAGGAACGCCGTACCGTAATGCACCTTGTTGAAAAAGCAACCAAGGAACGCATTTACCCTATCGGCCGTTTAGACAGAAACACCACCGGGTTATTATTAATGACCAATGATGGCGCCCTGGCCGATAAATTATCGCACCCACGCAGCAACATCAGCAAACTGTACCAGGTTGAGTTAAACAAAAGCCTAGCACAAGGCGATCTGAACAAGATCACCTATGGCATTGAGCTGGAAGATGGTATAATTAAACCAGATTCGGTATCGTACGTTGCCGGTGCATCAAAAAGAGAAGTAGGCATACAGATACACAGCGGCAAAAACCGTGTGGTACGCCGTATATTTGAAAGCCTGGGTTACGAAGTTATAAAACTGGACAGGGTGGTTTATGCCAACCTTACCAAAAAAGACCTTCCACGCGGCCGTTACCGCCACCTGGAAGAAAGCGAGATCATACAGCTTAAACACCTGATAAAATAATAAGAGTGCCCCGATAAACATCGGGGCATTTTTTTTGCGCATTTTATTAACTTGCCTTTCACAATGCTGACATTTAATAATAGGGGCTTACTTATACCTGAAAACATTATACCCTCAACTTTAGAAGAGTTTGAAATCGAGTTTGCCATAAACGAGGACAAAAGATCACAACTATTTGAACAATACAAACTATACTGCCACTCTTTGAAGGCAGTATGTGATAACAAACCCATCACCCAATGGATTGATGGGTCATATGTAACCAAGAGCAAAAATCCTTCTGATATTGATCTGGTTTTCTTTTTAGATCATGAGACAGTTAAAACCAAAGAGAAAGAACTAAAGCAATTTATTTATCCGCAAAGTATGGCACTATATGGCATAGATGCCTACATTATTGTTATTTACCCCCACAACAATAAATATGCTTACCATACTGATGCAGACAAGGCTTATTGGATTGATCATTTTGGAAATACCAAACCCAATAGATCACGCAAAAAAATCCCTAAAGGTTTTTTAGAAATAATTATTTAAATTTGATATATGAGAATCCATCATTTAAAGGAACTGATAGAAAGCATCAAAAAAACTGAGGAAATGATATCTTTGCATAAGGATGATAAACTCACTTTGATGACAACTCAATATGAGACTTTAAAAGCAAAACAGGTAGCCGAGTTTATTGATGAATTAGCCAAGCCGCCATTTCAATCGGTAGAAAGTTTTTCATTGATAAACCTTATTATCAATAAATATTACCCTACAATAAACTCCGACAGGGTTAAGCAAAAAGATCTGAAAGAATTGGCTTTAACAATCTAAGCTTTCCAAAACTAATCACCCGATAGACAAAAAAAAACGCACCGCTAAACACGTGGGCTCTGAGAATCGCTTATATGAAAGTACTCTCCGCCTTCCCGAATACGCCAAAGAAAAAGGGCTGTTTTCTGTAGTGAAAACAGCCCTTCTTGATAAACAGGTACATTTTTAGTACCCCGATAAACATCGGGGCATTTTTTTTGTCTATTTTGTTAACTTGCGTCCCTCAATCAATTCATATTACCATGAAAAAAGCTCTTCTGTTCATCGCTATAATGTATCCGCTCATGTCTACCGCACAAAGTAAAAAACCGATCCCCAAAACGTTCGACCTTGTGGTTGGTACTTACACTACCGGTACCAGTAAAGGGATTATGGTTTATCGTTTTTATACCCAAAGCGGCAAGCTGGCCTATTTAAGCCAGATAGATGGCGTAACCAACCCATCGTACTTACAGGTGAGCAAAAACAATAAATTTATTTACGCGGTAAACGAGTTACCAAAAGGCGAAGTAAGCGCGTTTGCTTTTGAGCCTAAAACGGGTAAAATAGATTTCATTAACAAACAATCGTCATTAGGGGCCGACCCATGTTACATTGCTGTGGATAAAGCACAAAAAAATGCCTTCATAGCCAATTACTCCAGCGGCCAGGTTACCGTAATGCCTATTAATAAAGATGGTTCGTTGGGTAACGGCATCGAAACGGTGCGCAATGAAGAGGGCAAGGGACCAAACAAAGAACGCCAGGAAGGCCCGCATGCACACATGAGCATATTATCGCCCGATGAAAAGTTTCTTTTTTATAATGACCTGGGTACCGATAGGATCAATATCTACCGTTTCCGCCCGGGAAAAGATTCGCCTATAACCCCGGCTAACCCTGCCTTTGTAAGCGTAACACCAGGCAGCGGGCCACGCCACCTGGAGTATTCGCTTGATAAAAAACAAGCTTACCTGGTAACAGAAATGGGATCGAACATTTTTGTATTTGATTATGATAATGGCAAATTTAAACAGAAACAAGTAGTAACCTTGCTGCCCGATGGCTTTACCGGCCAAACCGCAGCGGCAGCCATTCACCTATCGCCCGATGGCAGATTCCTGTACGCTTCAAACCGTTTAGATACCAACGATATCTCGTGCTTTGCGGTAAACCAGGAAACCGGCGAGCTTACTTTTGTATCACGCCAATCAACCTACGGCAAAAATCCGCGCGATTTTGCTATCGACCCAACCGGCAACTACCTGGTGGTAGCCAACCAGGGCAGCGACAATATGTTTGTATTTAAGATAGATCAAAACAGTGGCAAACTATATCAAACCGGCATTAAGGTAGATATTGGAAATCCCGTTTGTTTGAAATTTACGTCTGCGGAATGAGGTAAAAGGAGAAAGGTTAAAGGCGAAAGGTTCTAAATCTTTTTACACCAACAGAAACTAATAAAGAAGGGCACGAATTTATTCGTGCCCTTCTTTATTACAGCTATGCGAACCTTTCACCTTTCACCTTTCGTCTTTAACCTCTCTGCCTAATTTTTAGTGAACGAGTAAATAATGTATCCTGTACTATTACCAACCGCAACCGCCGATTTAAGCACCATAGTAGCGCCATCGTTACTCGCAATATCTAAACGGTAGCCTTCTGCTACGTTTTTGGCTTTATCGCCCTGGTAAAGTTTTTTAAACTGAAACTGGGTGCCTGTTGTGCCACCGTTATACACCGACCAAAAAATAGTTTGTGAAACACCGTTTGCAAGTGTGTAAATACCGTTACCACTGTTTGTAAGTTTCCATGTACTGCCAACAAATGCTTCGGGAGCCGCCTGGTCAAATACGTTTTGAACTGCGTTTTGCACCAGGCCATCGTAGCTTACGTTATTCAATGTCCAGGTGCCGGTAAATTTACCGCGGGATACATTGGTAGTAGTTGTGTTTTGCGGGGTAGAGCAGGCTGCAAATAAAAAGATAAGGGATAGAATAGCTATCGGAGCTTTTAGTAAATTTTTCATGACAATGTTTATTTAGATGCATAGCAGCATAAACCTTGCCAAATAATCAATACTTGCCCGTTTTTGAACTAAGATTTTTTTGAATTTCGAACAACCGCCGATTGATCGCGGCCGCTACCTGTCCGGCTTCTTTTGCCTTTTTTAGGCTTTTGGCAAAGCGATAATCAATATCTTTTGAAAGTAATGAGCAGCTTATTTTAGCAATAAGATTCATAGGCAATATTCCTTATAGCTCTATTTTACGATGCTTTTTACGCAAGGTTACAAAAAACATTAACCAACGGGCTTTTAATTAAGTATTGCTTAAAAAAGCAAGCAATTGCTCCATGGCTTTTGCCCGGTGGCTTATGCTGTTTTTCTCCCCCATGCTCATTTCTGCAAAGGTAACGTTGTAGCCATCGGGCTCAAAAATAGGGTCGTAACCAAAGCCGTCGGTACCGCTTGGCGCGGTACGAATAGTGCCCTCAACCGTTCCATCAAAAAAATGTTCTTCGCCGTTCCAGATCAACGATATTACGGTACGAAACCGGGCTTTGCGGTTAGGCGCGTCCTTTAAATTATCCAGTACCTTTTTAATATTGGCGGCGTGGTTACCATGCTCACCGGCATAGCGGGCCGAGTAAACTCCTGGCTCGCCATTCAAGGCATCTATTTCCAGGCCGCTATCATCACCAAAACAGTTCATATTATATTTTTGATAAATGTGTTGGCTTTTTATAGATGCATTGGCTTTAAAAGTTGTACCGGTTTCTTCAATATCATCATAACAGCCAATATCGTTAAGGGTAAGTAATTTAATTTCACCTTGAAGCTTTGCTTCTACTTCTTCGAGTTTATGGCGATTATTGGTGGCGAATACTAATTGCATTTTTGGGGATTGTTGGATTAAAGATAAAAGGACAAAGGAACAACGACCTTAATTTTTTGAATTTTGACTTTTAAATTTCGACTTAAAAACTCTTTACCTGTTCCCAAAAAGCTTTTTTGTACTCTACGTTATCCATCATTTCGCCAAAGCTAAAGCTGTATAGCCCGGCTATATCGCCTAATGGTTTTGGCGCATTTAACGTTAGTGGGGCAATGCCCGGTGGCAATGCGTTTTTACCCAACACCAATAATTTAGCGGGTTTAAAAAACTTTACCAAATCATCGTATTGGGCGGTTGCATACAGGGCCAGGTTTACAATCACAATATCATCCAAACTTAAATCCTTCCGTTTAATAATATTGGCAAGTGCGGCCAAGTGGCTATCGTCAATAAACTCCAGCTGCGGATAATGTACCAATACCAAAAAACGCTTTAAATTTTTACCCAGGTAATTAAACCGCATTACCGGCGTTTTAACCTCGGGTGCAAGCGACACGGTTACAGGCTCCGGCAGTTTGACAAGTGGTGGTTCGACCTCTTTAATTATTGGTGCAACGAGGGCTATATTTTCAATTTCGGGTTCGGGCACCGCAAGGTTTTCGTAGATGGCTTTATCTGCTTTCAGCAAATAAAGTTCATCCTGTAAAATAAAGCGCAGGGCAACCGGGTTTTCAACTTTCACTTTAACAAATTTTAACCAAAAGTAGCTAAACCATTTCAAGCATTATAACCATATTAGCACAATTATAGCTTACCGTTAGTAAGAAGCCTGAAGTACTATGTTTTAAGTCGAAAAAACCTTTTTTTACTTAAAACTTTCAACTTAAGACTACTAACTTAAGGCAAAGCATTTTATTGAAATTAATTGTGCAGCTATAATTAATAAATTTTACCGAAATTTGAAGTTTTAACGGAGGCTTTTAGTCCGTTTTATTTAGTACATAAGCATTACATGAGAAAGTTAGGGTTATTAGTTCTAGGGTTTATTTCTATCATATCGGTTGCAAAGGCACAGGTAACTCCCGATGCTACCGCTGCTAAAGCAGACACCAACACCGCGAAAACACCAGGCAAAACATTGGATAAAATTGCCGCTATTGTTGGTAACAGCCCCATCTTATTATCAGATATCGAATTATCATACGCCCGTTACCTTGTAGAGGGTATGCAGCCAAACCCGGTAGTAAAATGCCAGTTACTGCAATCGTTATTAACGCAAAAATTATTGGCTCAACAAGCCATTATTGATAGTATTGATGTAAAAGACGATGATATTGATGCCAGTGTAGATCGCCGCATGCGTGAAATGATGCAGCGTGCCGGCGGCCAGGATAAGCTGGAAGCATTTTTGGGCAGATCGGTAATTCAGTACAAGGATGAGATCCGTCCGGATATGAAGGAGCAGATGATAGCGCAGAAAATGCAATCAAAAATAACCGAGAAACTAAACGTTACCCCGCAGGATGTTAAAGATTACTACAACAAGATCCCTAAGGATAGCTTACCATCTTTTAATAAAGAGGTAGAGGTTGGCGAAATTGTTTTTCAGCCCAAACTAACCAAAGAAGAAAAAGAGGTTTATAAAGAAAAAGCCGAAGAGCTGCTTGCCCGTGTTAAAAAGGGTGAGGATTTTGGAACTTTAGCCCGTTTATATTCACAAGATCCACAATCGGCCGTTGAAGGTGGAGACCTGGGCTTTGCCGATAGAACCACCTTTGTGAAAGAGTTTACCGCCAACGCCTTTAAATTAAAGGCAGGCGAAATATCGCCGGTGTTTGAGACCGACTTTGGCTTCCACTTTTTGCAGGTTATTGAGCGCCGTGGCGAACAGGTACACGTAAGGCATATATTGATTACACCGGCCATTACCCAGGCCAGTTTGGATAGGGCAAAAGCCAAAGCCGACAGTATTTATACCCTGATGCTGGCGCATAAGAAAGATCTTGATTTTTCGGCCGCTGCTAACTTTTACTCAGATGATAAAGAAACCAAATTTAATGGTGGTATGATGCTGAACGCCGAAAACGTGCAAACCCGCTCAACCTTTATCCCTACCGATAAACTCGACCCTAAAGTTGCCTTAATTACCGACACTATGAAGGTGGGCAGCATATCTAAACCAGATTTATTTACAGGTGCCGATGGTAAAAAAACCTACAAAATATTATACCTCAAATCGGCTACCGATGCGCACAAAGCAAATTTAGTGCAGGATTTTCCGAAGTTAAAGGACATGGCTTTTGACGATAAAACAACTAAAGTGGTTAACCAATGGTTTGATAAACGCCGCAAGCAAACTTTTATAAAAATAGATCCGGAATATCAATCTTGCGATATATTAAAAAAATGGATAGCCCAGCCTGCAAACACTACCGCACAAGCTAAATAATAACAACCTATGCCACACCGCTCTGATGTTGAAGCAGCCGATGCTTTAAAGCTGGCTTACCAGCAAATACGTACCGAAATTGGTAAAGTTATTATCGGGCAGGATGAAGTGGTGAAGTTTGTGCTCATTTCTATTTTTAGCAATGGGCATTGCTTATTGGTAGGTGTACCAGGCCTGGCAAAAACGCTGCTGGTGCAAACGGTATCGCAGGTGTTGGATCTGGATTTTAAGCGCATACAGTTTACGCCAGACCTGATGCCGTCAGACATTATAGGTTCTGAAATACTAGGCGAAGACCGCAATTTTAAATTTATACCCGGCCCGGTTTTTAGCAACATCATTTTGGCCGATGAAATAAACCGTACCCCACCCAAAACGCAGGCCGCCTTATTAGAGGCCATGCAAGAAAAAGCGGTTACAGCCGCAGGGGTTACCCACAAACTGGCCCAGCCATTTTTTGTACTGGCCACCCAAAATCCTATTGAGCAGGAAGGTACCTACCCCCTGCCCGAAGCACAGCTGGATAGGTTTATGTTTAACGTAGCCTTAAACTACCCCTCGTTTAAAGAGGAATTGCAGGTTGTTAAAAACACCACCAGCACTTTTAAGCCCGATGTTAAAAAAATATTAAACGCCGAACAGATAGTTTACTTTCAGCAACTGGTGCGCAACATACCGGTTACCGATAATGTAATGGAATATGCTGTAAAGCTGGTATCAAAAACCCGCCCCAATACCGAATTTGCTACCGCGCAGGTAAACCGCCTGCTTACCTGGGGTGCCGGCCCAAGAGCATCACAATTTTTGGTATTAGGTGCAAAATGCCACGCGGTTATCAACGGAAAATACTCCCCCGATATTGAAGATGTAAAAGCCGTGGCCAAACCTATTTTAAGCCACCGTATAGTACGCAGCTACCATGCCGAAGCAGAAGGCTTATCGGCAGCGGATATTATTGAGGGCCTGTTTTAACAGTTGCTTTGCCCACCTGTAGTAGCTCATTAAAACCCGCCCCGGTATTTTATAAAGGCTTTACATTATACAGCAGTATAATTATTTATATCGCTTTCCCCGAAAAACTGCCCCCGTCTCATCATCGGCTTTCCTGGTATAATATTTGCACGCCCCGGCACTACCAATCGTTAATATAGATGTTGACTGCCGGTTATCCATTTTAAATGATTATTGGTTGTAGATAACCCAAATAAACAATGGCTGCTTAGCTTGTAATTTTATTTATACACAACGCTTGCTTTGTCAGCAAAACATCACCTTTACATAATATTTGTAAGGATTACAGCAAATTACCGACTACCCGTTTACTAAGCCGCCGCTTTTTACGTTAGTATATAGTAGCGTGCCAAACAAACAGTAGCGCATATCAATTTTACACATGAAAAAAATAACATTACAGGTAGTTCTGTTCCTTTCCATCGCCTCTTCGGCATTTGCCAGATCGAGCGTAGGCTATAATAGCTTAAAAGGACCTAAGCTTGATACCGCCACCTTTGCAACCGGCTGCTTTTGGTGTACCGAAGCCAAGTTTCAACAAATAGAGGGTGTTAAAAAAGTAATTTCGGGTTTTGCGGGCGGGCATGTGGCCAACCCAAGCTATAAACTGGTTTGCACCGGCACCACCGGTCATGCCGAAACCTGTAACATTATTTACGATCCGGCGAAGGTAACGTACGACGAATTACTGGCTGCCTTTTTTGTAGCGCACGACCCTACCCAGCTAAACCGCCAGGGGAATGATGTAGGCACCCAATACCGTTCGGCCATATTTTACCATAACGCAGCCCAAAAACAAAAGGCAGAGTACTATATTAAAACGCTTAATGCCCAAAAAGTATATCCAAACCCTATAGTTACACAGGTAAATCCTTACACCGTATTTTATAAGGCCGAAGATTATCACCAGAATTATTTTAACCAAAACGGCGACCAACCGTATTGCAAATATGTGATACAACCCGAGCTGGAAAAATTCAGGGCAGTATTTAAAGGAAAATTAAAGAAATGAGATCAGCAATTATAGCATTCGCCATTTTACTGGCAACAGTACTGGGCGCCAACGCCCAGCACTTAAAAACTACAAAGGGCCATCAAAATAACCCTTACTACTCCAACACCGATACCAGGCCGCTAAAGGTAACAGATGCCGAGTGGAAAAAGATATTACCAGCGGCCTTATATGCCACCGCCCGCGAGCAGGCTACCGAGCAGCCTTTTACCGGCCAATATTGGGATAAAACCGCCAAGGGAACTTACTATTGCGCCGTGTGCGGCAACAAGCTGTTTCGCTCTGATGCTAAGTTTGCCAGCAATTGCGGCTGGCCCAGCTTTTACGAGGCTGTGCGTAAAAACAGCGTGATTTATCGCGACGATAATTCGCATGGCATGCAGCGTACCGAGGTGATCTGCGCCCGCTGTAACTCGCACCTGGGGCATATTTTTGACGATGGACCTCCGCCAACATTTAAGCGCTTTTGTATGAACTCCATTTCGCTGGATTTTGAGCCCGATGGATTGGGAAAGTAGTTAACTTATGCAGCCTAAGCGCTGTTTTAGTACGGTTGAAATGTTAAATTTTTAAATTTAACATTTCAACCGTAGTTCATTTCATACAATATTCATTTATTCGCACTAACTTTATAAAATGTCGTCGCACCATATCGTTCGCGAAAAACAGGAACCTGCTTTGTTGGTACTTGGGATGAATAATTTTGAGGAGGAACTGCTGGGACAGCTACTGGAGTGGAGCCCAACGGTGATAACCACACCCGATACTGCCGAAAAACTAAACAGTTTTGGAATTAAGGTTGATTGGATAATAGGCGATGCAGCTGAAGGCGATCTTCAGTCTGATGTAAAATTGATACCTGTTAATAATGATAGCCTGGCAGTAGCGGCCCTAAAGTTTTTAACGGCAAATAGTTACCCGGCAGTGAACATTATTACAGACGCACCGGGCCTAAGCGAGTTTTTGCCCTATGCTGCTAAAATTAACCTGGTTATTTTTAACTCGGAGCAAAAAATATATCCGGTAACAACGGGTTTCAGCAAGTGGAAACCGGCCGGCGAGCAAATTGAAATATTAACAAAAAGTAACACCCTGCAATACAGCGGCTTGCAAAGCTCAAAAAGTGGCATTTACAAAACCACTGCCGATGGCTTTTTTAACCTGCAGTTTGAAGAGCCGTTTCTGCTTATTGCCGAGGCTTTAAATTAGCAAAACCAGGTAATAAAAAGCCGCTTTTGGGGCTGTTGCGGGAGTGAAAAATATATTGGTGTACTTTTTGTGATAAAATGTAAAATATTTTTAAACATCAATTAAACCGTTTAAACATTCTTTAGTCTATATATGCATACAAGGGCGAAATAGCTGCCCAACAGTTAAAAATCTTTCAATCATGAAAAGGACATATAAAAATTTATTCTCATTCGCTATTGCAGGCTTGTTGAGCTTGTCTTTAGCTTTTACCGCCAATGCACAACGTGGTGGCGGCTCACGCGGCGGCGGTGGTGGTGGCGGCTCACGTGGAGGCGGCGGTGGTGGCGGTAGCGTTTCCCACTCTTCTGGCGGTGGCGGTAACACTGGTGCACGTCCTTCTTTCAATGGTGGCGGCGGCGGTGGTCAGCGAGTATCTTCAGCTCCATCACGTGGTTTTAGCGGCAATGGTAACGTAGCCGTTCAACGTGGTAGCAGCAGCATAAGAACAAACGGAGTAGCTCCTCAGCGCAGCACTGTTAACAGTAGCGGTCAGCGTGTATATAGCAGCACCGGTCGTAGTTATAATAGTGTAAACCAGCGTTCATACGCTGGTGGTCGTGGTACTTACTACAATAATAATGCTGGTTACGGCAGAAGAGTTTATTCCGGAAATGCTTTCGGCGGTCGTGGTGGTTATTTTGGTAACCATTCTTACTATCCGTACCATAACTATTACAACTCTTACTATTTGCCACGTTTAGGCTTTAGCATAGGCTTTTTACCTTACGGATACTATCCGTTCTGGTTCGGCGATTACCAGTACTATTATAGCGATGGTTTATACTACCGTCAATATAATGATCAGTACACCGTAGTTGAACCACCAGTAGGTGCCGAAGTTAAAAACCTGCCATCTGATGCAAAATCTATTATGATCAATGGCGAGCAATATTATGAGTCAAACGGTGTATACTACCAGCCATTCACCAAAGATGATGGTTCACAGGTTTATGTAATTGCCGGTAAAGATGGCGAGTTAAACACCGATAATGGCAATGGTAACGCCGATGTGCAACAAGGCCCACAAATGGGTGATATTGTTACCCAGTTACCTGACGATTGCAGGAAAATAAAGATCAACGGCGAAAAATTATATGTTTCTCCGGATGGTTTTTACTACCAGGAAAGCCGTAACAACAATGGCGATACCACCTACAAAATTGTTGGTACCCCATCTGACGAGCCAGATCAGCAATAATAAAACTTAATTTTAAATACCCAAAACAGGCTGCTTCAAAAACGAAGCAGCCTGTTTTGTTTTCGCACAAGCCCTAATTACAGGTTGTAGATACCAGACTTCGGAAGTCTTTCACCGTCTTTCCATTTCAACTTTGAAGGGCTTGAGTTTACCGCTCAACAACATCAGTTTCTTTCGAAATTTATAGGCCCAACGCTCCAGACAATTCTACCCGTAAACTCCTTCGCCATAATCAATCCAACTTCAATTTCCTACAGCACCGACCAGCATTCAAAATTATTTTGATAATATTGTTCAATCCAGGCAAAACACGTTGCTTTGCTATAATTAAACGTTTTTCCCATGAGTAGCATTCTTCATATTCTTAACGGCGATTCGGCCCTGGATGGCTTTAACCAAACCGGACTTGATGGCGATGTAATGGTTTGGCGCGAGGTTTTATCTGAAGGGCCTTTGCAGGAAAACATCTCATCCGCCAGCTTTTGGAACGCCCGCGCTAAATGGATAAGTCAAACATTTCATGAAATCCCGGATGGCTATCAGCACAAAGTGATAAACGAGCTAGGGAAGCTAAATGGCGACTATAACGAGATCAACCTTTGGTTTGACTTTGATTTGCATTGCCAGGTAAACCTGTTAGGCGTACTACAAATGTTGAAGCAGAAAACCGACATGTCGGCCCCGGAAATATACCTTATTTGCCTGGCAGATTGCCTACAGTTTAACAACGCCAGAGGACTGGGCGAACTAAACGGCGACCAGTTTGAAGAACTGTTTGATGCCCGCGAGCAACTTAACGAGTGGGAATTTGAACTTGCTACCGAAGCCTGGCAGCTATACGTAAATGGCGATGCTACAGAACTTCAAAAATGGCATAATGAAAACTCCTTTTGGGGCGGAGTACCTTTGCTTAAACCAGCATTACAGGCGCATTTAAAACGCATTGAAGTTAATGCCGACGGCTTGAGCTATATAGAGCAAAAGCTATTGGACATATACAACAGTGGCATCAAAAGCCGCCACGAGATCTATGCTAAATTCTGGGAAACGGAAGGTATTTTTGGAATGGGCGATGCCGAGGTGGATATTTATATTAACAGGCTAAAAGAGAAGGAACTTATTGATCTGTAAATAACGGCCTCTATAAAGCAACATTAAAAAGGATGGAAAACCCAAAGCTTTTGGGGCGGGATTACACCCAAATTTACAATCCTGAGTGATAAAATTTCGCGAAGCTCTTTCGCCTCTTTGTCATTGCGAGCGCAGCGCGGCAATCTTGTAGCTCTATAGGGCGAATAAGCATGACTACGAGATTGCTTCGTTCCTTATAATGACATGCTTTTAAAGTATTGATTATCAGTATGTGTTTTTTAAATACAACACCCTCCCCGCCGTCATTGCGAGATACGAAGCAATCCCCGACCTACAGAGTCGCTATGTAAATCCGCCCTGTAAGTTGGGGATTGCTTCGTCGTACCTCCTCGCAAGGACGGTCTTTTTTTAAGATGTCATTACTGTTTTTTCCAGGTTAACCCTGGTTGTCACTCGCAATGACATAGTTTTATAGTTTGATTTTCACTTTCGGAAAGAGCGGGTTTTCTTACTCAGCATAAAAATTATTTTACCACGTTATAACAGGCACTTAGAAAAGCCTCTGCATGTGCCATTAGTCAAATTCAGGATGAATAGGGCCTTGATATTACGGCACCGTAACCGCGATAGTTGGCGATCGTTCACTTTCATTTTTAAGCCTGTCCAGAGCGGTTACTACGTAAAAATAGGTTTTCCCTTTTTGGGCGGTATTATCCTCGTAACTTAAGTTGGTATTGTATTCTATTTTGAGGATGTTTTTAGGATCGTCGATGTTTATCTTTTCGTTGTCAAAGCGGTATATCACGTAACCGTACACCGGTTCTTCATCTTTAGCAAGTTCGGGCGTAAGCCACCTTACGGTTACACCGCTTTTATTTACAGACGGGCGGGCGGTAACATTTTGCGGGGCGTTTGGCGCAATAGAATCGCGCCAAAGCATTACCGGTGGCAGGGCCGGGTACCGGTAATAATTCTCCCGTAACGAATCTGCTATACCCAGGGGGTTATTGGTAAGCGAGCTCGAACTAAAATAAACACTCCCCTGCACCCTGGGGTTATTCCTTATCAAATTTATCTGCTCTGGCAGCTGGCTTGGGTTTTTAAAGGCCAGCGTTTTGCGTTCATTAATACGGTAAGCCGCCTGCCCTATATATAAATGCCGGCCATAAGTATTATTACTCCACCAGCTCAACAACTTATCAAAAGCAGCCGCGCGATTGCCAATAGGCCAGTATAACTGCGGATTTATATAATCTATCCACCCCTGCTTAAGCCATTCGCGCGAGTCGGCATAGTTTTCGTAGTAGGATGAGCCTCCGCTGGTTTCAGACCCCTCATCATTCTGCGCTTTATTAGCCCAGATGCCAAACGGACTAATGCCGAATTTGATATTGGGATCATGCGCATGTACACTATCGGCAATCATGTGTATCAGCAAATCAACGTTGTGGCGCCGCCAATCTTTAATATTATCGTAACCCTGGCCATACTTGGCGTAGGTATCAGCATCGTTTATTTTTTGACCGGCAATAGGGTACGGATAAAAATAATCGTCCATGTGTACGCCGTCTATATCGTAGTTATCCACCACATCCAATATCACCTGTACAATGTAGTCGCGCACCTCGGGCAGGCCGGGATTAAAGGTTTTAATGCCGCCGTAGGTAAAAAACCAATCGGGCTTTATTTTGGTAATATGCTGCGGACTAAGTGCTGCAAAGTTGCCATCAAACGTAGCCCGGTAAGGGTTAAACCAGGCATGCAACTCCATGCCGCGCTTGTGTGCCTCGGTAATAGCAAACTCCAGGGGATCATAACCCGGGCCTTGCCCCTGTTTACCCATTAAATATTTAGACCAAGGCTCGCGGCTTTTGGCATAAAACGCATCTGCGGCAGGCCTTACCTGCAGCATAACCGCGTTAATACCCGTTTCCTGGTGCGAGTTAAGAATTTCTAATAATTGCTGTTTTTGCTTTTCGGCAGTCAGTTTTGTGCTGGTTGGCCAATCAATATTTACTACGGTAGCTATCCATACTCCCCTAAATTCGCGCTTGGGCTCTGTTTTAATGGCTGCCGGGGCATTGGCGGGCTCGGCCGGTTGTGCGTTAACGCTTACTACAATAAACAGGGCGACGGCGGAGAAGAAAATATGGCGGAGTATATGCATTAAGGCGAATTAATTAAAAGCTGCAAAGATATAAAACTCCTGTGGGAGGTGTTTTATTATAAGTTATAAAAATTGCTGTCGTATTGCGATTTTGGCATATTGTACTTATTTTTAGCCGTCATCAATTTCATTTTTAAAACCTGCAATTTTTATTAAAATCATATTTTAAACCTTTTTACGTTCAATAACGTTGTGTATTCAATAAACCGCAGCCATTAAAAGTTGCAATAAAAGCAGGTAATATCAATTAATATAGATATGCTTGTAAATTAAACACCATGGTTAAAGCGAAGTTTTTTAAAACAGCAACCGCTTTAAACTGTATTTAAACTTAAAATATTTAATTGCTATGGAAAATCAGTCTGATCAATACGGGCAGCAACCGCCTAAGAAAAATTCAAATGTAATTTACTTTCTAATTGTGGTAGTGTTGGCTTTATTAGTTACCGATGTATATCTGTATTTGCAAAAAAACAAATCGGATGTGCGGATAGTTACCCAACAGGATGAACAAACCCACTTAAAAGCCGATCTGGATAGCTTAGAAGCCCAGGTAGAGCAGGTAAATGCAGGCAAGGCCAAAATGTCGGCCGAGCTGATAGCCAAAAACGACTCTTTAAAAGAAAAGATCAAGGTGCTAAGGGTACAACTGGCTAAAGGCAAGCTAACCAAAGCCGAACTGGTAAAAGCTAGCGAAGATGTTAAACAACTACGTTACTTTGTAACCAAGTACACCGCCGATATTGAAGAATTGCATAAACAAAACGCGTCGCTTGCTACCGAGCGCGATACGTTAAAGCATAGCCTGGTTACGGCAGGCAAAAAGGCCGATACACTCACCAAACAAAATCAAGACCTGGATGCCAAA
The DNA here is from genome assembly GCF_014205845.1 of Mucilaginibacter cryoferens. Taxonomy (GTDB): domain Bacteria; phylum Bacteroidota; class Bacteroidia; order Sphingobacteriales; family Sphingobacteriaceae; genus Mucilaginibacter. The sequence continues at coordinate 244,783 of NZ_JACHCR010000003.1, forward strand.
GTAAAAGTGGCCCAAGCGCTTAAGCTGGCCACATCAGACATAGTTGCCTATAAAATAAAAGGCAGCGGTAAAGAAGTTGATGTTACCCGCGCCAGCCCTGCCAAAAAAATCAAGATCAACTTTACAGTTGCCAGCAACACTTTGGCGGTAAAAGCGCTGCATGATATTTATGTACGTATCATCGACCCAACAGGAAACCTGATAACCGCGCCAGATGGTGGCACCTTTACGGCCGATAACGCCGACCTGCAATACACCTATAAAACGTCTATCGATTTTAAGGACGATGGCAGCCAATACACTATAGACTGGGTTAACCCAAGCCTTCCGTTTGTAAAAGGCACCTATACGGTATTGCTTTATGCCGATGGAGGAACAATGGGTAAAACAAGCTTTATGCTTAAGTAAGCAGCCCTCATTTTAATATATCAAAGTCCTGTTTCGTGTTTCGGAACAGGGCTTTTTAGCTTCTCCTAAGCCCTCTCCAAAGGACAGACCGTTGAATTGCAAAAATTCAATAAAGCGAAATTAATATTTTCACAGGGCAATAGCTTTAAAAGGTGGCGCCTACGGAGCCTGAAAGCGATGTATTTTCGCTATAAACACGTAACCCCGCTGGAGTTGGAAATTGTTGGTGCAGCATTTACACCGTCGGTGTATCGTGTTTATAGTATAGGAAAACCAAAAGCCTGGCTCCGTAGGTGCCTCCCGTTCATTTTTAATTTTAAAAGCTATTTCCCTGAAAATTTCCCTCAATACTTTTTAATATTCTTTAAAAAGTTTAATTTGCGTAACGTTTCCAATTAAGCATTTCTTTTAAACCAATTTTCCTGTATGAAAAAAATTTCCCTGGTGCTTTGCTGCTGTGGCCTGCACTTTTTATCGTTTGGTCAGGCACCAAATAATGGGCTCAATATTATTCCAGAGCCGGTTAAGGTAACCAAAAAGGTGGGCAGCTTTGTGCTCCCTAAAATTGTTGTTTTAGAGGCCGGCAGTCAGCCCGAGTTAAAACCGGTTATTAGTTACCTTAAAAACAAGTTAAGTACAGCAGCCGGTACCGCGGTAGCTGTAAAAAGTGTGGCCCCCACGGCCTCTATCAAATTTGTATTAAACAAAAAAACAGATCCGCTTATTGGAGCCGAAGGTTATAACCTATCTGTAACAGCAAAAAAAGTAGTGATAAGAGCAAACGAGGCCGCCGGGCTATTTTATGGCGTACAAACCTTTATGCAGTTATTACCCAAAGAAATTGAAAGCAAAGAATTTGCAAAAGGCATTAAGTTTACCGCCCCCGCTGTTGAAATAACAGACTATCCGAGGTTTGAATGGAGGGGCTTAATGTTTGATGTTGCCCGCCACTTTTTTACCAAACCCGAGGTAAAGCAATATATAGATGCTATGGTTAAATACAAGCTTAACCTGTTGCACCTGCACCTAACAGACGACGAGGGCTGGCGCGTAGAAATTAAAAGCCTGCCAAGGCTTACTACCGTAGGCGCATATAACGTTAAAAAGATTGGTCAGTTTGGTACGTTTACACCACCTGCGGCCAACGAGCCACGCACTTACGGCGGCTTTTATACCCAGGAAGATATTAAAGAACTGGTACAATACGCTAAAGACCGTTTTGTAAACATACTGCCAGAGATTGATGTACCCGGCCATAGCCTTGCCGCTGTGGTTGCCTACCCAGAATTATCGTGCACGCCGGGTGCCGATAAATACGTGGTAAACTCGGGCGAACCTTTTATGAACTGGAACGGCCCGCACAATACCGCTATTGTTGATAATACCCTTTGCCCGGCCAATGAAAGCGTATATACCTTTTTAGATAAGGTAATGACCGAAGTTGCCCAGCTGTTTCCGTTTGGCTACATCCACGTAGGTGGCGATGAGTGCGCCAAAAACTTTTGGGAGCAAAGCGAGGCTGTTAAAGCCCTTATGGTTAAAGAAAACCTGAAAACCCAACAGGAAGTGCAGAGCTATTTTGAAAAGCGATTAGAAAAGATAGTAGAATCCAAAGGTAAAAAGTTTATGGGCTGGGATGAGATATTGGAAGGCGGCTTAGGTCCTAACGCGGCTGTAATGAGCTGGAGAGGTATTAGCGGCGGTATTGAAGCGGCCAAAATGGGCCACGATGTGGTGATGAGTCCAACTACATTTGCTTACCTTGATTATATGCAAAGCGATGTAAATGAAACCCACGTTTACGCCAAACTGCGCTTAAATAAAACTTACGAGTTTGAGCCGGTACCCGATAGCGTTGATGCCAAACTGATAAAAGGTGGCCAGGCCAACCTGTGGACAGAGCAGGTTTACAACATGCGCCAGGCCGAGTATATGACCTGGCCACGAGGTATGGCCATTGCCGAATCGGTATGGTCGCAACGGGAAAAGAAAAACTGGCCTTACTTTTTTGGCAAGGTAGAAAAGCAATTTGAGCGCCTCGACGAATCTGAAACCAAATACGCGCCAAGTGCCTATGATCCATCATTTAGCGCTACCCGCAACCCGGATAGCACACTAAAGATCACCATCACCAACGAGGCCCCTAACCTGGATACGTATTACAGCTTTGATAACTCGTTACCCGATAACTTTTATCCAAAATACACCGGTCCGGTTGATGCTCCGAAGGATGCAACCACCCTTAAGGTAATTACCTACCGTGGCAAAAAGCCAATAGGCCGCATGGTAAGCATCCCGCTGGTTGACCTTGGGAAGAAAGGAAAGTAGTTTTTTGGGAGTAAGGATTTGGGGAACAAGGAGCAAGGATTTTTGGAACAAAGATTTTTGGAGCAAGGATTAAATTCGTTTAAGACTCCAAGCGCATTCCATCGTCTTTGCTCTTACCATCCCAGCTCCAAAAGCATTTGCTAACGCAAGAAAAAACACTTGATCACCATAAAATAACAAAGCCTTCCGGTTTATCGCCGGAAGGCTTTCGCTTTAAATCCTATAAGTTATCTTGAGTTTATCGATCCGAGATTCTGGAAATCCTTTATCAAAAAGGGGTGTCCCCTTCAACGAAACTAATCTTCATTCCTTATACCCTTGATCCAGAAATCTTTGCTCCTTGTTCCCCAAATCCTTGCTCCAAAAATCCTTGCTCCAAGAATCCTTGCTCTCAAAGATTAGTGTTTATTGCCGAAGCCAAACTCCTTATAAGTATCGGGCATGGTGCCGCTGTTGCTAAAGGCGAAGGTGTAGCTGGTACCCCAGCTTTCAAAATCGGCATTTTTATCTTTGGATGCCTCTATGTGTACCGAGCTGAGCATGTAGATGCCTTCGCGGCTTAGTTTAAAGAAAATAAGGCCGCTGTTATCGGCGCTTAATTTTTGCGGAAATACGTTGCCACTAATGGTTTTTACATATAGCATTACAACGGCCTCCTTTAAAGGCTGACCATGAAAAAGCACTTCGGCGGTAACATCGTCGCCATAGTCGGCTTTATAGGGGTTTTGTTTAATAACTATTTCGTATTCCTCGTTAAGTGGTTTATCAAAGTCTTTATCGTTTGGCTTATCAACCGTTATCAGCGTTTTTAAGTAACGGGTAGATTTTTCGACAAAATACTGCTGGTTGTTGCTTTTTGCTTCTTCAGCAATTTTATCAAGCCCTTCGCTGTTGAGGTATTTTAAAAACTTATTGCGCTCAGATTCTACATTTTCGGTTTTAATAAGCTCTACCATGGCCAGGCCCGGTGTTTCCAATTTGTAGTTTAAGATATTAGCTGCTGTATCTTTGGGGCTCTTGCTCAGGTCTGTTTGTTTTTTTCCTTCGTACAATACAAATTTAGATATCTTACCGCTTTCGTACTTGTATTCGCCATCTTTCACAAACTCGTTGCCGCTTAATAAGTGCAGGTTAATATTGTCGCCCTTTTTCATGTAAAAACTGCCGGGCAATAAAAAATAGTCTTGTGAGGAGGCGGCAAAACCAATGATCAACAATACCGCCACCATTAAATATACAAATCGTTTCATAAGTTTCTGTTAGGATTACCAAACATACAAAGTTTAACCCGAAAATATTGTTTTTTGCCCTTGTTGAGGGCTTTGTCATTTAAAAACTTCAGTAGTTTTACAATATGATTTTCGATCGTAAAAACCTGAATAACGACACTTTAGTGTCTTTTTATAAAAAACTGTTGCTTCCGCGCATGGTTGAAGAAAAGATGTTGATTTTATTAAGACAGGGGCGCATTGGCAAATGGTTCTCGGGCATTGGCCAGGAAGCCATTGCCGTGGGGAGTACTTTGGCTATGGCCAACGATGAGTATATTTTGCCTATGCACCGCAACCTTGGGGTTTTTACCACCCGCAATATCCCGCTATCGCGCCTGATGGCGCAATGGCAGGGCAAGCCATCGGGCTTTACCAAGGGGCGCGACCGCTCTTTTCACTTTGGCACACAAGAGTATAAAATCATCGGGATGATATCGCACCTGGGGCCCCAACTGGCCCTTGCCGATGGGATAGCGCTTGCAGATGTACTATCAAACCAAAAAAAGGCAACCCTGGTTTATACCGGCGAAGGCGCCACCAGCGAAGGCGATTTTCATGAAGCGCTAAACATTGCCGCCGTTTGGAACTTACCGGTTATATTTTTGATAGAGAATAATGGATACGGCCTATCTACCCCAACCAACGAGCAATACCACTGCGCCCAGCTGGTTGACAGGGCCATTGGCTATGGTATGGAGGGCCGCCGGATTGACGGAAATAACATTTTAGAAGTTTACCACACCATAACCGATATTAAAAACAGCATCCGCGAAAACCCGCGCCCTGTTTTACTGGAATGTATGACGTTTAGGATGCGCGGCCACGAGGAAGCATCGGGTACCAAATACGTACCCCAAAACCTGTTTGAGTGGTGGAGCGCCAAAGATCCACTGGCCAATTATGAAAAATTTTTACTGAACGAGCGGATATTGCTGTCCGAGTGGATTCCGCTGATCAGGAAAGAATTTACAGCCCTTATTGAGGCCGAATTTGAAAAGGTTTACAGTGAAGATGATATTGTGCCGGATGCCGAAACCGAAATTACCGATATGTACATGCCTTACCGGTTCCCTGCCCATCAGCCATCAGCTACCACAACAACCAGCAAGCGCTATATTGATGCCATAAGCGATGGCTTGCGCCAGGGCATGCGCAAGCACCCCAACCTGGTTATTATGGGCCAGGACATAGCCGAGTATGGCGGCGCCTTTAAAATAACCCAGGGCTTTGTAGAAGAGTTTGGCAAAGGTCGCGTACGCAACACCCCAATTTGCGAATCGGGTATTGTTGGCGCGGGTATGGGACTGGCACTTAACGGCTATAAAGCGGTGGTTGAAATGCAGTTTGCCGATTTTGTTACCTGCGGCTTTAACCAGATCATCAACAACCTGGCTAAAACACATTACCGCTGGGCACAGGCTGTAGATATGGTAGTGCGCATGCCTACCGGCGCAGGCACAGGCGCGGGCCCTTTCCATTCGCAAAGCAACGAAGCCTGGTTTACCAAAACACCGGGACTGAAGGTGGTTTACCCCGCCTTCCCGGCAGATGCCAAAGGCCTGCTGCTGGCCGCTATTGACGACCCCAACCCTGTAATTTACTTTGAGCATAAATACCTGTACCGCAGCATAAGCGGCGAAGTGCCCGATAATGATGTACTGATAGAAATTGGCAAAGCCAACATTGTACAGCAAGGCAGCCAGGCCACCATTATTACCTTTGGCCTGGGTGTACACTGGGCGCTGGATTATGCCGCCAAACATCCCGAACTATCTTTAGAGATCATAGACCTGCGCAGCCTGCTGCCCTGGGATAAAGAGGCTGTTGAAGAAAGCGTTAAAAAAACCGGCCGCGCATTGGTACTGCACGAAGATACCCTTACCAGCGGTTTTGGTGCCGAAATAGCCGCCCACATTGCCGAACATTGCTTTAAATACCTTGATGCCCCCGTAATGCGCTGTGGCAGCCTGGATACTGCCATCCCCATGAACAAAGCCCTTGAAGACCAGTTTCTGGCGAAAGCAAGGTTGGGAGAAATGGTGGAGAAATTGTTGGGGTATTAAGGGGAGTTACGGGAGCAAGGATTTTTGGAGCAAGGAATAAGGATTTTGGATACTGCGCCCGCGGTCTGTGTCCTCACCATAGCCGTTAACTTAAGAGCAAAACGCTTCAAAAAGCAGGGGAATGTGTGATTCCCCTCTTGAGAGGGGTGGAGGGGTGTGTCATTCTGCGTGCGGCCTATCGCTTGTATAACACACCCCTGCTCACGCTCTTTGCTACCGCGCCCCCTCTCAAGAGGGGATTTTGCGCCCGCGGTCTGTGTCCTCACAGATCGCGATTCCGAATGCTGCACGTTTAGGGTGGGTAAACCAACGTTATATTGGGAAAGATGCCTGTGAGGACACAGGCATCGGGAAAAAAGATGTCTGTGAGGACGCAACCATCGGGTAAACAGGCCAGATGTGTTATTCCCACCATCTTTGCCCTTCGCATCCTTATTCGCCAAACGGCGTAGCCCTCAACGAAGTTAATCTTTACTCCTTATTCATAATATCCTTACTCCAAAGATCCTTGCTCCAAAAATCCTTACTCCAAAATCCTATTTCCATTTGAAGCTTTTGATTAAAACCTCCATATCCTTCTTTACAAAATTAAGGGCGGGTTGTATAGAATCTAATCTTGGTTCGGAGTTAAAGTAGAGGGCTCCGCGGATATAGTTTTTGGTGCTGTCGGTAAGGTAAAATTGTACCGATGAGGCCGCGTTGCCATCAATGGTGTAGTAAATGCCATAAACCTTACGCTCGGGATAGGCTATTATGCCCTGATCTATGGAGGTTGCCTTTACCGTGTGCTTAAAGGCAAAAGTGCGGGCATCTTCTACCAACTCATTAAATTCTTTTTTAGTAGTTACCGGCTGATAGCTTAAATGCAGCGTGGCATTAAATTGCGGAAATTGCATATTTACCCAACAAGGCTTGGCCTTGGGACTACGATCTGGCTCGATGACCGCGTATTTTGGATAAGTAAAAGTATACGGGCAACCTTCGGTATATGTTTGGTATTCCCTTTTTGGGAAAATTATGCGTGAATACCCACGCGGCTTAGGCGAATAATCGTGATTGCCTCCGCAGGCAGCAAAAAACACCATCATCAACACAGCCAATAAACCGGTATACCTCATACACGCAGATCTTTAGTATTCCAGATCTCCCATGATTTTTCTGCCTGCAATATCAGCATTTCGTAACCATTTTTGGTAGTGGCACCCTGTTCGCGGCCGCGCTTTAAAAACAGGGTTTCTTCGGGGTTGTAAATCAAATCGTAAAGCAAATGCTCGTCGGTAATGGCCTCGTAAGGTATCGGCGGGCACTCGTCAATATTGGGCGATGTACCCAACGGGGTAGTATTAATGATAATTTTATGTTGTTTAATATGATGCGGCTTAAGTTCGCTAAAAAGTAAATGATCGGGATGCGGCTTACGCGTTACCGTTTTGTAGCTGATACCCATATTTTCGAGCACGCACTTTACGGCTTTGGCAGCACCGCCATCGCCCAACACCAGGGCCTCATCGTTGGTATCGTTAATCAGTGGCTTTATAGACATTTCGAAACCATACAGATCGGTATTGTATCCTTCCAGCCTAAAATCGTGCCCCTGAATGCCTACCTCACCGGTAAAAGCCGCCTGCAACGGACTTTCGGCACTAATACAAATACAATTTACAGCACCGGCAGTACGGGCATCATGCTCTATCCAATCCAAAAAAGGCAAAATAGATACCTTGTGCGGTATAGTAACATTTAACCCCACCAGATTTGGATTTTCATCTAACAGATCCTGCAGATCTTTAATATGCTCCAACGGATAAATATCATATACAGCGTCCTCTATACCTTCATTTTTAAACTTCTCTGTAAAGTACTTTTTAGAAAAAGAGTGCGAAAGCGGATAGCCTATTAGTCCGTAATGTTTCATGATGTAATATTAATACATTATTATAAGTTATAAAAGCTGTTGGTTTATACAGTGCTTTTTGGGTAAAAATTAAGCGGTAAAAACCGGGCCTTTTGGCGGCGCCAGCAAATAATAAAGGCAACAAATAAAATCACTGCCGGTATAAGCAGCGCATGATCTTGCAGCGGCACAGTAGTTAGGGCAGCTAAAACAGCCCCTGCCAAAAAGCAAACACAAACCAAGCCAAATAACCTTGCTTCGCGCAGGGCAACCGGATCGTACGCGGGCATTGTTCCCCTAAAAAAAGCTTCCGCAAAGCGACGCAGGTTGCCGGTTGTCATTACCGAGTTATACGTCCACCCCTCAAGCCGGGTAAAGCTCGAATTTTGCATAGCCGCTACCAACGATATGGCAAGCACCAGCGGGATATCAGGAAAAGATTTGGATAAGAACGAACAACATGTTAGTACAATAATTTCGAGACCCAAGCAGGTAAGTGCGGGCTTGGGCAAATACTTTAATACCCGGGGAAGGTGCATACGGTAAGCGATAAATACGCCAATTAAAAAAGCAACAATTGGCGGGATATGCCTGAGCGCCTGGTGCCAGTCGCCAGATGCCGCATACATCCCCAGGAACACCACATTCCCCGTCATTGAGTTGGCAAATACATGCCCATGCCCCATATAGGTAAACACATCCAAAAAACCACCCGAAAGCGTAAGCAAAGCCGCAACCTCTATAGAGCTATCTGAATATACCTGTACCGGGGACTGTTGGGGAGTAAGCATTTTTTAATTTCAAGATACCATTAATATTTACAAGTACTGGCCTGCTGCCTTCCAACAAACAAATTTAATTATTGATTTGCCTTATTGACTGGTAAACCTGTAACGCTGCCGCCTATAGATACCAATATCCCCCTCCCTTTGGCATTTCTTTAAAGAACAATATTGATGTACTACAAACGAACTATTATAATCCCGAAATTAAAAACTTGCCTAAAAGTTGCAAAATGGCGGTTTTATTTCCCAATGTGGCGGTTTTGTTAGGTAAAATGGCAGTTTTGTTAAGGTGCTTTAGTTCAATTTTGTGCCATACAAGGCCCACATTTATGAACGTCATATTTAACGACCAAATGCTAAATGAAAATGCAACGCCGCCACAAATAAAAACTACCATTAACTGCCCGCGTTGCAAAAACAACTTTTGTCAGCGTATACCACGCGGAGCATCTGTTAAACTGATACTACCCTGGATGTCGCTTAAGCATTACTATTGCGACAGGTGCTTTAAGAAATTTTACAAACTAAATTCATAAAATAAGAAAACTCAACCAATTGTTTACCCCCTTACCCCACGGTTTTTGGCTTAACCGATATATCCCACAGTTTTCTAATGGCTGTGGCGATATTGGGGTAATAAGAAAGAAGTTAGAGTTAAGAGTTAAAATAGCTGCATACCTATATAAAAAACAACCACGAGATAAGAGTCAAGAATCAAGATAGCTTTAATGTGCATGTTGCCCACAGGTAGTTTCTTCTCATCCTGATCTTGACCCTTATCTCTTACCTTCCTTTTAAACCTAAATCTGCTGCACAAAAAAAGCCCCCGGATAGCAGTCCGGGGGCAGGGCAGTGTATGATAAGGTTAATTATAAATTCAGAAAATGATCAAAAGTATCGCTCCTGATACCCAGGCGCAATGTTTCCAACGGAATAATATCTGCGGGCGCTATGTTGCCTAAGCTTACGTTGGCACCAATCAGTTTAATAAACCAAACCTGCTGTGCCTTTTGTGGTGCCTCCCAAATAATTGTCCCTTCGGGTATCTGGGTAAGGATCTCATCAATCAGGCCCTGCCTTACTTCTCCCGAATCGCGGTAAATACCTACGTTGCCACTTTCGCGTGCTTCGGCAATTACTTTCCATGAGCCGGCCTCAATCTCGGCATTCATCAACTTTATCCATTTATAGGGGGCGAAGATCTTTTGCACATCTTTAGAACCGACCTCAGATATTACGGTAACCAACTTAGCGAGTTTCTGGATATAGTCGCATTTAACATCGTGCTCAATAGTAATAGACCCATCGGATACCTCGCAATGCTCCAGCTGGTATTTATCCAGCAGGCGGCAATAATCATCAAACTGGTTGCGTACAATGAAAGCCTCAAACAAGGTGCCACCAAAATAAACCGGGATACCAGCCTGCTTATACAACTTAATTTTTTCGGCCAGATTGGGGGTAACATATGATGTTGCCCAGCCCAACTTTACAATATCGGTATGTGTACCACCAACTTCAATAAAATCCTCTACCTGCCGTAAACTTAAACCTTTATCCATTACCATGGTAATGCCTTTGTCGCGGGGCTTAGTTGTACGTTCGGGTAAATTATTGATGGTGTAATTCATATTGCTTGTTGGTTATAGCCTATAACTTAAAGTACTAATGTCGGTAAAGGTCGTAAAAAAAATGCAAAGGATAAATGTCGTAAATGTTAAATTAAAAATTGATATGCAGGTATTAGATGTGCAGATATGCAAATCTCAAATGTGTAGATATTTTTCCTGGCAAGCGCAGCAAAAATGCCGCATTTATCTCAGATAATTCTTTAAAATTCTCTAATTATCTCAAAAAACCGGCATGCAAAAAAAAGCCCTGCATTGCGCAGGACTTTTACACATATTAACTATTTATAACTGAAAAAACTCACGTTTAAATAAGCGCCGGCACAGATCACTCCCCTCGATAGATGTAATAAACAGGGTGTTATTGGGGTATCTTATCTCAAAAATATTATTCTTAAATCATCATTCAATCTTAGAGTTTTCCACATTGTGTTTAAAAGTGCCGTTATTAAGCATATTTTGTCGATTTACCGTAATAATTTTGTTTCTGAAATAACTTCTTTATCGATTTTTTGTAAATTACACTTGCTTGTTCACCACCGCTAAATAAGGATTGAGCTACTTCACAATGAAAAAACTGATTTTAACAGCCCTGATATTTTCATTTGCCTTAGGCGTAAAAGCGCAGGACAAACCACATATATACAATCCATCTGCTGATGCCAAAGCCGAGATTACTGCCGCGGTTAAACAGGCATCTAAAGCACACAAAAATGTGCTGCTTCAAATTGGCGGCAACTGGTGTAGCTGGTGCATCCGCTTTAATAACCAGGTAACCAGCGATACTACACTTAATAAATACCTGAACGATAATTACGTGATACTCCACGTAAATTATAGCCAGGAAAACACAAATGATGCCGTTATGACCAGCCTGGGCTATCCCCAAAGGTTTGGTTTCCCGGTATTTATAGTACTGGATGGCAATGGCAACCGCCTGCATACCCAAAACTCCGAATACCTGGAAGAAGGCAAAGGCTACAGCAAAGACAAAATTTTAGAATTTTTTAAGGGTTGGTCGCCTACTGCGCTCGACCCTAAAAGCTATACCAAAACCAAATAAACCACTATTTACTGATAAACTACTAATCAGCAAATAGTTACACGAAATATTGAATTATATTACAACAGCAAAAACAATTTATTGTTGTAATAAACCCGATACAAAGGCAAATTTATTTTCTACAGGTTAAATGTTTTCGTAATTGTTAACTAACTTAGTTTATTGTTTCACCCTCTAAAATCAAACTTATGGCAAAGCACACCACTCTAAAACAAGGTCAGTTACTTAAGTACATTGGTAAAAGGTGGAAAAATCTGAACATTAGCAGCAATCCTATCATTAAGTTTTTAGGCTATGATAGTAACGGTTTTGCCGATGTATGGGTTGAATACCAGGGTCGCCTTATGCTGCTTGCCCTTAAGGATGTTGAGCTGGCAATGTAGCCGCCTCTGATTTCTATTTTTACAAACAATTCAAAAAGCCTTAACCAGGTAAAATCGGTTAGGGCTTTTTGCTGCAATATTTTTCAATAAAACTATTGGCCCTATCGCTTCCAACGTTGTGGATAAAATTCCAATCGGTACAGGCGCCATCGGTATCACCCTGCTTTAACTTTTCGCTGGCCTGCTTTAGGATATCGCTTATCAACTCATCATCAAAACCCAATTGCTTTTTCAGGGCGATGATAAGCGGCTCTTTTGACAGATCGGCTTTGCCCTGGTATTTGTTGACATAATAGTTGGTTACCGCGTTCTCCAGCTCCTGCCGGTTCTTATAATCGGTAATAGCGGCCTGTGCATCTTTTTTGGTTGATGAGCCGCAACGCGTTTGATCGGGATCAAAGCGAATAGGTTGCACCAGGTTGGTTGTGGGGTTATAATCGGCAGGTACTATCCAATGCCCTGATGTTAATTTAATTACCCGTAAAGCCTCATCATCCAGATCGATACCCGGGCCTTGCTGTATTTTGGCATCGGTTACATTGCCTTGTTTATCTAACCTAAAAGCTACCTGGATAACTCCCGAAATACAATTTTGACTGGAATACTCGGGGTAAACAATTTTAGATCGTAGAAAATTATCCAATGCCCCTTGCCCACCTTTAAACGCCGGTTGGGCCCCGGCAGTAAAAACCGCAGCTATTGTTATTATACTGATGAGCAGGCGTTTGATCATACTATAAATATCGACAATAAAACGGAATAATGTTTGAAGCTGAACGAACGTTGGTTGACACCAATGAAAGGGCAGCATCTATTTTTCGGGGGTGAAATAAATTGTGCGACCAGCTATCCTGACGGTACCCTTATCTAAAACCCCAACACCATCCCCGGATCTGGAACATTCGCCTTATACTTTTCCATCTCCGAGTATTTACACACGCCCGGATAATCCCCAAACTTACCTTCCATATCAAACATCAACTGAAAATGTAGATGTGGCGGCCACTGGCCATTCTCGGCGTTGTTGCCCAGAGTGGCTATTTGTTGGTTTTTATTTACAGGCATCCCAATGGTTAGTCGCCCTAAACTTTTGCGGCTCAGGTGCCCGTATAAACTATACAGGGTTAAGCCCCCCAGGTTATGCTCTAAAATAATACAAGGACCATAATCGCCCAGGTTATTATTATCCTGAAAACTGTGTACCTTACCATCAAAGGGCGTATAAATTGGCGTCCCGGCTGACCCCCAAATGTCGACGCCCAAATGCAGACGGCGGGGCTCGTCCTCAGTATCAAAATGAGCGCTTACCGCATAAATGGTGCGGTGTTCCAGGTAACCGCCAATGCCGTAGCGGGCGCTATTAGCTTCTAGCTTATCGGTTACCCAGCTGGTAAACCTTTGCTTATCGGCAATAATTGCTGCACTTAGCCCGGTATTGGCGGCGGTAAAATCCAACAAAAAAAGCCGGTCGGTGCCGGCATTATAGTCAACCACTTTGCCAATGGCAGCGGGGTTATTTTGTAAATATGTTTTTAGCTGCTGGTGTTTGTCCATCAACGTAAACTATTCGGTATCGGGCTGGCGCTCTTCCTTGCTTATCTTGTCGAAGATCTTATCCATACGCTCTACGTATTCGCTGGTATCATCAATAAAAAATTCCAATTGAGGAATTATCCTTACCTGGTCTTTAATGCGGGCACCCAGCTTGTACCTTATTTCTGATGCGTGTAGCTTTATAGTTTGCAAAGCCAGCTGCAAATTGGTATTGCCAAAAAAGCTTAAAAATACACGGGCGATGGCCAAATCGGGCGTTACGCGTACTTTGGTAATAGTTACCAGTGTATTAGGCAAATAGTTCATGCCTTCGCGCTGAAAAATGGCGGCAAGGTCTTCCTGTATTACTCCGGCAAATTTTTGCTGACGTTTTGATTCCATGATGATAAGTTAACAGCCCCTAAGGCAGATGTTTATATTTGATTACCGGTGCTTCAATAGGTGTTAATTACACATATCCTGCGGTATCTCTTTTGTTATTTTTACTACTTTTTTTACAACCAGGGTGCTATCGTACTCAGATCCCATCCCCTCTTTACCCGATTTTATTTTAAAACCTTCTACTTCAACATACACCGGCTCATAAGGTTTTTCGAAGTTCATTTGTGAGTACTGCAACTCCAGCATGGCCGAACTATCGGTTACCCAAAATTCATGGCCGCTATCGCAATCCTTAAACGATTTAATTTCGGGACCAAAACTATACAACCCTTTATAAACAACCGGCTTATCCACCTTAGCAGGCTTCCTGTTACATGAGGATGCCGCTACAAAAAGAATAAATAAGAAGGCGAAATACTTAATATACCTAATCGTCATATAACAAATTTACAAATCCTGTTTGATTTCGTCCAATCCTTTAATACTTAATCGCGCACTAATTCCGGATGCTATTACCGCTATGGCCCCTACTGTTAAAAATACCAGACCAAAATCGGTTACCTTCAAATCAACAGGGTAGGCATCCAGTACAGACATGGTTGCCCCCATTTTTATTAAACCATAGTGTTGCTGCACCAGGCAAAAGCCAAGCCCCAGCGCAATACCCAAAACACATCCAAATACAGATATCATCATCCCCTCAAAAAAGAAGATGCCCTGTATCACTCTTTTGCTGGCTCCAAGGCTGCTTAAAATGGCAATATCCTTCCGTTTATCAATAACCAGCATGGTTAACGAGCCAATGATATTAAATATTGCGATGATAAGCACAAAGGTTAATATCATAAAAATGCTCCAACGTTCGTAATTAAGCGTTTTATACAACTCGGTGTTTTGCTCCTTACGGTTTTTTACAGTGAATTTATCGCCAATTGCATTCTTTATTTTGCTTTGTACCGATGTCAGGTCTGTGCCCCTTTTATAGGTAAGTTCCAGTGAGGTTATCTCTTTGGGTTGATCGAGCAGATCGCGGGCAAACTCAATGGGGGTTACCACAATATCATCAAACTCCTGCTGAATACCAAACACGCCCGAAGCATTAATATGCCGTACCACAAATTCATCAAGCGGATTGGCCGAATTAACCACGGTGCGCCGGGGCGAAAATATCTCGATAGGTGTAAGATCGTCATGAACATTAATGCCCAGGTTACCCTGAATGGTAGCCCCGATAACGGCAAAGTATCTATCACCGCTCTTTAACGTGAACGAGCCGTTTTGTATGGTACTATCTAATTGCTTGTTTTTTAAAAAATCGTCGCTTACGCCTTTTATTGTACCCAAAAATGGCTTATCACCATACCTTATCAGGGCTTTTTCCTGTAATACCTCAGTAAAAGAAAATAGCTGCGCATCCTTGTGCAGCGAGGTAAAATAGGGGGTGTTTGGATCGAAAGTTTTGCCAAGCCGGGTTTCTATCTTTATTTCGGGCGTAAAGTTGCTGTATAACGATAGGATCACCTTCTCGAACCCATTAAACACCGAGAGGATAATAATAAGCGCCGCGCTGCCAATTAACACCCCCAGCATGGATATGCCAGAGATGATATTGATGGCGTGCATCTTCTTGCCCGAAAACAAGTATCTTTTAGCTATGTAAACCGAAGTGTTCAAATTAGGGTGTACGTTATACGTGGTAAGTTATACGTTTTTTTGAATAGTCAATTATTAATTTCTTTTCAGGCGCGTATAACGTAAAACACTATACGTATAACCCCACCAATGTGCTAAGTTAAAAACGGGTTATTTTGTTTTTCGTAGCCGATGGTTGTTTCGGGACCGTGGCCGGGATAAACAGTACAATCATCGGGCAAGGCCCACAACTGTGTTTCAATGCTATCCATCAACTGCGTAAAATTACCGCCAGGCAAATCTGTACGGCCGATACTCCGCCTGAACAATACATCGCCCCCAATTAAAATATTGGCGTCTTTATCGTAAAAACACAACGACGCGGGCGAATGCCCGGGTGCAAAAATTAAATCTAATGCAGTATTGCCAAATTTTACGTTCCCTGTTTCGGGCAGGTATTCATCAGGCAAAGGCGATACCTCGTACCTGATACCCATTTGTGGGGCATAAGATACTACAGCTGTTAAAACCGGCAACTCGCCTTCATGAAACAGAGGCTTCAGTCCGTATTTATCAAAAACAAATTTATTACCAAGCACGTGATCTATATGGCAGTGTGTGTTTAACAGCAAAACAGGCTTTAAATTATTATCTTTTATAAAATTAACTACCACATTTTGCTCGATAGCAGTGTACATTCCCGGATCTATAATTGCACATTCGCCGGTTTCATCATATAAAATATAGGTGTTTTCCTGGTAAGGGTTGTTCTCAAACGAAATAACTTTTGCCATGGGGTAAAAGTACGGATTTAAATGGTTGGGGGAAATTGGTTTAAAGAGCCCGGTAAAAATTGTAATAGCGAGAATTAAAATTCAGAAACTTTGAAAGGAAATGACATTCCTTCAGCTTTGTCATCCTGGTAGGAAGCAATAACGAGAGCTAAAAGCTATTCTTCCACCAACTCCACCTCGGCAACGGGGCTAAACAAATAAACCCGTTTGGTTTCTATTTCTACACATTTAAAACGCTTACGCAATTGTTCTTCTTTGCGAAAAACGCGGTCGCCTTTTATTTTGAAGAGAGCCTTGAAGGGTACTTTCTCCACTGTAAGCATCGATTCTTTAGGGGCATCGTATTTACGCAGGGAGCGGAACAGGTTAAGATCAGAACAGCTGGAAGCGGCCGGGTTATCCAGGTAACTGGTGATGGCATGCTTCACATCGGGAGGAAAAATATCTTTTTCAAAAAAGGGCTGCATCATTTTTTTGAAATTATTTTTCCACTCGGTGCCATGCGGTTTCGCTTTATGCTTATGCTCGTTCCAGGTGTGCAGGTGTGCAAACTCGTGCACGGTAGTTACCAAAAAAGCGTAGGGGTTAAGGTCGAAATTGACCGAAATACGGTGACCTTTACCGGCATAAGGCGAACGGTAGTCGCCAAATTTAGTGCCGCGGTTGCGTGAAATTTTAAACTCGCATTTAAAGTAGTCAATCCAGCGACCGATGAGCGGGGCAGCATCGGGCGGGAGATACCTTTCTAAAACTTTTACTTTATCCAATTTTTACCTCTACACAAATATAATGATTTCATCAGTTGATTGTTGATGGTTCATAGACGATAGCCCGAAGTTTTTAAGTAATTACAAAGAGATTATTATTTGTTAATGCTTGATGGTTCATAGATCATAGCCGGAACGTTAATAAGAACAAATAATTACATTACAACAAAGCTGCTATGAACCATGATCAATCAACCATGATCAATGAATCAAAATCTATTTCAACAAATGATAAACAATAAAGCTGGCCGAATACGCCAGCACCGTCATATAAGCAAATTGGGCGGCTGGCCAGCGCCAGTCTTTGGTTTCGCGATACACCACAGCCACGGTGCTGGCGCATTGCATGGCAAAGGCGTAAAACATCATGAGCGAAAAAGCAACGGCCAAAGTAAACACGGGCTTGCCTGTATCGGGGTTGGTAGCGCTATGCATTTTTTGCTGAACAGATTCCAGCTTATCCGCATCGCCCTCCACGCTATAAATGGTGGCCATAGTACCTACAAATACCTCGCGGGCAGCAAATGAACTGATGAGGGCTATACCTATTTTCCAATCAAAGCCTAATGGCTTAATAACAGGTTCAATTACGTGGCCAAACACCCCAGCATAAGAACTTTCTAATTTTTCAGAGGCGATAACTTTGGTAAGGCTATCTGGTGTCATGCTTTTAGTGTATTCAGGCTTACTGAAAGTTTTGTCTATCTGTGCAAACCTATCGCCCGGGCCATATGATTTTAACACCCATAAAATGATGGATACCGCAATAATCACCTTACCTGCCTGTAGTACAAATGTTTTAGAACGATCATACATAGTAAAAGCCACATTTTTCCACCTTGGCATACGGTAAACAGGTAGTTCCATAATAAAGTAACCACGTTCGCGGGCCTTTAATATAAATTTCATTACAAAGGCCACAACAACCGCCGATACAATACTTAACAGGTACATGGCAGTAAGCGCCAGGCCTTGCAGGTTAAATACCCACCATACATTTTTGTTGGGCACAACCAGCGCTATAAGCAAGGTATAAACCGGTAAACGGGCCGAGCAGGCTACCAGTGGCGTAACCATAATGGTTATCATCCTATCTTTCCAGTTCTCTATGTTGCGAGTACTCATAATAGACGGCACCGCACAGGCAAAGCCACCAATAAGCGGCACCACCGATTTGCCGTTAAGGCCAACCTTACGCATCACCTTATCCATCATAAACGTAACGCGCGACATGTAGCCGGTATCTTCCAGTATGGATATCAATGCAAAAAGAATGGCTATCTGCGGCACAAATACCAATACGCCACTTAAACCAGCCAATACACCATCAACCAGTAAGCTCACCAGCGGGCCGGCGGGCAATACCCTTGTAATTGCAGCCTGTAGCCACAAAAACAGATCGCCAATAAGCTCCATTGGATAGGCCGACCACGAAAATATAGCCTGAAATATGAACATCAGGATGGCAAAAAAGATGATAAAGCCAAACACCTTGTGGGTAAGTATTTTATCTATCTTGTTGCTTACCGTTTCGTCATGAGCCGTCTCTGGCTTTTTAACGGTATCGTATAGCAAATCATTTATAAAACTGTAGCGGGCAATAGTTTCTGTAGCCTGGGCTTTTTGCGAGTGAAAAGAATGCTCCTTTTCCAGTTCTTCAATACGATCGCTTTCTGTGGCCGATAAAAAATCGAGGGTTTCGTGCTGGTGGGCCAGTTGCAGGGCAAAATATGGGTTATCTACCTTATATTCTTCCTTTATCTGCGCTATAAGTTGCGGTGCAATGGCATCTACATCAATAGTATCCTGCTGTAAAGCAATTTTATTGGCGTAAGCAATAGTGGTTTTAAGCTGATCTATCCCCTTTATTTTTCGTGCCGATATAGGCACCACCGGTACACCCAGCTTTTGGGCAAACAAATCAACATCTATAACAATGCCCGCCTTTTCAGATACATCTATCATGTTGAGGGCAACCACAACCGGTATTTTCAGATCGGCTATCTGGGTATACAGCAGCAGGTTGCGTTTAAGGTTTGATGCATCCAGTATCACCACAATCAGATCGGGCACCATGGCTTTGGCCTTATCTGCCAAAACAGAAAATACAATGGATTCGTCTTTACTTTTTGGGTAGATGCTATAGGTACCGGGAAGATCTATAATTTCGGCCGTGCGACCATCGGGCAGCTGGCAAAAGCCCGTTTTTTTATCAACAGTAACCCCAGGAAAGTTTCCAATTTTTTGATTAAGACCGGTTAAAATATTAAAGAGAGTTGATTTACCGGTGTTTGGATTTCCTACAAGCGCAACTCTTATATCGGCTTTCAATGCTTAAAAAACTACTGCAAAATTATGGTGGAGGCTTCAAATTTACGCAGACTTAACTGGTAACCAGAAACATGGATAGCAATTGGATCGCCAAGGGGTGCCACGCGCGAAATGCGAACTTCTTCGCCCGGCAAACAGCCCATCTCCATCAATTTAACCGACATTTCGAGATCAGTAAATTCCTTTACAATTCCGGTTTCCCCTACTTCAAGTTGTGAAAGTGTCATCGTATAATTTTAACCTGAGCAAATGTAAGCTTATTTATATTAAATCCAAATAAAGGTTGGATCAGATGTGCAAATTTTAGATGTGCAGGTGTGCCGATGATAAAAAAATGGTATTAGAATGGAAGAGTGAATGAATTAATGATGCCTGAATCAGACTTTAAGAATTAGCGAAATCTTAAAATCTATCAACCCATCATCTGCACACCTGCACATCTGAAATCTGCACATTTAATAACCCCAAACTTTGGGCAGCCACAGCCTTTTTTAAAAATACCGCAGGATGAGAAGCCGGTAAGCAGTATTGCGCCTATAATAATGATGAGTTTACTTTTTTTCATTGCCAATTGCACCTATGGTTAGCATAACACCAAAAACGGCCATACATGTACCCAGCACATCACAAAACAAATCGTTCCATTCGGCGCTGCGCCAGGTAAAAACCTTCCATTGTAATATTTCTATTAAGCCCCCATAAAAGGTGGCCGTTAATATTACAATGAACGCCTGTTTATACGAGAATGTGATTGGCTTTTGTTGCCTTATAGCGCCATTGCAGTACAATACCGTTAGGGTAAAAAACAAACCGGTATGTGTAAGCTTATCAAAGCCGGCAAAAAACATAGGCGAGTTGCCCGCCGCGCCCAAATCTACGGCGCAGATGATCAAAATAAATAAGGCCCACAAAATTGCGGGCCCGTGATATTTTAGCATTGATTTCATTTAGGCGCCAACTACTGCTTTGTAATCATCGGCAGACAAAAGGCCATCAATTTCGGCCAGGTCGGCAATAGCAACCTTCACCATCCAGCCTTCGCCATATGGATCAGAGTTTACCAGGTCGGGCTGGTTATTAAGGGCCGGGTTAAACTCTGTTACAGTTCCGGTAACTGGCATAAACAAGTCTGATACTGTTTTTACAGCTTCCACTGTACCAAAAACGTCGTCTTTGGCAATTTCTTTCCCTATGGATGCAATATCTACATAAACAATATCACCCAGTTCGCCTTGTGCAAATTCGGTGATGCCTATAGTAGCTTCATTGCCTTCAACTTTTATCCACTCGTGGTCTTTAGTGTACTTTAATTCAGCGGGGAAATTCATGTCGTTAAATTTTATGTGTCCAAAAATAATAAAAATTAGGCTATAGCAATAATTAAAGATTTATTGTGCGAATAAAGCGCAGAAGACCGCCGCGAAAGGACAATAAGGTGCCGTTCATCTACCTTTTATACTCCTGCAAAAACATAATAACAACAGGAAAATCGCTTTTAAACACCAATTAAGACCTTAACCATAGCGATGGGTTTGAAACCCATCGCTATTTGCCAATATTTAAGCTAATACTCGTTTGAGGGGCTATATCGCCTAAACGCGATTTCCTTGTAAATAGCACGCAGTAACAATCAAAATTGCAGGTTATTAAAGCAACCCACAAAAGCGTAGCTATTAATGATGGCGGCTATTTTAAGCGACAAAAACCAGGTAGACTTCGAATTAATTATTAGGTAACGATCTTTTAAAGTGCTTCAACATCATTCTGAATTTTAAAAACGATTACCTGCACTTAAAACCCAATAAGCTAACTGGGATAAAATATCGGAGCGATTCATCGTATTTATACTAACATTTCCGTTCCTTATGGGTTTTAAATGGTGCGTAATGGCCGGTTAATTTCCTAAAGCGGTTTAAAAAATTTATTTTGCACCTTTTTAATGACCAATTTTATTAAACCAGGAAAAACAGACACATCAACTGATGAAGAACTGCTTAACGTGTACCGTAAAAACGGCGATGTTGCAGTGTTAGGAACCTTATATGAAAGATATATGGCCCTCACCTATGGCGTTTGTTTAAAATATCTGAAAGATGAAGATTTGGCCAAAGATGCTGTAATGGCCATATTTGAAGAGTTGATAACCAAAGTTAAACAACATAATATTAACATTTTCAGAAGCTGGCTTTATGTATTGGCGCGTAACTATTGCCTGATGCAGTTAAGGGCCGGCAAAAAGCTGGATATAGTTAATTTAGATGACGTTATGGAATTTACCCCATTGCTGCATCCTGAAGATAATAACCGCGAAGAAGCATACAAAGCTTTGGAGCAATGCATTGATAAATTAGCCGGTGCGCAAAAACAAAGCATCGATTTATTTTATTTAAAAGAAAAGTGCTACAAAGAAATAGCCGAGATAACCAACTTTAGTCTTAACGAAGTAAAAAGTTATATACAAAACGGCAAACGCAATCTTAAAATTTGCCTGGAGAAGAACAGTGAGTACTAAAAAGGCCGACATATTGCAAGTAAGGAAGTACCTTAATGGGGAACTTGATGCCAAAGCTATGCACCGCCTTGAGCTCGAAGCTCTGGACGATCCCTTTTTGATGGATGCACTTGAAGGGTTTGAAACTGCCCCCAAACACCAGGAGGCAAACCTTAATGAACTGTCCGGCAAACTACAACAACGCGTTGAACCTAAAAAAGCACGGGTTATAGCGTGGCGAACATGGGCTATAGCCGCATCGGTTATTTTGGTATTAACTATAGGTGGCCTGTGGTTAAAGAAAACACCGCCCGCAACTTTAGAAAAGAACACGGTGGCTGCCCTCAAAATAGATAAACCCACGGTTACGTTAAAGGATACGGTGGCTGCAAACACCCCTGCGATTAATCAGCCCCCTTTATTGGCGGCTAATACTAAAGCAAAATCAGCCGTTATAAAACCGGGGGCAAGATCTGTTTATCAGCAGGAAATTTCTTCGGCAGATAAAAGTACAGCGGCGGTGCAACCAACAACTGCGGCCATTGTAAATCCAACTACGCCGAGCGATGATGATTTGAAAGAAACGCCATCTGTAAGTGAGATAGTGGCATCTACCTACACCGAGAACCGCAAAGAAAAAGCCAGCAACGACAGCCTTGCCATATTGGCTAAAAAAGCACATGATAAGGCCGCGTTATTAACCGAATCTAAATTAAAAGGCAAAGTTGATGGCCTAACCGTTATAACCTCAAAAGATGCAAAAACACAATTTGGATACAGTATTATTAATGGCGTAATTGTTGGCAAAAATGATGGCGCACCTGTTATTGGCGCAGCCATTCGCATAGAGGGTAGTAATAAAAGCACGGTTACAGATGTTAACGGTTACTTTTCGATGCCGGCAACAGCCAGTAAACAAACGTTAGATATTGCTTCCATCGGCTTTTTACCAAAACAGATAAGTGTAAAAAGCGGCGACAGCCTTAAAGTGGAGCTTAACCCTACCGATAATTCGCTTAGTGAGGTAGTAGCTGTTGGTTATGGCGTAAAAAAAGCAAACGCTGGCGCTCATCCGCAAGGCGATATGGCGGCCTTTAAAAAGTACCTGCAAGCCAACGCCGTTTTACCCGACAATTCCATTACAGGCACTGCAATAGTAACATTTACAGTTAACGCCGATGGCTCGCTCAGCGATATCAGCATTAAAAAAAGCCTCTCCCCGGCCGCCGATCAAAAGGCTATCGACCTGATAAAAGCCGGCCCAACCTGGGTAGGCAATACCAATGGCAAGCCCGAGCAGGTGACGGTGAAAGTGAAGTTTGTAAAGAAATAGAATCAAGGGGTTAGCCTCGGGAATCAGTAACCGTTACAAGGAGAATTAAAATTATTCAGAATTTGCTATGCTAAGTGGTAAAACCCGTAGATTATGAAAGGGATCATGACAATCCTAAAAAATTTGTCATGCTGAGGCACGAAGCATCTATTCGCAGACTATACAGGGTGAATACGCATGATGGAGAATAGATTCTTCACTACGTTCAGAATGACAAAAGGGAGTGTTTTAAAACGTCGTTCCCCCTAAAGATAATCTGCCAAACATTCTTTCAGTATCTCAATCAGCTCCGGATCATTAAACTGGTAGTTATCTTCAATATTAAGCACAACTAATTGTTTACCGGCAAGGTTAAAGCGCTCTTTTAGCAATTCTTTATGCCGGCGTTCCATAGCAAATATGATGTCGGCCCGGTCTATCATTTTTTGATTTACGCGGATGCGGGCCTTATCGCCGGTGCCCGCCGAATAAGCAGTATGATAAGGGTGATTTTTATACAACAATTCGGCAGTTGGGCTACGCCATTGATTTTTACTACAGATGAAAAGGAGACAGGCCAAAGATGTGTTATTATAATTAATTGGTAAACACCTGCGAGATTCTGTAAACAACACATATCACGGTAACAGCAATGGCTATGTATAAGATCCATTTTCCTTGCTGCCGGTCGTTTTCATTAAAGGAATATACGCGCTCACCATTGGGCAAAGTTTTTTTGGAGGTAGCCAGGTACCAGCCTGTAAATATACCCAACACGCCTCCCATCAAGGCAAAAATATAACCTATTACTATCCAACCGCTTTGTGATGGTTCTGGCGCTTTTAGTTCTTCCAGCCGCTCATTTTTGAGGTCGGTGAGCACCTTCTCATTTACGGTAATACCACGTTCGACTAGTATTTTACGTGCAAGCAGGTAGTCAAACGGGCTCCATTCATCAGCTTTGGCTAATACATCAGTAAGCTCGGCATCGGTAAAGCTGTATAAATAATGCTCCTTATCTGCATTATTTACATTTTCAAGCTCGTTTTCATTCAGTAAATCGTTTACCGTTTCAAAATCTCCGGCATTTATTTTTACCGAATATTGCTTGGTAAATTCATTACTTCTGAAACCCGGGTCAAATACCGTTGCACTCTCTTCTATAGTGTAGGTAATACCATTTTTATCCAATACATCTGTTAAGGCATTGGCAAGGGCAACGTCATCAAAACGTCTAAATAAAATTAATGGAGACTCCATATAAGGGTTTTAGGTTAACAGATAGATCAGAAGCCGTTTTTGGGTATCCAGGCCTGGCTTTTTATAAGCCATTTGCCACTTACAAACCTAAATACAAAGGAGAATGCCCCTTCCTCGTTAAATGGATCGCCGTTAACTATGCCGGTGTACTCCACGGGCACAACCAGGTAGGCCACCTCATCGGTTTGCTGAAAGATCTTTATTTTTTTAACAATAACGGTAAAGTCTTTGATCTTAAATTCTTTTACCGCCTTTTCAACGGAGTTAACCCATTGCACACCCGCCAGCAGTCCGTTCCATGAGTAAGGAGCCTGCTCGTCGGTAACAACGGCATTGGGGGCATACATATCGGTAACCTTATCAATATCAAAAGTATATGATGCTTTTAACACCCTGTTTACCGTTTGCAAAACCTCGGGATTAAGCTTTTTCACAGTATCGGCAAAGCCTAAACCTGCGGCAACGGTTTTTTGCCCTGTTATTACAATCAATAACAGCGATGCACAAACCATTGTTAATATGCTCCTTTTCATGATATCTCGTTCCTATAGTACATTCTCTTAATCATTGGGCTTATAAAGTTAAGCATCAATAACCAATAAAAGTTTACATACGGCTTTAAATATCTTATTACCATTACTTCCCCTTGGCCGCCATATAATCCAACGTTAAGTTACACAAAGCTTTTACACCTAAAGTAAAACCACTTTCATCAATATAAAAATCGGGTGTATGGTGCGATGGCGCTGTAAGCGGGTCTTGCCCCTTTGGCATGCCGCCTAAAAAGATAAACAAGCCCGGTACCTTTTCCTGGTAAAAGCTAAAGTCTTCGGCACCGGTTACAGGCGGGCGCAGCAGCACATTTTCGGCGCCGGCGGTTTTTTGCAGACTGGGCAACATTTGCTGCGTTAGTTTTGGATCGTTAAAAGTAACAGGATAGTGGCTACTGTACGGAATTTTCACCTCGGCGGTAGCGCCTTGCGCTTCGGCGGTTTTAATAGCAATTTGAGTAACACGGTCAACCAGCAGTTTTTCGTCGGCAGCGGTAAATGAGCGCAGGGTGCCCAACATTTCTACCCGCTCGGGAATAATATTAGAGCGGTTACCGCCCTTTATGGCACCAATAGTTACTACCGCCGGATTTTCGGTTACATTAATATTACGGCTTACTATGGTTTGCAAATTGTTCACAATTTCGGCAGCTACCACAATAGGGTCAACACTCGACCAGGGGTAAGCTCCATGGGCCGATTTCCCTTTTACAATAATCTGCATATCGTTTACTCCGGCCATAGTACCTCCCGGCCTATAGGTAATTTTACCAACTTCGGTTTGCGAATTAATGTGCAGACCAAAAACAACATCTACCTTAGGATTTTCCAGCACGCCTTCTTTCACCATCTCTTCGGCCCCCCCCTTTTGGCCGGGCTCTACGCCTTCTTCGGCCGGTTGAAATATAAATTTAACGGTGCCGTGCAGTTCGCTTTTCATGCCCGACAGTACCTGCGCCACGGCCATCAAAATAGCCATGTGCGAATCGTGCCCGCAGGCATGCATCACACCAACTTCCTGCCCGTTATAGGTTGTTTTTACTTTTGATGCAAACGGAACCGGGGTACGCTCCACAACGGGTAATCCATCCATATCGGCACGTAAAGCAACTACAGGGCCGGGCTTACCGCCTTTTAAAATACCAACTACCCCGGTAGTGGCTACCCCTGTTTGTACTTCTATCCCTAATGATTGCAGATGTTTGGCAATAATTGCAGATGTGCGTACCTCGTGATTACCTAACTCCGGGTGTTCATGAAAATCCCGTCGCCAGGCTATAACCTGGTCTTTCAGCGCCTCGGCCTTATTACTTATTTGTGTTTTCTGGGCTGTATTTTGTGCAAATGCCTGTACCCCAAACAATAAAAAAAACAGAACGGCGCGTGTTCTCATATATAACTTTTTTTGAACAGTTAATATAGCAACAAAAATCCATATCTGACAGCTGCCATGTAAGGCCATATTTCAATCGCTTGCCTGGGCGTTTATTTGAAGTCGATGAGATCTATATCAAATACCAGTACCGAATTTGCCGGTATCTGGCCAGCCCCATCCGCTCCATAGCCAAGCTTTGAAGGAACAAAAAGCCGGATATTACCACCTTTTTTAACATGCGGAATACCCGTTTGCCATGCTTCTATTAATCTCCCAAGCGGGCTGTTGAAACCATTAGCCGAATCGAAAGGTGCACCATTGATCAATTTACCACGATAATTTACCGTAACCGTTGAAGTTGGGGTTGGATAAGCCCCCGTACCCTGTTTAACCACCTGGTAGTACAAGCCCGATGAATCTTTAACCGCCTTTATAATAGGGTTATTGGAAAGATATACCCTGATAATAGAGTCGTCTATCCTGGCCTGCTTTACCGCATCAACAGGTGTACCACTGGAGCAGGATGCAAAAGCGATGGAGGCTATAAATAACAGCAATACTAAATTTTTCATTGGGCTAATAAATTTGAGGGGAATATACCAAAAATAGAAGCCCAGGATAATTACCCAGGCTTCTATTTCTAATTTTTCAACTTAAACTCCCGCCGGGCCAAACGTTACATCAAATATCAACACAGAGTTTGCCGGTATTTTGGCTGATGAAGTTGTGCCATAGCCATATAGCGATGGTATAAGCATTAACACTCTTGAGCCCATCCGTACATGTGGCAATACGATGCGCCAACCCGAAATCAGGTTACCCAAATAGTTGGTGTAACTTGTACTCGAATCAAATGTGCTTCCGTCTAGCAAAGTGCCGGTATAAGAAGCTGTAATTGCTGTAGCGTCTGTAGGATATCCCCCTGTACCTGTAGCAATTACCTCGTAGTAAACCCCCAACGTATCTTTTACATTAGTAATTTCGGGGTGCGCGGTTAAATATGTTTTAATAGAGGCATCGTCAATAGCCGCTTGCTTTATAGCATTATTTACAGTAGTGTTATCGCTGCTTTTAGAACAAGATGCCAACGAAAAAATGGCTAATGGGAATAGAATAAGAAATAGAATTTTTTTCATTTTTAATAAGATCAGTTAACATTAATAGGGTTAAGTACACCAAACGTTGCAAACTGTGAAAGCTTATTTAGGCAGCCATTTTGATTTTGGCAAAATATGAAAGCCTAAATATACACTCAAGCCAACTATTATAGCAAGCCCGAATGCATTTTTAACAATAATTATTAAACCGATGGCAGGCGGTTAGTTGGTTGCCCCACTCAAACTCACCGAAAATATCAGCACCGAATTTGGGGGAATAGTTCCGGCCTGCACATTACCATAGGCATAACGGGATGGGGTAATTATAAGCATTTGCCCACCAACCTTAAGGTAAGGTAAAACAATTTGCCACGCCGGTATAAGATTACCTAAAGGGTATACTAAACTATTGCTCGAATCAAACAGCGTGCCGTTGGTTAATTTACCGGTATAGGCCGCTGTTATTGTACTTGTTAAAAGAGGGTTGCTACCGGTGCCTTGTGTAATTATCTGGTAGTAAACACCAGAGGTATCTTTTACAGCGTGAATTTCGGTATGGGCAGCGAGGTATGTTTTGATGGTTGCATCATCAGTAGCAGCTTGCTTTGCAGCATCATAGGGCACAACATTGTTATTTGATTTAACACACGAAGAAAGAATTGCTACAGGTAGCAATAAAAGCAGTAGGATTTTTTTCATTTCTTTATAGATCAGTTTAACCCCAATACGGCTAAACTATAATAAACGCTACAACAAAAATCTATACTGTTGTTTTTATCTTAAGTTCGTTTAGCTGCGCATCGGCAATTGTTGATGGCGAATCGATCATCACATCCCTGCCCGAATTGTTTTTAGGGAAGGCAATAACATCACGAATAGAATCTAACCCGGCAAAAATAGAGGTTAACCTATCAAAGCCTAAGGCTAAACCACCATGCGGAGGTGCGCCGTATTCAAAGGCATCCATTAAAAAGCCAAACTGTTTTTGTGCTTCTTCCGGCGTAAAGCCCAGGTGTTTAAACATCAGCGATTGCATAGCACGGTCATGAATACGGATAGAACCACCACCAATTTCGGAACCATTAATAACCAGGTCATACGCGTTGGCGCGTACAGCTCCCGGATCGGTATCCAACAGGGCAATATCCTCAGGTTTTGGCGAGGTGAAAGGGTGGTGCATAGCGTGGTAACGGCTGGTTTCCTCGTCCCATTCCAATAAAGGAAAATCCAATACCCAAAGTGGCGCAAATTTGTTTTTATCGCGCAGGCCCAAACGGCTGCCCATCTCTAACCTAAGCTCGTTCAACTGCTTGCGCACTTTATCGGCAGGGCCGGCCAATACCAGCATCAAATCGCCCCTTTCGGCCTCAAACGCGGCTGCCCAGTTGGTAAGCTCATCTTCGCTGTAAAATTTATCTACAGACGACTTTAAGGTACCATCCTCGTTATAACGACAATATATCATCCCGGTAACGCCAATTTGCGGGCGTTTTAACCACTCGGTAATTTCGTCTAACTGCTTACGGGTATAGCTTGCACAGCCCTTGGCGTTAATACCTACAACCAGTTCGGCATTATCGAAAACGCCAAAACCTTTGCCTTTTACAATATCATTCAACTCCACAAACTGCATCCCAAACCTTACATCCGGTTTATCTGAACCATACAGGCGCATGGCATCAGCATATTGCATTCTTGGAAAATCGCCCAGGTCAAGGCCTTTTACGGTAGTGAACAGGTGGCGGGTTAAACCTTCAAAAATATTCAGGATATCTTCCTGGGTGATAAACGATAGCTCACAATCTACCTGGGTAAACTCAGGCTGGCGGTCGGCACGTAAATCCTCGTCCCTAAAACATTTTACTATCTGGAAATAACGGTCAAATCCGCTCACCATCAGCAATTGTTTAAATGTTTGCGGCGATTGCGGCAGGGCATAAAATTCACCCGGGTTCATCCGGCTTGGCACCACAAAATCCCGTGCGCCTTCCGGGGTCGATTTGATCAATACCGGGGTTTCTACCTCCAGAAAATCAAGGTCGCTTAAATAACGGCGTATCTCCTGTGCCATTTTGTGGCGCAAAATAAGGTTGTTACGTATTGGTGCACGGCGCAAATCGAGGTAACGGTACTTGGCGCGCAGCTCCTCGCCCCCATCGGTTTCATCTTCTATCAAAAACGGCGGAATTTTAGCCGCGTTCAGTATCTCAATACCAGCAACAGCAATTTCAATTTCGCCGGTTGGTATTTTTGCGTTTTTGTTTGATCGCTCCAGCACTTTACCGGTAACTTTAATTACAAACTCGCGGCCCAGCTCCCTGCTCTTTTCGCGCAGGGCAGCATCGGTATCGGTATTGAAAACCAGTTGAGTTAAACCATAACGATCGCGCACATCAATAAATGTGGTACCGCCCAAATCGCGCGATTTTTGTACCCATCCGCACAATGTAACCGATTGACCTAAGTTGCTGATATTTAATTCGCCGCAGGTATGAGTTCTAAGCATAACTATATTTATAAAAGTTTGCAAAAGTAAGTTTTTGATTTCGGATTTCGGATGTTCGATTTCGGAATTTGAATTTTATGATCACCGTTGCAAAGGCAAATCAAAGAAAAATTGATGACCTCCGGCTATAAAATTCTATATCTACATCTCCAACATTCCTCATTTTCAAAAAAACCTCCCTGGTAAATCCGAAATCAAACATCCGAAATCCGAAATCAATTCCTACCTTTGCGCCATAATTCTCAAGGGGTGCCTTGCTTTGGTGTAATAAAAAACAAACTGCAGATTGTTTTTAACCAAACTGAAAGACAGGCTGAGATCAAACCCATGCCCCCCGCCCCCTTTAGGGGAGTAAATAGTTGTAAAGATTTTCTTTAAGCTATTGTTACTCCCCCTTTAAGGGGCCGGGGGGCTACACCTGATCCGGGTAATGCCGGCGGAGGGAAGAGGTAACAAGTTAAGTGTACTGCCATTGTACCCTGGTGAGCAGATGGTTTAACTCATTTTATTTTTTACAAATTTTGAAAAATGTATTCGCGGCTATCATAGCCCTGCTCTTGCCTGTCCTGGCATCGGCTCAACTTTCCATATCCGGAAAGATCACCAATCAAGCCGGCGAGGCTTTGCCCGGCGCAACTGTTTCCATTACCAACCCTGCCATAAGCGCTGTTGCCGATGCAAATGGCAATTACCAGCTTACCAAGCTTAAACCAGGCAAATACCAGTTAAATGCCCGTTATGTAGGTTACCAAACCATCAGCAAAAATATCGTTTTAGCAGCTAATGATGTTATTAACCTAACGCTTAGCAACGGTACCTTCGCGGCCGAAGAGGTTACCATTAGCGCTACCCGCGCGGTTAAAAACTCGCCTACTGCGTTCACTAACCTCAACAAAAACGATCTGGCCAAAAACAACTTCGGGCAAGATTTGCCTTACCTGTTAAGCCTTACTCCATCTGTTGTAACATCATCTGATGCGGGCGCGGGTATTGGATATACAGGTATCCGCATCCGCGGCTCCGATGCCACAAGGGTTAACGTTACCATCAACGGTATTCCATTAAATGATGCAGAAAGCCAGGGATCGTACTTTATAGATCTGCCAGACCTGGCATCATCTGTTGATAATATACAGGTACAACGTGGTGTTGGTACATCAACCAATGGTGCCGGCGCGTTTGGTGGCAGTATTAATATTCAAACAAGCGCACGCCGGGATACCGCTTATACCGAAATCAATACCTCGGCAGGCTCATATGGCTCCATTAAAACTACAGTTAATGCCGGTACCGGTTTATTAGACGGGCATTTTAGTTTAGATGGCCGTTTATCGCGCATCCACTCCGATGGATACATTGACAGGGCAACGTCCGACTTAAAATCCCTTTACCTGAGCGCTGCCTGGTATGGTAAAAACAGCACCATCAGGGCCAATGTAATATCGGGCCATGAGCGCACCTACCAGGCCTGGAACGGTGTTGCGGATTATGTTATTGGCGATAATAGCAGGCCAGACAACCGCACTTATAATGAGTTGGGCTTGATGGCCGACGGCTCGTTTTATAAAGACCAGGTTGATGATTACCTGCAAAACCATTACCAGCTGCTGTACGACCAGAAGATAAGCAATAAATTATCTTTTAGCGGCGCCCTGCACTATACCAAAGGCAAGGGCTATTACGAGGAGTACCGCCAACAGGATGCTTTATCCAATTATGGCTTAAAACCAGTTATTATTGGTACCGATACCATCAGCAAAACAGACCTGGCCCGCAGACTTTGGCTGGATAATGAGTTTTACGGCGTTACTTACGCGTTAAAATACCAGCCACAAAGCAATCTTAATATGACTTTGGGCGGCGCCTATAACCAATACTCCGGTGCGCATTATGGCAACGTAATTTATACCAAAGAGAGTGCGGGTATAGGCCCCAACTATGAGTATTACCGCGACAACGCCCATAAGAACGACTTTAATATTTTTTACCGCGCCGAATGGCATTTAAACAAGGTTTTACTTTATGCCGATGCCCAGTACCGCCATATTTATTATAGTTTTTATGGTATCGACAAAAACCTGCAAAATGCACAGCAAAGTGCCGAGCTTAACTTTTTTAACCCCAAACTGGGTATAACCTACCAGCTTAACGAGCGCAGTAACGTTTACGCGTCATTTGCCGTGGGCAACCACGAGCCCAACCGCGACGACTATGTTGATTCGCCACCACAAAACCGCCCCAAGTCAGAAAACCTGAAAGACTTTGAAGCCGGCTACCGCACCGTAGGTAAATTTTTTAGCGGTGGCATTAATGGTTTTTACATGTTGTATAAAAACCAGCTGATATTAACGGGAGCACTTAATGATGTGGGTTCGGCAATTCGTACCAATGTTGCCGATAGCTACCGGGCAGGTGTAGAGCTTGATGGTAAAGTTAGGATAACCAGTCAGCTTAACTGGGGGCTTACAGCTACCTGGAGTGCCAACAAAATAAAAAACTATCACCAGTTTTTCTCCGATTCTGATAATGGCACCCTGGTTGACGAATCGTTTAAAACAACCACCATTGCTTACTCGCCATCGCTTACCGGGGCAAGTATTATTAGCTACAGCCCGGTTAAAGGCGGCGAAATAGCTTTTATAAGCAAATATGTGGGCAAGCAATACCTGGATAATACCATGAACCAAAACCCGGCCGGCTTTAATATTGCGCCAGATAATCAGGGCAACCCTTATGCTGCCAACCGTTACCTTAAAAGCTATTTTACAAGCGATGTAAGATTGCGGTACAATTTTAGCGTAAGCGCTGTTAAAAGCATTGGTTTAGGCTTGCAGGTAAACAACGTTTTCAGTAAAAAGTATGAGGCCAACGGAGCCACCTATCCCGATATTGAAGGCGGGAATGTGGTTAACTACAATTACTATTTTCCGCAGGCGCCACGCAATTTTATGGCATCACTTAGCCTTAATTTCTAAATAAACACGAATGGTCACGAATTGGAGCGAATTTCACGAATTAATGCAGGCTGAATATTACGAATTGAAATGAAACAAACTCACTTATTAAAGAGGCGCTACAATGCATAATTTAATAACCCTCTTTATTGATCAGATAAAAGAAACCACCTGGGTGCAATGGCTTGCCGTTGCCCTGGGTGTTACCGAAGTTTTGCTGGCGAGGAAAAATAATATCTGGCTTTATCCCGCCGGTATTTTGAGCACAACCATAGCTATTTACCTGTTGCTGGATGTTGGACTTTATGCCGAATCTATCCTGAATGTTTATTACGTGGTAATGAGTGTTTACGGCTGGTGGTACTGGATAAAACGACGCAACGAACCTCCGGTAGAAGTAAGCAGGAGCAATAAAAACGAATGGAAGATAAGCGTGGCGATATCTG
This sequence comes from Mucilaginibacter cryoferens, assembly GCF_014205845.1. Classification (GTDB taxonomy): domain Bacteria; phylum Bacteroidota; class Bacteroidia; order Sphingobacteriales; family Sphingobacteriaceae; genus Mucilaginibacter. Next base: position 278,057 of record NZ_JACHCR010000003.1, read on the forward strand.
TTATTGGCTGGGTATTTTTTTACATATTGCTTAAAAACCTGCCGGCAAAGTATTTTACACCATCAAACGTGCCGGTTTGGGATGCCCTCATATCGTCAACCGCCTGGGCGGGCATGTGGCTGCTGGCCCGCAGAAAAATAGAGAACTGGATATTTTTAAACATATCAAACCTGTTTGCCGTCCCTATACTTTTCTACAAACACCTGCCCATGTTTGCGCTGCTCACCATCTTTTTATTTGTAATAGCCATTTTTGGATACTTCGACTGGGGGAAAAGAGTCAAGAGTCAGGAAGCAAGAGTTAAGGCAGAAAATTAAAACATTGGCCAGACTTACGACGTTTTAAAAACTTCGTAAGTCTTTATCCATCCAAACAAAGTCCTTGCTCTTTGCTCCGAAAATCCTTTATCCAAAAAAATGTAACGTTTTCGCAAACCTGATACTAATTGTATGTTGAAGCATTAATTTACACTATAGTTATTGAAGGTGAATACTAAAGAGACCCGTTTTATGCAGCTGATTGGCGACAACAAGGGCATCCTGTTTAAAATATGCAGGATATACCTTGATGATGCCGATGACCGGGACGACCTGCTGCAGGAAATGATCTTACAGTTATGGAAGGGGTTTGACTCTTTTAAGGGCGAAAGCAAATTTAGCTCGTGGATGTACCGGGTGGCGTTAAATACGGCCATTGTTTTTTTTAAAAAGCAAAAACGCCGGCCCGATAGCGAACAACTGCCTTTAAACTTTGAACAGCCCGAAGAACAAAGCAACAGCGGCGAAAAAGAAGAACAGCTGGCTTTGTTTTATAAAGCGGTACAGGAGTTAAACAAGGTAGAAAAAGCGCTGATATTTTTGTACATGGAAAATCAATCGCACGATGAAATTGCCGCCAACCTGGGAATCACCTCCATTAATGTACGTGTAAGGCTCAACCGGATTAAAAACAGATTGAAAGACATTATTAAAAAATTGAGCCATGAACATTGACGATTTAAAGGATGCCTGGAACAATAACGAACCCAAAGGCATGCAGCTACCAGACAGCCGCGTAATTACCGGCAAAACAACCTCGGTAATAGATAAGGTGCGATCGAACATGAAATCGGAATTTATAGCTACCATAGCGGCTTACCCTGTAATTATAGCTTTTTTGATTTTCAGCCACCAAACACCCTTCTTTTTTAACATTGCCAGTGTGCTGCTTTTTACCGTGATGATACTGAACGCTTACTTCTATTTCAGGTTTTATACTTTTTATAAGTCTACAGGCCGCTACAACTTCAGCGTTAAAGAAAGTATCCGTAAAATAACTTACGAACTGGAGTTGAATACCGAGATTTACAAAGCCTACAATTTTTGCGTGGTGCCACTGGCTATAATTTTAACCATTACCCTGTTTTGCGGCAAAAGTGTTTCCGGATATGCCCAGCATATATTAGCCTCAGATTCTATATCGGTTAAAAGCATGCTATTTATCTTTCTTAATATTTTATGCTCATTCGCCATCACTTTTGCCATCACCAATTATTACATCAAATCATTATACGGCAAACATATAGCCGAACTAAAACAGATTATTGACGACCTGGGCAGTGAAGATTAGATTTGAGATATGAGACGGGAGATTAATCCCCGTTTTGTTCTTCAAACAGATTAATTCATTTGCCTTTTTGTCTCAAATCTCAAATCTAATATCTCATGTCTGATAACCATCCATCATACTTACTAAAACCCGAATGGGTAAAAACAATACGCGATACTGCTGCCGAAGCCGAAAAAATGGCCATGCTGCATCCCGATCAGTTAAAACTGATATACGAGCAGGGCTGGTTTAAATTTCTGGTACCCAAAGCCTACTCGGGCTTACAATTGCCTTTACCAGATATGGTAAGGCTGGAAGAAAGCCTGGCCTGGGCCAACGGCAGCCTGGGTTGGGTAGTAACCCTGTGCAGCGGCGCGGGCTGGTTTGGCGGCTTTTTATCGGCCGGTATAGCGCAGCAGTTGTTAAACAATACGCGTTTATGTCTGGCTGGCAGCGGTGCATCTACCGGTACAGCAACCATTACCGATGGTGGCTACATTATAAACGGCACCTGGAAATACGCCAGCGGTGCACACCACGCAACCCATATAACTGCCAACTGCATTATAAAAAACGGCAACGAAAGCGTATTGAATGCCGACGGCAGCGAACTGATACTCCCCTTTATTTTTGATAAAAAAGATGTAGCGGTTTTCCCGGCCTGGAAATATATCGGGATGATGGCCACGGGCAGCGATGCCTACAAGGTGCACAATCTGTTTGTTAAAGCCGACAGGTGTTTTAAAATAGATCCGGATTTTGCAGTTGTAAACGCCCCCTTGTATAAGTACCCGTTTTTGCAATTGGCCGAGGCCACGCTGGCGGCAAATATCTCGGGCATAGCGGTGCATTTTCTTGATTTGTGCGGCCCGCTGTTTGATGAAAAACAATTGGGCAAAAGGCAAAACAACAATCACCGCGAAAGCATAAAACTGCTACTGAGCGAATTAACCGCCAACCTGCATAAAACCCGGGCCGAGTTTTACGGGGCCGTTGATGCTTCCTGGCAAAGTGGCTTAACGGGCGATGCCGGGTATCTGACAGAAGTAAGCGCCGCCAGCCGCCAGCTGGCTAAAACAGCCCGGGAAAGCGTTGATAAGCTTTACCCCTACTGCGGCCTGCAAGCCGCCAACCCCGATACTGAAATAAGCCAGGTATGGCGCGATTTGCACACCGCAAGCCAACATAGTTTGCTAAATAATAGCCCCAGCCCCCTCTAAATCTCCCCCGGAAGGGGAGACTTTAAAATGCCTGTTTCATAATAGGCGAACTTATCTATTTGTTCATTGTAACAAAAGCCATACTTAACATAAACTTCACATGGCTTTTTGATTTCAATGTTGATATTTGGCGATCAAAAAAAAACAAAGAATGAAGCTTAAACACCTGCTGTTTTTATTATTAGCTGCCGCTACCTTTTCGGCATCGGCACAGTCTCACAAAAAGAAACACACTCATAGTCGCCATAGAGAAGCCACCCATGCCAGCCACAGCCGGCGCGAACTTGCTTATGACCGCCCAATGCCCACGGGCCTGCCCCGCCCTAAACTGGTTATTGGCCTGGTAGTTGATCAAATGCGTTGGGATTACCTTTACCGCTACTTCGACCGTTACGAAGAGGGCGGCTTTAAACGTATGCTGGGCGAAGGCTTTACTTGCGAAAACACCAATATTGATTATATACCAACGGTAACCGCTGCCGGTCATACCTGTATCTACACCGGATCGGTGCCTGCCATACACGGCATTGCCGGTAACGATTTTATTGTACAGGCCACAGGTAAATCTATGTATTGTACAGATGATAGTACAGTAACCGGGGTTGGCAGCACTTCAAAAGCCGGTCAAATGTCGCCACGCAATTTGCTGGTTACTACCGTTACAGATGAGCTGAGGCTGGCTACCAATTTCCGCTCAAAGGTTATTGGTATTGCGCTTAAAGATCGTGGCGGTATTTTGCCGGCGGGCCACACGGCCAATGCAGCCTATTGGTTTGATGATGCCAGTGGCAACTGGATAAGCAGCACCTATTATATGAACTCGCTACCTGCCTGGGTTAAAAACTTCAACGATCAAAAGATCCCCGAAAAATACCTGAAACAGGATTGGAACACGCTTTACCCCGTAGCTACCTACCTACAGAGCGCACCGGATAACAGCGCTAAATACGAGGGCAAATTCCCGGGAGCAGATGCGCCAACTATGCCGGTTAAAACATCAGAACTGTATAAAGGTCATTTAGGAATGATTCGCTCTACCCCGTTTGGTAACTCGATGACGCTTGATATAGCTAAAGCCGCTATACAAAACGAGCAACTGGGCAAAAACACCGTTACCGACTTTTTAGCTGTGAGCCTTTCATCAACAGATTATATTGGCCATCAGTTTGGCCCCAACTCTGTAGAAATTGAAGACACCTATTTAAGGCTCGACCATGACCTGGCTACTTTTTTCACCTACCTGGATGAAACCTTGGGCAAAGGCAACTACTCGGTATTTTTAACTGCCGATCATGGTGCCGCGCATAACCCCAACTTTTTGAAAGACCACAACATACCTGCCGGAACATGGGATGATGCCGCCGCCCAAAAAGAAATGAACGCCATGCTTAGCGACAAGTACAAAGTAGACAACCTGGTTATCAGCATGGATAACTACCAGGTTAACCTTAACAACATCGCTATTAAAAAAGCGGGCATTAGTGCAGATGCCATAAAACTTGATTGCATCAGTTACCTCCAAAAACAACCGGCCGTTCAGTTTGCAGTTGATATGCAAAATGCAAACGCGGTAACCATCCCGGTTGATTTACGTAGCCGTATTGTAAACGGTTATAATGCCGAACACAGCGGCGTGATACAGGTAGTATTAAAACCGGGCTATTTTTCGGGTCACGGCGCAACTGGCACTACCCATGGCACCTGGGCACCTTATGATACCCATATCCCGTTGGTATTTATGGGCTGGGGCATTAACCATGGCAGCACCACCCGCCAAACCCACATGACAGATATTGCAGCCACGGTAGCTTCCCTGCTACACATACAAGCGCCAGACGGTTGTATAGGCAAAACAATTAACGATGCCATCCGATAGTAAGATTGATGGGGACGGGTTGCGGGGTGCCGGAGATCTGGCAACTGGCCTTTATCTTTTTTATATGAATTTAGAGGCGCATATTTGCGTCTCTTTTTTTTAACAATAAGCTTACCCGCAACAGGCAGCCTGTAACTCAATCCCGATAAAATGAAAAAATATATCTCGCGGTTTCACTACCTCACACAAGATCTGCCAGATCGTACGCACATTGAACAGGCAGCAATTGCATGCGCCGCCGGTGCAAACTGGATACAATACCGCTGTATGACCAAGCCCGATGCCGAACTGGTGACTGAAATTAACCACATAGCCTCCATTTGTGACGACTGGGGAACTACACTAATTATAGCCAATAATTACCATTTGCTGAATAAGGTAGACGTACAAGGTGTACATATTGACGATATGGAAGCAGATTTTGCCACTATCCGTAAAGTTATAGGTGAGGATAAAACGTTAGGTGCATCAGCCACCAACCTGCCCGGCTTACTAAAAATACAAAATCTGGATGTTGTTGATTACTGCGCATTCGGCCCCTTCGCGCATACAGTTAGCCTATCTAATGATCTACCCCTATTGGGCTACGATGGTTATCGGCTGTTGGAAAAAGAACCTCTTGAGATCCCGGTTATTGCTGTGGGCGGTGTTCAACTAACAGATGTGGAGCAACTGGTTAAAACGGGCATTTATGGTATTGCAGTTTCTTCGGCCATTAACCTGTCTTTTGATCCGGCAGGGATGGTGAAAGAGTTTTACAGAACGCTGTATTAGTATTAAGTTAAAAGTACTGAGTTGGAAGTCATAAGTCGGCTTTTCATCTTCTATATTTAGCATTTATGACCCGGGGCTAAAACTAAGCTTCAATTTATCGATAATACAACGCCTAACCGCTCCCTTTTCTACCGAACAAACTGAATGGGGAATTATAAAACCCTATAACACAATATTTTCGTTCATAAGATTATATTAGCCATTGAATTTGTAGATTGCATATAAATACAACCAACCTATATACCCAATTTTATGGAAACCCTTAACAGAGTGTGGCGTTTATTCTTTGCTGTTGCTTTAGTTTCAATCGCAATTCAACAATTTATCTGCTCCGGTTTCCGTCCGGTTATTATGCCACCCGAACCTGCCTTTATTGGCCAGAGCACATTTTGCATGTGCGTATCGGGCATTATGCTTATTCTCGTATCAGCCACCATTGTATCAGGCATCAACTCGCACATCGTAGCCGATTATCTGGGTGCATTTATGCTCATCATTCTCGTTCTTTTCCATATACCCTACAATATAAAAACAAACCTAACTGTATTGTATATGTGGGGGGATGCCTTTAAATTGCTGGCATTTTGCGGCGGGGCTTTAATTGTAGCAACCTCCATCCCGGCACAAAAAGTGACCGGCCTTGATGCCATAATGGACAGGCTGCGACCCTTCGGACCCTATTTTTTTGCAACCACCATGATCGTTTTCGGTATCGAGCATTTTATTTACCCACAGTTTGTGGCCTTGCTGATACCAGGCTGGATACCGTTCCACGTGTTTTGGACCTATTTTGCCGGCCTGGCTCTTATTGTGGCAGGCGCAGCTATTATGCTTAAAATAAAAGTAAAACTGGCGGCAAGTTTATTAGGCTTAGCACTGTTTCTATGGCTTATTATGCTGCATATCCCTCGTGCCCTCGATACAAAAATTGCCGATAGAGCCAACGAGTGGACCAGTGTTTTTGAGGCCTTAGGCTTTAGCGGGATAGCTTTTTTAATAGCAGGCACCTATAAACCCAAAGAAACTGAGGCAAGTCAATAATCCGTCAAATACATAGTTGCTGTTGAGGCACATTTGGTTTTATTGTATATTCACGCAAAATTTTAAACGCATGACGGCTTATAGCTTTTTACAACATCTCCATTCGGGTTTCAGGTATATTGTACTGGCATTAATATTGGCAGCCATTATTGGTGGGCTTATTGGCTGGCTAGGCAAAAAGCCTTATACAAACGGCAACCGCAAGCTTAATTTGTTTGCCATGATATCGGCACACACGCAATTGCTAATTGGTATAGTGATCTATTTTGTTAGTCCGCTGGTACAGTTTAACAGCGAAACCATGAAAAACAAGGTTACCCGCTATTTTACTGTTGAGCATTGGGTTATGATGGTAATAGCTATAGCTATTATTACTATTGGCCATAGCAAATCAAAAAAAGGAGCTACTGCCGAAGCAAAGCACAAAGCCGTTACCATCTTCTATTTCATTGCTTTAGTAATTATTTTGGCTGGTATAATACTTATCCCACGTAGCTAATAGGATTTAGCAACAAATAAACTTTTAAAAAAATTTGATAATTCATTTTTCTTTATAAATTTGTGGCCACGATGATTAAAAACACAAATAAAAACAGCTGGTGGCACCAATTAAATTTGGCAGCCGGATACGTTTTTAGTCAGCGATGATCTAATCAATTGTAAACCTAAGTGGAAAACCCGGCGACCCCAATTCGCCGGGTTTTTTTATTTATACATTTTTTGAAACATAACATGAGCTCTTTTAAAATAACAACCACCCATAAAAAACTACTTGCCGATACTACAACGCCGGTAAGCATTTATCTGCGTTTGCGAGATGTATTCCCCAATTCGCTGCTGCTGGAGAGTTCTGATTATCATAGCCGCGAAAACAGCGTAAGCTATATTTGCTCCGAGCCAATTGCTGGGCTGGTACTTAACAATGGTATACTGAAAAAGCATTACCCCGATGGCAGCAACCAAACCAGCGAGGCCGGCACCTTTGAATTGATAGATGAGCTTAACCAATTCATTGGCAGTTTTGAAACAGATCCTAATCCGCTAAAATTGATCTCGAACGGCTTGTTCGGCTATTTTACACACGAGGCGGTTGAACATTTCGAAACCATTAAACTCAAAAAGAGCGATGATACCGCCCGCCAGATCCCGGTGATGCAGTACCATATTTACCGCTACATTATCGCTATAGATCACTTTAAAAACGAGCTTTATATTTTCCACAACCAGGCCGAAGGCGGACCCACCAACGGCGGTATCGAAAAACTGGAATATCTGATCAAAAACAAAAACTTCCCCGAGTATAGCTTCAAAAGCAGCGAGGCCGAAAAATCAAACCTCACCAACGAGGAATTTATTGCCATTGTTGAAAAAATGAAGCAGCACATTTACCGCGGCGACGTTTTTCAGATAGTACCGTCGAGGGCTTTTTCCCGTACTTTCCAGGGCGATGAATTTAATGTTTACAGGGCGCTGCGCTCCATCAACCCATCACCATATTTATTCTATTTCGATTTTGGCGACTTCCGCATCTTCGGCTCATCGCCAGAGGCACAAATCACCATTAAAAATAACGTGGCCAGTATTTTCCCTATAGCCGGCACCTTTAAACGCAGTGGCGACGACGAAAAGGATGCCGAGATTGCCCGCAACCTGGAGAACGACCCCAAGGAATCGGCCGAGCACGTTATGCTGGTAGATCTTGCCCGTAACGATCTGAGCCGCCATTGCGAACAGGTAGAAGTTAAGGCGTTTAAGGAGGTACAATACTATTCGCACCTTATTCACCTGGTATCCCATGTAAGCGGCAAATTACGCCCGGGTGTATCATCCTTTAAAATTGTGGCCGATACTTATCCGGCAGGCACCCTAAGCGGCGCGCCAAAATACCGGGCCATGGAGATCATTGACGAAAACGAAAAAGCCAAACGCAGCTTTTACAGTGGCGCCATTGGCTTTATGGGCTTTAATGGTGAGTTTAACCACGCCATCATGATCCGCTCTTTCCTCAGCAAAAACAACACTTTACACTACCAGGCAGGGGCAGGCATTGTAGCCGGTTCTGTTGCCGAAAGCGAGCTGAGAGAAGTGGATACCAAAATTTCGGCATTAAGAAGGGCTGTGGAGTTGGCAGAAGAATTGTAGGCGAAGCCCCCTAACCCCCTGAAGGGGGAACGATGGTTGGATAATTAAAAAACTGAGTAAGATATTTTTTTAAGATATATACAAATGAACGAACATACAAACTCCCCCTTCAGGGGGGCGGGGGGCCTGGGCGGCAGCATCCTGATAATAGACAATTACGATTCCTTTACCTATAACCTGGTGCATTTGGTTAATGAACTTGGCCTGCAATGCGAGGTTTGGAGGAACGATAAATTTGCCATTGAGGATGTGGATGCCTTTGATAAGATCATTCTTTCACCAGGGCCGGGAATACCTTCTGAAGCGGGCTTACTGTTGGATGTGATCAGAAAATATTCGGCAACTAAAAGCATATTTGGCGTTTGTTTAGGGCAGCAGGCTATTGCCGAAGCTTTTGGCGGTAGTTTGTATAACCTAAGTCAGCCGATGCATGGTATAGCCACGCCTATAAAGGTTACTGACAGCCGGGAGCTGCTTTTTAAAGGCCTGCCCCAAAGCTTTAAGGTTGGCCGCTACCACTCGTGGGTGGTAAGTACCAAGGATCTGCCCGACGTTTTGCACGTTACCGCTATCGACGAAGAGGATAACTCTATAATGGCGTTATCGCACAAAGAGTATGATGTGCGCGGCGTACAGTTTCACCCCGAATCGATATTAACCGAGTACGGTAAAGAAATGATGGGTAACTGGTTGAATGGGTAATTTGCGGATAATGATATCTTTGTGTTAACGCAATGAAATATAACACCCGTCATTGCGAGGTACGAAGGATCTATTTGCCTACTATACAGAGCGAAGAAATATGGCGGATAATAGATTCTTCGTACCTCAGAATGACAAGCGTTTTTTAACTTGTCATGAATAGGACCGAAGCATCTGTTCGCTAACTTTCTATAGGCAATACATGGTGGCAAACAGATCCTTCCTTCGTCAGGATGACAAGGAATATTAGAATTTACATTAATAAACATTCCCCCTTTAGGGGGCTAGGGGGCTCTCATGACAATACTTGATAAAATAGTAGCCAATAAAAAAAAGGAAGTAGCATACGCCAAAAAGCGCACCAGCTACGTTGAACTGGAAGAATCTGAATATTTCCACAGGGAAACCTATTCATTTAAAGATTTCCTGCTCGATCCTGCTCGTACGGGTATCATTGCCGAATTTAAGCGCAGATCGCCCTCTAAGGGCATCATTAACGATAAGGTGAGGGTTAGCCAGGTTACTACAGATTACGCGGCAGCGGGCGCTTCTGCCCTATCTGTTTTAACAGACCGCAACTTTTTTATGGGCCGTAAAGCCGACCTGAAAAAAGCGCGCTCGGTAAACAGCATCCCTGTTTTACGCAAGGATTTTATGATAGATGAGTACCAGGTTATAGAGGCCAAAGCGCTGGGTGCCGATATAATACTGCTGATAGCCGCCATACTTACCCCTGCCGAAATAGACAAGCTGGCTACACTTGCCAAAAGCATTGGTTTAAATGTGTTGTTAGAGGTGCATAACCTGGAGGAGTTGGAACGCAGCATTCATCCAAAGTTGGATGCCATTGGTGTAAACAATCGCAACCTGGCCGATTTTACCGTATCTGTAGAAACATCGTACCAACTGGCCAAACATATCCCTGCCGAATTTATGAAGATCTCTGAAAGCGCCATCAGCGACCCTGAAACCATCAGGCACCTTAAACTTGCCGGCTTTAACGGTTTTTTAATAGGCGAAACCTTCATGAAGCAAGCCGACCCCGGACAGGCTATGCGGGAGTTTGTGGCGCAACTGTAGATTTTAAAAATTAGCACATACAAAAAAGCGGGGCTTCCATTGGAAGCCCCGCTTTTTTGTATTAAATCTGGTATTTTATTTATCCCAGTACATCCGTGTATCCAATGCATCCGGACCCTGACGTGCAATTACAGCATTGTAATTGGTTAAGTTAAGATCGTGCTCGGTTTGTGGATATTGTTGCCTGCGTGGTATTTTTTGACCAGGGCTTAATGATCCAGGTACCGGGTCAAGCAATGTAGGTAAGCCCGTACGGCGATACTCTGCCCATGACTCCCATCCATCACTCAAAAAGCCTGCAATCCATTTCTGGGTTATGATCTGACTTAACGCTGTATTTGCATTAAACTTAATCGCGGCCTGGGCAAGGTAAGTATTAGCATCAGTTCCGCTAATACCACTTTGAGCTAAAGATGCGGTTACACCCTGATTATAAAAAGTTTCTGCACCAGCATCGCCGCCTGTGATCCATCCCAGATGGGCTGCCTCAGCTTCGGTAAATAATACCTGAGCGTAAGATGTCCATACAGTTGGTGAACTTTGGCCAGATACTGTTAACCCGATTAAAGATACGTTACCTGGTTTAGAGCGGGTACCTTTATTATAGTTACCCAAAGCATCGCCATAGGTACCGTAAGGTAAGCCAACATAGGTATTAGCTGATGTTGGAGCCGCGTAAACCGGTAATCGTGGGTCATTATAGCCCTTTAGCGTATTTACAACCAGACTACTTACAGCATAATCATAACGGCTACGGTAATTGGTAAAATAAGGATTTTCATTTGTTTGAGCACCTAAATAAGTGTAGGCAGCATTATCATCATTAGATGACATTAAACCACCGGCTACAGCTTTTGCAAATTCTGTTTTACCTGTAGCAGGGTCAACTTTTGAAAGCCTTAGCGCCATAATTGCATGTAACGAATTTGCCCAGTGTTTCCAACGGCTATTATCGCCATTAAACAAAATATCACCGGTCAATGAATTGGTGGCACCCAATTGTGCCTGAGCCGCATCCAATTCTTTCATTAACGCGGCGTAGATATCTTTTTGCGCGTCAAATGCCGGCGAAAAGTTTGCAGCACCGCTCAAAGCCTGGGTGTAAGGAATATCTCCCCACCTATCGGTAATGGTTAAATAGATAAAGGCCGTTAAGATACGGGCCGAGGCTATCTGATCATTGTTAGTGCCAAATTTGGTAACCGATGCGAGGTTTTTCTTTGCAGGGTCGGTGTTAATGGCAATAATGGTTTTCAAATCCTGCAACGGACCGGTATAATACGTTTGATAATCGTACTGTTTTAATGAAAACAGCGATTCGTTGGTATAAAAAGTTTCGGCCAGGTATTGGGAATACAGTTCGCCTGTAAAAGAGTTTATATTGGTAGTTGCACCGGCTCCGTTTATGCCGCCCAAAAATTGAATGGCACTCGTTAGCATATAACCCGATTGCGGATTGGGCGATTGGTTAGGGCTAACATTTACATCACCACCTACTTTACATGAAGATAGGAAAATGAAAAATGCCCCTGCGATATATTTACTGATATATGATTTTTTCATGATTAAAGAACTTATTAAAACGTTAGCTTAATGTTAAAACCTAAGTTTCTGGTATTAGGTAACTGACCGCCTTCGTAAAAAGAGGTTTGCAACTGAGATGGGTCAACACCCTTAACCTTGGAATATATCATCCATGGGTTCTGAGAAGTTATACCAAAGTATGCCGACTGAAATGGAGTTTTACTCAACATCTTTTTAGGGAATGAGTAACCGATGCTAACTTCCCTTAGTTTTACATAAGAGGCATCAAAGGTGTAGTTTTCCCAAATTTGGCTATATACCTGCTCATAAAGCTGACGCGTTTCTACATAAGTAGTATTTGGCGTACCGTCCTGGTGCACACCTGTTACCAGGGTTCCGCCACCATCGGCTACAGCATTACGTTTTGGATTGCCTTTGGCGTTGTTACCCACAGTAGCTATACCCAAACCAGAACCATTTAAGTTTTGCTCTGTAACTGATACAAATTTACCTCCCTTTTGAAAATCAAGCGAGAACGCAAGTACAAAACCTTTGTAATTAAACGAGTTGCTGAAACCGCCGGTAAAGTTTGGCAACATACTGCCTAAATTAACCGTGTTAGCTACTATTGGCATACCGTTTTCATCAACCACTATATTGCCTTTAGCATCGCGGGTGAAGCCCGAACCAATGATTTGGCCGTATGAACTACCAACTACGCCATTAACACCAAAGCTTGGTGAACCCACAAAACCGAAACTCTTTGCACCGGCCGCCTGGTTTCCCTGCGATAAACCATAACCACCAATACCATCAGGAGATACCTGTAAGCTGTTGATGCCCGGGTAAATAGATACAACTTTATTACGGTTAAACGAGATGTTGAAATCTGCATTCCAAATAAAATCTTTGGTTTTAACAGGCGAACCACCAAGGCTAATCTCAATACCATGGTTTTTAATTTGACCTGCGTTAACAACAGCAGTTGAGTAACCAGATGTACCATTTACAGGTAATGATAAAATTTGATCTTTAGCATCACGGGTATAGTAGTTAAAATCAAACCTGATTCTATCTTTTATAAAATGTAATTCGGTACCAATTTCATACGCGGTAGAAAGCGTCGGTTTTAATCCCTGATTGGGGAGTGTATTTGGTACAGTTTGGATAGGACTTCCGCCGTAAGGAGTAGTGCTCAAATTATATGTTTGATAAATTTGATAAGGATTGGTATCCGAACCTAACTTTGCAGCAGATAATCTTAATTTACCAAAAGATAAGATATCATTTTTAGGCATCAACTCGCTAAATACAAATGATCCTGAAAGGCCACCATACCAATATGAATTGTTATTTACAGGCAGTGTTGACGAAATATCATTACGTACGTTAAAATCAAGGTATAAAAACTCTTTGTAACCAAACGAAGTATAACCATAGTAACTGTTTACACGCGACAACGCGTTATAACTAAATGAACCCGGCGCATCTGTTGAGTTACTTAAAGTATACAAATCCGGGATAGCCAAACCACCGTTAGTATTGCCGCTGATAAAACGGTAACGATCCTGGCGGGTTTCAGCATATGCCGCGGCTTTCACTGATAAATCGCCAAAGATATGGCTATATGCAAGGTTTGCTACATAGTTGTTTTCTTTGTAAGTATATTGACTTTGAGAATACGAATCTGGATTTAAAGTTCCGGAACCAACTTGCGAATTATCATCACGATTTAAAAGATCTTCTCTGGCAATTAATGAAAAAGACAGATCTTTTGTAAACTGGTACGATAAAGTTAAATTACCGTATATACGGTTGCTGTTTGATTTAGAAGTATTTTCATAAGCCTCGGTGTATGGGTTATCCCAATAGTGAGGCGTTAAATCATCGGGGCTTGTAATGTTCCAGGTTGTAAAAGTACCATCTGCTCTACGATAGTTTTTAAGTTGACCTATCTCGACATCCCGGTGAAACCATTGGCTAAATGAACCGGCTGTTTGAGTTCCGTAACCTTCGGCAGGTATATTGTTAGAGTTGATCTGCGAAAAGTTTGCGTTAGCGCTTACAGTTAGCTTCTTGGTCAATTTAAGCTCGCCGTTTAAACCAACATTATTCCGTTTTTGATCGGTGTTTGGCGAAATACCTGTTCTGTCGATATTGGTGTACGATACCCTGAAGTTATAATTATCAGAAGCCTTTGAAAATGCAGCGTTGGTATTAAAAGTAACGCCTGTATTATAAAAGTCGCGTACATTGTTTGGTTGCGCAACAAAAGGCTTTAGTTTGCCATAACCAGGGTTTGTCGGGTCCCAGAAATACCATGGCGCGTACAGCGTGCCGTCCATTTTAGGACCCCAACTTTCATCTACACCATAATCATAATACTTTACGCCGTTAAAGCCCGCATTTGTAGTAGGTGAATTAGCAGGATCATAGGTGTATGTATTCCATTTTAAGCTGGTACCACCTCCATATTCATTCTGATAATCTGGCAATTGGTAAACTTTTTCGAAAGTTGTTGACTGGTTAAATGAAACACCAACTCCTTTATCAACACCTTTTTTAAGCGTAATTACCACAGCACCTTCAGATGCACGCTGACCGTACAATGCTGTAGCTGCTGGGCCTTTTAAAACTGATGCAGATTCGATATCATCATTGTTTACAGCGTTAGGATCGGTAACAACACCGTTAACAACGTAAATTGGGTTACCACCAGACAGTGAATTAACGCCACGAATACGAATAGTTGAAGTGCCAAATTTTGCTCCCGAGCCACCTAAAACCTGTACACCGGCAATTTTACCGGCCAGGGCGGTATTTAAATCGGATTGTTTAGTTACAGTTAAATCGTCGCCCTTAATCTGTTGAGCAGCATAGCCCAGTGATTTTTGCTGGCGCGAAATACCTAAGGCGGTAACAATTACTTCTGTTAAACCGTTGCTTGCTGTAAGTAAAACAACATTTAGCTGAGTACCCTTTGCAGGAAGGTTTTGGTTGGCATAACCAATAAAGCTAAAAGTTAAAATTGCATTGTCGGGAACACTGATTGAGTAATTACCATCGGCGTTAGTTTGCGTGCCGGTAGATGTTCCTTTTAGTTTTACCGATACTCCTGGTAGCGGTAAGCCATCTTCTTTGGCCGTAACCTTTCCTGTTACGGTATGGTTTTGCGCATATAGCTGTGTTACAGCCAGCCACAAAATACACAAAGTCGTAAGTAGACCTTTTTTCATGAATAAATGTGTTAGTTAATAGTTAAAAACTTTAAGAGGCTAAACTTACACGACATTTATAAAATATCAAATTAATAAATGTAACATTTTGTTTACACCCTTATTATTCACAAAATATCATATTTCTATAAAGAAATTATAAAACATTTTGTTCCTTTGCACGTTCTTAGAGCATAACTAAATCATTTAGTTAATAATAAGACAGTTAATAAAGTTAATTAGAACAGGGAAATCACGCGAGGTGTTTTCCCTGTTTGCTTTTGTTGTCTATTTAACAATTATGGCCGCTACAGATCAAAAAACAAACAATTAATATGATCTATAATGCGCATTCCAAAACCCACTTTTCCAATAAAACTCAATACCCTTTCTCAACCCGTGCTGCTCACATTCAAAAACTGCGTACTGGTCCCGCTAAAATCCGCACAAAACAGCATATTATAAAATTTACATATTATTGACAAATATACTATTAAATACAATTTTCTTTTTGAGAAACAAAATTATTACAAAAATTAAAAAACTGATAAATAATGAGTTATACAAAAACAGCATCAACAATCCCTCTTTCGTTAAATCGCAGACAATATTCCTAATTGATTTACGTTTGCACCCTAAAAACTATGTTTAATGTTTCGAGATCTGGTGTTTCCCAACAGGAATAACCCCATTAAAACAAAGGGTTTCCTCCATTTACATACTGCACCTACAATTTCTATAAACAAGGGCTATCGCGGGATGTAGATAATCAACATCGCTTTGTTTTTCATTGGCGCCGATTGCATTTTAATTGTTCATTCAAAACCAGCCAAAGTCATAAAAAAAGCCCCCGGTAATTAAACCGGAGGCTCTGCAATTAGTTATCAGCCGTTATTTTTCGTTACTCATAGAGTAAGGCACATCGGCATCTTTAGTGCCACGTTCTTTGTTTGGCGTGGCTGTCATATCAAAATTTAAATTGGCGCCATTAAGCAAACCTTTATGGCTTAACCAGTTGTTGGTATAAGGCTTACCATCAATGCTCAGGCTGTTCACATACTTGTTATCGGCACTATTGTTTGGTGCATTTATGTTAATGGTTTTACCATTCTCCAGGTTAATGGTAACCTTTTTAAATAAAGGCGCGCCCAATACATACTGATCGCTGGCAGGCGTTACCGGGTAAAAGCCCATAGCCGAGAATATATACCAGGCAGACGTTTGTCCATTATCCTCATCGCCGCAATAGCCATCGGGCGTTGCTTTGTAAAGCTTATTCATGGTTTCGCGGGCCCAGTATTGTGTTTTCCATGGCTGCCCTGCGTGGTTGTACAGGTATATCATGTGTTGAATAGGCTGATTACCATGTGCGTACTGCCCCATGTTGGCAATCTGCATTTCGCGAATCTCATGAATAACGCCACCATAATAGCTATCATCAAAAGTTGGCGGCATACTAAATACCGAATCTAACTTGGCTACAAACTGCTGCTTGCCCCCCATCAGGTTTATTAAGCCCTGAATATCATGAAACACTCCCCACGAGTAATGCCAGCTGTTACCCTCGGTAAAGGCATCACCCCATTTAAACGGATTAAAAGGTGTTTCAAATTTTCCATCCTCATTTTTACCACGCATCAGCTTGGTTTCCGGATCGAATACATTGCGGTAATTTAAGCTGCGCTTTTTATAAATATCGATCTCTGATTTTGGCTTACCCAATGCCTTACCTAACTGGTAAATAGCAAAATCGTCATAAGCATACTCCAGTGTACGGGCAGCATTCTCGTTTATTTTAACGTTGTAAGGCACATAACCCAAAGTGTTATAATATTGTACTCCACGGCGGCCGGTAGCATTGGGGCCTTCGTTATTTGCACCATGCTTAAGGGCCTGGTATAAGGTTTCTATATCGTACCCACGCATACCTTTCAAATAAGCTTCAGATACCACAGAAGCCGAGTTATTACCGATCATACAATCAGCGTAACCAGGGCTCGACCACTCGGGCAGCCATCCACCTTCTTTATAATCGTTAATTAAGCCTTCCTGCATCTCTTTATTGATAGAAGGGTAAACCAGGTTAAGGAATGGATACAGCGCTCTAAAAGTATCCCAGAAACCTGTACCGGCAAATAAATATCCAGGCATTACTTTACCGTTAAAAGGACTATAATGTATTTTTTCGCCTTTAGCATCTATCTCATACATCCGGTTAGGGAAAAACAACATGCGGTACAAGCTGGAATAAAATGTTTTAGTTTGATCGATAGTACCACCTTCAACATTTAAGCGGCTCAGTGTTTTATTCCAGGTATCTTTTGCTTTTTGCTCGGTAACCGCAAACGCATCATTAGCCAACTCGCGTTTAAGATTCAGTTCGGCTTGTTCTATACTTATAAATGACGACGCCACTTTTAAATGAACCTGCTCGCCTTTGTTGGTTTTAAACGTAATAACTGCACCTGTATGGTCGCCGGTATATTCCAGCATGCCTGCATCAGTTTTCCAATCGTGCCAGGTTGATGCCAGCGCGAATGGCTTATCTACATAAATAACAAAGTAGTTTTTAAAATTGGCCGGCACCGCGCCGCTATTTTTAGTGCTATACCCAACTATTTTTTGCTCACCGGGAATAATTTTCACATACGATCCTTTATCAAAAGCATCTATCACAATGTGCGAGCTATCGCTTTTAGGGAAAGTAAACCTGAAGTTTGCGGCACGTTCTGTTGGCGTTATTTCCGTAGTTACATCATAATCGGCCAGGTAAACGCTGTAATAGTATGGTTTTACAATCTCGGCCTTGTGCGAAAACCAGCTTGCGCGCTCTTTTTCGTTCAATTTTAACTTACCTGTTTCGGGGAAAATAGAAAACATCCCATAATCATTCATCCATGGGGATGGCTGATGGGTTTGTTTAAAGCCGAGGATCTTATCGGCATCATAAGTATATTGCCAGCCGTCGCCCATTTTACCGGTTTGCGGTGTCCAAAAGTTCATACCCCAGGGTAAAGCAATAGCCGGGTAAGTATTACCGTTTGATAATGACGGCTTCGAAGCTGTACCCATCAGCGGGTTGATCAGATCCACAGGATCATTTACTTTAGCGCCGTGTTGTGCCATTGATGCCAGGGGAAAACAGGCTAAGGCCAGTAGAAATAGTTTTTTCATTAATATAGTTTGTTTTTCTTTTGATAGACCAATTACGGGATCATTAGCCTTAAAAGGCAACCCTGAAATCTACATCTTAAATTATTAAATCATTGATTATCAGCATTGGTAAAACGATTAACCAAGCATTGCAATATACACTGTGTTTCTAAAATTTCAATATTTTTATTTTAGAAAATTTGACATTGTTTTTATCCAAGTAAATTACCATTGCAAACTAACATTTACACCGTTAGCACTATTGGCAAAACCAAGATATAACGTGCTTGACGAAACATCCCACGATGTTTTAACATCGGTTATAACTTGCCCTTTATCATCTGTAAGCAAAACCACCTTTGGTTGGGCGGGGAGTAATACACGGGCACTATTCATTGTCTTCGCGGGGCTTTTTGCAACAAAAGAGTAGCCATTTGCCAATACCTTCTCCTGGTATATCCGTGAAGCCGAGGCCAAAACCTGTGGCAACCTTTTGTTGGGAACACGCCCCACATTATATAATAACGATTGCTCGCCCGGATTTATAACCTTCTCAGCCAGCACAGGTAATTGCGGATCGAAAAGATCGATAACCGGACCTTTAATCCTATACGGCTTGCTATCGGCATTTTCATCTAACACAGATACTACATCATAAGGCCCACGTTGCAGGTAAAGGCTATTTTTAAAAGTCAGATCACCGGCATGAGCATCGCCTTCATAAGCTTGCTTTACGGTAGCAATATAATTGCTGTCTCTATCGGCCTCCAGTACATATTCTTTAGGGTTTTGCCTTAGCACATACACCGCGCCTTTGCCTACCTTAAATTTTTGCCCATCAGCTACAGGATTTATACCCAGCAGTTTAAATAAATGCTGCGATGGTGCAGTAAATTTATTCCCCCCGGTGTTCCACCACTCCATTACCGATTGATAGGGGTCATCGTCTCGGCCGCAATAAATTAAAACACCACCCTGCTTTACCCAGGCAGCAAGCTGTTGGTGAATTTGTGCGGATACAGGTTTCATGTTGGAATAGCTCATCACCAATACTTTCGTGTTTTTTAGTGACGATGCATACCCCAAATTCTCCATGTGCACGGTTTGCACCGGTACCCCACGCTTTAATAAAGGCAGCGTTTGACCGTAAAAGTTAGAAAACTGAGGATCTTCGAACCCGTTGTGCGTAGGAAAGCGCTGAAACATCAATGTATTGCTCATTAACACCCCAATACCGTTTACCCCTGTTACCTTATTGGCAGATTTAGGCATGCTGTTTAATGCGTTTACCATTACCTGCATTTGGGTGGAGTAATATTGCGGTATCAAAATCTTTTCATCGCTGTTTGCCACCTTGTATGGATGGGTATAAATACGCTCGGGCCATGGCATTACCTCATAATCGGATACTGCAGGGTATAGCAGCTTGGCTGTAAAGGTAGCCTGGTAGTTGCGCTTGTAATCGCTCCAATCTTTCTGCCGGTCTTCAATCGGATCGGTAAGGAAAAACATTTTGCGACCGGTTGGGGCGGTCATAGATACCATAGAACCGTACTCTAAATAAGCATTTTCAAACACGCGCTCCTTTTCTATCCCGTTAAAATATGTTGGCTCGCGCGAGGTACCGGTCCAAACCTGGGCAATATAACCATCAATACCCGGCAACGAGGCCAGACTCGCTTCGGGACTCACAATTTGCCACGACGAGTAATTAACCAGCGAATGTGTGGCAATAAACACTTTAATGTTTAACCCCTTGCTTTTACCGTAGGCTTTGGCATAGGATGACACCTGCTGAATAGCATCATAATACAAATGATATTTTAACTTGCTGGATAGATAGGTATTCTCGGCCGATGCATCCTGTGGTTTCCAGGGGAAGCCATAATAAGTTTGCCATTGAGCTTTAAAGCCCGCGCTGTAACCGGCACGCGCCCAAAACTCGGGCTCTTCTAAAAATATATTAATGATGCCTGCATCTATAACCCTTTTTATAACGGCAGTTTTCATGTAGTCAATAAATGATGCATCGGGCACAATATAAGGCATATCCTTACCATGAAAAATGGTATCTCCTTTTTGCGTAACCTGGCCTACGCCCAGGTGGTTTTTGCCGTCCCATTTACCTAAAAAATAATCTTTGTAATCGCCCCAGGCAATGCCGGTCATAAAACTGGTTTGATAACCGTGGTCGCGCCAGGTTTGTACACGTTGCTCAAATGTCATCCCGGGGCGATCATTGGCACCGTAAACAATGGCTATGTCGCTTCGCACATCAATCTCCGGCATCCATGGGCTTGCTGTCTGAAATGCCGTTTTCTCGGTTTGCGACGCAGCCGGCACAACTTTCTGAGCGTGTGCCGAACCGGCTAAAACGATTAAGCAAATTGAAAATAAAGTTTTTCTCATAGGTATAGATAGTAGAAGATAATTTGCTAAGAAACGATTATAATCTTTAAATAAGTATAATTCGGCTTAATTGTTACGTATAAACAACCCCTATAGCGCATAAATTTATTCAGAACACAAGCCTGTTCTCATCTGCCTAACCGGCTCTCTAATATTTATTCTTATATAAACAAAAGGAGTCTCCAGGCATAATACCCGGAGACTCCTTTATTACATTATTACGAGCAAAATTATTTGGTAGCACTCCAACCATCACTCCAGCCGTTACCGCCAGAGGCTTTTGATGTTTTTACCAGTTCATCGTATTTTAATTTCTGCGCAGGTGTTAAAACAGTTTTGATGTTTTTTATAGTAGCTGTACGTAATGGCTCAATAGCAACAACCATTTTGGCATTATCCCCATTGTTCTCTTTCTTTATTTTTTCGAACTTTGCCGACGACTCGGTGTAAATGGCAGCAACTTTTTTGCATTGCGCATCACTAAGTTTCAGTTTTTTTTGCAACTCCATCGCTTTTTCTTCGGGCTTGCTGGAGACTGCCACCTGGGCATTGCCGGCTGTTGTTAATCCAATAAACAAACAGCACAATAAGAATAATTTTTTCATTTTCAGTTCATTAAGGTTAGCTCGTATTTTATTTAAATGTAGTTGATATTTTTAAGATAAAAAAGGAGCTATTGCAATAATGTAATTTTATAGTTACAAGCTGGCAACTTATTTTGCTTTTGCTGTTAATGGCATGCACATGGTCATATCCTGTTTATCAATAAAGGTAAGTTTGGCAAGGTGAGTAACCGTGTACTTATCCTTTCCTTCGGTGATCTGTAAAAACTGGTTAGGCAGCACATTTTTAAAATACTGAACGGTGCCACTCCCGGCCCATTTTATTTCAATTTCATCAATTGATTTTGCCTGTCCAATTCCCAGTTCCTGCCGCAAAGGTGATGAACCGAAGCTTCCGCCCGAGTTTACATCTTTATAAACGCTTCGTTTGATGCCATTTTCGGTAAAGGTTAATTTAATACGGCTGCCTATTGCCACCTTATTGGCTTTTACGCCTTCGAGCTTTAAACTTATCCAGTTATTATTATTGTTTCTGGGGTTAAGGTATAGCGAACTTGTATAAGAGTCGCCCATATAAGCGCCGCCCATTTCGGCAAAAATATCCTGGTTACCGGTATTCCTTAAATCAGCAAAAGCTACGCCGTGCCCCTTTTGCAAGTTGCCCGTACGCGAAGATGTGGTGATATCAACAAATTTTTTACCTCCAACATTCCTAAATAATTTATTGGGCACCAATGATCTGAAATCGGGATTGCCTGTACCAAAATACATATCCGGGTAGCCATCGTTATCAATATCGCCAAAATTCCCCCCCATACTATACACTACTTTATCCAGCCCCGCCTCCTTGGTTACGTTAGTAAAAGTACCATCGTGGTTATTACGGTATAAGAAAACATTACCAGCATCTTTTACCGGAATACCCAAAGCCGCGGCCGCGCTGTAATAGCCAAGTGAACGATCGAAATTATAATCACTCACCAATATATCCTGCCAACCGTCGTTATTATAATCGTAAAACCAGGTAGTAAACGTCCGTTCTTTGTTTGATGCAAGGCCCGCTTTTTCTGTCACATCTTCAAAATCAACTCCGCCACCTTTAATTCCCTTATTTTTAAGCAGGTACTTATTCCCTGTCATGGTAGAAATAAATATATCCGGAAAACCATCGTTATTATAATCGGCAGAGGTAACGCCTTTTACATAGGAAACTATGCCACAATGCGCAGCCGCCGTAACATTGGTAAATGTACCATCGTGGTTATTGAGGTATAACGAGCAAGACGAGATATTGGCATCCAAATTCTGAATGGATGATTCTGCTCCAACAAAAACATCAAGCCAGCCATCGTTATTAAAATCGGCCCAGGTAGCGGTTTGTGTAGGGTGAAAAAACAGCAAACCGCTTGGTATGGTAACATCTGTAAAAGTACCATCACCGTTGTTACGCAGCAATGAACTTGGCTGATCGCCGAACCCCTTGGTAAGCCAGCCCCCCCGCAATACAAACAGATCGATATTGCCATCGTTGTTATAATCGGTTTGCTGTATGTTTAGCCCGCCGGTTATCCCTTTAAGTCCGCTTTCTTCGGTCTTGTCGGTAAAAGTGCCGTCTTTATTATTCTGAAAATAATGCATCGGATCGCTCAGGTCCCAACCCGAAAGAACAATATCCAGGTAGCCATCGTTATTAAAATCATCAATAACAACACCTCCCGCACGGCCGTTAACATTAATACCCAGGCTTTTTGCAATATCCTTAAATGGCTTTTCTGTTGCCACGCTATCGGCATTTAAGCCGGGGATTAAAAAATTAGCCGGTACATTTTGCGGGTATTGCCCCAGGGTCATGTAAGCGATATTAAGTAACCAGCGCGATTCCAGGTCATTGGGATGAACTTTTAAAATTGCCTGGTAAACATCAATCGCTTTTTTTGAACCGGTTTGAAGTTTATGCACCCCATCATCTTTTATCGGAAAAATGCACGATGAACCTGTATGGTTAAGCATGCAGTTACTCCGCTCGCCCAGGCGCATATAAGCAATACCAATATCCGGCAACATATCTGTCGACGACATGAAATCCATCTTGCTTAACAGATTTTCATATATTTTTACAGCTTCCTTTTCATTTCCATGCTTTAACAGCAGCGCGGCCTTAGAAAACAGTAAGTTATTACGCTGCATGCTATTATCTGTTTGTAATACCGAATCGCAGTAGGCTATTTTGGCCTCGGGGTTAAACGGGTTTGCTATGCTGAAATTGCGTTGTTGAATTTGCCCAAGCAACGTTACCATTTGCTGATGCGATGAGTTGCGGCTAGTGGCTATAATGGTGAAACCCAATGCCGAAATAAGCACCAGGCCCGCCGCAATTTTTATTTTTAACTTCATTGTAATTGATCTTTAATTGCATGAAAACCTGCTTGCCGGCTTACATACAAATAGCTGTAAATGTATTTGAGAAATAGCTTTCGCTCTTATAAATGGCTCACCCAAACCTTTAGTGTAAAGCACATTTTAGAAAAGCATTAATCCGCAGAAGCAACCATTAAATACTATTAATTACTGCTTGCGGTATTAAATACCAAAACACATCAATAATTCCAAACAAGTTGTTGCAACGGGTTAAACGGGTGAAGAATTAACAGGAGAACTTAGGGGGTTGCTCCGGAATATCCTGGTGATAATGAACCAGCGGGTGTACAAGCTGTACAACATTTCCCCGTAAATTTTTTATAGGGCAATAAAAGCTAAACTGGGCAAAAAGAAGGCTCAGATTATCCTGTATAACGGTTTTGCCATAAGGCACATGGTCTTTTTGTGGTACCGGAATGTCTTTAACCCCTTTTGCGTTGAGTACATTTTTATCAACCGCGCGGGTGGTTGCATAATTGGGAATACACACCAGGTGAATAGCCGTTCTGGTGAGTTTCATTTTTATATAATTATAACGGGTATTGCCAAACTGAATTTGACCTGCTATGTTTTCAAAATGTTTCCAATCGTGTATTCCCGGCATATTAACGGGGATAGAGATTTCGGCAAGGTCTTTAATATTATACAACCCTTTACTTATCTGCTGGTTGTAAAACTTATCGGTTTTATAAACCAAATATTGATGCAATGCCAATTGCCCGCCAATATTTAGCAGGTGAACGTTTAGCAAAAGCAAAGCAATAAACCTTTTCAAAGTTGATTTACAGATAAATAGTTTATAAAGATGGGCTTTATTATTAATAATTCAAAACAGATATAACATATTGCTCCATAAGTTATAAACTTAAGTTAATTGCAACTGTTATTAACAGCATAATAAAGTTAAAACGCCACTACTTCCGCAAACATCAGCCTATAGAAGAAAGGATTTTCGGGCGTAATGTTAATCGCGTAATGACGTATAGTATTTAGTCTTAAATTCTAAGTCAAAAGAGTATAAATTTAACTTTTGCCTTTAACACTTAGTGCTATTGACTCAACACTGTTTTAATTAGGGCTTAACCGGCTAAAAGCAGTTACATGCATTGCCCGTAGGATTTATAATCTTTAATTTTTACACAATTAAGCCTTTATTCGCCACCTAAAATTTCCCAGCCGCATACTTAGCTATTTAGGCGGATATTTTTCTGAAGCACTGTTTCAAAATACTTTCTCATTCCGTATAGCTATTGTTGCATCAATGTAAAATTCAAATAAATGGAATATTATGTATTTAATATATCGCTATTACACCGCTAAATGTTTGAAAATATTATCTACTTTTCCATCGAATAATATACAATGACTACTTAAACGTTCTTTCTTTGATAAATGTGATACTATTTCATCAAATAATTTGTTATTGTGATAATTACAGCACCTTGGTTTGATTTTTTGAAAACAACAAAAATAATCCACAATACTGTTCTGTTTTTTCTGATGCCTACCCCAAAACTTTATCTGTGAAAAAAAAATACTTACTAATTCTCCTACTATTTATTACAACAATAAATGGTTACGCGCAAACCATTGCCGTGGGTAGCTATCCCGAAGATATTGCCAGAAGAGAACAAATTTTGGGTAAAACCGATAACTCCTATTCATTTACCATCCGCCCCGTAGGTGGCCAATGGAACGACAACCTGGCCGACTCAACCCTGCAAAAACTTGTTGCCAGTAAACCATATTCAAAATTCAACTTTATGGGTATCCCATCCGGGATAAAGCTATTGCCTTTTAACTGGCTAAATGAATATAATGTTAAAAGACCATATGGGTACAATAACGGATCGCTGTATCCCAACGCCGGTTATCAAACTATGCTCAGCGGAGGCTTTTTTTTAAAGGCTGGCATACTCAATATACAGGTTAAACCCGAATTGGTGTACGCCCAAAACAAAACATTTGATACGTTTGCCGATGTACAGGCCAACAATAAATCGCAACAGCTTATGGGTGCTTATTTTGGCACTATAAACGGCATAGATGCCCCCGAGAGATTTGGTAACAGTTCAATAACACACCTTTATCCCGGGCAATCTAAAATAACCTTAAACTATAAAAGCGTTGAAGCAGGTGTTTCGACAGAAAATTTATGGTGGGGACCAGGGATAAAAAACGCCATTATGCTAAGTAACTCGGCCCCTGGTTTTTTGCACTGGACGTTCAATTCTGCAAAACCGGTTAAAACAATAATTGGATCGTTTGAATGGCAAATAATTGGCGGCAATTTAAAACAATCGGGCTTTATGCCAGATGATGTAAGTAAGTTAGTTTATGGCAGCAACCTATACAGTCCCAAACCCAATGTTACCCGTTATATTTCTGCCTACACCATTAACTGGCAACCCAAATGGCTAAAAGGCTTGTATTTGGGTGCTACAAGTTACGATTACATGGATAAGGATTCTATTTATAATAATAAAAATATCGTTAAAAGATTGTTCCCGGTAGTTACCGGATCATCGGCCAAAGCAAATGATATTTCAAACGCGACCAATGGTGACGGGCAGGATTTTGCCTATGCCTTTAATATAAGACAGCTTTTGCCACTATATCAGGCAGAAATTTATTTTGAATGGGCACGCAACGACAGGTCAGGAAGCCTTAATGACTTTATTCAGGAGCCAAACCATTCTGCGGCGTATACCCTTGGCGGCAGAAAACTGTTTGGGTTAAGCAACAATGCCTATCTACAAATTAAAGCCGAAATGACATCTCTGCAAAGATCGCCAACCTATTTATTAAGAGATGAACCTACCTGGTATGAGCATCTTCAAAGTCCGAGAGACGGCTATACAAACAGTGGCAGATACATTGGTGCAGGCATTGGCCCAGGCAGTACAAGCTTTATATTTGATGTTAGCTATCTGAAAAATTTAAACTCCTTTGGCTTTACGCTCGAAAGACAGCTGCACAACAACGATTTATATTATAGTGCTTTTGCCGGCACAGGTATATATAATGCACATTGGGTAGATATATCAAGTACTTTTTATAGTAATATAAAATTGAAAAGGTATTTACTTTCGGCAGAGGTAACACCGGTTTACTCTCTAAATTATGAATATAAAAATGGCAACACCTTTAATTTACATGCAAGGCTTAACATTACGTACTATTTTGACTAACAGCAACAATTCCGCTAGTATAAACTTAGCTTTTTCTGATTGTCGGAATTAGTTTTCAATTAAAAAAACAGCGCCATTCTTAATAAAACTTAATTTAACTTACTTTTGCAAAAAATAATACCGTGTGTATAAGTATTATTTTTAACGCCATTAATGGCTTTTACCTTATGAATAAACTTAAAGTCCGCATCTTTTTAATTGTGTTCACCATTATTTGTTGCTCAATTAAATTTGTCTCTGCTCAAACCAGTCTTCAAAACATCTCTTCAATTAATGTTGATGATATTTCAGATCAGCAAGTAATACAACTTTTGAAACAGGCGCAAAACGCCGGCTTAAGCGATGCCGACCTGTTACAGCAGGCACAAAGCAGGGGCATGTCTGCCGCTCAGGTTCAGAAATTGCAGTTACGCATAAAAGGTATTCGCGATAAATCTACGCCATCGCGCGGCAATGCGCCGGATAGTGTTACATCACAAGGCCGCCAACTTAATTACAAGCCAGATAGTGTTAGTAACACTGTGGAACAAAAAGATTTATTTGATAACCTTAAGCCTAAAATTTTTGGTGCCGATATTTTTAAAAGCAAAAACAGCTCTTTTGAGCCAAATCTTAAACTTGCTACGCCTGTGAACTACATAGTTGGGCCTAATGACCAGCTTAATGTAAATGTTTATGGCAGCTCATTAGTTAACTGGAAGCTTGAAGTATCGCCAGAGGGCAATATCAACATACCTGGCATAGGAATACTAAACGTTGGCGGCAAAACTATAGAGCAGGCAACGCTATCAATAAAAAGCAAACTCGCGGCAAATAACTATGCTATTGGGCGAGGTACAAACGTTCAGGTTACGCTTGGTAACATCCGTAGCATCCAGGTAATTATTATTGGGCAGGTTGTAAAACCGGGCACCTATACCCTACCATCACTCGCCACTGTTTTTAACGCGCTTTACACAGCAGGCGGCCCCAATGATAACGGTAGCTTAAGGCAAATAGAGATTATTAGAAACAACCGCATCATCAGACATCTTGATGTATACGATTTTTTGGTAAAAGGCGATCAAAAGAACAACATAGCCCTGCAAGATCAGGATATTGTACGTGTACCTACCTACCGAACACGGGTTGAACTTGTGGGGCAAGTGAAAATACCAGCTTTGTTTGAAGTTTTACCAGGCGAAAGCCTTGATAACATTTTAAATTATGCCGGCGGCTTTACCGATAGCGCTTACACTGCACGCATAAAGGTTTCGCAAATAAGCGACCAGCAAAGGAAGATCACCGATGTTTTGGAGGCCGATTACAAAAACTATATCCCTTTGCGGGGCGATAAATACACTATCGAATCGGTTATTAACCGCTTCGAAAACAGGGTTGTTATTAATGGTGCCGTTTTTAAACCCGGCGATTATGAGCTGCAAAACGGCTTAACTTTATACCAGTTAATTGAGAAGGCAGCAGGGTTAAAAGAAGATGCCTTTACAGACCGGGGTACCATTACCCGCACAAAGCCAGATAACAGCACAGAAATGATTGGCTTTAACGTTAAGGATGTAATGAACAAAGCGGTAAACATTACATTACAGCGTGAAGACATTATTAATATCTCGTCGATTTTTGATTTACGTGACAAGTATATTGTTACCATTAATGGTAGCGTTAGAAAGCCGGGCAAATTTGCTTTTTCAGAAAACATGAAAGTAGAAGATCTGATATTAAAAGCAGGTGGTTTTGCCGAGGGAGCCAGCACAAAACGGATTGAAGTGGCCCGGCGCGTTGCTGATGCCGACCCTTTATCAAAAAGCAGTTCGGTAGCCCAGGTTTTTAGTGTTAACATTGACGGCGCCTTAAAACCGGCCGAAGCTAATTTTGTATTAACCCCTTTTGATATTGTTTCAATTTACAGTTTACCAGGATATGAAAAGCAAAAGACAGTTAAAGTTGAAGGCGAAGTGCTTTATCCGGGTTCATATACCATAAAAAATAAAAACGAAAAGGTATCTGACCTTATAGCACGCGCCGGTGGCCTTACCGCATCAGCTGATGTAGACGGAGGATCGTTAAAGCGTGAAAACATTGCCATATTAGGTATCGACAAAACTAAAGCAGATACAGCAGCCCTTACATTGGAACGTACTGCCCAGGCGAACAGACTTAAACGAACTTATAAAGACTCTACAAATACAGCCGATACCCAACAGAGAAACAACTATGTTGGTATCGACCTTGGTTCGGTTTTAAAAACACCGGGGTCAAAAAGTGATTTACTTTTAGAGGATGGCGACGTTTTAAGGGTGCCTAAACAACAACAAATTGTAAGGGTTAACGGCGAGGTACTTTACCCAAGCGCTGTGGTTTACGATAGTTCAAAATCTTTTAGTGATTTTGTTTCAAATGCAGGTGGGTATGGACCGAATGCGCTGAAACGCGGTGCCTATGTTGTTTATCCAAATGGAACGGTAAAAGGAACACGCAAATTCTTGTTTTTTAATAACCACCCCGAAGTAAAGCCCGGAAGTGAAATATATGTGCCTAAAAAGCCAGAAAGCAAAGGAAATACAGGTCAGCTCATTTTAGGTTACACCACCGGCCTGGCATCATTGGGAGCTATTATTTTGGGAATATTAAGTTTGAAAAAGTAACCAATATATTTTATTGTTAAATCCAGTTTCATTTTATGAAAATAGACAGCCAGGATAGTGCGGCTAATAAAGTAAACGATTTGTCTGTTAAGCAAGTGTTAACGAGATTGAAATCGGTAGCTCGTTATTTGAAAAGCAAGTGGTTAACTGTTGCCATAACAGCCATTTTGGGGGCCATATTAGGTTTGGGTTACTCGTTTTATAAAAAACCTGTTTATAACGCAACTTGTACATTTGTATTAGAAGAGTCAGGGAAAGGGGGTGGTATAGGGCAGTATGCTGGTCTGGCAAGTTTGGCGGGTATAAGTATTGGCGGTGGCGGTGGCGGTGGCATTTTTGAGGGCGATAATATAATTGAATTATATAAGTCACGTATTATGATCGAAAAAACATTGTTGCGAACTTTAACTATCAAGGGAAAAAATATCTCATTAATAGAAAGATACATCGCCGATAAGCACCTTAGAAAAAGGTGGAAAAAAGAACATATAGATAGCGTGTCCTTTAACAGTTCGCCTGAAACTTTTACCCGCCTGCAAGATAGTATTATAACCGATCTGGTGACTGCATTTAACAAAAGGAACTTAAATGTAAGCAAGCCAGATAAAAAATTAAATATCATCAAAGTTGAATTTTTAGACGAAGATGAATTATTTGCAAAAGAGTTCACGTTGGGTTTGGTTGAGAATGTTAACAATTTTTACATACAAACTAAAACTAAAAAAGCCTATCAGGATGTTTTAATATTGCAAAAGCAAGCCGATAGTGTTAAGAATGTTTTAAACTTATCCATAAGCGGTGTTGCCGCGGCAACTGATGCATCACCAAATGCCAATCCAACTTTGCTTTCTCTGAAAGTTCCATCTCAAAAAAAGCAAATTGATGTGCAGGCAAACTCTTCCATCTACGGTGAGATAGTTAAAAATCTTGAGATATCAAAAATTTCATTACGCCAGGAAATGCCCTTGATACAAGTGATAGACAAGCCGATACTCCCGCTTGATAAAAATTATATAGGTAAAATCAAAGCTATAATTTTAGGCGGTTTGATCGGATTCTTTTTAGCTATACTTATTCTTTCGGTAAATAAATTGTTTATGTCATCAGCAGCAACTAACAAATAGTATCTATATAGCTCGTTAAATGACACGGAAGATAGCTTTTGCTCAAGTAAAAAAACTTTTTGCGCATAATATTATTAAAAATATCAGCTGGCTATTTTTAGATAAAGTATGCCGCCTGGGCGTGGGGTTAATTGTGAGCGTTTGGGTAGCTAAATATTTAGGCCCGCATGATTTTGGAAAATGGAACTACAGCATAGCCGTTGTTGCTTTAGTAAGCGCTTTTTCAACTTTAGGCTTAGATCAGATTCTTGTTAAAAAATTAATTGAAAATAAAGATCAGGAAGAAATACTTATTGGCGCTGCTTTTTATTTACGAATTACGGGAGCGATAACAAGTATTTTACTAAGCCTTGCGTATATCACCATATTTAGCGACGGCGAAAGTCAGCTTTTTATCATAACGCTGCTTACAAGTAGTACACTTATATTTCAATCTTTTGATGTAATTGATTTAAAGCTTCAATCAATCTTAAAATCAAAAGTTAGTGTATTAATAAAAAACTCTGCGTTTTTAATTTGCGCTGCTCTTAAGGTACTGGTAATACTTAATCAATGCAATTTGATTTATTTTGTAATTATATCTGTCATCGAAATTGCTTTAGGTGCCTTTGGCCTTATAATTCAATATGGTGTATTCAAAGTAATTAGTTGGCGCCCCAATGTAACATTTGCTAAACAATTGTTAAAAGAATGTTGGCCACTAATCCTTTCAGGGATCATAATTATGCTTTATATGCGAATTGATCAGGTCATGATTGGGAAAATGCTCGACGAAAAATCAGTAGGGTTATATTCAGTATCGGTAAAATTTAGTGAATTATGGTATTTTATACCAACAGTATTTGTTAGCTCCTTTTTCCCAAAACTTATCAAGTTAAAGTCAGACGAAACCGGCTACAGAAAACTTTGTTTGAAAATTTTCCGAATACTTTTTTTTATCAGCTTTGGAATTGGCTTAACAATTGCCCTTTTAGCTCATGACATGATTTTAATTCTCTACGGAAATCTTTTTATTGCTTCGGCATTTGCATTAAAAATCAGTATCTGGACATCGATATTTGTTTTTTGGGGAGTTGCCGCCGCGAATATGTTAGTAATTGACGGATTAAATAAACACAACCTGTATAAGTCTGTACATGGCGTAATTTTAAATATCGCACTTAACTTTATACTTATCCCCCGTTTTGGAATAAATGGAGCCGCTATCGCCACATTAATATCCCAGGCTTATGCTTCTTATTTTTATTACCTTTTAAAAAAAGAAACCCGCTATATATTTTTTTTACAAACCAGATCCATTCTATTTTTCCTGAAATAGTGGAATGCGAAAATATTACTGATATTAGTCTTACCAGAAACATGTTTAAAAATGGCATTTAACACACCTATTCTTCTGTTAATATTTAACCGCCCCGATACAGCTAAACTTGTATTTGAGAAAATAAAGAAACAGGCCCCAAAATACTTATATATAGCATCAGACGGTCCAAGAACAAAAAAAGTGGGCGAAAACGACCTGGTTAAAGAAACGAGAGAACACATACTGAGCAATGTGGATTGGGACTGTGAAATTCATACTTTATTCCGTGAGGAAAATATTGGCTGTAAAAATGCCGTTAGTAGTGCCATTTCTTGGTTTTTTGATCATGTGGAATACGGAATAATCATAGAAGATGATTGTTTACCAAGCAAAAGCTTTTTCCCGTTTTGTGAAGAGTTATTGGTGAAATATAAGGATGATGATAGAATATGGCATATAGATGGAACAACTTCTCAGAAGGAAATGGGGACTTATAGTTATCAGTTTTCTAAATATTGTTTGATATGGGGATGGGCTACCTGGAAACGCGCGTGGAAACATTATGACCCGGCAATTCAAAATTTCCCGGAATTCAAAAGTGATAATACCATTAATGAAATATGGAAAAAAAATGAAGTAAGAAACTATTGGCTCAATAAATTAGAATCAGTTTATCAAGGTAAAACCGACACATGGGATTATCAATGGGCTTTCACTGTTTGGGTAAACAATGGGCTTAGCATACGGCCTCAAAAAAACCTCATTAAAAACATTGGATTTAATGAACAGGCTACACATACGCATAATGCCAATCCAACATTACTTGCTGCAAACAACCAAGAGGTAATATTCCCCCTAAAGCATCCCGTTTTTAAAATAGTAAATAGTAAGATGGATGATATTTGCTCAGTTGACCATTTTGATATACGCAAACCCTATTACAGCTTTTTTGTGCGTATTATCAGGAAATTAAAAAAGGTTTTATCCTGATATTTGAAATTGTATTGGTTTTTATTTAGCATTTTGATAACACATGAAAAAGTATCTCGATAGATCGTTTTTAAAAAATCCTTTATTTGATTATCTCAAATGGCTTGTTATAAAAACAATTTATCAACTAAGATATTGGGGCCGGCATCTCCGGATAAATTATAAATGTTCGGTTCGCAACAGTAAATTTGGTAAAAATAACTGGCTTGGTCCATATTCAGAAATCGCCAATTGCACAATTGGCGATTTTACCTATTGCGGTAGCTACTGTTTGATACAAAACGCTGATATAGGAAAGTTTTCTTCAATTGGCCCCAACGTAAAAATTGCGCCCGGTAAGCATCCAACAACGTCGCACATCAGTACCCATCCATCTACTTTTAACAACCAAACCAATTTTGTTAAAAACTTTGTTACTGAAAACACATACAAAAACTTTGAAAATGTTAGCATAGGTAATGACGTCTGGATTGGTGCCAATTGCGTGATTGTTGACGGCGTTTGTATAGGCGATGGTGCTATAATCGCCGCAAATTCTGTTGTTAATAAAACAATAGGAGCCTACGACATTGTTGGCGGGGTACCAGCAAAGTTTATAAAAAAGAGATTCACCGACTCTGAAATCAGCGCGTTGCTTACGCTCAAATGGTGGGATAAGGATGAGCATTGGATACAGGAACATATTTCAAAATTCTGGTCGGTTGGTGAATTTATAGATAACTTCGGGAGTTAGGCCCGATACTTTATTGAGATTTTTTATGAGGAGTTTAATTTACTTTTACAAAATAATAAAACTAATTTATTACCAAATAGATCAGGCGTTTTCATGGATATTTACTTGGCTAAAATTTACATTGAATGGAATAAAGTTTAACGACTTTGTTTCCAAAGGACGGCCTATAGTACGTGTTAGTATATCTGGAAAATGTTATATCGGGAAGAATCTTGAGTTAAATAGCGGCAAATATTATAACATGATAGGCCGCCAGCAACAATGCTATCTTATTGTTGGCCCAAATGCCACGCTCATTATCGGTGATAATGTTGGAATAAGCTGCTCATCAATTGTTTGTAATAAAAATATAACTATTGGTAATAATGTTAAAATTGGTGGAAATACGGTTATTTACGATAGCGATTTTCATTCTTTAGATAAAGAAAAGCGAAACAGTATCCCGGAGGATCTAAGTGGTATTGTAACTAAAGCGGTAACAATAGGAAACGATGCTTTTATTGGCTCACATACTACAATATTAAAGGGCGTTAAAATAGGCGAAAACGCAATAATCGGCGCTGGATCTGTTGTAAGTAAAGACATCCCCAAAAACCAGATTTGGGCAGGCAATCCGGCAAAATTTATAAGAAATATTTAATGGTAAACGTAAATCCACTCATATCTATAATAGTTGCGACTTACAATTCTGGCAATGTTTTAAAAGGCTGTATAGAATCTGTTATAAACCAAACTTACAAGCACTATGAGTTAATAATTATAGATGGAGGGTCAACGGATTCGACACTACAAATTATTGGTGACTATAAAAAATTCATTACCCGTTGGGTGAATGAGAAGGACAAAGGAATATATGATGCATGGAACAAAGGTGTAAAAATTTCTGCCGGAGACTGGATAACATTTATAGGGTCAGATGACACTCTGTACCCCACCGCATTAGCTGATTATGTATTTTTTATTAATTCAGGAAATTTGGCAGAATATCAATTTGTTTCATCTAAGATGCACCTTGTAACTCAACAAAATAAGATAATAAAAACTTTGGGACGGCCTTGGAATTGGGAAAAATCTCGTCTTGAAAATGGGATAGCGCATCCCGGGTCAATGCACCACAAAAATATTTTCGAGCAATTTGGCTTATTTGATATAAACTACAAAATATGTGGTGATTATGAATTGCTATTACGACCGGGGAAGAAAATTAAAGCTGCATTTATGAGTAAGATTACCGTTCGCATGGCCCAGGGAGGCGTAAGCGGAAACGGTCTAAAACTATTTAAAGAACATTATCATGCCGTAACTGTCACTGGGGAGCTTAACAAATTTTATGCAACCTTTTTCTTTATTCTCCAATTGTGTAAATATTATA
The DNA here is from genome assembly GCF_014205845.1 of Mucilaginibacter cryoferens. Taxonomy (GTDB): domain Bacteria; phylum Bacteroidota; class Bacteroidia; order Sphingobacteriales; family Sphingobacteriaceae; genus Mucilaginibacter. The sequence goes on from NZ_JACHCR010000003.1 coordinate 313,116, forward strand.
CAAAATCTATTCTGAGAAAATCAGGTATTGATATCTAATATCCGCATAAATTTGCATTAGCCAGATGATAGAACAAACCAATAAAGTCAATTATAACATTCCTTTTTATGAGAGGTCGGCAAGAAAAGTGATATTTTCTTTGTTTTTGATGTTTATTCCATTTTCGCAGGCTTTAACCATCAATGTGCTTTTCCCGTTAAAAATTTCGGAAATTTTTTTGATTCTCCTGGTAATCTTAGAAGTTAAAACCGGAGATATTTTATCATGGAGGCTGAGTAAATTAACCATGAGCCTGTTGTTACTGTTTCTGTTTTCTGTTTTTATATCTGTAATAATAAATATCTTTTACAAGTATGACTATGAGTTAACATTAAGGTATTCGCGCATTACCCCAGCGGTAGACAGTATATTGAAGTTTTTTTACGTAATGATTGCCTTTGCGGGATTATTTTTAACACGTAATATCTTAAAGGAAGATGAAACTTTAATAAAATATTTTTTCATCGGTGCATCTTTGTCAGCGTTATATGCGTGGTATCTGTTTTTTTCTGGTGTGTTAAAACTTCCCAGTTTACAACTGCCCGGTATGGGCGACGATAGCCAGACTTATGATGTCGGCTTTGGCGAAACAATAAGAAGCGGCACATTCAAAGAAGGCAATTACATGGGCTTTTTTATGCTTGTATCTGGGATAATTGCCATATATTATAAAAAAGGGAACCTTTCATTATTTTATTTTTTATCCATAATAACAACGTTTTCTACAACTGCTATATTTTGTTCGATAGTTTTTGCCATTGTGTACCTTTTTTACCGTTATAAGAAATATAAGTTAAAATTAATTTTCATTTTTTTTGCTATAATAACAGTCCTTATTTTGCTGGTGCAATTTAGTCCGGGTTTTCAAACTCTCTTTTACAACAAAATATTTGGAAATGAAGATACGGTTGAGAACGCTAATGATATTTACTCTAAAGCTGAAAGATTAAATACAACTTTAGTTGCACTTGATATTGCACAAAAAAATCCATTTTTTGGTGTTGGGCCAGCAAACTACGGTTTGCATTATAATCATTACAATTCCATGAAACAGTTTGCACATGATATTAAACATATACCCAATAATATTTATGTTGAGATATTATCAGAATGCGGCGTATTTTCACTGGTTGCCTTTTTATTTTTCTTAGGTTCTTTATTTAATTATGGGGCGAAAAAATCCCCTATTTTAAGTGCTGGCTTAATAGCCGCATTTATTTATTTTTTCGCCTTTCCAACATTTACCATGTTGTTTATTTGGGTTTTTATTGGAATAATATTGATTTAGTAACGGCTAAAAAATGATTGTAATAAACACCCGTTTTCTGACGCAAAAACTAACAGGCGTGCAAAGGTTTGCGATAGAAATCGCAAAGGAAATAAAAAAAATTATGCCGGGCGTTGTTTTTGTTTCTCCGGCAAACATTATCCATAAAGATTTAGCGGCAGAATTAGACGTAAAGATTATTGGACGCTACAAAGGAGTACTCTGGGAACAGGTTGACCTTCCATTGTTTCTGATAAAAAACAATAAGCCGCTGTTGATAAATTTATGTAACGTTGCCCCACTGGGATATAAAAACCAAATAGTTACGCTACACGACATGGCCTTTTTTACTAATCCGGCATGGTTTAGCAAAAACTTTGTAAGGTATTATAAATTTCTAATTCCGCGTATAAGCAAAAGAGCGAAATTGATTTTTACGGTAAGTCATTTTTCAAAAAATGAGATCGTTAAGCATATTAACGTTACGCCTCAAAAAATAAAAGTTATTTACAATGCAGTTTCTAAATTGGCCGCCGCCAGCAACCATGCTGCGAACCTGGATAAATATATTTTGGTTGTGGGATCAATAGATAAAAGGAAAAACATTTCAACCCTGATTGAGGCCTTCAATCAAATCCCCGATAAAGACTTTAAACTGCTGATAGTTGGCGATGTTAATTCTATTTTCAACAATGACGGCAATGAAACCTTAACCACGCATCACGATATTATATTTAAGGGCAGAGTAAGCGATCACGAGCTGGCGGATCTGTATACAAACGCTAAAATGTTTATATACCCAAGTTTATATGAAGGCTTTGGCATTCCACCATTAGAAGCCATGGCATACGGCTGCCCTACTGTTGTATCTGATATTGATAGCTTAAGGGAGGTGTGTGCAGATGCCAGTGTATATGTAAACCCATTAAACAGCCAAAGTATTGCCGATGGTATCCAATTACTTATAAAGGATGAACAATTACGTGCCGGGCTTATCAATAAAGGCAAACAAAACATAACCCGTTTTAGTTGGGCATTTTCTGCTCAGTTAATGGTTGATTCTGTAAAATCTTTAATTATATGAAATTGAAAGTTGCATTAGTACACGAATGGCTTACCGTTATTGGCGGCTCAGAAAATGTTTTTAAAGAAATAGCCTCCCTCTATCCGGAAGCTGATATTTACACCCTGGTTGCCCGGGATGAAACTATTAAAACGTTAGGCCTATCTACCCATAAAGTAACCACCTCTTTTATTCAAAATTTACCGTTTGCCAAAACCAAATACCGTTCTTACCTACCCTTGTTTCCACTGGCTATAGAGCAGTTCGATCTCTCGGTTTACGATCTGGTTATTTCCTCGTCACATGCTGTAGCTAAAGGGGCGCTAACCCATTCAAACCAATTGCATATTTGCTATTGCCACTCCCCTATCAGATACGCCTGGGATTTGCACCATCAGTATTTAAAAGAAACGGGATTAAATAAAGGGTTAAAAGGCTTTATAGCCAAATATTTACTACACCGTATACGGCAATGGGATATTATAAGCACCAATAGGGTTGATCATTTTGTTGCCAATTCAAGGTATATAGCTAAACGTATTAAAAAGGTATATAACCGGGAAAGTACAGTTATATACCCAAATGTAGCAACTGAAGATTTTACTCCAACGTTTGAAAAGAAAGACTTTTATGTTACCTGCTCCAGATTTGTACCCTATAAAAAAATAGATCTCATTGTAGCTGCATTTGCGCAGATGCCCGATAAAAAATTATATGTAATAGGAGACGGTCCCGATTTTAAAAAAGTGAGCAAACTTGCTGCCCCCAACACTACTTTGCTGGGGTATCAATCATTTGATGTACTAAAGCAATACCTGGCCGAAGCCAAGGCCTTTGTTTTTGCGGCCGAGGAAGATTTTGGTATTTTACCTGTAGAGGCACAAGCTTGCGGCACCCCGGTAATAGCGTTTAAAAAAGGTGGCGCCTTAGAAAGTGTAATTGAAAATAAAACCGGTATATTCTTTAACGAACAATCTGCAGAAGCCATAAAATTGGCGGTTGAATGGTTTGATGTTAATTCAACGCTGCTTAATTATAACGATATTGTTACACATGCCTCCGGATTTTCTACAGCCCGATTTAAAGAAGAGGTATCTAACTACATCAGCAGTAAAATTGCGATAAAAAATGAAATAGAAACCCCAAATAATTAAATTTTGTTTGTAGCGTTATAGCACTTTCATACGTAATAATAGTAATTGTTATCATTTTAATATTGTTAACACATTTAAAAAGGAAAAATACTACATTTGCATAACCTTACCCTATGAAAATAAGATACTCAAAATTACTTCCTATTATCACGTTCTTAAGTGATTTAATAATATTAAATATATCTATTCAATGCGCTCATTCACTGGTGTTTAATTATTTTTCCAATGAAATAAGCTCCTCTGTTTTTCTACTATTAGTTAATATGGCGTGGATTTCCATCGCCTCTTTAACCAGAAACTACGTTATTCATCGTCCGCTGGTATTAAGCAACAGCATTAACCGGATTTTATCGTCGCTTATTTACCACTTACTAACAGTCCTTGGCGTAGTATACTTTTTTAAATTGTACGAAGTAAGTCGCTGGGAAATATTTTTTACGTATAGCCTGTTTTTAGGTTTGATAATTTTTCAAAGAGCTTCCATCTTTTTTATACTCGATTACATCAGAAAAAAAGGATACAACAGAAAACACGTTATTTTAATAGGCGATAAAACCATAGCCGATAGGTTAATAAGGTCGTTCTCCAAACATCCGGAGTATGGTTATTATTTTACTGCCTTTATATCTGAAGAACAAATACAAAATCTCTCAGAACAAACATTCCTCAATGAGCTATTTGATAAAAAGCCCGATGAAATATTTGTTTGCTATAAAAATATGCCTCCATCATTGTTACAAAACCTGGTAGATGGTGGCGATCAAAATAAGATTAAGATCAAATTTGTTTCTGATTTGTTTTTGAGCAACAATTTTGCGAGTGTAATAAACTACGATAACCTGCCTGTTATTCAACTTACCTCAAAACCAGAGATTGCACTAAAAGTTATATTTTTCAAACGAACATTCGACATCATGTTTTCTTCGTTTGTGATGATCATTGGCTCGCCGGCATTTTTGCTGCTAACCATTATTACCAAATTTACCTCAAAGGGGCCTGCTTTTTACCGCCAGGAGAGAATTGGAAGAGACCATAAGCCTTTCCACATTTACAAATTCAGAAGCATGTTTGTAAACGCGGAGGCCATGGGCCCGCAGCTATCAAGTGACGATGACCCCCGCATCACCAAATGGGGAAAGATAATGAGAAAATCGAGGCTTGATGAATTACCTCAATTTTGGAATGTTATAAAAGGGGATATGTCTATAGTGGGGCCAAGGCCAGAGCGTCAGTTCTTTATAGAGCAACTTATTATAAAATCGCCTAATTATAAGAAACTTTTTAGCCTAAAACCGGGGCTTACATCAATGGGCCAGGTAAATTATGGCTATGCAGAAAATGTAGATCAAATGTGCGACAGGGTTCGATACGATTTGGTTTACCTAAAAAACATGTCGTTAAACAGCGACTTAAGTATAATTTTTAAAACCGTGCAAGTAATGGTTCAGTTAAAAGGGAAGTAATTAGCGCTGTTTCACCTTTCATCAATTTAGGTTCAGCTTAAACTATTTACTATAATAAAGGCTTCAGACTAATCTGAAGCCTTTATTATTTTCAGAAACGCTGAAAAGTAATTTTCACTCTGCGGCGGGTTTGGTAGCGAGCCTAATTCAGCGTTCAATTATTAAACAAATCCCCAAAAGGATTTATAGGTTGTTGCAATGCCCAACCCCGGGTTTGTAACCTGGGGTTGGGGGAACTTTAATCCGATAAAAAGTCATCTATCATGTTAAATGTTGGTACAAAATACAAACTACCTGTTTTGGGTGTACTAAAATCTAATATCCTATCGTAATTGCCAACAGGCAACCCAATAAACATATTATTCAGCATTTTTTGTACCGTACCGAACGTACTTGCATAAGCTATAAAATAGGTACCCATTTGGTTGGTAGACATATTGCCAAAGGGCATGTTATCACGAACTATTTTCAACTCATCGCCAACATTTGCCAAAGCGATGTGAGAATTTGCTGGTTTTATATCGTCGGCCATTTCAATGTCATTAGCCTTATATCTCCCTATTACTTTTTCCTGCTGTTCTGCAGATAGCTCTTTCCACCCAGTTAAATTATGGATGTACTTTTGCACAAAAAGATAGCTTCCTCCTTTATAAACAACATCATCATCTCCAATCATACTAAAAAGTTCCCTATCAGGCCCCTGCGGGTTTTCAGTGCCATCTACAAAGCCCAAAATCGAACGACTATCCCAATACCTGAAACCATGAATCTCCTCGGTACTAACCGCCACTGCGCTTAAAACGTCGGATATAGCAGATGCCATATCATAACAGATACTGGTATTATCTGCTCTTATATGAAAATGCAGATCTCCTTTGGTAGAAACGGCCGTATGTTTGCCTCCGGCGATAGGAACAAAATTCGCTAACTCTTTAGGTAAGGGAACAGGGAGCTGCAACCTAAGCCAGGCATCGTGTCCAATTCCCATTACACAACTTGCCCTGGAAACTGGGAAACGTACATTAGCAGAATTATTAAGATTGATAAGCAGTTTACAAAGCATGTTAAACACTTCCCTAATCTCCAGGTTATCTTTAAAATTCCAAACCATAAATATGGTGTTGCTATTTGTATAGTCTGTTACATTCTGTGAATCCGGTTTCATAAGCTTTAAATATTCGCTGTTGTGAGTTACGAAAATAAATAATCCCGGCTGTATTAATATAGGTACCGATTAAAGTAATGGTTATAAAAAAAGAAAATATTCAGTTAAGAACAATTTCTTCAGTTACCCTTTACCTTGCAGCTGGTGTTGCCGTCACGCCTCTTTATTACAAAAAAGCCACCATACTTTCATCTAAAGGCTTTTGACCTAAAGAATGGTCCCGACAGCTCCAATTTCCAATAATTTTATCGAAAATTTACTGCTATCAATTGATCTAACGCCTCAATAGTTCAGATTTTTTAAAATGAAAACGAGAAGTATTTCAAACTAAAATCAATTCTCGACTATCACGTTTTAACTCCCGACATCCGTAGGGTTATACCCGAATTGCTTTTTAAAAGCAAAGGAGAAATGCGATAAATTTTCAAATCCTACATCCATGTAAATCTCTACCGGTTTCCGCTTCTTTTCGAATATCTGGTAATGGGCTAATTCAAGCCTTTTTAGAGTCAACCATTTTCCCGGTGAGCATTTAAAGGCCTTTTGAAAATCTTTTTTATAGGTGGTGAGGCTTCTTCCCGTTAAATACCCAAATTTCTTAAGTGAAAGATTGAACATATAATTTTTCTCCATAAAATCCACCAGGTCTAACTTTCCCGGCTCTTCAAATTGTCCAAGCAAATGATCAACATTTGTATCAATGGCCCGCAATACACGAATAGCTTCTTCCATTTTAAAAACCGCCAAGCCGGCAGGTAAAGCATCGGTCAATTTAAAATAAGGCGTGAGTGAATTAAAAAGACTCTCAAGCAAGGGGTGGTCGTTCAGTATCATTAGACAGGATGTGTGGATTATGGGACTGCTGACAGGATGAGCCGCGTAATATTGCCGCAGCACATTAGGTCGGAATACTACTGAAACGGAGATACAAGGTTTCCCATCCAAGGGCAGTTTACTCATCCGGCCCAACTGATTACGCGGAATAAGCAAAGTGTCACCTGCGAAGAATTGGAATATCTGGTCGGCGGCAGCGATCCTGATCTCTCCCGAGATAATGCGTACCAGTGCGGGGTGCGGCAGCATAACCTCCCGGCTATAATGCCTTTCCTTTTTACAGGAAATAAACACCTCGGCGATATTGGCGGCTTCCATAACTCAAAATTAACAATTATTTATTGAGGAGATCCAAACGCACCAGACTCTCCGCCGTAGCGATGATCGCTTCTTCGGTTGAACGTGGTTTCCACCCCAGTAAACGCACCGCTTTTTCGTTTGTAGTATTCATCAACTTGCCCAGCATTGGGATCAGCACTTTAACGGCAGGGTCGCGCCAGGCGGCAATACGCAGCAACCAATTAGGTAATTCTTTTACTTTAATATGCGCCGCAGCTGTATCCATTCTCCTTTTCAATACTTCGGCGACATCAACCAACCAAACACTTTTGCCGGCTGTAGCCAGGAACCTTTCCCCATTTGCCGCAGGATCGGTCATTGCTTTTAAATGCAGGTCGGCCACATCACGCACATCAACAAAAGAAGAATTGATCTTTGGGCTACCGGGTGCTTTATCCTGCATTAGTCTTTTAATGATCTGGATAGAATGCGAAAAGTCAGGACCTAATACCGGTCCCAAAACCGCTACCGGGTTAATAGCCGCCAGTTCCAGCCCTTTACCTTCTTTGGCAATAAAATCCCATGCGGCGCGCTCCGCAAGTGTCTTTGATTTTTGGTAAGCCGGGGTTTTGTCATTTAGTACCGTCCAGTCAGTTTCCTTAAACGGTGCAGCTTGCTGAGGGTGGCCAAATCCGATAGCGCCGAACGCAGAGGTTAACACGACCCGTTTTACGCCGGCATCCCTTGCAGTGCGTAATACCCGTAGCACACCTTCACGTGCCGGGATGATCATTTCATCTTCGTGCTTATAATCTTTTAATGGTGTTGGGGAAGCAACATGCAATACGTAGGTACAACCGGCAAGCGCTGCTTTCCAATTTTCGTCTGAAGCCAGATCAGCCGCTATAAAGCTTAATTGCTCGCCCGCTTCTACGCCTCCCACTCTCAGCATCTCGCGCACTTCCGTTTCGCGATCTAGCGTACGAACGGTTGTCCGCACATGGTAACCCGCTTGCAATAATTGTAAAATGCAGTGCACGGCAATAAAGCCTGAACCGCCGGTAACTAGTACTATTTTTTCCTGATTTGAATTTGTTGTCATCTGTTTTTGAATTGATGCCTCAAAATTCCGTAATAAATTAACGATCAGGTTTGTTTAAAAGGCGCAATGTGCTTTGTTTAAAAGACGGAGTGATTAAAGGATATCCCCCTTAAAACAAAAGCCTTCAGAACTCAATCTAAAGGCTTTTGCTAATAACTTTTATTCAGTATAAAACTTTTGAATAAAATCCCCATATGGGTCATTTAGTGGTCCCGACGAGAATCGAACTCATATCTAGAGTTTAGGAAACTCCTATTCTATCCGTTGAACTACGGGACCGGTTATTGCTGATAAAAGGCAGACCCTTTAATCAGCTTGCAAAGGTGCAAATTATACCTGAAAAATCACATGCCTTAACGCCAAATTTTTATCGGCCCAAAATCGCCTTTCATTTGCACATCTAAAATCTGTAATCTGCACATCTACCTAATCACCGCGCCATTATGGAAATCATCCACAGGGGCTACAAATGTTAGTTTACCTTCGCTGTTTTCGGCCATCAATATCATTCCCTGCGATACTATCCCTTTGATCTCGCGCGGCTCCAGGTTTACCAGTATGCTTACCTTTTTACCAATAATAGCTTCCGGCTCATAATATTCGGCAATTCCCGATACTACAGTACGCTCATCAATACCGGTATCTATGGTCAGCTTTAGCAGTTTTTTGGTTTTAGCTACCTTTTCTGCTGCAAGGATAGTTCCTGTGCGAATGTCCATCGCCGCAAAGGTTTCAAAATTTACATTTTCTTTTCCGGGCTGCACATCAATAGTTTTTGCCGGTTCGGCGGCCTCCTTTTTATCCTGTAGTTTTTTAAGTTGAAACTCAATAGCTTCATCCTCTATCTTTTCAAATAACAACGCTGCGGGGTTTAACTGATGCCCGTTATGGAAAACTATCTCCTGATCATACGCGATAGCTTCGTTTGGCAAATTGAGCATACCGATGATTTTTTTAGCGGTGGCGGGCAAAAACGCCTGCGCCGCAGTGGCCAAATGACCAATTATAAGCAAACAATTGTGCAAAGCCTGCTTAGCATCCTCCGGGTTGGTTTTAATGCTCTTCCAAGGCTCCTTTTCGGTAAGATAGCGATTACCCAGGCGCGCAATATCCATCACCGCCTGCAAAGCCTGTCTGTAGCGATAGGCTTCCAGATTTTTTTCTATCTCATCGTAACAAATGCCTATCTCGGTGCTCAGGTATTCGTCGGTGAGTTCAATTTTATTGGTGGCGCTTTCAACTTTGCCATCGTAAAATTTGTGCATCAGTATCATCACCCGGTTTACAAAGTTGCCCAGTATGGCAACCAGCTCATTATTGATGCGCGCCTGGTAATCTTTCCAGGTAAATTCGCTGTCGCTGGTCTCCGGTAAAATAGAGGTTAATACATATCGCAATTCATCCTGCTTACCCGGAAACTCTTCCAGGTATTCGTGCAGCCAAACGGCATGGTTGCGCGAGGTTGAAAGCTTATCGCCTTCCAGGTTTAAAAACTCATTGGCAGGTACGTTCTGCGGTAAAACGTATTCGCCATGAGCGTGTAGTATAGAAGGGAAAATAATACAATGAAAAACGATATTATCCTTGCCAATAAAATGCAGCAGGCAAGCGTCATCCTGCTCATCGGCTTGTTTTTTCCAGTATAACTTCCAGTCTTTGTTGTTATCAATAGCCCATTGTTTGGTGGCAGATATATAGCCTATCGGCGCATCCATCCAAACATATAGCTTTTTGCCCTTAGCTTCTTCTAATGGCACATCAATTCCCCAATCCAGATCGCGGGTCATAGAGCGGGGTTGCAGGCCCGATTTTAACCACGATTTGCATTGCCCAAACACATTGGTTTTCCAGCTGCCCTCCTTGGTATCTATCCATTGCTCCAACCAGGGCTGGTATTTATCTAATGGCAGGTACCAGTGCTTGGTTGGTTTTAATATGGGCGTCTTACCGCTCAGGGTAGATACCGGGTTTATCAGATCTGTTGGGTTAAGCGATGTACCGCAACGCTCGCACTGATCGCCATAGGCGTTTTCGTTATGGCAATTGGGGCAGGTACCGGTAATGTATCTATCGGCTAAAAACTGGTTGTAGTCTTCATCATAATATTGCTCGCTGAATTTTTCTATAAACTCATCTTTCTCGTACAGGTTAAGGAAAAACTCCTGCGACAGATCGTGATGTATAGGCGACGATGTGCGGTGATAAATATCAAATGCTATCCCAAACTCTTCAAAACTTTCTTTTATCTGGGTATGGTATTTATCGATGATAGCCTGTGGCGTAGTACCTTCTTTTTTTGCTTTAATGGTGATAGCCGCGCCATGCTCATCTGACCCGCAGATATAAACCACATCCTTTTTTTTGAGCCTTAAATAGCGCACAAAAATATCGGCAGGCAGGTAAGCGCCTGCAAGGTGACCAATATGTAGCGGTCCGTTGGCATAAGGTAATGCCGATGTAACCGTATATCTTTTATATTTGTTGAGTTGTGACATTAAAAAGCGGCGTTATAAATAATTTGCAAAGATAGGTTTTTAGTCGGAAAGTCCGGCGGTTAGTAAAGGCCGAAAGACGGGAAGGCAGAACGTTTTAATATATGAATATGAGTGAATCTCTCGCTAATTCCGAACTTTCGGACTTTCCGACTTCCAGCCTCTCGGACTCAAAAACTCCCCCCTACTTAAAAAAGGGTGATAAAATAGCCATAACCTGCCCGGCCAAAAAACTGCCCGGCCCGATGACGGATGGTATAGCGCTTTTACAATCGTGGGGCCTGGAAGTTATTTTAGGCGATACGGTAGCCGCATCATTCCACCAGTTTGCCGGCGACGATGACCTGAGGGCAAAGGATTTGCAGCGTTTTATTGACGACGACAGCATAAAGGCCATTATAGCTGCCCGGGGTGGCTATGGCACCATCAGGATGATAGACAAAGTTGATTTTAGCCACTTTGCGATAACCCCTAAATGGCTTATCGGCTTTAGCGATATTACGGTATTGCATACACACCTGTTTGCCAACTATGGCGCACAAACCATACATGGGCAAATGCCCGTTAATATCCCGGATGCATCCGCCAGATCATTAGATACGTTACGCAAAGCACTGTTTGGCGAACAACTTAGCTACCAGTTTGCCGCTCATGCTTTAAATAAGGCCGGTGAAGCCAGCGGAATACTCATCGGCGGTAATTTATCCCTTCTTATAGCCGTATCCGGCTCAGCCTCCGATATGGACTATAACGGCAAAATATTGTTTATTGAAGACGTTGGCGAATACCTGTACAGTATAGACCGCATGCTGCGTTGTTTAAACAGGGCCGGCAAACTCAAAAACCTGGCGGGCTTAATTGTAGGTGGCTTTAGCGATGCAAAAGATAACGATATCCCCTTTGGCCAAACAGTACCCGATATTATTATGGATATTGTGCAGCACTATAATTACCCGGTATGCTTCGATTTCCCAGCCGGGCATATTCCCGATAATTGCAGTTTAATATTGGGAAAAAAAGTAACCTTAAGCGTGCAGGAGAGTGCGGCAAGCGTTACCTTCCTATAAATCTATTATTTAAAACATTTACTAAACATCAATTTATGGCATTATTGGGCAATTTAGGCAACTACAAAAACTTTGGTTTATTAATTATCCGGGTAGGCCTGGGTATCATGTTTATATATCATGGCTATCCCAAATTGATGGGTGGCCCTGCGGGCTGGGAACATTTAGGCGGATCTATGAAATACGTTGGCATTCACTTTTTACCAACTGTTTGGGGCCTGCTTGCTGCGGTTACCGAGCTTTTAGGTGGCTTTTTACTTATTATAGGCCTTGCATTCAGGCCGGTTTGCATCTTGCTGGTAATTAATTTGATAATAGCCGCACTGGTGCACTTTAAAACCGGGGGAGGCATAGAGGAAGCTGCCCATGCCATTGAAGATGCCATCACCTTTGCCGGGCTTATTTTTATTGGGCCGGGCAGGTATAGTGTGGATAAAAAATAATTAATACACGTTGAAAATACGGTGTTTTCACCTATTGCAGCCGCTATAATAATGTATAATATTTACTAAATAAACATTATACATTATTATGAAAAAAAACCTGCTACTATTTGGCGCGCTTGCGCTCTTTTTCCATTTAACATCCTGTAAAAAAGACATTGGCAAACCTGCTGCCTCAACGTCAACAGAAACAGGAAGTAAGCTAAAGGTAAATACGTTGCCAGCTCCCGCTTACAATGACCTGGCGCTCATTCCCCGAAAACCAGGAGAAAACTTTGATACCTATCACGGCTATTTTCATGGGTCGAGCGTTTATGTGGTTGGTCCACCCGTTTACGATGTGTCAAAGTATCCAACACTGGTAAATGGCATACCGGCTTACGCCCAATCTATGTACGCCGATAACGGGGCATCGATAGATTTTCAAAACACAGGCACAGATGGAAACGTTTTCCAGGTAACACAAACACAATTTGCTTATACAGATCGTTCTGCAATACAGAAAGACGAAGAAAGCTATTTTACCGCATTCAATTCCTGGGTGCAAACTGACCAAAGCACCGCTCCACCCACCATATTTACTTACGTAAAACCAGAATACAAATCAGCTACAGGTGCTGGTGTATCTATTTATACAGGTAAAATTATTTGTGTTACTTCAGGCGTGCATTTTGGGCTTGCGGAAATTAATTATCCATTGCCAGCTTCATCACCTACCCCTCCCGCCACTACAACATTTCTTGGTGGGGTACTCGACCCTATAACCGGCCATATGTATCATGTATGGGGATTCAACGGGATAGTAAATAGAGTCCCCGATGCTCTTTCCATAAAAGGAACTTATACTCCAACAAGCAACCGATTTATATTCAATGTAAATATTACGATTGTAAAAAAAGATGGAACCTCGTTTGCTTTTGTAGGCACAACACTTGATCTTTCCTAAATTCACCATTTTATACAACTTAATAGAGGTCTCTGCAACAGGGCCTTTATTAAGTTGTATTTGCAATAACTCATCCTCTAATTCAAAGCCTCACCCAAGCCCTTCAAAAAGTCCTCGTTAATATCATCGTCCTTATGTGCGTCAAAAAAAGCCTTCACTTTATCGGCATCGGCGCTAAATACCTGCTTTATGGCTTTGCTTTTTAGGGCTACCATTTGCAGCGAGGCTGTTTTAACGTTAAATACGTAGTAGCCGGGAGCATCTACATATTCATCATATTTATTGCCGCTGGATGTCATCCCGTCCGATTTAAAATTGGCCTTTTCAAACTTTGTTTTGGTGAATTTATAAACCTTGTAATTACTCCCTGCCGATAGCACCTGTACATAATGCGTAGCGTCAATGGCCGGTACATATTCGAACGTTAAGGCTTGGCCGGTGTTGTCATAAACGGTAAAGCCCTTAACCTGGTCTTTGCCCAACATAATGGCCGTTTGCTTATCCTGGGTTAACAATAGGCCGCCGTCTACCTTGTCGTAATTAAAGCTATAGCTATCGTTCTTTATAACGCCACCCTTGCCATCGGTTACAGATCCCTTTACCCAGGTGTCAAATAAATAGCGCGTGCCTTTAGTGCCCTCTTTGGTGCCTATACTATAATAAGTGCCGGCACCGGGCGCTATATTTAAAGAGCCTCCTTGCGCCATTGCCAGCTGAGCCGCCGCAAGGCACAGTATAAATGATAAAATATATTGCTTTTTCATAGGGTATATCAAACTGTTATCAATAAAAAAGACCGCCAGATTATCTAACGGTCTTTAACTAAAAATCTTATCCGATCTTAGTTCAACGACTCGGCCAGGTCTTTCAAAAAGCTTTCGTTGATCTCGTCGTCGGTATGCTCGCTGTAAAATAATTTTACTTTGTCGGCATCAGCGGCAAAAGCTTGTTTAATGGCTTTGCTCTTCAGCGTAATTTTTTGCAACGACGCAGTTTTAACGTTAAACACATAGTAAGTAGGCTCATCTACATACTCATCGTATTTATTCCCGCTCGATGTCATTCCGTCCGATTTAAAATCGGACTTTTCAAATGTAGTTTTGGTAAATTTGTAAACCCTGTATTTATCGCCGCTTGCCAGTACCTGGGTATAATGGGTCGGGTTTATTTCGGTAACCAGCTCGTAAGTTTGAGGTTGATCGAGCGCATCGTAAACGGTAAAGCTTTTAATTTTGTCCCTGTCAACGTCTACAGCGGCACGTTTATCCTGGGTTAATAAAAGCGATCCGTTGATCTTGTCGTAGTTGTACGAAAAATTATCATTTTTAACAACATTGCCCTTTGCATCTACTACGTAGCCCTTTGCCCAGCTATCAACCAGGTATCTGCTGCCTTTTGTATCCTCCTTATGGCTGATATTGTAAAGCGTTCCTCCACCGGCAACCGAAACATTATAAAAACTAAAGCCGTTGATTTGATTTAGGGTGTTACCTGTTCCGGATATTTTATCCGGATCGCCCAGGGTTAGCGCCTTTGCCGACGACTTGCCGGGCTTAAGCACCACAACAAGGTTTTCTTTTGGCGATACTTTTTCATCTTTATATCCCTTCGCTATCACTAAAATAGGCGAACTGCTTTTTAAAGGCAGGGTAAAAAACCCGGTCGAATCTGTATAAGTAACCGTTTTTGTATCAGCCTCTTGTATCAATGCCGATGAAACAGCTTCTCCTTTTTCATTTTTTACGGTACCAGACGCGGTTATGGATTGTGCCATTGTAAGCTGTACAGCAGCAATGGTGAAAATTGTTGATAAGATGTATTTTTTCATGTAACTTATAATTATGTATTAAAGTTATAAATAAACACGCTCAAAATCAAATATTTAAATTTGTTTTTTTATAAAAAAAGGGCTACATAAATGTAGCCCTTTCAACAAACAGTTGTTGTTTTTATTTATAATATTTATCGACTATATACCTGTTGGCACTACCGTTGAAAGCTATATACTGAATCTCAAACGTTTTATTTACAGGATCTAAAGTTAAGAATACAGGTTGCTGAACAATAGATACCCCTGCTAAGTTAGCAGCTAATGTAACAGGATCAATTGTAACCGACCAATTCGAATAACTAACCACGCCGCCTGTAACAGTTCTGGTAAAAGTAACATCGTACAATACATTACTATTGGCATAGCCGGTAGTCATTTGAAAATGCGTTGGTGTAATTGGTGAAATTACTCTTGTAGTACCCGCTACCGGAGGAGTAGACGGAGGCCCGCCAGTTGGACCAACACCATTATTATACCTTGAATAATCGTATTTATACGTTCCTGCAAAATCATTTCCGATAAAGTGAAAATAATGAATATTGAAGTTACCGCTTATTGGCTCAGATGATGTTAATATCTTAACAGGCAGCATGTAACTCAATGAGGGATCAAGTTTAGCCTTTAAAAAGTTTACTGTAAACGATGCCAAGCGGGTTCCTGCTTTAATTGTGAACGTTGTTGTTGGTATCGAATATGAACCGGTTGGCATGGGCAAATACGAAACAGCAGTATTAGCTGTATTATAAGGTGCAATTACCGAATTATCAACCCCGATAGTCACAGTTACATCCTTTGTAGGTGCGTATTGACCTGTAATATTGATCTGGTACGTTTTTGTAATAGTAAGATCGGTTCCTGTACCAGCATCAGTAATTGCATCGCTGCTAAAATAAGGGACACCCGAATGTACAAATTCGGCAAACGCGCCGATGTTCGAAAAATCCACGTTTGGCTTATCTTTTAAACAAGAAGTAAGCGAGACCGTAAGGACTCCTAATAATATGATTAATTTTTTCATTTCTTTCTGTTTTAATATTTATAACTCCGTAAATTATGGCATCCAGAATATCTTGCTCGTCTGCACATCATTACCTGTACCACCGGCAGGCACATTGGCACTGTTTAGCGACGTTTCATTAATTGTATAAGGCAAACGATAAGGGATATGTGTTGCTGTATTACCAGGGAAAATAGAAACAGGCAAATCTCTTGGAATACCCAATCTTCTCCAATCACTGTAAGACTCTAATGGGTCAACAGAGTTCATAGCAGCCCATTTCTGGGTAATTAATGTTGTTAATTTATCTGTAGAAGTGGCGTAGTTGGTTAAATTATCACCCTGGCCTATGTAAGTAGTTGCGGCAGCGGCATAGTTAGGCACACCAACAAATTTAAATGAAGCTGCAACCGCAGCCGCATAAGTTGTACCTGCATCGCCCGCTATATAACCACGTTGTTGTGCTTCTGCAACTAAAAACAGGGTTTCAGAAAGAGATATTATAGCAGCTCCCTGTGATGGACCTTTTTGCTTACCTGTTGAGTAATCAAACCCGGTACCCACAACAGCCGATATCACCGTGTTGGTTTCTGTACCGCTTGTACTTCCGTAAACACGGCCGGCATATTTGGTTTTATCACTTCCCTGTGCAGTGTAAGCAACGGCTTCTGTACCAATAGGTGCATATACTGCAAACAAACGAGGGTCGTTATTATCCTGTAAAAACTTAATAGCATAAGTATTTGCACGCCAGTAAGTGGTATTGGTGCCGTTTTTACCTTGTGAGTTAGCAATTACATCCAGATAAAATGGATTAACCTGATTATCGGCAGCATTAGAATATCCGGGGTTAATCAACGCATCAACTGTTAAATAATCAGCCGCTGTTGCGGTCGACAGTGCGGCTTTAACACCTGCACTACCTAAACCACCTTGAGTTTGACGCATTAAAAGCTTCAATTTCAATGTTTTAGCAAAAGCTGTCCACTTGGTCATATCTCCACCAAACATTACATCATAACTACCTGGGCTTACAGCGTTAGGGTTGGCTGCTATAAGATTAACAACCGAATCGCATTTAGCTACCAAACTGGTATAAATAGTTTTAGGATCATCATACTTGTAAGAGAAAGTAGGATTAACTATTAGTGCCTGTGAATATGGAACACTATTGTATAAATCAACCAAACGCTGGTAAACAAACACCTCCATAATAGTTGCAATGGCCTTGTAATTAGCCTGTACCGAGCTGCTGCCAACTGTTTTTAATAACAGGTTATAGTTTGAGAGATTTAAGTATGCGTTATCAAAGTTACCCACATAGTTACTGCTGGTTAACTGGTATAATACATAGGTTGTACTTGCTGTAAAGCCACCGCTTTGTGTCCAGTAACCCATCCAGTTATTTAATACATCGGCATTTCCACCCTGCACTAAAGTTGCAGTAGCGGCTAATGACGAGCTTAGCGAATATTGTGCCGGAGCAGAGGTTGGTGAGTTGGGGTTTACATCATTGATATCAAACGTACCTTTTTTACACCCTACTATACTCGTTAATATCACAGCTGAGAAAAGCAAACTTAGGTTAACTTTTCGCTTAAATATTGATTTCGTTTTCATTTTTATTTCAATTTCTTTGTTAAAAAGTTACAGCTAAAGTACCGCTGATGATTCTTGTTGGAGGAACCTGGTTAACGGAAGTTCTACCAACAGCGTTGCTGGTATCTTCGCTAAACTCCGGATCACTAAATTTATTGGTCGACGGACGGAACATTAACAGGTTACGACCAGAAACTGACACATTTACGCCTTTGACAAATTTAACATCTCTTAACCATGCCTTAGGGAACGCGTAAGCTAATGAAGCCTCACGAAGTTTCCATGCTGCCGCACTCATGATGTAGTTGGCATCAACGCCCAGCCAGGTTGTTGGGAAAAAGTTATAGTTACCATCCTGGGTAAGGATATTGGTATTATCAACGTAGTTGCCATTAGCGTCTTTGTAAACAGAATTAGGGAATACAAAACGCTGACGGCCGGCAAGGGTAGTAGTAACACCAACACCCGAGTGATCTTGTGTATTACCAATTTGGTTAAATATTTTGTAACCACCCCTGTAATCAACGGTTATGTTTAAGGTAAAGCCTTTGTAGGTTAAAGATGATGTAAACCCTAACAGGTCTGTAGGCGTAGCATTACCTAAATTAGTTTGTGCTGCAGCCCTTGTTGGTAAACCCGTATTAGCATCAACAATTACTTTACCGGTGGCCGGGTCACGGTTCCAATCGTAACCTTTAATTGATGGGTAAGGCTGGCCAACTATAGCATAAGTACTTTGATTGCTTGAGCTTACTAACAACCCTTCTGTATTAACAGAAGTTCCAATTTGCAGTTCTTTAACACCAGAAACAATACTGATAACTTTACTTGATTGCTTGGTATAGTTAACGCCTAATCTCCAGGTAACAGCTTGCGACTGGATAATATTACCTTTCAAATCTAATTCCAAACCTTTGTTTTGAGTATTGGCGGCATTTAATAGCGCCGATGTAAAACCAGATGCACGGGATATCTGGGCAGTTACGATACCATCTTTAGTTTGTGATTTGTAAGCAGATGCCCCTAAGGTGATCCGGTCTTTCAGGAAGCCCAGATCCAAACCAACTTCATCTTCTGTAACTTTTTCTGGTTTAATGTTAGGGTTGGCTATTCTTGTATTAAGGGAATAACCAGAGATACCCGAAGCGCTGTAAGGGAAACCACTGGTTAAGCTAACGGTTGGAATAGTTGCATAAGCACCGTAAGCGATGTATTGCGAACCATTTGCCAACGCAGACGCGTTACCTGTTAATGAATGCGCGTAACGTACTTTTACATAGTTTAAATAATCGTTATTGGCAAGCTCCTTAAACATTTCGCTCAACACCAATGATCCGTCGATATCATAATAAGGGATATACTTATTAGCTTTCGAAAGCCTGGTATCTAAATCCGTTCTGTATGATCCGTGTACAAACGCGTAGTCTTTGTAACCTACAGTTGCCTCACCAAAGTAACCTATTTTACGGGCCTCATATACACCGGTAATTAATTGCGGCACCGATGCAAAGTTTTGGGTATTGTAAGGCGTAAAGTTTAACGGGCCGGCAGCAACCGCGTTTAATGTTATTTTGTTATCCAGGTAAGAGATACCCGCGGTACCGTATAATTTAAAATCGCTAGGCAATTTTACGTTAAATGCAGCAAGGAAATCTGAGCTGTATAAAATGTTATTTAAATCGTAAGTTCCGTAGTTGGGAAGCGGGTTGGTAGTTGAAGTTGCTTTTGCACCGGCATCACGTGCTTTAGTAATACCACCATTGTTATCTGAATAGTATACCGTTTGCGCAGTATCGGTAAATGCACTATAGTTAATACCGGCATCCTTGTACTCATATTTAGTTGTTGAATTATCAACAGCTGTACGGTACGATAGGTTTAACCACGGCGCAACCTTTAAATTTAATTGCAGGTTGGCCTGGATATGGTTTTCTGTAGTTAAGTTTCTTTGTTGAGCGATGATCTGACCCGGGCTTAAGTAATAATCATTGGCATAAGCATCAGGAGTACCATATTTGCTGGTAGGATCTTTCAGATCTGCTACCGGGATATTGGTTGGAGCTTCGATCAAATCATTATAAACAGAACCCGTATTGGTTTGGTTTGTATTTTTGAAGGTATAGGTAGCAGAGTAAGTAGCAGAAAAAATACCGTATTTTTTATCGCCACCTACACGGAAAATTTCCCTGCGGCCTTCATCCTTGGGCATAATGCCCTTACTGTGAATATCCTGACCAGACATGTAAAAACCACCTTTATCGTCGCCAGAGTTAAAAGAGAAGTTGTTTTGAGTGGTGATACCAGTATCAAAAAAGTCTTTTTTCTGGTTTTTAACAGCAGCGTAAGGAACCATCTCGATAGAACCATCTTGTGCCGGACGACCAAGAGGTACTATTCTGCCATCATACTCCGGACCATAGCTCTGGTTTTCGTAAGGGATGTAGTAAGAAAGGTTGGTAAAATCCAAAACTTCTCGCTCACCGCCATTTGCACCAAAACGGGTTTGGTAGGTAGGCATATAAGAAACTTTTTCGACCTGAATAGTTGAAGAAACAGTTAATGAAGTTGAGCCTTTGCTACCGTGTTTAGTAGTAATTACGATTACACCATTTGATGCATCAGAACCGTAAACCGCAGATGCGCTTGAACCTTTCAAAACGTTCACATCGGCAATGTCTTCAGGGTTTATTGTGCTGATATCGCTATAGAAGATAGCACCATCAACTACGTACAAAGGCTGGTTGTTACCAAGTAATGACCTGTTACCACGTAAAGTTACACGGGTTGGGGCAAATAAACCATTGTTTACAGTGTTAACCTGCAAACCAGATACTTTACCTGTTAAACCGTTTATTACACTGATAGGTTTGGCCTGGGTAATTTCTTTACCAGATACCTTGGCGGTAGAGTACCCTAATGAACTGGCTTGCCTTGTGATACCCAATGCGGTTACAACAACCTCATTTAACTGGCTGTTGGCGCTTGCAAGCACAACATCATAAGTACCCTTGGTACCAATTGCTACTTCCTGGCTATTGTAACCAATAAAAGAGAAAGTTAAAGTGGCTCCTGATGGCACACTTAGGGAGAATTTTCCGGCAGCGTTGGTTTGAGTTCCACTTGAGGAGCCCTTTACCTTTACTGATACTCCCGGAATGGGAAGGCCATCATCTTTGGCCGTAACCGTACCTGTTACTGTACGGTTTTGTGCATAAACCTGCGTTAGGCATAACAACAGAAAGCACAAACTTGCTAGTAGAAGTTTTTTCATTTTGTTAATAATAAGATCAGTTAATAGTTAATTAATCATAAAAGTAATGTTACATTATTAAAAAATCAAGTTAATTCTTAAAAAAGTTAACTTTTTTTAAAAAAAAGCATCTTTCAGCACAAAAAATAATAATTTTAGTACTATGTATTGCATAATACAATCCAAAACATATATCTTTGTATTATGATCGTTGAAAACACTCAAACCCAAATGAGGAAAGGCATACTGGAGTATTGCATTCTTTCCATCATAGCCAAGGGCGAAACATATGCATCAGACATAATTGCTGAACTTAAGAAAGCCCAACTGCTTGTTGTTGAGGGTACTCTGTACCCGTTGTTAACCCGTTTAAAAAACAATGGACTGCTCACCTACAACTGGGTAGAGTCGATTTCGGGCCCCCCGCGAAAGTATTATGTACTCTCGGACGAGGGCCGGAATGTACTCGAACAGCTGGATAAAACCTGGCAGGAATTGGTTTATGCTGTTACTACAGCCATTGGAGAAAGAAAATAATAAAACCTAAAATTATTACCCATCATGAATAAAACTA
Source organism: Mucilaginibacter cryoferens (assembly GCF_014205845.1). Lineage (GTDB taxonomy): Bacteria > Bacteroidota > Bacteroidia > Sphingobacteriales > Sphingobacteriaceae > Mucilaginibacter. The sequence continues at coordinate 334,681 of NZ_JACHCR010000003.1, forward strand.
TCATAATAAATATAAACGGCATCGTATTTCACATAGAAGAGGATGCTTATGATGTACTTAAACTTTACATGACCGACGTAAAACGTCATTTTTCTACCTCGGCCGACAGTTTAGAGATCACCACCGACATTGAAAACCGCATTGCCGAAATGTTTAATGAAATTTTAGCAAGCCAAAGCACACAGGTAATTGTTGAGCAGGATGTTAAGGTTGTTATTGAGCAAATGGGCTCGGTAGAGGATTTTGAATCGGCCGAAAACGACGCGAAAGCCACCGGCAGCAATAATTATGCTTACAAGGCAGAGCGCCGCCGTCTCTTCCGCGACCCCGACGATCATTTGGTGAGCGGTGTTGCGGCGGGCATCGCCAATTACTTTGATATCCCTGCAATTTGGATCAGGCTGGCCTTTGTTCTCTCTTTTTGCGTGGTGGGCAGCGGCATATTCTTATATATTATACTATGGATTGTAATCCCTAAAGCCGTAACCCGTGCCGACCGTATGGCAATGAAAGGGGAAAAACAGGACTTAAAGGGCTTTAAAAAGAACTTTGAAGATGAGCTTAGTTCCGTTAAAGAAAACCTGCACAACTTTAAGGATGAGGCAAGGCCCTTTGTATACAAAACCCGCGATTTTATAGGCGATTTTTTTGAACACCTTGGCGTATTTTTAAGGGGTGCCGGCGGGTTGCTTGGCAAACTGATAGGCGGTTTAATTCTGTTGGCTTGTTTCGGCATGGCCATAGCACTTATAGTTGTAGTGGTTGGCTTTATAGCCTTTGGTAAAAACGACATCTTTCACATTCCACCATTTAACCTGGTTAACCAGGAAACCAGTGTAATATTTCTGAGCGGCGCGTTTCTGCTCCTGGCTATTCCTTTATTATCTATAATACTGTTGATCATCGGCTTCCTGTTTAAAAACACAACATTTAACCGCACCATAGGCACAACCTTACTATGTGTTTGGCTGGCCGCTTTAGGCGCGGTTGTATATTACAGTGTAAAAGCATCTACCGATTTTAGGGAGGGCGCTAAACTTAACAACCCCGTTAATATTAAAGCAACAGCCAACAATACTTATTACCTGCGGCTTAACGATGCCAAATACCTATCTAAAGAAGATAGCATTCGCCTGAGAATAAAGGAGCGCTTTAATGGAATGGTAATTTTGGATGATGATTATAACGGAAACGATTTTGGCTTCTCAGATCCGGTTAGTATCAATATCGAAAAGGCCGATATCGCCCAACCCTCCATGGTAGAATCATTTGTATCAAGAGGCCACGATTATGAAGACGCTTTAATAAACGCCCATAACATCAGCTACCGTTTTACGCAGAAAGATTCGGTATTAAACTTCGACAGGCACATGGAGCTTACGCAGGGTGCTAAATGGCGCGGCCAAAAAGTATACCTTACTTTAAGGATACCACTAAACGCAACGGTAATAATTGATAGTAAACTGGATAGAAACCTGAGTATGAACCTGTGGGATTGCCAGCAAAACAATAAACCCTCAAAACCCGACTATGCTATTTTCACCATGACCGATAGTGGCCTGGAATGTAAAATTCCGCCGGTACCGCAAGCAACTATCGATAGCCTGAAAAGACAGGAACAAGCCGATAGCATTAAAAACGCGGCACAATAAAAAACCATCACTATACCTTAATGAAACCCATCATAAAATATATAAGCCTGCTATTATTTAGCGGGCTTATTATTCCTGTTTGCACCCTATCCCCTGGTTTTACCTCCCCTACGCCTGTTAAGTTAAACAACTCAACAGCCACACAAATAAAGCACGATAACGGGCGTACTTTGAGCCACATTATTATTGCAGATATTGCAAGAAACATCTTCCCTGCATTAAAAAGTTTAAATTCTCTGTAACCAAATGCCCCTTTTGTGCATCTTATACAAAAAGGCACAAAAATTACAAGCCGGGGCATAAATAAGGATACCAGCTATCCGAGGCCTCTTAAACTGATACATTATGAAAACAACCGCTTATATTAAATAATTACTAAAACCACCTAAGGCCAAGCGCCAAAACAGCTAAAAACTTATTTACTAAAATTAAAAAGGGACTATTCCCCTATGTGATTTCTATTGCCCAAACTTTTAACAACACAACAATGAAAACTAAAATCAACCATATATTATATACACTGCTGCTTGTAGCTATCAGCTGGAGTGTATCCTTTGCCCAGGGCGGCAAGGCAGGCAATGCAAAAGTATCGGGCTCGTTGGTAAACGACCAGGGCAAACCGCTTGATTACGCCAGTGTGAGTATCATTAAAGCCTCAGATTCTACTGTAGTAAAAGGAGCTTTAAGCAACGATAACGGCGTTTATGCCTTCGATAAAATACCCACCGGCAAATACCTGGTAAAAGCAACGGTTGTTGGCTATGTAAAAGCCATAAGCCAGCCATTTACCGTTACAGAAACCTCCACCACTATCGAGATACCTGTTTTAAATATGCAAGCCGGTAATACAGCCTTAAAAACAGTTACCATTACCGCCACCAAACCACTTATAGAGCGTAAAATAGACCGTACCGTAATGAATGTGGAAAACAGTGTACTTGCGGCCGGCAATACCGCCATGGAAATACTGGCAAAAGCACCTGGGGTTACTGTTGATAAGGACGATAACATTAGCCTTAAAGGTAAACAGGGCGTTACCGTAATGATAAACGATAAACTCACTTACTTATCGGCAGCGCAATTGGCCACATTACTACGTTCAACAGATGGCAATACCATTAAATCAATCGAAATCATCACCAACCCATCGGCTAAATACGATGCGGCAGGCAACTCGGGCATTATCAATATCAAACTAAAAAAGAATACCCAATCTGGCACCAACGGCAGCATCACAGCTGGTACCGCAAAAGGTCAGTACTGGAGGGATAACACCAGCTTAAACCTCAACCATAAAGATGGCAACCTTAATGTTTTTGGTACGCTTAGCCGGGGCGATAACAAACGCGGGCACGATCTTCAGTTAAACAGGATCACTGATAGCGCAGGCTATAAAACCTATTTTAATCAGCAATCTATGATGCCGGGCAGTAATCACTACAACAATTATCGCCTGGGTGCCGATTATGACCTTACCCCTAAACACACCATTGGCTTTGTGGTAAGTGGCTACTCAAACAGCGGCACCGATAATAATGATACCCATACCATTATTGGTAGCCAGCCTGGCAAAATAGATACCTTATTGCATACAGTATCTACCATTCATCAAACCTATAAAAACTTTGCCCTCAACCTTAATGACCGCTACAAGATTGACACCAGTGGCCAGGAGTTAGGGATCGATCTTGATTATTCGAAATTCAGGAACTTTACCAATGCCTATTATAAAACCGATTACTTTTATCCCGATGGAACCCCTATTCGTCATTCGCAAACATTGTTTAACCAAACGCCATCAAACATTACCATATATACAGGCAAGTTTGACTACTCCAAACCGCTTACCAAGACCATAAAACTGGAGGTGGGTGCTAAATTCAGCAGTGTTAAAACCGACAACGATTTGCGGGCACAAATTGATACCAACGGTACTGCTGTTAATGATAAAGGCCGCAGCAACCGGTTTATTTACCAGGAAAACATCCAGGCCGGCTACATTAACCTTAACAAACAATTCAAAAAAACATCAGTACAAATTGGTGTTCGTGCCGAAAACACGCAATCGGACGGAAACCTGGTGGGCAGCACCCCGGTAAAGCGCAGCTATCTTAACTTTTTCCCAAGCGCGTTCATTAACCATACTATTAATGATAAAAATGAAGTTAGCCTTTCATACAGTCGCCGTATAGACAGGCCGGGGTACGATGATCTTAATCCGTTCATTTATTACCTTGATCCATACACCTATAATAAAGGTAATGCGTTTCTTAACCCGCAATACACACAAAACTTTGAGTTTAATTATACCTACAATAAAACCATTAACGTAAGTCTGGGATACAACCGCACTACAAATGCTATAACCGAGTTAATATTAACCGAAGGCAAAAAAACTTTTCAAACCAATAAAAACCTGCAAACACAAACAGGTTACAATGCCAATATCAACACCCCTTTTACCATTACCAAATGGTGGGAGGGCAATATTAACGTAACCACGTTTTACCTGGGCTTTAAATCAGATTCGCTGGCTGGATACAACTTTCATGATGGCCAATGGGCTTACCAGGCCCGTACTACCCAAACATTTAAATTTGCCGGTGCCCGGTTAGAGATTATGGGCGATTACCAGTCGGCATTAACTTATGGCATTTACAAAATAAGACCACGCTATTCGGTTGATATGGGAATCAGCAAATCGTTTATGGACAAAAAGTTTAACGTAAAGCTTGCCTGCGACGACATATTCAATATTCGCCGAAACAATCTAAGCAGCAATGCCCTAAACAATAGCTTCACAATCAAACAGCGTAACGACACAAGGGTTGGCCGCCTAACCCTAACCTACAACTTTGGCAACAACGCCATTAAAGTACGCCAACACCACAGCGGTGCCGATGACGAAAAAGGACGGGTGAAAGGGAACAATTAAGAGCCCCCCAGCCCCCTAAAGGGGGAGCTTTTTGATTTGCATGTTGGCAGATAGATGAGCATACATACATGGCATCATAAAAATCAAACGGCCTTGCTTTTAACGTAAGCAAGGCCGTTTGATTTTCAAGCTCCCCCTTCAGGGGGCTGGGGGGCTTCGCCCTTACTGCCCTACCATAAACACGGCATTGCTAAACAGTAGCTTGCCGTTTTCCCAGAAACTGCGGAACAGTGGATCATCAACCATATATACTACAGAGCCGCGACCAAGGGGTTGAACGCCTAGTAATAAGCCGTTATTGATCTTTTGTTTGGCAAGCGCACCAACAAAGCCCGATACATAGCCGTCTTTTTTAATGGTGCCTACATTCCAGCCGTCTTCGCCGCCAAACAGCTCGTAGATATCATCATTAAGTTTTAATGAGTAATAATAACTTGGCAGGCCAAAAGCAAGCGGGTGCGTATTATCAATATTAAGCTTAAATATAGCTCCGGGAATCATTCCACGAATAGCATCACGGTCTCTATCTCCATAAACCTTAACGGTTTTGTCTTTATCCTTATCGTCCTTTTTATCTTCTTTCTTTTTAATCACGAAGCCCTTTTTATCAACCAGTGATGCCACGGCATTGTCAATAGCTATCAACCTTCCCCCATCCCTGATCCAGCTTTGTAGTTTATCCGATGGAAAATCTTCATACCTGCCATCAGGGAAAATAGCTACATCAAAATCGGCCAGGCGGGTACGCCCAAGGTCCTGGTACCTAACCAAAGTAATAGGGTAGCCCAGTTGCGCTTCAAATAAATGCCATACCTCGCCCATCGCTTCAGAGTTTACACCATCGCCGGCAACAAGCATTACTTTTGGCTGGCGAATGTATCGCACAGCGTCAGAACCAAGATCAGCCCCTTTATCCACAAAGCCCGATGACAGTGGCGTAAGCTCCTGGTTAAATTCGGCAGCCGTTTGGGTAACCACCTGGTCAAAATCAGCACCATCGTTTCCGGCACGGGTTATCAGCAATGAGCCAGGTGCAAAGATTTTGCCCGCAGCCTCAAATGATTTTTCGGCATAGCGTACTTTTATTTTCTTTTTAAACAGCGCCGCCAAAAACTTAACATCACCTACAGACTGCCATGCCGATACATAGGCGTAAGCGTGGCTATTAACCAATGCCTTTGGTGCAACAATACCCCACTCGGCTTTTGCCGGCTTAAACGACTCTTTTATACCGTAAGCTTTCAAACCGAAAGCAAAAGGCAAAGACCAGGCCGTAATATCATAGGTATTTGAATCCGGAATAATGGTTTTGGGCTCCAGCAGTACATGCAGCAAAACAGCTTTAGGCTGATAAGCATTTACAACCAGGTCATTAGCACCAACGCTGTATTGTTCGGTTTTGCCGGTAACGTAATCATAACCGGTAACCGATTTGCCACCCAGGCCAAAACCATACTGAATGCCGTTACGGGCCAACATTTTGGCCATGGCATTTATTTTATTGCTGTTATCGTTTTTAATAACATAGGTTTTGTACTCGCCCGGCGGGTTGGCACGGCTGTTATCATAAAACTTTTTAAACTCATCTTTAAATTTTTGAGCATTGGCCGATGCCGCCTCAACTGTACTTAAACTGGTTGAATGGTGGTGCGCCACACGCTGTACCAAAGTAAGGGTATCGCCGCTGCGGGTAACAACAGCCAGGCCGGCGCTTATCCCGCCTTGCTCATACGTCATACCTATAGAGCCGTTGTATAAAGGGTAGGTATCACCGTACGACGGGTAAAGCAGGTCGAACTCGTATTTGGTAAAATACATCCAACCATTTTGGTCAAAGTATTTAGCATTGTTTTTACCAATAAGTACCTGGGCATCACGCTGCCATTGGGTTAAATCTTTATGGTAAGGCTCGGCCGCCGGGGCAAAATAGTATGGGGCATTATACCCTTGTTCGTGATAATCCACATGTATTTGGGGCAGCCATTGGTTAAACAAGCCTACGCGAGCCTGGGTTTCTTTTTGCTGCTGCCATGCCCAATCGCGGTTAAGATCAAAGTAGTAATGGTTTACCCTACCGCCTGGCCATGGTTCAGCATGCTCGCGCGATGTTGGGTAGGTATCTGGCGAAACGCCATGTACCGAATTGTAAAAATTAACATACCTGTCGCGGCCGTCGGGATTTAAGCAGGGGTCTATAACTACCAATGTGTTTTTAAGCCAGGCCTGGGTTTGCGTGTTTGATGGATCAACCAGGTCATACAAAGTCCACATGGCGGCTTCGCTTGAGGCCGGCTCATTACCGTGTACGTTATAGCTTAACCAGGTAATTACAGGCACATTGGTAATAACCGGGCCACTTTCAATACCGGCCACACGCAAGTTGTTGTGACGGATTTCTTCCAGCCTGCCAATGTTTTCGTCGGACGCGATGAACATAGCCAACAGAGGCCGCCCCTCGTTAGTACTGCCAAACTGTTGCAGTTTTACATTTTTTGATGCCTGGGCAACATATTTAAAATATTCAACAATACGATAGTGCGGGGTAAACTGGGTACCCAGTTTATAACCCAGAAACTCGTCTGGCGATTGTATTTTTTGGGCAAAGGATGCTGATACAGAAACAACAGCTAATAAAACAAGGAGTAGCTTTTTTATCATAATATTGATGCAGATGGTAGTAAAAGCTAAATATGCGGAAAATATGTGCAGATATGCAAATTTTAGATGTGCAGATGATTTTAAGATCATAAAAACTCTAAAAGATAAGGCAATGTAAAAAAATCTAAAAATCTTAGCATTTCATTCCTGCTTTTCGTAATTTGCACATCTGAAATCGAAAATCTGCACATCGAAAATATGACCCCACTACAGGCCCTGCAAAAGTTTTTTGGTTATAGCGCGTTCAGACACCAGCAGGAAGCCATTATTCAGCATGTTTTAAATAAGCAGGATGTAATGGCACTGATGCCAACAGGTGGTGGCAAATCATTGTGTTACCAATTGCCAGCAGTATTATTGAATGGATTAACCATTGTGATATCGCCGCTCATCGCTTTAATGAAAGACCAGGTAGATAGCCTGAATGTGAGCGGCATCCCGGCTGCGTTTCTAAATTCGGCACAAAACCCGGATGAGCAAAGACAATTGGTAGAAAAATTAAGAAACAACGAGATTCGTTTGCTATACCTTGCCCCCGAGCGTTTGTTTGGTGCCGAAAACAAACTGGTACCCTTTTTAAAAACGCTCAATGTAGTACAGATAGCCATAGACGAGGCGCATTGTATCTCCTCATGGGGGCACGATTTCCGGCCCGAATACCTGATGCTGGCACAGTTAAAAAACGAGTTCCCTAATGTGCCGGTCATCGCCCTTACCGCCACTGCCGATAAGCTTACGCAGAAGGATATTCTCGAAAAACTAAACCTGCATCAGCCCAAAGTATTTGTATCATCCTTTAACAGGGCCAATATCACCTATAGGGTTATCCCCAAAAGAAACAGCTTTAAGCAGCTTGTTACCTTTTTAAATGAACGCAAAGATGAGTCGGGCATTATATATTGCCTATCTCGCAAATCAACCGAAGACTTGGCGGCCGACCTTAAAGACGAAGGCTTTTCTGCCGAAGCCTACAACGCGGGCCTAAGTAATGAAATAAAGGTGCGCAACCAGGAAGCCTTTCTGCGCGATGAGGTGAAGATTATTGTTGCAACCATTGCTTTTGGGATGGGTATCAACAAATCAAACGTGCGTTATGTGGTGCATGTAGATCTGCCTAAAAACATTGAGGGCTATTACCAGGAAACCGGTCGTGCCGGCAGGGACGGCCTTGCCTCTGAAGCATTGCTATTGTACTCGCCGGGCGACGCAGGTAAGCTGCAGCATTTTGCCCGCATTGAAGGTAACGAAGCCCAAAGCAGGATAATGCTTAACAAGCTGAACGATATGGTGAAGTACTGTCAGCTGCAAAGCTGCCGCAGGCAATACCTCATGAATTATTTCGACGAGGCTTTTCCGCCCAATTGCGGTTCCTGCGATGTTTGCCTAACCGAATTTAAACGTTTTGATGGCACGCTGATAGCCCAAAAGGCACTCTCGGGCGTGGCCCGGTTAAACGAGCGCTTTGGAATAAACTATGTGATAGATTTTTTACGTGGGTCGAAATCCGAAAAGATCCGTGATGAGCACAAACAACTTAAAACCTATGGCATAGGTGCCGATATAAGCAAACCCGACTGGCAGCGGTACATCCGCGAGCTGCTTACAATGGGCTACCTGCAAATGGGTGGCGACGAGTACCCCATAGTAAAACTAACAGACCAAAGTACGGCGGTATTAAAGGGTTTGCAAAAGGTAGAGTTTATTGAAAGCGAAACCGTTGAAGAAACCCATACTCACGAACAAGCGCCACCACATGAAGCCGAGCTATTAAACCGCATAAAAAGCGTACGTAATGATATTGCCCGCCTGGAAAATGTACCAGCCTATATTATAGTATCTGATGCTACCCTGGTAGAAATGGCCACCTACCTGCCCCAAAGCCTGGATGAGCTGCGCCTGATCTCGGGCTTTGGCGATGTAAAACTGGCGCGCTACGGCCGCGAACTGTTGCAGCCCGTGAAGGATTACGCCAAAGAAAAGGGGCTGGAATCTAAGATCGCCTACAAATCGGCCAAGCGGGAACGCAAGGCCAAAGCCAGCCGTATGGAGCGTGCACCCAAGGCCCGCAAAACAAATGATACCCGTTCAGAGTCGCTGCGCTTATTCCAATCCGGTAAAAGCATTCCAGAAATTGCCGCCGAACGCAGCCTATCGCCCATGACCATCGAAAGCCACCTGAGTTACTTTGTGCAGGCCGGAGAGCTGGATGTGGAAGAACTGGTACCTGCCGAAAAAATACCGGCCATTAAAGAGATAGTTGAAAGCTACGGCAGCGAACGGCTGGCACCCCTAAAAGAAATTTTGGGTGATAATTATAGCTACAACGAAATTAAAGCTGTAATAAGCTGGATGAGCAAAGACGAATAAACCTGAATATTTTAACTTTGTTTATTCAACCGTAAAACGGAGCACTAAAGTATGACCACTACTCAACAACTCTACCAGCTATACCTGCAACATCCCGTTATCAGCACCGATACCCGCAAAATTGGCGTAAACAGTCTTTTTTTTGCACTTAAGGGTGATAAGTTTGATGCCAATACCTTTGCCCAAAAAGCAATTGAAGCGGGCGCGGCATACGCGGTAATAGATAACCCCGAATATAAACAGGGCGAAAAATATTTACTGGTAGAGGACGTACTTACTTGCCTGCAAGATCTTGCACGTTACCACCGCAGTCAATTAAGCATACCTGTTATAGGGCTTACCGGTACCAATGGCAAAACCACTACCAAAGAGCTCATCAACGCCGTACTATCACAACATTTTAAAACGCAGGCTACACAAGGCAATTTAAACAACCACATAGGTGTGCCGCTTACCATTTTAACAATTGATGCCACTCACCAGATGGCAGTTATAGAAATGGGGGCCAATCATCAAAAAGAGATAGCACTGCTTTGCAGCATTGCCCAGCCATCGCACGGTTTAATAACCAATGTAGGCAAAGCCCATTTAGAAGGTTTTGGCGGGGTTGAAGGCGTTAAGAAAGGCAAAGGGGAGTTGTATGATTACCTGAAGCCCCCCCCGCCCCCTGAAGGGGGAGCCAATAAGCGTGAAGGGATTACTTTTATTAATAGCAACGATACTACCTTGCTTGAAATGGCAGAGACACGCAAGTTGCACAATGTGATTTATTACGGCACAAACACTATTGACGATCTGGTTAGTGGTGAGCTGATTGAAAACTCTCCCCTGCTTAGTTTGGAGTGGACCAATAATAAAACGGGCAATAGCTATAAAGCAAAAACCCAGCTTACCGGTGCTTATAACCTGCATAATATATTAGCGGCTATCGCAATCGGCACTTATTTTAATATTCCTGCAATAGCAATTAATGCCGGCATTGAAGGTTATCAGCCTAAAAACAACCGTTCGCAAATTGTAAAAACGGCTACCAACACCCTCATCTGCGATTACTATAATGCCAACCCCAGCAGCATGTTTGTGGCTATTGAAAACATTGAGAAATTACAAGCCGACCGCAAAGTACTTATCCTGGGCGATATGTTTGAGATGGGGCCCGAGTCGGCAGTGGAGCATGCTTCTGTAATTCAGAAAGCGCTGGATACACCGGTTGATGAACGGATATTTATTGGGAAAGACTTTCTAAGTCAAAAGGTTATAGTCGAAAGCCAACAGTCAGGTGCGGTCTTTTATGCTACTGCAGAAGAAGCTATTACAGCATTGAAAGGCAATCCGATAAAAAGTTCAACTATCCTCATCAAGGGCTCAAGAGGTATGGCTTTGGAACGATTGGTAGAGTTGTTTTAGCTACACCAATCGTTCCAAAGCGGCTAATCTACTATGCCATTGAGAGTTGTAAAATTTCACGAAACCCTGAAGGAGGAAATGACATTCTTTCAGCTTTGTCATCCTTGACAAGCATTTTTTTTTACATGTCATGGGTAGCTAAGAAGGATCTATTCACAGGCTTTACAAGGCGAAAAAGCATAACGGACAGATCCTTCGTACCTCACGATAATAGTTTTTTTAAGCGTTTCGTTTTAAATTTTCCCTATCACCAGCTCCGCCACTTCCTCTCCTACCAAACTTCCCATAGCCACGCCCATGCCATTACACCGTACGGCGCAAAAAATATTGGGTTTTAGCTCTTTTACAATTGGACTTAGTTGTTCGCCGAAGCCCATGATGCCGCTCCACCAATAATCGATCTCTGCTTTTTGATTGGGCAGAATAACCTCGTTAAGGTAGCTGATGAGCTTTTCTTTTACCACATCGGTATGGCCAAACTCCCAGGTTTCTTCGGCCTTGTAGTTAAGGTTACGGCCGCCGCCGAAAAGTACACGGTTATTAATGTTACGGAAATAGTAATACCCCTCGTTAAAATGATAAGTACCTTTTAGTTTTAAGTTAGGGATGGGCTTAGTTACTAATACCTGCCCCCTGCCGGGCACAACATCCAATTCGGGATATAACTGGCCGGCAAAAGCATTGGTGGCCAATATTACTTTACCCGCTTTAAAACTCCCCTGGGTGGTTTGCAGGCTTATGTAATTATGCCCGGGCTCAATTGCCAATATCTGCACGTTATTTAATACCAACACGCCCAACCGATACACCTTATACAATAAGGCACGCATCATTTTGCCGGTATCAAGCTGGCCTTCAAAGCGGTTGTATATCATATGGCTCACTTTATTAAAGCCAAAACCTGCAATTTTTTCATCGGCAACTGCATAAATGTCAGGCTCCCCAATAGCCTCCTGCAATAATTTATTAAGATGATCTATTTGCTCAAAAGCGATTTTCGCGGCATCGGCTTCGTTGGTCATAAACAGCTCATGGCCTCCATATTGATGGTAGCCAATGTTTTCGTCGCCCAGGTTTTGCCGTAACTTTTGCAAGCCGCGCCATTTATAATTAACCAGGCGCATGGCTTCAGCCTCCGAAGATCGGTTTATTACGTCAATTTGCTCGCTAACTGTACCAAAACAGGCAAAACCTGCGTTTTTAGTACTGGCGCCACTGGGTAAAAAGCCCCGTTCTAATACAAGTACTTTTAACAACGGCTGCCGCCTTTTTAAATGCAGGGCCGCGCTTAAGCCAACAAGGCCACTACCGATAATAATTACATCGGCATTATCAATAAACGAAGTTTGTTCCCAGTAGGAGTACATGTTAAATCAAAAGTAAAGATTCAAAAATGCCTTTGCAATTGGCATATTTACAATACCGGAATAATTTTTGAATGTACAGTTATACAAGTACCTAAAACTACGTAATATAACAGATAGAGCATTATTGCGGGTTGTAAAATCCATGGGCTTGAAAGGGAAAATAACATAGCGGCGAAAGACTTGCGAAGTTTTAAAAACTTCACAAACCTGTGGTCTACAACATGTTACGGGAGGTATAAAACAATGACACATAGAGAAGCCGAAGCTTTTTGAATTTTGACTTTTTAATTTTGACTTAATAACATGAATCACTTATCATTAATAATTGGATACATTAGCTATAATTCTGCATGGTTGCTCATGATCCTGATTGCTGTTGTTAGCTTTATAGTACAATGGCGCTTTAAGAGCAAGTTTAAACACTATTCGGAGATCGGCCTGCTGTCTGGTCTTTCGGGTCAGGAGGTAGCCATAAAAATGCTGCGCGCCCATGGCATTACCGATGTACAGGTAATATCTGTTGAAGGCCAGCTTACCGATCATTATAACCCCGAAACAAAAACAGTTAACCTAAGCCAGGATGTTTTTTACAGTCGTAGCATTGCGGCGGCGGCGGTTGCCGCACACGAATGCGGGCATGCGGTACAGCATGCGCAGGCTTATAGCTGGCTAACATTCCGGTCGTCGCTGGTACCTGTTATCAACATCGCATCTACCCTAACCCAGTGGACGCTGCTTACTGGTGTAATGCTGCTGTTTTTTACCCATAATCCTTTTGTACTGGCTATTGGCGTTGCAGCGCTGGCGCTGGTTACCTTCTTCAGTTTTGTAACCCTACCCGTTGAGTTTGATGCCAGCAGGCGCGCCTTGGCCTGGCTAAGCAACAACTACAGCATTGTACAAACCCACGAAGAACATGACCAGGCCAAAGATGCCCTTTGGTGGGCCGCCATGACCTACGTTGTTGCCGCACTGAGCTCATTGGCTACGCTGCTGTATTACGCATCGTTTTTATTTAACAGGCGAAATTAGGCCCCCCAACCCCCTAAAGGGGGAGCTTTTTGATCTGCATATTATTACTAAATGTCTTCGCTCAATATTCCCCCTTTAGGGGTTAGGGGGCTTTTATTTGTATATTAGTGTAACCTAAGTAAAAGTACTGTAGTCAGAGAGGTTGTAACAGATGCAGAGCAAGCTTTCAGATATAGATCTTATAACACAGACATTGGCGGGCAACCAATCGGCATATGCCGACCTGGTTAAACGGCACCAGCGCTTTGTGTTTACACTGGCTATGCGTTTTTCTAAAACCCGGGAAGATGCCGAGGAAATTGCGCAGGATTGCTTTATAAAAGCCTACCGTTCGCTAGCATCGTACAATGCGCAGGCAAAATTTAGTACCTGGCTGTACACCATTGTGTATAATACAGCGATGACGTTTTTAAGAAAAAAACGGATAGCCACAGATTCGATGGATGATGAGGCCACTTTTATACAGGTTGAAAACCACCAATCGGCTTTTGATACCGATAATGTGGAAAATAAATCAAGGTCTTTTTACCTTAACCAGGCCATTGAGCAATTATTGCCCGATGACGCCACCATTATTACGTTGTTTTATAAAGGCGAGCAATCGTTAGAAGAAATTGCGCAAACCCTGGGCATGGAAACCAACACCGTTAAGGTTAAACTATTTAGGGCGCGCCAGCGTTTGAAGGAAAAGCTGGAGCGCAATTTAAAACACGAGGTTAAAGAACTGATATGAACACCATAGAAGAAAAACTCTGGAATTACATTGATGGCACCTGCACACCCGCAGAGCAGGATGCTATTGCCCTGCTTATTGAGCAGGACGATGTGTATAGAAAAAAACACCAGGAGTTACTGCTGCTAAACCAGGAGTTTGCAGCCATAGAACTTGATGAACCATCAATGGCATTTACTTATAATGTGATGGAAACCATACGCACAGAAAACGCGCGCCAGCCCCTTAAGGCTGCTATTGATAAACGCGTAATAATGGGCGTGGGCATTTTCTTTGTTTTTACCATACTTGCTTTATTGGTTTTCACAATCGCCAACATTCATTTGCAATCTTCGGCTTTTGATGTAAATGTTAAACTGCCTACAAGTATTAAACTACCCAATGCAGGCAATATTTTTAGCAGCCCCGTATTTAAATGGTTTGTTGTGTTTGACGTTGTACTGGCCCTCTTTTTAACAGACAGCTATTTGCGTAGAAAAAGGGCGACAAAACACGCCTAAAGTGTTTACCATGCTATACGCAAAAGCTGACAGTTACTAAATCATCAATTTAATTTTAACTTGATGTGTAATCTCAATATCTATTTTTTAAGCCCTGTAACGCTATAAATGCAGTTTTCTAAAAAAACTTACGAAGTTTTTTATTTTGGTATAGTAATTGTATAGGTATATATGAACTGGTAATCCTTACCGGTTTAATTGTGATAAGGTTTAGGTTGAAAGTCGCCCGACGCAAGGTCTGGGCGGCTTTTATTGTTTTATGGGCATGCCGACTAATGTGCAGATATGCAAATTACAGGTGTGCAGATTATTACAATCTGTCTTTAACAATATCCATATCAAACTTATAGATTGCCTCCCGAAGTAAATTGATTGATAGAACAGCTATCTCTTTACTGTCGGCAAACCCTTTTGCCTGTTTGGCCATTAATTATTGTGTTGTATTAAAAACCTTACATTAATTAAACATTGATATTATATACATTTGCAACTCGCTTCTGATTGGTAAGGAGCTTATTCAAAATAAATAAAAGGCATGTACGATATTTGTTGCGTTGGGCATATTACGTTGGATAAAGTGGTAACTCCCCGTGCGGTTGCTCATATGGCCGGCGGCACCTCTTTCTATTTTTCTAACGCCATTCGCAATATGAATGTGAGCTATACGCTGGTAACCACGCTTGCCCAAAGTGAGATGGTTGTTGTTGAGAAACTGCGCGCCAAAGGCATCCATGTAAATGCATCAGCCTGCGGCCTATCGGTTTATTTCGAAAACATCTACACCGAAAACCAAGACCATCGCACACAGCGTGTACTGCAAAAAGCAAACCCTTTTACCGCCGGGCAACTACAGGATGTAAATGCTAAAATATTCCATCTGGGCCCCTTGTTGGCCGATGACATGCCGGTTTCATTGATAAAAGAACTAAGCAGCCGCGGCCGCGTATCCCTTGATGTACAAGGCTATTTGCGCAAGGTTGAAAACGAGAACGTGGTTCCAATTGATTGGGCCGATAAGCGTGAAGGCCTGCAATATGTTGATATATTAAAAGCCAACGAGTACGAAACAGAAGTACTTACCGGCAGTAAAGATATTTACGAAGGTGCCCGTATCTTAGCCGACTGGGGGGTAAAAGAAGTTGTTATTACCCTGGGCAGCATGGGCTCTGTTATTTATACCGATGGTGTATTTTATAATATCCCGGCCTATGTGCCCACTGCTGTTGTTGACGCTACCGGCTGCGGCGATACTTATATGGCCGGATACTTATGCCAACGTATAAAAGGAGCCTCTTTTCAGCAAGCCGGTGAATTTGCCGCCGCTATGGCCAGCTTTAAAATAGAATCTTCGGGACCATTTACCGGTACAGAAGAGGATGTGCTAAGCCTTTTAGACACCGGTGTTAAAACCTACAGCCACGAACGTTAAGACACAAGTACTAAGGAGGAAGTCAAAAGTCTGCTTTTTCTATTTTCCATACTTAGAACTTATCTATTTGGGCTAAAGACTAAGCGTCAATTTATTGATGACACGACACCAACAATCAATTATATCATAAAGACATCCGGAGCCGCATTAAAGCGGCTTTTTTGTTATTATAAACTGCCGCATCATTTTTTTTAAAACATTTTTAGTTATATGGCTATTATATATACATCTATATATGAAACCATTAACTAAAAACACACTATCATGAACTCATTATTGTATATCATAGCCGTTATTCTATTAATAGGCTGGGCAATCGGCGTATTTTTCACCTCTGTTGGCAGCCTTATCCACGTATTGCTGGTTATAGCTATAATTGCGGTGATATTGGGCATTATAAGGCGGCCAACTGCCATTTAAGCCCATATAAAATAAACGAAAAAAGCTCCGGGGATACCGGAGCTTTTTTCGTTTTATAAGCTAAGCCTTAATTAAGGTATTTTGTAATATCCTCAGACAGTGGCGTGGTTTGCGACCTGAAACGGTGAATCAGCTTACCGTTTTCATCAACCAAAAACTTCTCAAAATTCCATTTAATGTCGCCGGTAAACTCTGGGTTTGGCGCAGTGGTAAGGTATTGAAACAATGGGTCGATATCTAATCCCAACACGCTCACTTTACCGCTCATCGGGAAGCTAACGTTAAAGTTCTCTTTGCAGAAAGTTTTAATATCCTGGTTGGTACCAGGCTCCTGGCCACCAAAGTTATTGGCAGGAAAACCTACTACAACCAGTTTGCCTTTATATTTTTCGGCCAATGCTTCCAGGTCTTTGTATTGTTTTGTAAAACCACATTTTGAAGCGGTATTAACAATCAGTACTTTTTTGCCTTTGTATTTGGCCAAAGAAAAGTTTTCGCCGTCGATAGTTTTTAATTTAAACTCATAAACCGACGATGGGGCCACTGTCATTAAAACAAAGCCCAATATTAAAGTAAGTAATTTCATGGTGTTTAATAATTGAAGGTTAAACAGATATATGGTAAAATTAGCTAATAAAACTTCGCTTCGCTAAATACTCATCCTCTTTTTGCGTCATTTTTTTCTTTGTAACAACACTTTTATCTGTGTAGCCTAAAAGATGCAACGCGCCGTGTATAATTACCCTATGCAGTTCCTCCGTTTCGGCATGGCCAAATTTGGCTGCGTTTTCCCTAATGCGTTCTATCGAGATAAAAATATCGCCAACTATCTCGCCCTCAACCCCGCTATTATCAAAGGTGATAATATCTGTATAGGTATCATGATTGAGATATTGCTGGTTAAGTGGCAACAGGTAAGCATCTGAGCAAAAAACGTAAGTAAGTTCTTTCAACTTAAAACCCTCTGCTACGATGGTATCTTTTATCCACTGGCGCACAAGGGTTTTATTTTTTAGCTTATAGCTAATATCTTCTTCAAAAAACTGAATAGCGGGCATTATATTTTAAAATGTAGTTCAATTTCGTTGCCCGATGCATTAAAAATGCACTGATCGGCAAGGTGTTTAATAATAAATACGCCACGGCCGGTAAGGCTTTCCAGATTTTCCGGCGCGGTTGGATCGGCCAGGTGGTTGTAATCAAACCCGTTCCCCTGGTCGGTAACTGTCCATACCGCACGCTTAGCGTCAACCTCGGCATTAATGATCACCTTTTTGGCCACATCCAGTTTATTGCCATGTATAATGGCATTTATCGCAGCTTCGTTTAAGCAGGTCATCATATTGGCGAAGGTATCTTCTGCGATATGATATTTATCAGCAATTTGTTCTATCAGCGCTTCAAGCTGCGTTATGCTCTCCGGGTTCGACGGCAGCTGTAACGTGAATAATTCGCTGGTTTGAACATTTGCCTGTTCCATGTTATTTGGCATTAAGTTGATCAAAGTAAGATTTTATTTTTTGCTTGTAATACAAATTAAGTGCCGGAGATACTGTTTTTATCTGTTCTGTTTGTTTTGCTCTCTGCTGCTGGTATCCCTGCAACGCTTTTATGTACCCCGGTGGTATCTCTTTACCGGCATGGCTTTCTCTTTGCTGATCTTGCTCACGTTCCTGCTGGGCTTTATCAGCTTCCAATAACCGGCTCTGAATTTGCTGTTGTCTTTTCAGCGCTTCATCTGTAATCTTCTTGTTTACGAGATCACGCTCAGTTTGTTCCATTTCTTGCGAAATTTTATCTAAATTTCCTAACCCGCCTTTTCCGTCTTTGTTTTCTTCGCGGTTTATTTGCTCCAGCTGCTGCCTTATTTGCTGCTGCTGCCGGGCCATGCGGGCCAATTGCTCGCTCATATTACCCCCTGGCTGGCCTTGTCCCGGCTTACTTTTACCCTGGTTACCTTGCTGCTGCATTTGCTCACGCGCCTTTTGCATATTTTGATTAAGCTGCTGCTGCATTTTCGACAGTTGCGACATCGACTGCGGCTTACCTTTCCCTCCCTTGCCCTTGTTTTGCATTTTTTGCAGCTGATCCAGCGCTTCGCTCAGCATCAGCGCTAGGTTGTTCATTGATGTCATGGCGTATTGCTGGTTGCGGTTGGCCTCGGCAGTACGCCTATCGCCCAGGTTATCAAGGGCCTGGTCAATATGGGTATTTATGCTGGCTATCTCCTGGTTAACCGTTGATTGAATTTGCGGAACGCGCCTGCTAATGGCATATAAACTATCTTCGGCCGTTTTCAGGTTATCTTTTATATCCTTTTGGCTTTGCGTAAGTGTAATATATGCCGGGTCTGTAGCGTTGGTGCCCTTTAACGTTTGCATCAGTTTTTCCTGGCTAAAAGAGCTGTTCACCAGGTTTTTCAACAATTCGCGCAACTGCTGGGCATCAATAGCATTATCCTTACTTTCGCCTTCCTCATCCTGCTGCTGCAATTTGCTGGCCAGGTCTTTCATCTCCTTAGCGGCTTGTTGTTGGGCTTTACTGGCTTTGCTTTTATTGTTCTGCTGCAAATCGCCGGCGCTTTTATCCATTTGCTGCTCTATGCTCTGCGTTTCCTTTTCGGGATTCTGGTAAGTGCTTTTATGCTCGGCCTGCTCATTTGTTTTCTGCAGATCGTCAAAGCCTTTTTTCACATCTTCAAAATCTTTTTTAAGCCCGCTTTGCTCCTCCTGCAATTGTTTTTGATCGGCCCCAGCTTGTTGACTTTTATCTGCCAATTGCTGCTGCTTATCTGCCAGTTTGTTTAACTGATCTATTTGCTGATTCAATTTTTGGTCAAACTCCAGTTTTTTGTACAGTTCCAACATCCGGTCGAGCTCCTTTTTCAGCGATTTATTGTCCATCTGCATTTTAGATAGTTCATCGCGGGTGGCATCTTTTTGCTGCTCGTTTAAAAGCTGTTGCAGGTTTTGCAGCAACTCCTTTGTTTTTTTATCGAGCACATTATTAAACAGATCGTCAATCTGTTTTTGCTTGGCCAATATCTCCTCGTTTTGTTGTTGGTTTTCCTGCCGGTTGTATAGGTTCTTTTTGTTGTCGTCCTTAATCTCCTTCACCAGGTCTTCCAGATCTTTCCGCTTTTGCATCAGGTCTTCTACCTGCTTCTTTTCATCAAAAGATAAGGTATTTTTATTGAGCAGCATCTGGTTAAGCTTTTGCGAATCGTGCTCTACCTGCCCTGCCAGCTTAATGGCCGATTCCATTTTTTGTTTAATGGCCTCAGTACCGGCGTTGAGTTGCTTATTTACCTCCTGTACGTCTGGCACATTAAGTGTGCGCTCGGGGCTGCGGGCTTTTTTAGGACCGCTTACCTCATCGTTATCTGCCACCTCAAAAAAATAAGTAACCCTATCGCCGGCATTAATGCCCAGTTCCTTTAAATTCCAAAAGTAAAAGAAGTCTGCCTGCGTTTGTTTCATATCGGCATCTACACGTTTCACAAACGCCTTTGGATTACCCTTATTGCCAGCCGGCTGCACGTTATAATGAAACGTAAGCGACGAAAAGCCGTGATCGTCTTGTATTTTACCATTAAAATACAGCGATTTCATACTTACCGAATCAGGTTTCTCGTCCACGCTGATCACCGGCATTTCATCCAAAATTACATTGATATGATAGGTGGCAGAATCGCTATGGTTTACCTGTGCGTTTACCGGGCTAAGTTTGTAAATGGTGTTTTTGTAAACCTTTTCGGTATGCTCAAACAAATCGGCACCACTAGCAACAGCCTGATGAACCTCGTTATTCATAAAAAACTGCAAGCCGGTTGCATGCTGGGTATGCAATTGCCATTTAATAGCCGTACCGGCGGGTATTACCAAATCGCCGGCGTTTACCAGGGTTTCGTTTTTTTTGTGCAGATAGACCGGGTAGCTCAACTCCACATCAAAATGCAGCAATGCTGGTTTTTGGTTAACCCTTATCTCGTACCGGGCCGATGCAAAACCATTGCCTATCAGCCTAAATTTTGTGTTTTGTTGCAGGTTGGTAAACTGGTAATGGAAACGGCTGATATTTTCCTTATCCAGCTTAAATGTATTGTTGGCGGTTTCTACATATACATCGGCCGGTAATTTATCGCCATCAAGCTTCAGATCGAGTTTCAGGTCGTCGCCCTCCACTACCGATAGTGATTTATTAAGGATGTTAAATTTAAACGGGGCCACAGGCACAAAATACTCGTTATGCCTTATTAACCTTTTGGTACTCTCTGTTAAAACAGATGGCGATGCAAAGGCAATAACCACAATAACTGCTGCGGGGACCAAAATATACCGGAGGTATTTGGCGTTTTCCCTAATGTTGATGGCAGATGGAAAGCTCACCGGCTTTAACGATTCTATCTTTTGATCTATACTGGCTTCAATAAGCGCACTGTGCTTTACATCGGCAGCCGCCAGCTTTTTAAGCTGTAGGGTATTAAGCAGCTTATCATTAACATCGTAAAAGTGCTTTCCTATAATTTCGGCGGCCTCATCGTGTGTTAATGATTTACCCAGCTTAAGCCAGGACAATAGCGGCGGCAGTATCAGCCAGCACACCAACCCAATATTTAGCAGTATAAAAAAGTAAAAAAGAATAGTGCGAAAAAGCACATTAAAATTGCCAAAATACTCGCTTAGCGTAATTACAACATATGCGGTAAACAGGCCGGCACCTAAAAATATAAGGCCCCGCAAAAAATTATTGAAATAATACTTCCTTATAAAGACGTTTATCTTTCCAATCAGTAATTCATAATTTTCAGCAGACGTCATAATTCTGTGCTAAAATACCAAATACACCATTAAACGGAAATAGCAGCTAAACAATATAGCATACCGCCGCCGTTAAGATAAAAAATGAAAACGGCATT
Organism: Mucilaginibacter cryoferens; assembly: GCF_014205845.1. GTDB lineage: Bacteria > Bacteroidota > Bacteroidia > Sphingobacteriales > Sphingobacteriaceae > Mucilaginibacter. Next base: position 356,099 of record NZ_JACHCR010000003.1, read on the forward strand.
AAATTGCTCCTGTTATAATATTTAACAATACTGTGGCAAAATAGCCTGCTTGCGGTGTGGCACATTTCTAAAAAAGCATTTGGGTTGATAGCTTTTATTTATATTTAGCAATTACTTTTCTTTTTATATAAACCTGGATAGACCGCCAATGTGTTACAACCGGCTAAGGCCTTATACTGTTTTCTACCCTTATTTATTTATATATATTATTTTATTTACGGCATGTGAAAACCCTGGCAGCAACAAAGAAAGCATCACTTTAAAGCGCCAGTTTGAGAATGTAGACAGCCTGATTATTGCCAGCAAAGGCGATAGCGCTATAAAAATACTGCTAAAGTTACGCCCCCAAATTAAAAGCAACGATCCATATATAACTGTATATTATTGCATAATGGCCGATCGGAGCCGGTATAATGTACCAGCTATGCAGGTCTATGCCGATAGCGCCCTTGCTTTTTTTAATGATAAAAACAATGCCGACAAATACAAAGAACAGTATTTGCAAACCTTGTTAACCAAGGGCGATGCTTGCATGCTGGATGGACGATATAACCAGGCTTTGCATTACTATGATAGCGGAAAACGGCTGCTAATAAACGGTAGCTGCGATGATGGTATACTTTCTGCAAGGATGGCAGATATTTATTTTGCTCAAAAAAACTATGCCCTTGCAGCAAAATATTGGGGTCAAAACTATAATCACCTGGGTGCCTGCAACCCTATGCTTACGCGCGAAAAGCTCTTTTTTATCAGGCAATCAGCCTTAAACAACGCGGGTGTAGCGTTTGAACGCAATGGACAACTGGATAGCGCCGCATTTTACTATAATCGCGACCTTAAATTGATACAGCAGGCGGATAGGGATAATATTTTAACCAAGTTCTACATTAATGCATCGAGCATTGTGGTGTACGATAATTTAGGCGGTCTTGCTATTAAAAAAGGCAATTATGGCGAAGCTAATCGCTGCCTTACCATCGCCTTAAATACACCCACTGTTGATGTGGACGGAATGAGAATAACCCTTTACATGAAATATGCCGACCTAAATACCCGAACCGGCAATTATTCACAAGCGGCCGAAGCATTTAATAAAAGTCGCAAACTACTGGATAGGTATTGGAAAGATAACCCCGATGCCCTTTTAAAATGGAACAAGCTATATGCAGCCTATCTGTTTAAAATAAAACAACCCGAAAAAGCATACCAATACCTGGATACTTACGTGCGCCTGAGCGATTCGCTACAGGCCAGTACTTCCAAAATATTCAGGCTTGATGTTGACCGCGAGTTAACCACCCTGCATCAACAACAGACCCTAAACGAATTAAAGCAGCAGGATAAACTTAAATTAATATACCTGGTTGCCATTACTATTGCGGCGGTGTTATTAAGCGTGATAATGGTTTTAATAACCCGGAGCCTGAAAAGAAGCCGCAAGAACCATCACAACACCGTTTTATACAACGGGCAATTGAAAGACACCCTTGCCAAGCTGGAAAGTGCCAACCAAAACTATATCCGGATGATGCGTGTTATGGCGCACGACCTTCGCAACCCGTTATGGGGCATCACCGGCCTGGCCACCATGTTACTTGATGAGGATGAGCATTTTTCTGAAGATAGCCGGCACGCTTTAAAACTCATAGAATCTACCGGAAGCAACACCATGGATATGATCAACGAGCTCCTCAGATCGGGCCTTGATGATGAAAATGCCCCCATTGCAGCAGAAGAGGTGAACCTTAAAAAGCTGCTATTTGATTCTGTGGAACTACTGCGCTTTAAAGCCAAAACAAAAAATCAGGAAATTATTTTTGAGAATGACGATAAACCGGTTATAGCCCATGTTAATGCCGAAAAAATGTGGCGGGTTTTTAACAACGTAATTGTAAATGCCATAAAATTTAGCTTTGAAGGGGGCACTATTAAAATTGGAATGCAGGTACAGGAAAACCAGGTGCTGATACACGTAGAAGACAATGGGATTGGCATTCCCGAAAAAAACAGGGAGAGCATTTTTGAAATGTTTACCCCAAGCAAAAGGCAAGGCACTGGCGGCGAACAACCTTTTGGACTTGGCCTGTCCATCACCAAAAAGATAATTGAAAAACATGGTGGTAAAATATGGTTTACCAGCGAAGTTGGTAAAGGAACCGTATTTTATTTACAGCTGAATTTGAATACAATCCTGTAGCTTCTTTTTATACTAAACACCCAAAATACATCTTTCCCCGCAGGGGTATAACCCGGTACCAGCCCAATAAGAGTATGTAAAAACGGCTCTTGGCGAGCCGTTTCATAATTGATTGTAACAACAATCGCGGCCAGATTTAAATATGCTGTGAATGTTCTGTTGGGACTACTCAATTAAATTATTCGCTGCATTTTCAAGAACTCATTTACCTGTTGCCAGAGCGGCAAACACCTGTATAATTTACCGTATACATGGTAAATTGTAACGATTAATTAATTTGGAACAACAATACGTTGAAAAGCAACGTATAATACGAGGCTTTGAGAAATAAAAAAAGCTTGAAAGATGTTGATGTTTTGAACCTTTCTTCTCAAAAATATTTCGCGGCCGCCTTTAAATTTATAAATGAAAAATTACCTGATACGTATTATAGCCGGTGTACTGGTTTTATCATCCTTTGCGATGTGTACCAAGAATATAAATAAAATTGAAGAACCACGAAGCACAGCTTCAGGCAAGGATACCATATCTTCAAGTTTGCATACCGAGGCCGTTACTACCTATACTGTTCAGCCTTCGCAATGGATGGTTGATGGGACTAAAATACCAGCAGGGACTACGATATATATCCCCGCCGGAATAAGAGGCGCTTTACTGCTTAAAAATGTTAAAGGAACAGCTGCAAAACCCATTGTTATTATTAACAAAGGAGGCAAGGTAACTTTTTCAACTTCTACTACCGCTTCATACGCGTTTAAGACACAAAACTGCCAGTATTTTAAGGTGTTGGGAAATGGGGTTCCGTCTATTCCCTATGGATTTAATGTAAATGGCGGCAACATAGGCATGACGATGGACGACCTGAGCTCGGATTTTGAGATCGCAAATATTGAAGTTCGTAATAGTGGCTTTGCGGGTATCATGGCCAAAACAGATCCATCATGTGATGCCGCAACCTGGCGCGGTCATTTTACAATGAAAAATGTAATTCTTCATAACAACTATATTCACCAAACCGGCGGCGAAGGTTTTTATGTAGGAAACTCGTTTTATGAAGATGGAGTATCTCTTTCTTGTGGTAAGGTTTTTCCTCATGATGTAGTGAACGTTAAGATATATCAAAACCTTACCGATTCTACCGGTAGCGAAGGCATTCAGGTAGGCTGCGCTATTTCAGGATGCCAGATCTATAATAATACGGTGAAAGCTCCGGGGGTAAGTCCATTTTCGGCCTACCAGGATAATGGCATACAAATAGGAGAAGGCACCGGAGGCAAGTGTTATAATAACCTGATTAAGAACGCGCCGGGCGACGGCATTATTGTTCTCGGACTTGGAGACAACGTGGTGTTTAACAACTACATCATTAATTCAAAAGCATACGGCATTTTTGCAGATTCCAGGTATACCCCCGGGCCGCATTTTCAGTTTATTAATAACACCATCGTTGGTTCGGCTTTAGGTGGCATTAAATTAAACTCTGAAACCATTCCCATGAATACTGTTGTTAACAATGTTATCATACAATCGGTATCAAGTCTATCCATAATTAGAAAAAGCAACAGTGTTAAGCTTACGGCTTCAAATAACTACTTAAATAAAGATGTGAGTACCTGTAAATTTGTAAATTATAGTGCAGATAATTTTCATTTGCTCTCCTCATCTCCGCTTATCAATAAGGGAGCAAACGTTTTATCATACGGCGTAAGTTTCGACTATTATGGCACAAAACGTCCTTCCGGTAATGCATTCGATATAGGCGCTACAGAGTATTGAGATAAGTAAAGCATGTGCATACAAGTTTTGTACAGAAAAAGTGTTATTATTTTGAGTTAAGAGACAACTTATTATATTTGCTCCCTCCAATTTTGCATCCTTGTTGTGCACTAAGGTTGGAAACACAGTTCGGGATGTAGCGTAGCCCGGTATCGCGCCAGCATGGGGTGCCGTCACAAGGAGCTATGATTAAGCTTTTTAACTCCATTTAACTGTTGTTTGTCCCTTTTCTTTACTAATAAACAGAGTGGTTTATTAGTATTTGTACTCCTGTTTGTACTCTCAAATTCTAAGCTACAATAAACCAATTTATGGCCACTGTAGCTATTATCCTTAACACAGCAAAAAAGCTTTCTAACGACGAACATCCAATTACATTACGAGTAACCCACAATTACAAACGAAGGTACTATACTATAAATGGTTTACTTACAAATCAATCCATAAAATTCAGATGTAGGCCGGAATACTGGAAACCACCGGAGGCAGAAGATAATGGTTTAGGCAGATTAAGAAAAATGTTTATCGGATTTAAAGAGGCAAATTCTATTCTTGAAGTTAAGTTACAAGAGGCATACGCTATTCTAAAACGATATGATGAGCAGCAAATATCGTTTAACTTTGATCAATTCGAACTTGATTTGAAGAAAAAAGAAATTCCGGTCGTAACGTCGCTACAGGAATATTACAGTCAACAGATAGCGATTTTAGAAGAACAAGGCAGGGTTGGCTTAGCAGGACTTTATTTTGAAGTGCAAAGAATCTTGAATAAGTTTAAACCTAACGCTATACTTTTAGATGTTAACTATAGATTTCTCGAAAGCTTTGAGTACTGGTTGCGCAATGAACGAAAGAACAAAGACACTACCATTAGTGTAAAGATGCGCAATCTACAACGTGTGATCAATCAAGCAATAGAAGATAAGTTTTTTAAAGCGGAAGACTATCCATTTGGCGAAAAGAAGTACTCGATAAACAAACGGCTTGACAGTAAGACAAAGAAGATAGCTATCACGTTGGATAAAATAACAAAGCTAAAAGCGCTTAATCTTCCACCAGATTCATGGCTGTATTTGGCCCAACAGTATTTTCTTTTCAGTTATTACAGCCGTGGGATAAACTTCGTTGATATAAGCTATCTTAAATGGAGCGACATTTCAAATACTCACATAAATTACGTGAGGAGAAAAACACGAGGTCAATTTGAAGTTCCTATTAATCAACACAACGGTACAATATTGAACTACTTCAAAGAGAATTATAAAGTGCCTGGTGGATTCGTCTTTCCTATCTTGGATATAACAATTCATGTAACCCTAAAGCAGCAATATACAAGAAAGAAAACAGCACTTAGCGCCGTAAATCATGCGTTAAAAAAGCTTGCGGAGCAGATTGATGAACCTTCTTTGAAGTTAACGACCAATGTTGGCCGACATAGCTATGCGACTGGCTTAAAGCGCTCAGGTGCAAACACAAGTTACATAACTGAAGCCTTAGGACATGCAACGCAAGAGCAAACACAAACCTACCTTGACGAATTTGAAAAAGGAGTAATCGAAAGTTGGGAGAATAAGATGTTTGATGTCTAACTATTACCTTTACAGTCCTGCTCCACAAGGGGCGGGATTGTTTCTTCATGAAAAGGTATGCCCTGTCGAATGTTAATAGAAATGAACTAAATCATTTTCATGATGCTTACGAAGCATTAATGAGTGATTTTAAAATTCCATCATCACATCGCAATAAATTACTGGATACCCTACAGTCATTTCACAATGAATATGACAGCTTGGAATGGGTCTTTGACTTTACAAATGCAAAGAGTGCATTACTATTCTTCCACGGGTATCTAAATGCCTGTCAATTAGAAGAGGTTACTTATGAAACTAAAAATGGTAAGCCCCACTCCTCATTTAGGCCGGCCAACGCAAATGTTCTCATTCAAATTAATAGTCGAAATCTAGAAAGCCCACACGCTCCTTTGGATTATTACGGGGCCACCGAGATCATGGTAAAACACATGTACACTATGATGCGGAAATCCGATCCAGTTCTTCTTTCGTTGTTAAATGATTATCAAGACATTCCCGATTCCGAAATATTAGAATTCATGATCAACAGCTTAGAATTAAAAATAGACACCGGAGTTTCAAACATTGTAAAGGAAACAATTGGAGAGCTATTGAAATACGTTAATTTGCATTTGGATAAAACAACAAGCCGAAAGAAACATCTTTTCATCTTTGAATTGCTTTACATCGGAGACATAATACAACATATAAAACAAGCAAATAATATTAAAGGCAAAGACTACGCTCTTAATATTAAACAAGTCAACGGCAAATTCATTTCGACAAGAAATATTACTGAGACTGATAAGTCGGGGTTTATAAATGCCGTTCTTAAAAACGAAGGCAGGGCAATACGTAATAGAGAATCCCAATTGAAGCTTTAGCTATCGGGGGGAGGATTTCTGTAAAACCCCTTTTTTTGAGCCTCTATAGCTGAACTTTCTTTGCCATTATGAATTTTAACTTTATTACCGGCAGAGAGGACAGCCAGGCTGGATCTAATCTGAATTTAATTACTAAACAAACCTTCTTTCATAGTATTGATGGCAGGGTGGGCTATTTCGACAAAGCAAACTTTACTGAAATGACTACCCAAATGAAAGACGGGGCTCCGGCATTGCTCAAGCAGTACCGTGAATTTTTCAATTGCGTAAAGGAGGGGTTAAAAATCACTTCTGGTATTAGTAGGAACATCCATAAGACCAATTTGGAGCCTTACTACTATCTTAATTTTTCGACTGCTAATTTGAGTGTGGGAGTAACAATTTACGATGTTGATCGCTTAGGTCAATTCATAAAAGATTATGCTTATGGCATAATAAGAACTGACTTCACTTTAGAAGACTTAATCCAAGAAGCAACTGTTAATTAAATCTCATCTGTCCTCCCGCATTCGCGGGAGGACTTTATTTCTCCTTTCATGAACCAACTTATATTGCCAGATGGGGGCTACCTTAATCAATATCTGGATTTCCTACCCGAGAATAAAATCATATACAAAACACTAACTGGCTGTGGAGCTACGACATTAGAACTTGAATGTCAGCGAAATAGTATCTTAATCGAACCTTACATCCCGGTTATAAAAGGGAAAGCAGGGGGTGATGTATTTGCAGTGCACAGTGGTGTAAAGCCACACCATATTATCGAATACTTCCAAAGAGACATCAAACACTTTAAATTGGTTTCCACTCCCGAAGGGCATAAAAATATCAAAACAGCAGCGGATGCAATCGGCTTAGATTTATACAATAACTTCTTTTTGCTTGTTGACGAATGTGAAAAGCTTATCCAAGACGTAAATTTCAGACCCAAAATAGTTGAGGTAATGGATGATTTCTTTAATTACAAATCCAGATCATTCATTTCTGCCACGCCGATTCCCCCTACCGATCCCCGTTTTAAATCCAAAGGATTTGACAATTTCCACATTGTCCCACAAGTCACGCGTAATATTAATTTAAACTTGCGCGTAACAAATAGTTTAGCCACAACGCTAAAGGATTACTTTATAAAGCAGCGGAATAGCCATTATATCATTTTTGTAAACTCTACCGAGCGGATTGCATCGTTGATTAAGCATTTCAAAATAGAGACCGAATCACAAGTGTTTTGCTCAATAGAAAGCGCAGAAAAGTTACACATCAGTAAAATACCCTATGCTCAAGAAGATTTTGAGGTAAAGAAAATGAAGAAATATAATTTCTTTACGAGCCGTTTCTTTACAGCATTTGATATGCTACTCGAATTTGAGCCGAATCTATTGATTGTTAGCGATGTAAAGAAAGTTCAGCATTCGGCTGTTGATCCTTTTACCGATGTCATACAAATTATAGGCCGGGCTAGAAATGGAGTGGCCAATATAACGCACATAAGTAACATTTATGAAAAGCTTCCAAGCTCAACAGAAGCAGAAGTGAGGGAATATCTTAAAGGCTCCCAGGAGGCCTACATTGCAATTAGAAATCTTAGAGACACTACAAATAAGGTTGGAGCCTTTGACGTGTTAAATAACGCATTAAGAGTAATATCCTTTTCCTCATTTGTGAATGAACATGACGATAACGTCAATCATTTCATGATTGACCAAGAAGTACACATTAACAGAGTTAGAGGATATTACAAGACTCCTGATAATATTTTAAATGCCTACATAGCATCGGAGCGATTTATGGTTTGTAACAGCTTTGAGAATTATAATTTAGATGATGATACAATTGACAAGCTTGGACAAGGGATATCTCAAACAGAAGTGATACGGATTATCAGTGAAGCTTTTGAAAGTCATTTCACAGCTGCCAAAAATGTTTATTCATTATCACCCAATCACACTTTATATCATCTAATGCAAACTCACAGTTTAATCTACCAATATTATAAGAAACTTGGAATTGATAAAATACGGGAATTAGAATATAGGCAAAATGCAATACAAATGGCTTATGAAAGGCATGAGCAGGAACACGGAGATCAATATTTCCAACTAATGACAGCCTTAAAGGCCATATTTAAAAGAGTAAACAAAACTTCCGCGGCGCAGGTAAAGCGAATTTTAAAGTACTACTACTTTAAATGTAATATAAAAGGCCTTAAAGCTACGGTTACTCAGTTAGCAAAGTGGTTTGATGTTCATCGGACGACCGACGGTTATGCTGCTAACAATTCAGAAATCAAGATTTATATTATCGGCAAACCTAAGCATTGAGTTCAGACAGTAAATTTCCAAAGGGGTTATAAAGATGCTTTTTTCAATATTAAGTGTCTGAATAATCTTGCCAACGCCTTGGCTTAATCAGCCAGGGCGTTTCCGTTTTAAAAATTTATATATATAATCAGACCTTGATTTCATAACATCCCCCTATTAAATTATTTGTACGTTCCGGCTGAACCGAGTCTATCATGCCAACACCCCTCCGCTATGTTGATGTAAAATCGATTCGACAGCACTATCTCATTTACACATAGTGTCCAGTAATTTGAAAATCACTTTTCATATGGCAATCGCCACACTGTCAAATCGATTTTATTTCATCGACCTACCAGCGAAGGGCCACATTTCAAGGCACTTTATAAGGTAAAAACACCCACTTAACCACCTCACCATACAGTAATTCAACCACATTTTTAACCCATTTAACGCACTAAAATGAAAGCAACAACACAAACTACACCAACAAAAGAAGTGGCTTTAGAAGCCAAAAATCAAGCTGTAACAGCAAGCTATTTCACAATCGTCACCGATGTAAAAGACCTTATTAAACTGTACCCTACAGATTATTTACGCACATTGATAGAAATAGATTATCAATCAATTGGCCTCAGTACCAAACATGGTTTTTACAGTCCTTTAGTCCATTTACAACTTGAAGAACACGAGGGGCAAAACTTCATCAGCTTCGCCCGAAACTTCAATTTTAAACAGCAAATCGGTAATCATCTGGATAGTCTGCTAACGCGTTGTGTTTATAAACATACTGCCGAGAGTAACACTCCAATATTTATCGAGGACGCTCTTAACGTGTCTCTTTATAATGTAGATGATTTCCGACAAGCCAAACTCTTGCTTGACAAAGGTTTTAAAGACTGCAAGAAAATCACAATCGAACAACTACAGAAAGGGGCCTAACGGCCCTTTTTCATTTAACAACAATTCATTTATGGAAACAACAGTATTAGAAATGCTTAAAGCTGCACCCGTTGAGGTGCAGCGATTATTTGAACCCTACCATCCACCGTTTATTGACACCTATCATAAAAACATGGAAATCACCAAGGTATTTGCAGGAATCATGAAAGATTTACGGTATATCCTTTCAAGAATGAGTAGTGTTGAGTCACGCACCTATATAATGACGAATTATGAAAAAGGTGATACTTACAAGGGCTGTGTTTTATTCGAGTTCGTCAGTGTCGTTTGTTGTTTGACATTATCAGTAAAGGAATATGCGTATTTTATCGAATTACAAACCGATACAGACATTCGGAAAGTTGTAGGCAAGCTTAACTATAACCGGATGATTCGTTGCGCGTGGAGAGCTACAATGTACGATGCCACGCAACATGACCTGGAAGACTGCATTACAGTTGATACCGATTTATTAGATCATTACGGTTATTGGAAGGCTCGTCTACTGGATGGCAGTAATGACAATACTATAACAATGGTTGAGGATGCAATCGTTGAATGACAAAATTAAGATGAACTTCCGTGATGCGGAGGTTTATCTTTTAGTTAGTTTATCGTACTTTCGTGCATAACATTTTAAAAATAAAGAGCATTATTTGAATAAATAGAAGAAGCGATAAATAATATTTAAGATATAAGCGTTAAGCTTTGTTTGTTTTGGCTAAGGAAACCTTGGAAATTTCAATAACACCAAAGACAGATGAGTTCAACGTCCAGCACGAAAGTGCAGGGCGAAGACTTGTTTGTTGGTGTGTAGGCTCTCCAAGGTGCCTCTTAGTCGCAAACGTAGTTCAGTCCTGCGCTTTCGTACTTTATAACCCACCATAAAGGACTGATATGGTACATAACCTTATCAAATTGAAACACATTAAAATCACTTTCATTACAGCCATCATAGTTATGGCATCTATCTCAATCAGCAAGGCCCAGGATTATTGTAAATTAGAACACTGGGGAAAGAGTTATAATCTCGACCGCACTTTCTTTGAATACCTTAACCAAAACATGGATTACTTCACCAAAGTAACAGCACAACAATGGCGGTGGTACGATGGTCAGGATTATAATAACATATACGTTGGCATAGTAAACTATCTTAGAAATACCAACAATACAATCATTGTTACCGAAGCCAATCAGTTACAATTTAGAAGCGCAACTGATATTATGCCAGGGCAAATCAATGAACCCAAACGGAGCAAAAAGAGCATGTCAAGGGCTGTTTGGGTGTTAACCAATGTTGTGTTACCATCATTGCAACAGTTTGTTAAAAACTATGAAGCCGTACATCAATTTCATCAATAGTTATGAAAGTAAGGTTTCTATTAATAATGCTATTCTCAACTATTCGGGTAGCTTATTGCCAACAATCCATTGTCGCTAAGTTTACTGTCCAAAGTGCCCAGCGAAACCACGTTGACCAAACTCTTTTTTACACGAGTAACAACTCATATTTTGTGTTTTATATAACAGCTGATAAACAGGTTTACTTTGGCTCAATTGTAAGTAAGACAGATCAGCAAAGTTATGGTGCGATATCTGAATTAACACGCACATCTGCACCTGAAACACAAAGCAGCTACGCCAGCGACACGTTCAATTTTAAGTGGTCTTATAGTAATTCGTACGACAACCATCAAGGCACAGCTAATGTAAAGCTTGTTAAAATAAGCAAACCGGGAGGTGTAGCATTTGAACTAAAGATAATTCCTGAAACCCTTGATCTTTTAGAATATAAGGGATTTATGGAGGGTTCGTTAAATCTTGATTAAATAAGGCTTGCTACGGCAGGCCTTTTCAGTGTCCTCAAATTTTATCACTATGAAATACGCACTATTATTATTAATGTTGTTTGCTTCGCCAGTAGCTTTTTGTCAATACAGGGATCAACCAGCGAAAATAATTGATACCGCAAATCAACGGAAGGTCACACGTCATATCTATAAATTTGACGGTATCGTTCGTAAGCCTTGGACGTTTTATAAGGTAGTAAATGGCGAGTTCAAAGCACTACCCGCCAAAGAGCCGGTAAGTAATAAAATCAAGCGTTGGAATAAATTCATTTTAACTGTTCGAGACATTACCGTTAACTGCGTGGGTGGTTCGGCTAACGTTATTATCATTTATAACAGCAGTAAATCGCATTACTTGTTAAAACAATCGGCACCCAATAAATTCATTTTTAATGATGGAACTATTGGCTTAATGCTGATTATTAAATCGTCTTTGGTCTGCGAATTCTATTTTCTAAAGGAGAATGAAGGAGCTTCAGTTAGTAATATGGATTGGGAGATGGCAAGTTAATTTGATTACTTTACATTTCTAAAAAGCCGAATCAAAAAGCTGTCATGCCAGATCATTCGAATACCATAAAAGAAATATCCCTCAGCCTGTCTAAACAATTGGAACAAATAGCCTTAAATGGTACTGCTGATTCTTACTCTTGGGAAATCAATTGTTCGTTATTAGAGAATTTGGGGTATCATGAAATTTGCGCCCACGACAGCTTCAACGAAATGTTTACCACACTTAGTAGCATTAAAGTTCCAACACTATATTGGTTCGAGATAAAGTCCGATATTAAACCCAGGGACGTAGTTCGACTTATTAAAAAATATGATCGTAATCGAAAAACGTTATGGAGAGCAACCCCCGCAATTAATAAAGTATTAAACTTAGATACGAACATACTTTACTTGGGCAAAAGCAAAAACATAAAACATCGTACCCTCACGCATTTGGGCTACTTTAATTCAGTTGACACTGCTGGCTTGCAGCTTTTACACTGGGGTAAAGAAGCCAATCTTATAGTAACATTACATGTTTATTCGTTTTTGCCAGAGGCTGAACCATTAATGTTACTGTTAGAAAAAGCAATGGCAAATCGATTGAAGCCATTAATCGGAAAACACTCTTAGTACGTTATTTAATATGAATAATTCCGAACTCATTCATTCTTTATTAGAATCAGCAAATCGTACCGGCAAGGAATATTCCTCCGATAATACAGCAGTTTTAAAGGAAATCATAGATGATGCAATAAGACTTACAACTGATACAAATGTGGTTATGGACTTAGAACTAATCAAATCCCAACTTAACCTACCAATTGAAGCAATTAAAACATTAAACGACTTAAGGGATTTCTATCTTTCAAATAGAGATAGTTTAATCAGAATTTTAAGATTTATGAAAGTACCTTATATATAGGCAAGCTATGATTATTCCCGCAATGGCCTTGTGCACATACCAACCCACAGGCTATAAGGAGTTCTTCACTCTTAAGCTACACATACAATCTCGCCAGGCTTCATTGCGTTCAATAAGTGCTACGCACACATTTCACTCCATTGCTTTGGCCCACCCTCAATAGCGAAGATTCCCTTTATTGGCTACGCGCATGCCCCCCGCGATAAAGGAGATCTTCGCATTACCCATCGCAAAAGCAGCCTGTCATCATTGTTGTGGTAGCAAAGTCGTTCATCACATGAGCTTTCTCTGTCTTTATATACCTTTCACTTATGCTGCACTTACACTTGGTCTGTCGACCAGGTGACGTTTGCAACATTCAAGATTTATGCAGCCAGTCGCTCATTATAATTTTAGCTCACCGCTAATCGCCCAAGGCTGCACATGCACAAAGCTTTTCTTTATAGGAAGTAATTTAATGGCTTTGTGCCTGTTTGTGTAGGACATTCTTCATATCGCACTACGTGCTTCTCTATGAAGACCTTTGGCTCAATTCGCTGTGGTGAGCTGGCTATTTTAGACTAACTAATAACGATAATTAGATAATCGATACCACCATTATCATAAATCTAAATTTGCTAATAGCAGAGAAGGCCTAAGCTAAATAACTTGGTAATAGTTGCTTTAGTTTCGAAAGCAGGCTTTACTTGCTTTTCTAAATAAGTTAACTACCTTTATTTAATATTAAAAAATACACTAAACCGAAAATCTAATTATGCCCCCATCGCAATCTCCATTTGAACAATTATTTGATAGCATTACTAAAATTGAACCGGATAAAGGATATTGGTTTATACGAACGGATAGCGGTCAACATTTTGAAGAGTTTTACGTCAATGGATATATAGGAATTGGATGGAATTATATTACAGCAGATAATATTAAGAACTTATCCATTTCTGAATTTAAAGAAAAAATAGCTTTAAATGAGAAGCTAGATATGTCTGTTAAGAAAAGTAAAGGGAAAGTAACTGCCATTTACAATAAAATCAAGCGATTTCAGGAACTAAAAAAGAATGATTTAGTTATAATTCCCAGTAGAAGCTCTTCCAGATTTGCATTTGGAATTGTTGAGGAAAGTGGTATTTATATTGAATCTGACCCTAAAGGCAAATGTGACTATCGCAAAAGAAAAAAAATTAAATGGATTGAAAGCAAAACCTTAAGCTCGTTAGATCCAATATTTTATCAGATTACTGTTTCTAGGCACGCTATTAGCAGTATAAAGAAGTATCAAAACTATATAGATAACGAAACCGAGAACTTATACGTAAAGGATGGCTTTGGACATTTTGTTTTTGACATCAAAACAAAGAAAGATATAAATGTTGACTCTCTTGTTTCATTTATAGAGTCTATCAGGCGATTAACAGAACAAATTAATCAAGATTTCAGCTTTGGTGAAGACATATCTAAAAGCTCAATCAAGTTAAATCTTCAGTCACCAGGCAAAATTGATTTTAAAGCACCAATAGGAAAATCGGTAATTATATTAGCTGCTATATTAGCACTCTCTAACGGCTGCACAATAGACTCTCACAAATTACCGGCTAATGCGAAAGATCAAATTGAGGGAACCATGGCCTTACATAAGGACACCATAAGTTCAATAAATAAGGGATTTAAGGACCTAGACGTGAACATGGATAAGATTAATGCAATAAATTAATGGACGTAAGTAGCTTATTTTCTGGAGTTGATAATCTTTTCAAGTTCTTGTTTATAGGGGGGCTGGTTATGCTGTTGACATCTATGTTCTATCCCTTGCAAAAAGAGCAAGAATTAGATATTGAAATTAACAGTTATAATAAAGAAGTAAAATTACTCAATCGGGAATTAGGTGAATTGCGACTAGATGTTTCTAAATTAAATAAGTCATCTAGTGAAATATTAGCGGAATTAAGAACCTTAAAGCAAGGTGAACGAACCAAGAGCAAGCTCAAAAAGAGTTCAATAACTAAGCAAATAAAAGACATAAAAGCGAACTTCAAAACTAATTATGATAGCTTATATAAAAGGAAGCAAACTACCGAGATCAAAGAAATAGTTTTGGACTTTAACAAGTCGAAAATTATACTTCTTAAGAAGTACTCTGATTCTTATGGTGACTATACATCAAAACTTACTTGGTGGGGAATCGCTTTCATTGTAATTGGGTTGGTTGGATGGATCATCTCTACGATAACCGCTGAACTACTAAAAATTAAAGAGCTTAAAAAGCCATAATGTGCTTTGCAACAAATCTTAGTGCCATGCTTTTCGCTTCATTTTTATCGTAACATTAGATAAGGCGAATGTCTACCGAAAAATCAAACCTATCGGTTTGATGCTGCATTTAATTTCACAACTGCGCGCGTTGGCGAAATATTATAGCACTTGTAAAATTAAATGCAGCACGTTAAAATTACATTTGATGCATCGACTACAAGAATTATCTACATTGTAACAAAGAACGGATTAATTGAGTTGATTTTATAACCACATCAAACTTACCTACTCATACATGCTAATATTATAATCTGCTATCTATGAAAGCTTATTTAGATACAAACATTATATCAGCAATAGAAGACGGCGAATATAGCTTAGATAAAATAATCAAGATAGATAAGAGCATTGTGCAATTTCCTTATTCTGCGGCTCACATACAAGAAGCAAGTAACATAAGTGGAACTGAAAGGGTTTTAAGTCGGCTTGAAACTATTCGTGAGATTTCGAAATATAACTATTTATATCATGAAGTTGCAACAAGAAATGTAATAACAACTTTAGCCGATCCCATAGATGTTTGGGAAACTATTCACGAAGTGTCAATTGGTAAATTAGCTATTGGTTTGTTCACTAATCTATTCCCGCATGATGTTAGAAACCAAATAATCATAGACCTCGGAATAGATATAAATAGAATAAACAACTATACCCCCACAGAGGTCATAGATCATTTGAACCTTAAAATAAAAACATTTCATGATGTTAGCATGATGGGTTTGATTGATCAAGCTATAGGTTTATTTCCTGATAGCAGCAATTTTGGATTACATAATAAGATGGCGGGAATGCTAGAGTTGACAGACATGCTTGGATATTGGAAAGATAGACAAACCGACAAATCGAACACAGCGCGATTTTGGGATGCAAACCATTGTTACTATGCCACAGCCTGCGACTATTTTATATCCGATGATAAGAGGAATCGATATAAGGCGAGAGTTGTGTACGAGATATACAATCAAAGAACTATTGTTATATCTTCTGACGGAAAACCATAAACGTGTACAAGTTAATCAGATATAGTTACCAGTTATTGTTTATATGATAAGGTAATTATATATTTATCAGCATCATCATTAACTAGTCTTATTACGTACACAATTAGAATATTACCTTTTTTATAATCTTTGACTGATTATGAATCCACTACACTATTGTGCGCATCTTTATATTTAAAAGAATAAATAAACAACCTAATATAATCACATGGAAGAAACTAAAATAGCCGACGAATTAGAAGAAGAAATTTTGTTTGACGACGATAATGATGACGATGAACCTGATTTAGGTGAGAACTTATCAACTAAAATCTATACAGAGCAAGGCGATCCAGAGATAGATGGACTATACCAAAGATGGAAGAGGGGAAAGCTAGATGTTCAACCAGATTTTCAACGCTACTTCGTATGGGATATCGTTAAAAGTAGTAAGTTGTTAGAATCAGCATTACTTGATATCCCATTACCGGTAGTTTATCTTACTGAAGAAATGGACGGAAAGATTTATGTTATCGACGGTCAACAAAGGCTAACCTCATTTTTTGCCTTTATTGATGGATTGTTTCCAGACAAAAAAGGAAAGCCTTTCAAACTCTCAGGGCTGAAAGTTTTGAAAGAATACCAAGGAAAACTGTTTGCTCAGTTACCAGAAGATGTACAGGATCAAATCCGATACTGTAAAATAAGAACAATTACATTTAAAAAGGAGTCTAACCCTAACTTAAAATTCGAAATATTTGAACGGCTAAATACCGGATCCGTTCCGTTGAATACCCAAGAATTAAGGAATTGCATATATCGTGGCTCTTTTAATAATCTTCTTAAAGAACTCGCTGCGGAAAAAGACTTTCTTGACCTTCTAGGTCTTAAACAACCTGATAGGCGAATGAAAGATGTTGAATTAGTCTTAAGGTTTTGTTCCTTCTATCACAATACTCATATAAATTATAAGTCACCTATAAAGAATTTCCTTAACAACGAAATTACTCGATTTGTAAATATCTCTGATAGAGACGCTGAACAATTAAGGCAGGCTTTTAAAAAAGCAATTTCGATTATTAAATCCTTATTTGCCGAAAATGCCTTTAAACGTTACTACAAAGGCACTGAATCGAACCCTGATGGATATTGGGAAAGATCAAGATTCAACACATCTTTATATGACATATTAATGGATTCGTTTGCTAGAGCAGAAAAGACTTCTGTGTATCCAAAGTTAGATGCAATCAGAGAAGCATTTATAAATTTAATGACAACCGACGACGAGTTTATTGACGCGATAGAAATCGGAACAAGCGAAGAACGAAAAGTAGTTAGGCGTTTTGACAAATGGCGGAACACTCTTAATAATATTATAGGTGAGCGAACAACCCAACCTCGTTGCTTTTCGTTTAGCCTAAAAGAACAGCTATATTCAACAAATAGTACTTGTCAAATCTGCGGTAATAACATAGCCAATATAGACGATGCAGCCGTTGATCACATTGAACAATATTGGTTAGGGGGTAAGACGATTCCCGAAAACGCAAGACTTACACATAGATATTGCAATGCTGCTAGACCTCGAAAAGAGTAGTCCGAATTAAATGACAGGGTATTTCCATACAAGCGATCAACACAAACGCCAGGCTTAATCTTAATAAGCTTGGCGTTTGTGTTACATGCTTGTCAGAAAGGTAACTTTCATCATTGGAAACACGCTCAAACGGATTGGTAAAGAGGAGATAGACTTAACTATAACTGTGAGACACGAGGTTTCAGAATTTAACTATTGGCGTACTTGCTACATAGGTAAACACTACAACCCCAAGAAAATGTCGTTGCTGACAAGGAAAAAGAACGACTGGCTGTAATTGAAGAGGGGTAAAAACAATAAAAGCCACAATAAAATTGTGGCTTTATGTGACAAGCCAGGGATTCGAACCCTCCTTACATCCATGGTGGTTTAGTCTCATTATTTACTCTCTAAAACTGTTGCAAGAGCTGTCGCAAAGTAAGGCTTGTCCGCCAACGTGAGTAATCAATCCAGGTAGTGTAAACAGTAACCAAGTAAACATTAAATGAACGCTGATTTTGTAAATTATATCTTTCATATTATCAAATTTAAACGAGTTAATAAATAGGTCTGACAAGAATATAACAACAATTTCGAGCAAATGCAGAGATTTCAAATAACCGATCCAATGAATATCTTAATATCATTAGTTGACTACAAACATAAGAAAAATATGAAGGGGTGACATATAATTATTCAGCAAAGTTAGGCGTGAGCCGGAAACACAGTGCAAGGAATTTCCGACATAAACACAGCCCTACACTTCGCCCTTCATTTATTTCGTTCCTCCTTGCCTTTAGTTCCGGCATAAGCCTGTGTTGGCTTTATAATTATTTAATCACTTAATCTTTAACTTATGACAGCAATGCAGGAATATCAATTAGGCCTACCTACCCTACTAAATAAAAATAGATTTGATAAGGCTTTTACTTAAATGCCAACTTCTATATATTTGTCCTCCTTAACGATTTGTACACTTTGTTGTACTCTTTTAAAGTTAAGGTTGTTTTGACAGATTTATTTACTTAATTATTAACCCGGCTTAGGGTTTGTAAAGTACAATAGAGCAGTAGTTTACGTACAAAGTAAACAGTTCAGATGTAATTCGGGATGTAGCGTAGCCCGGTATCGCGCCAGCATGGGGTGCTGGAGGTCGGAAGTTCGAATCTTCTCATCCCGACTAGAAGAGAAGTAATAAAGAGCATATTTGAACGGTTTTATTGGCCATTTGAATATGCTCTTTTTTATCCCCCCTCAATTATTCAAGGGCCTGCATTAATGCTTCGGGATGATATTAATCAACTGGGGGTTATTAATATATATCTCAGGGTCTTTGTTTTCTTTATCAGCTACTACAATACCGCCAACCATAATGGTTTTGCCGTCCACATCATCTGCTTTTAATGCCGCTAATGCTTTCCCGTAAACAATAATAGTTAAAGCCTGATTAGGATAAATTCCTCCCACAGCCAATAACTCCAGTGTATCCACCATTTTGTGAGCATAAACTACATCAATAATTCTAACATACTTTCCACTATAAAGCGCAACATCTTTTAATTTGATTAATGGAACCGGGTTTTCTACAATATGTGAAACTTTGGGTGGCGAGGCGCTTACATCAGCCTTAGTGACGCTATCTTGCGCATGGGAAGCCTGGTAAGAAAAAAATAAAATCAGGATAAGAGCTACGTACTTCATATGCCGAATTTACTGTTTTGGAGGCATAATTCGAGTTCCAGATCCGGCATTATAAATTCAAGGTATTATAGCTGTTATAAAATCAGCTCCCTGGATGTTCCGGGCTCAATTCCTTCTGGAAAGAAACCAAGATCGGCTTTTCAGTATAAATTATGCGGTAGGCTTTCCTCTTTAATTGACATTTAACTTTAAAAACAGGCGATCTAAACCTATAGGCAAGTAATTGCGTACAAATAACATATAAGCCTTTTTCAGGAAAACATTTCTGAAAAAATTTACCATTTGTAACCGTAAAGCACTTATCGCTAATGAGTTTTTTAAATGATCCGCTGTTCAAGGCCTTGTTTTTTACAGATACGCCACGGATAATATTAAAAGCGGATGCGCCAAACTTTACTATACTAACCTATAACGACGCGTATATGAGGGCAACATATACCCATTATAGAAACATTGTAGGTTGGTATCTTTGGGAAGCTTTCGATCCTAAAAACGCGTGTAGCGATAACGATAAGTTTTTACTTGATGCGCTTACCCGGGCCGCGGTAAACAACGAAACCATCG
The DNA here is from genome assembly GCF_014205845.1 of Mucilaginibacter cryoferens. Lineage (GTDB taxonomy): Bacteria > Bacteroidota > Bacteroidia > Sphingobacteriales > Sphingobacteriaceae > Mucilaginibacter. The sequence goes on from NZ_JACHCR010000003.1 coordinate 376,167, forward strand.
TAACGCCCCCTTTTCACTATAATATCCCCTCGGCAAACCCAGGCGAAATGATGGAGAGCTGGTGGCAGTTAGACATTATTCCGGTTTTGGGGAGAAGCGAAAAACCGGCCTATTTGCTGGTAACAACCAACAATATTACCGGCAAAATATTAAATCAATAAAGTAAATCGCTATTACTTGTGCCTGCGTAAATAACCGTAATAAAGGAACATTAGTTTGTTCTTCGTCGATAGATTTGCGCTATTCATCGAGGCTTATTTCAGTTTAGTTTAGGTTGTTGTAAGTTAGCAGTGCAAATCGGGGGCATAGCCCCTATTGTGATAAGGTTTAGGTAAAAGCCTCTGAGCTGCGAGAGCAAAGAGGCTTTTTTTAAAACCAGGGATTCGATTCTAAGCCCGCTCACCATAACAGCATACCCCGAAACAAAATAATCAAGCATCACATTACGCTGCATTTCCGCTTATCAATACCATAGTTTTACATCAATGAAACTATACACTAAAAAAATGGTTTGCAGGTGGCTTATAAGCCATCTAGAAAAAAACACGGGGATGTAATTTATACGATTGTAAATAGGGAAGCCGTTGGAACGATTCCAAATCCCGCCTGCCTTATAACAACAAAGCAGAATCTGATAAACTAAAAGGGCAAATGCTTAGGATAATAGTAAGTAACTAAACCTTACATCCTAAATCGCAAAGAAACCGACCGGCCAAGGGCCTGTGCCAATTCGGGATCTATCAAGGGGCCATCGCCCTGTTGAATCCATACGCTGCGTTCGTCTTTCTGAAGGGTAATTGTTTCGCCATTCAATAAAATTTCGAGCTCGCTGGTAGCCTTATTTATTGGCGATGTATTGATCTGATACACATGATCTGTATCGTTGTACGTTATTCTAAGTGGCAATCCCATCTGTGTCTTCTCTCCGGGTAAATATACAAATCCAACAGCCTAATAAAACACAAACATGGCACAAACAATTTTTATTTATGATAATACACTAATAAACAACACATTAAAAAACAACTCAAAACAACAGTTAACTACGCAGCTAGCTGACATTCTATCTTTTCAATCAGGTTTTTGATATCGAACGGCTTGTACAACACATCATTGGGGGCACCATTTTGGGTTAAAGATTGATCAATATCATCACTCTCAGAGCAAATAATAACCGGCAGCGCTTTAGTCTCGCTATTAAGCTTTATCAGCTTACAAATATCCCGGCCATCCATCCCCGGTAAAAACACATCAAGGATCACCAGATCGGGGTGACTGGCTTTAATATCGTTAAATATGTTTTGGCCATCGTTAAACGATACCACATCATAACCATTGCTATTTAAAATATAGGTCATTACCTCTATCATCAACTCATTGTTGTCAACTATCAATATTTTCTTTGTCATGTTATTTTCCCTCCCTTCATCATAACACATACAAAGCGCATGCCATTGATTAACTTACAGTTAAATCCAATTATCTCCAAGCAAAAGATGTACTAATTGTAATACCATTTTAACATATTTAACAATAATTGCCCCTCACTTTTGGGCTGTAAGTAGATGAGTTTTACTACATTTGGCTTCAATAAACCGATTTTAATAAGGCATAATGGATATTGTTAATATAAAGAAACTGGCGAAGGAGCTCAATATATCTACTTCAACTATTTCGAGGGCGTTTAATGGCAGCCATGATATTAATAAAGATACTAAAGAACGCATCCTGGCTTTTGCCAAAGAGCACAACTTTTTGCCCAATCATTACGCCAGCAACCTCAGGGATAAAAAAACAAAAACCCTGGCCGTGATTATCCCTGAAATTGCCAACGACTTTTTTTCGCAGGCTATAAACGGCATTGAAGAGGTTGCCCGCAAAAAAGGTTTTTACATATTGCTTTACCGTACCGATGATGTTTTTGAAAAAGAGGTATCGTTTGTAAACTACTTAAACAATGGTAAGGTTGATGGCATCCTGATGTCGGTATCCGGCGAAGCCAATGATCATAATTATTTACGCCAGCTGGAATCGAAGAACATTCCCGTGGTATTTTTCGATAGGGTTTATGAGGATATTGATGCGGCCAAGGTAACTACCAACGATTATGAAAGCAGTTTTGATGCTACTGAGCATCTGTTGCAAACTGGTTGCCGCCGGGTAGCCTACCTGGTGGTAAACAAAAACATTTCCATTGGCCATGTGCGTATGCAAGGCTATATGGATGCCCTTAAAAAGCACAACGTTCCGTTTGATGATGAACTGGTGATTGATTGCAGTAACGACGAGAAAGTAAACTATAAAATACTCACCAAAGTATTGCAGGAAATTAAGCCCGATGGTATTTTCAGCTCGGTTGAGCGCCTGGCCTTTGCCACGTACTATGTGTGTAATGATCTGGGGATAGATATCCCTAAACAACTCAAGATGATTAGCTTCTCCAGCCTGGGCATAGCCCCGTTGCTGAGCCCTGCCCTATCTACCATTACGCAGCCCGCTTATGAAATGGGTATTAAAGCGGCCAACCTGCTATTTGAAGCGCTTGAACAAAAAGCCGCATCAAACCACAAAAGGCATATCGTTTTAAAATCGAAACTGTTTATAAGGAGGAGTTCGGCTGGTGAATAGAGAGTAGCTGATTAAGTGAGTGGTTGAGATTTCCCTATAAAAGGTTCAACCTAATCAACTACTCACCTAATCAACCAATCACCAATTAAACGTGAATAAACAATTCACTTTTTGGTCTGCGTACTTTAATCATTTTGCTGTACACATCGTCTTCTGCGCGATAACCAACGGCAGCAATAACAGATGTGGTTAAGCCCAATTCTTTTAAGCCTAAAATTTCATCAAATTGCGCAGGGTCAAAACCTTCCATTGGGGCGGCATCAACACCTATTTCGGCAGCTTGTGATACCAACACCCCTAAAGCGATGTAAGCTTGCTTGTGCGACCAGGCAACTTTTTGCTCATCGGTACGGCTGCTTAGCGTGCCTAAAACCATCTGTTCTAAACCGGCAAGACTATCGCGATCTACACTGCGTACATCTGCAACCAGATCAATAAACTTTTTACCAAAAGCTTCATCCAAAGAGGTTAACGAAGCAAAAACGAATAAGGCCGATGAATCTGTAATTTGTGCTTGGTTGTAACCGGCAGCACGCAGTTTTGCCCTTGTTTCGGCATCCTGAACTACTATCACCTTAAACGACTGTAAGCCAAGTGATGTTGGTGCTAATTGTATGGCGCTTTGCAATTGATCTAATTGCTCGGCAGTTATTTTTTTACTTGGGTCGAATTTTTTAACAGCGGCCCTTTTCTGTAAATTTTCTATTAATGACATGGCGTTTTTTTTTGTTTAGTTGAAACAAAAATAGATGTTCAAACACCAAAAATCGTCATGCCATCGTAAACTATAAATTCGCTTTTGCCTTTAGTTCATCTTCCTTATCTTTCTCTTCCTGTTTCAGCCTCCGGCGCTCTACCCTAATATCTTTACGTGTGCGGCCGGCGGTATCAATATTATATTCGCGGTTCTTATAATCAAGCTTCAGGGCATCTATTTGCTCTTTCAGCTTTTCTTTGGCCGTTTGCTCCTTTTGCTTTTCTTTTTCTTCCTGTTTTTTGTCTGTAGTATCTTTTTTACCAAACAAGCGTTGAAAAAAGCTGGGCTTTTTGGCAGGCTCTTCAATTACCGGCAGGGTTTCGTTATCATCATTCCCGCCTTGCTTCATCAGGCTATCGGCTTTCGCGGTATCAATTGGTGCAATAGTTTGCCTTAAGCTTTCTCTTAAGCGCACGGTATAAAAGCCATAGGCGCTGGTATCGCGCTGTGTAAGGCCCTTATCTGCCATTAACCTCCCAATTAAGTTAAAGTACCCGTGCAGGCCCGGCCGCAGCGTACCATCGGGCTGAAAAGCATATAAGCCCCCTTTGGGGTAAGGCACTATACTGGCCAGGTAAATACTTTCGCCCAGGGTAAGCTCTGATGGCGATTTGCCAAAATAATAATGAGCCGCTTCAGAGATCCCATAAATATTGCGGCCCCATTCTATAATGTTGAGGTAAACCTCCAGCATGCGGCTTTTGGCCATAATGCGATTATTCTCAATGATCCAAACAATCAATATCTCCTCAATTTTGCGGGCCAGGTTTTTATCCCGGCTTAAAAACGAATTTTTGATAAGCTGCATGGATATACCGCTTGCACCACGCTTAAACTTTTTGGTTTTAAAATCTGTGGCTAACGACTTACGGAACGCCTCTTCCACAAAACCGTGATTGTTAAAAAACGATGGATCTTCGGCAGTCATTACCGCGTTACGCAGGTTAGGGCTGATCTTATCGAGCGTTGTAAACTCCGGATTTTCGGGGCCTATCAAATGCGGGGCCATAGGCTTCCCTTTTTCGTACGGGGTGTAAACAAAGGGATTATTTAATTTACCCAGGTCGGTTTTACCATATTTAACAACCTTAAACCCATCTTTATCCAGCCGCGAATCAAACTGCAGATCGTCCGGCTTGCTGGTATCCAGGTATAAATGCATGGCGTATTTCAATTTTCCGGCAACCTGTATCCCATCCAGCGCATCAAACATGCCCTGCGGAAACGAATCAAAAATATCGGCGGCCTTTAGCCAGTCGGTATTCATTTTTAACTCATATATTTTAGTTGGGCTTAAGGTGTATTTAATAAACGGCCTTGCAGTTACATTTTTAATATGGATCATCGACGAACTATCGATAGACACATAATTACTGCCTACAAACAGGTTGGCATCAATAGAAGCTGCCGGGAAAACAATATCGCCCGGCGAAAGACCCGGATGGTTTAACAGCAAATTGCTTACCCCCCACGAGCCGTAAATGCGGGTTTCGCCCCCACTGTGCTCAACCTTGGTTAAGCGGGTGGTTATAGTATCGGCATTTATTTTAAGGTGAAGTTTTTTCTGAATAATAGGCAGCTCTATCTTTTTACCATCGGCATAAAGTTTTATATCGATATTTTTATCTGATGGGTGCAGTTTGCCCACAAAATGCCAGGTCGATTCGCCATTATCAACATCAATGGTTGAGGTAAGGTCGCCCTCTTTTATCTGCGCTGTTTTTGCAAGTAGTTTTAGCTGGCTGCTATCGTCTTTAAAACTTACCGAAAAGTTAGTTAGCGTAAGGTTATCAGGGATTTTGTACAACACTTCATTAACCAGGTTATTGGCCAGTACCGATAAATCGGTCTTGGTGGTTGATGTGGTATCACGTTTCTTTTTAAATAAAAAATCGAAGTTTTTTACCCCTTTTAAATTGGTGAGATTAATAAAGCCATCCTGCAGCAATACGTCCGATAGCTTAATCTCGCCAACAATAAGCGGCAATAACTTAACACTTACTACAAAATTTTTGATGCGCAGCAAACTATCGCGCTGCTCTGGCACAATGGTAACATCAGAAAAAGACACCGTACTGGCCCCTGTAAAATGGGCCGAGCCTATTTTTACATCTAAATTATAATCGCGTTTGGCTTTTGCCGTAGCTTTAACAATTGCTTTTTGAAGCAGCCCTTCACGTTTTGAATAGGCAATATAACCGCCTATTAATAAGATGAGGAACAGCGGAATAAGGGTAAATGCGGCTATGCGTATATATTTAGGGTTGAGGCGCTTCATGAGTAAATTTTTCCAAAACTAAACTAATTCTTATCCCCTGCAAACGGTTGTTTCTGCAAATTGTTTCCTGAGTAAACACAAATCAATGCTCCGTTTTCATAAATTTGCCATAATATTATGATAATCACTAAAGAACAAGTTTTACAAGCACTGGGCAATGTTGAAGAGCCGGATCTGAAAAAAGACCTGGTTACCCTCAACATGATACAGGATATACATATTGATGGCAACAAGCTAAGCTTTTCGGTTATACTAACCACACCGGCATGCCCTTTAAAAGCGATGATTGAAAACGCCTGTCGTAACGCCATTGCTTATTTTGTAAGCAAAGATGTGGTAGTTGATATCAACATGACTTCGCGCGTTACCACGCAAAAAAACACCGGCGTACCAGGTGTTAAAAATATCATCGCGGTAGCATCGGGTAAAGGAGGTGTTGGCAAATCAACCGTGGCGGCAAACCTGGCCCTGGGCCTTGCCCGCTCTGGTGCCAAAGTTGGATTAATTGATGCCGATATTTATGGCCCATCGGTGCCCATCATGTTCGGCCTGGAGGGTGCACGCCCGCAAGCCAGCGTTGTTGATGGCAAAACCCGTATTGAGCCTATCGAAAAATATGGCATTAAACTACTGTCGATAGGTTTCTTTACCGATCCCAACCAACCTGTGCCATGGCGCGGACCAATGGTATCAACAGCGGTAAAACAGCTGTTTAATGATGCAGACTGGGGCGAGTTGGATTATATGGTGATTGACTTGCCACCGGGTACCGGCGATATTCACATCACCATTACGCAAACCTTCCCGGTTACGGGTGCCGTTATTGTAACCACACCGCAAAACGTAGCCCTTGCCGATGCCCGCAAAGGGATTGGCATGTTTATGATGCCGGCTATTAACGTACCTATACTGGGCGTGGTAGAAAACATGTCGTACTTTACCCCTGCCGAGTTGCCGGATAATAAGTATTACATTTTTGGCCAGGGTGGCGGCCAAAAACTTGCGCAACAACTGGATGTGCCGTTTTTGGGCGAAATACCGCTGGTTAAAAGTATCAGCGACTCTGGCGATGCGGGCATGCCTGCCATTATGGAAGAAGGAGGTGTAATGACCAGGGCTTTTATTAACATGGCAGAACGTGTAGCACAACAAGTAGCAATCTCCAATGCAAAAGCATTTGAGAAACAAGCGTCGGAAATAAAGATATAAAACCGGAAGTGTTTTATTTTGATCTCTTTACCCTTAAGTTAACGGGTAAATATTTGGAAGAAAAAATACAGTAAATTATTAATAACTTTACTTTAGTTATAAATTAGTAAAAATGAGTTTATTAAGTCAGGTTGAAGCAGCTTTAGATACAATTCGTCCGTATTTGGAGGCTGATGGCGGGAATGTTTCAGTAGAGGAGATCACCCCTGAGGGTATTGTTAAATTAAGACTATTAGGCTCGTGCGGCTCGTGCCCGATGAGCATCATGACCCTTAAAGCGGGTATTGAGCAGGCTATAAAAAAGGCTGTTCCAGAAGTTACCGCTATTGAGGCTATAAACCTTACGGATATTGACGACCCTAACGCTGTACTGCCCGAGAACCTCAGATAGTGTTAAGTATTGTTAAATACCGCTGTAGTTACGGTATTACCTTTATTTTTGAGCAACGTTTTGAAACCTTTTCCCGTATATTGAGGTAGTTATTAAGGGGAGAAAGGGACAGGTATATGAAATATTTAGTTGTCGTATTTTTATTATTTGCATCGGTGGCTGCATTTGCGCAAAGCCATAACGACAGGCCTGTTGTGCAATTTACAGGGGTAGTGCACAATGCCGATAGCACAAGTGTTATAGTACCTTACGTATCTATCGCCAATCTATCATTCCATAACCAGATTAACTTAAGCAATTACAAGGGCTATTTTTCTTTTGTGGTGCATGAGCAGGATACCTTACGTTTCACCTGCGTGGGTTACGGGCAGGTGCTGGTGGTTATTCCTTCAAATTTAGCGGGTAAAAGCTATACTATGCAGGTAGGTATTAAACCACAGATCATTAACCTGCCGGCATTTCACGTATTTCCGTGGGCTACTACAGATGAGTTCAAAAAAGATTTTTTAGCTATAAAACTGGCCGATGACGACCTGGAGATAGCGCGCAAAAACATCAGCAAAGCAACACTTTCTGCATTGTATAATACTTTACCAAGGGATGCCCAGGAAATTCAATCGGCAAGCGCGCAAGCCATGCACAATACCATCCTTAACTCGCACTCGCTTACCCCAAACCCTTTGCTTAATCCACTGGCATGGGGCAGTCTCATTAAGCAAATCTCCGACGCGGATAGCAAGTAAGTCATACGTTTTAAGTCATACGTTTTAAGTCATACGTTTTAAGTCATACGTTTTAAGTCATACGTTTTAAGTCATACGTTTTAAGTCATACGTTTTAAGTCATACGTT
>NZ_JACHCR010000003.1:384377-409825 GCF_014205845.1 Mucilaginibacter cryoferens
GTTTTAAGTCATAAAAAAAGCCCGCTAACGCTGGCTTTTTTTATGATATTTTGACTTCTGGCTAAAGACTATGGACTTTTGACTCAGGACTTAAAACTCCAAACTTATCTCCCCTTTTTTATAGCGGGGAATTTCATTTTATAATCAACACTAACCGCTCCTTTTGAAATATCGTTAAGGCGTTTTTCGATAAGGCGTTTACGCAACGGACTTAGCTTATCGGTAAACAGCTTGCCTTCTATATGATCGTACTCATGCTGAATAACACGGGCAGCCATCCCTCTAAATGTTTCTTCGTGGTGTTTCCAGTTCTCGTCATAATAAGAGATACGGACAACCGGTTGACGGAAAACATCTTCGCGAATATCGGGGATACTCAGGCAACCTTCATTAAAGCCCCATTCTTCGCCGGTTTCTTCTAAAATGGTAGCATTAATAAATGCTTTTTTAAAGTCTTTCAGCTCGGGTTCATCATCGTCAAAAGGAGTTGCGTCTATAACAAACAAACGCATAGACATACCCACTTGTGGGGCAGCCAAACCAACGCCGCGGGCGGCATACATGGTCTCAAACATATTATTAACCAGCTCCTTTATATGTGGATATTCATCCGGCTCAATGGCTGTTGCTTTCTTTCTTAAAACAGGATCTCCGTAGGCGATGATAGGGTACTTCATTTTGCAAAAATACGGGTTTATTATTTAGGCTCAAATTTCAATGTAATTAACCTGTCATTATCAAATATTTCGTTGCCTATTTCAAGCAATTGTTCTGCCGAAACAGCATTTATCTTGTCAAAAATATCTTCCAGCGTATCAATATGGTTAAAGTCGAGCAGGCTTTTGGCCATAGATATAATGAGGCTCATCCGATTCTCTTCGGCAAGGGCAATCTGACCTATAAATTTTTGCTTGGCCTGGTGCAATTGCAAAGTGCCCAGTTTTTGATCGCGAAGCTTTTTCAATTCTTTATGTACCAAGCGCGAGGCTTTATCTGCCTTTTCACTGTCGGTACCAAAATAAATAGAAAAGATGCCCGTATCGGTAAATGGGGTGTAATTAGATTCGATGGTATAGGCAATACCGTACTTCTCGCGAATTTCCAGGTTTAACCTACTGCTCATTCCCATACCACCCAACAGGTTATTTAACAATAATAACCCATATTTATGCTGATGCGACGACGAGTAAGCCTGGCCGCCAATAATACAGTGTGTTTGCGATATGGGCTTTTTAACAACAACTATCCCACTGCTGTTTACATTGGGCTTAATCCTGTTCTTTTTAGGGTGATGAGGCGCTATGCCCCCGAAATATTTTTCTACTAATTTAACAACCTTCTTAAAATCGTAGTTGCCGTGTACCGCAAATATCATCTCGGATGTACTGTAGTTTGCGGCAATAAACGCCCGCATATCATCACTGTTCATCCGGCCTACGGTTTCGGGCGTACCCAAAATATTCTTGCCAAAAGGATCGTTCTTAAACAGCAGCTCTTCAAAATCGTCCTGAATGGCCTCTTCGGGTTGATCGAGATATGAGGCAATCTCATCCAATATCACGCCACGCTCCTTTTCCTGCTCATCCTCAGGAAAAGTGGAGTGAAACAAAATATCTTCAAACAGGTCTATCGTACGCTCCAGGTGCTGGTTAAGCAGCGAGGCGTGAATACAGGTATATTCTTTAGTAGTATAAGCGTTTAAATCGGCGCCCACAAGCTCCAGCCGGTTAAGTATCTGGTTTGTATTGCGCCTTTCTGTTTCCTTAAACAGCAGGTGTTCAATAAAATGAGCCAAACCCTCCTGCTGGTTGGCCTCATCGCGCGAGCCTGCGTTTACAATAAAGCAGCAATGCGTTATAGCAAATGGCGATTGCTTGTACAAAATGCGGATGCCATTGGGTAAGGTGTGGGCCTGGTAGTCTATCATATAGCGTTACAAAGATAACGTTATATATGTTACAATTATTTTACACGCAACTGCCAAGCCATTTTGCTATTTTAGTAGATTAAAGAGCACACCTGTAACATTTAAATTAATGCTGCGGTGATAACAATACCCCTATAAAAAAAAGATCAATGAAAATTAAAATTGCCGACCTTGAGTTTGAGCCCCTTATTAACGCCGAAACAATTGAAGAACGTGTAAAAACCATTGGCTTACAGCTAAATGAAGACTTTAAAAACAGTATCCCCGTATTTGTTGGCGTACTTAACGGCAGCTTTTTATTCATCGCCGACCTGATAAAACAAATCTCCATCCCCTGCGAAATATCCTTTACCAAGCTGGCCTCCTATTATGGCGGCACTACCAGCAAACTAAAAATTCGCGACGATATAGATTTAATTGTAGATATAACAGGCCGCGATGTACTTATTATAGAAGATATTGTAGATACAGGCAACACCCTGCACTACCTTATAGATAAGCTGAAACAGCGTAATCCCGCATCCATAAAAGTATGCTCGTTATTGCTTAAGCCTGCCGCATTGCAAAAAAAAATAGACGAACTTCAATATGTAGGCTTCGAAATTGAGAATGAATTTGTAGTTGGCTACGGGTTAGATTACAAAGAAATGGGGCGTAATTTGGATGCCATTTATAAAAAAGTGTAGGTGAGTTCCGAATTGAGATGTCCGATTGCGAATTTTACGAGCGGCGGTTTATAACATTATATTCCCTGAGCCGGTGTCTTCACCGGCTTTTTTTAAGCCCCTACCAGTCCTGCCATCTCGTTCAAAAACACCAATGCCTGGTCGATGTTATGTACGCCTTCAACGCTCAGGCGCAGTGTGTTTTTAACCTCCTTTAAATTGGTGCGGCGTGGGTTAGCCTGCACAAAAGCCAGTACATTATGAAAGGCCTCGGTTTCAAAGTAGGATGACTGCTGGTTGGTGATAAAGTAACCGCGCAGCACGTTCTTTTTCAGGGAGATCTTTTCGAACCCTATTGCTTTGCCCATCCATTGCAGGCGCATGGTATTTAACAGGTCATGAACCTGCGGAGGTATGGGACCAAAACGATCGTGCAGCTGTTGTTGAAAAGCAGATAGCTCCACTTCGCTCTCCAGTTTGGATAGCTCGGTGTACAGGTTATAACGTTCGGCCAGGTTGGTTACATATTCATCCGGGATCAATATCTCCTGGTCGGTGTCTATCTGGGTGAAAGAAATATATGGCCGGGGTTTATCATCGGGAAATACACCTTTAAATTCATCGTCTTTAAGCTCCTGAATGGCTTCGTCCAGTATCTTATGATACATTTCAAAACCGATCTCGGCAATAAAACCACTTTGCTCGGCACCTAACAGGTTTCCGCTACCGCGGATATCCAGGTCGCGCATGGCTACGTTAAAGCCGCTGCCCAGGTCGCTAAACTCTTCAATGGCACTAAGGCGTTTACGAGCCTCGCTGGTGAGCGTTGATAGCGGCGGACTTAACAGATAGCAGTATGCTTTTTTGTTGCTCCTACCCACGCGGCCACGCATCTGGTGCAAATCGCTCAGGCCAAACATGTGGGCATAATTTATAATGATGGTATTGGCATTCGGGATATCCAAGCCAGCTTCAATAATGGTAGTAGCCACTAATACATCGTACTCGTGGTTCACAAATTTTAGCATTACATCTTCCAGAGCATCACCTTCTAACTGGCCATGCGCTATCCCAATACGGGCTTTAGGCACCAATTTACGGATCATGCCGCCTAACTGAGGCAGATCGGCAACCCGGTTATGGATAAAAAATATCTGGCCATCGCGCTCTATTTCAAACTCAACGGCTTCTTTTATCAGCTTATCGTTAAAAACATGCAGTTCGGTAACCACCGGCTGCCTGTTTGGCGGCGGGGTTGATATAATGGACAGATCACGCGCTCCCATCAGCGAGAAATGCAGTGTACGGGGTATTGGCGTAGCGGTAAGCGTAAGTGTATCAACGTTGGCGCGCATCTGTTTCAACTTCTCTTTAGTTGATACACCAAATTTTTGCTCCTCGTCAATAATCATTAACCCCAGATCTTTAAACTTCACATCCTTACTCACCAGGCGGTGGGTACCAATAATGATATCTACCTTGCCATCCTTCAGTTTCTCTAAAGTATCTTTTATCTGCTTGCTTGTTTTAAAGCGGTTAATGTAATCTATATTAGCCGGGAAGCCCTTAAGCCTATCGGTAAATGTTTTGTAGTGCTGGGCCGCCAAAATAGTGGTAGGCACCAATATAGCCACCTGTTTGCTATCGGCAACAGCTTTAAAAGCTGCGCGAATGGCCACTTCGGTTTTGCCAAAGCCAACATCGCCACAGATCAGCCTATCCATGGGATGGGGCGATTCCATATCCTTTTTAAAGTCGGCAGTCGCTTTTTCCTGATCGGGGGTATCCTCGTAAAGAAAGGATGCTTCCAGTTCGGTTTGCAGGTAACTATCGGGCGAAAAGGCATTGCCATGCTGGGCTTTGCGCAGGGCGTAAAGCTTAATGAGGTCTCGGGCTATGTCCTTAACTTTTTTTTTTGTTGTTTTCTTCAGGCGTTCCCAGGTATCGGTTCCCAGCTTATTCATGCGGGGAACAGTGCCTTCTTTTCCGCTGTACTTGCTAATTCGGTTTAGCGAATTGATGTTTACGTAAAGCAGATCGTTATCCGCGTAAATCAACCTTATCATTTCCTGCTGCTTACCGTTAACTTCCACTTTTTCCAGGCCGGCATATTTGCCTATGCCATGGTCAATGTGGGTAACGTAATCGCCGGGTTTAAGGTCGCGCAGTTCTTTGAGGGTGATGGCCTGCGAGCGTTGATAACCTTTTTTAAGCTTATATTTATAGTAACGATCGAAGATCTGGTGATCTGTGTAGCAGGCCAGTTTTTGTTCGTGATCCACAAAACCTTCACGTATCGAGATACTTACCGGGGTAAATTTTACCGTTTTATCCAAATCGTCTAAAATGGCATAAAGCCTTTCAACCTGGCGCGACGAATCTGTTAGGATAAAGTTCTCTATCTTATCCGCCTCGTTGTTTTTAAAATTGTGAATGAGCAGCGTAAAATCTTTATTGAAAGATGGCTGCGGGCGCATTTCAAAGTTGATAGCTGCATCTGGCTGGTAAAAGAACTGCTTACCAAACTCTACCACCGGAAAATCAAACAGCTGATCGGCAATCAGTTTTTCGTCGGTAAAGCCAAATTTAGGGTCTATCCAATCGGGATTCTGTGCTTTTTCATCTGCCGATAAGGCTTTCCATAAATTGGTAGCCTTTTTAAAGCCGCTCTGGATAATATCCAGCGTAAACTGCACATCCTTGATCCATACCTGGGTGCCAGGGTCAACATACTCCAACAGGGAGATATTGCTCTCCGTTAAAAATTTGGATTGTACATTGGGTACAATGGTGATGCTTTTTACTTGCTCAACAGATAGCTGGCTCTCTATCTCAAACGTACGAATCGACTCTATAAAATCGCCAAAAAACTCTACCCGGTAAGGCAGGTTATGCGAAAAAGAAAAAATATCTACAATACCTCCACGTACAGAAAACTGCCCGGGCTCGTATACAAAATCAACGCGGTCAAAATCGTACTCAATTAAAAACTCGTTAATAAACTCAATGCTGAGCTTATTGCTTACGGCTATTTCGAGGGTGTTTTTTTCGAGGGATGCACGGTCTATCACCTTTTCGGCCAAAGCCTCGGGATAGGTAACTATCAGCAGGCCAAACTCCGAAGAATGATTAAGTTCGTTCAATACTTCGGCACGGGCAAGCACATTACTGCTATCGGGCTGCATAAATTCAAATGGCTTGCGGTACGATGAAGGGAAAAGCAAAACCTCCTTACCGGTAAGGTTTTCCAGATCGGCCTGGAAATAACCGGCCTCTTCCCGCTCGGGCAGTACAAACACCATGTGCTTGTGCTGTAAAAAATACAATGCTACCGCCATAGCCGCATCACTCGATCCGACTAAGCCCCGCAGTTGTACCCTTGGATTTTTTGAAGCATTAAGCGCAAGCGCTAAAGCTTTAATCCGGTCATCTGCTTTATACCTATCTAATATATCACGGATGTTCAAAACTGTGGCAAATGTACGTAAAAAAGCCTTTTTAAATACGTGGTGATAAATTGTAAATATTAAAGCAAACAATATGTTGCCTTAATTACTTTTAAATGATAAATTAGGGTATTGTTTCCCCCCCGAAACTCAAACACGTTTTAAACCAAAATTTTTATATCATGAAAAATGCAATTATTTGGGGCGTTATGATTGGCGTATTAAGCGGAATCTGGATTTATGTAATGCACAGTTCGGGTATAGGCCCGGTTAATGACAAGGTGGTTCCGCTTGAGTATTTTTCATTCCTGATCCCAGCAATAGGGTTGTTCTTTGGCATTTATACATACCGGCAAAATGAGTGTAAAGGGCAGATGGGTTTTTTAGAGGCCCTGGTACAGAGTTTTAAAATATTGATCGCCGGTGGTATTGTAACCATTTTCGCGGTTATATTATACTTTAGCTACATATCAACCACCAATACGCTGCGCGATTTTTCGGGCCGCATCTTCGGCGCGTTGCTTGTTGGCGTAATATTGGCGTTTGCAGTATCTTTACTGTTCACCAATAAATCAAACAAGGTTGATTAAAAGGCTTTTTCGTAATTATTTTGAACTTGTTTTTTGGATAACCGCTATGCTGTGCCTGGCCTTTACCCCGCCGCAGGCCACATCGCATTTTACGTTATGCCCCTTAAAACTAATGGGCATAACCTGGTGCCCCGGCTGCGGCCTGGGGCACTCCATCATCTACCTGTTTCACGGGCAAATACGCAATTCTTTTCATGCGCACTGGCTGGGTATACCAGCTGTGTTGGTTATTTTTCACAGGATTTATGTGTTAAGCAGCCTCCGCTTTTTTTCTGCTAAAAAGCCCAAATTAGCGCAATAGACAAAATCCTTCTATCCATTGTCTTTTCATCTTTACTCCGCGAAGCTTTCACCGCCAAAACCCAGTATTTCACCGACTTGTTGCCCCTGCTAACCTATATTGCGTAGGTGTTTTTTGTGTGCCGATGTACCTTTATATCATCAAAACAAACACAAACTTAATCTTTACTAAGATGACCACTTTCCAAAATCCATATATGATGTTCGACGGCATGACACCCGAAGAATTTACCTTCGTACAACAGGCAACTGCATCTTTAAATGAAGGCCAGCAAAAATATTTCATGAGCATTTATTACAACAAACGCAGAAATCCGCAGGATCTTTTATTGGCTACGCTGGCTGGGGTTCTTGGTGTATCCGGCATACAGCGTTTTCTTACAGACCAGATTGGCATGGGCATACTCTATTTTTTCACAGGCGGCTTCTGCTTCATCGGTACCATTGTCGATCTTATCAATTACAAAAGCATCGCCAACGAATACAACCAGAAAATGGCCTTCGAAAGCTTCAACATCGCTAAAATGACCAACTAAAACACCCTGCTTGAGGGCCATAGTTTCACCATATATATTAAAAAAATCCACCTTCTTTTATGGGGTGGATTTTTTGTTTAATAACCCGTCTTAACTTCGGGGTCTAACCGCTCAATTCTCTTCCTCCGCTACTTCCCCATCGCCTTATCCCTAACCGCTTTAAATTCCGATTTTGGTTTCCAACCGGGGAAAGTTGTCTCGTTGCTTAGCTTTGTACCTATTCTAAACATGATATCAGCTATCTGGACCATGCCGGTAGCATCCATATCGGCGCTGTAGTTGTCGGCTTGCTGATGGTAGCGGGTTTCGCCATATTCTTTTTGCTTATCGGCCCCATAGGTTCCGCCGTGGGTTTTGCTGATGCTGCCGGTGTTGATATCAAGCGCCGGCACGCCCAGTTTGGCAAAATTAAAATGATCTGAGCGGTAGTAACTGCCAGAGCCGGGCATACGGTCGCCCACGGTGGTCAGGCCGTCTTGTTTGGCAATATCTTCCACATAATCTTCCAGGTCGTTTTGCCCTTTACCGGTTATGGCTATGTCTTTTGTTTCGCCATAGTCGCCAATGGCATCCATATTTAGGTTGGCCACTGTTTTATTAAGCGGGTAGATTGGATGTGTAGCGTAATATTCTGAGCCTAGCAACCCCTGCTCTTCGGCTGTTACCGCTAAAAATACAATAGAGCGCTTAGGTTTATCCTTAGCTTTTGCAAAAGCGTTGGCAATGCCAATAATAGAGGCTACCCCATCAGCGTTATCAACCGCGCCATTGTAAATGCTGTCGCCTTTAGCGTCGGGCTTACCAATGCCCAGGTGATCCCAGTGCGCGGTATACAAAATGTATTCCTGCGGCGCGGTAGTGCCCTTTAAAATGCCTACCACGTTATGCGATGTAGAATATTTAAGCTTGTTATTAAGTGCTAACGAAACCGAACGGTTAAGCGGTATAGCCTTAAAGTTTTTATCGCGGGCAATGGCACGAATATCACCGGTTATCCCTGCATCGGCCATCAGTTTTTTGGCGGCAACTTCGGTTATCCACCCTTCAACCTTGCAACGGTTCATGTGCTTATCTTTTTGGGTAAGATAAAGCTTTGCGCCAGAGTTACTGTTTGATACCACGCTCCAGCCATAGCTTGCCGGCTCTGTTTGGTGAACAATAATTACACCTGCGGCGCCCTGGCGGGCAGCCTCTTCAAACTTATAGGTCCAGCGGCCATAATAGGTCATGGTATCGCCTTTAAACAGATCTTTACGGCCCGATTTAAAACCCGGATCGCTTACCAATACCACAACGGTTTTGCCTTTTACGTCCAGACCAGCATAGTCGTTCCAATGGTATTCGGGCGCTACAACGCCATAGCCAACAAAAACCATCGGCGAGTTTTTAAGCTGTACCGAATCAACCTCCCGGCGACTGAAAGCAACAAAATCGGTAGTTGCCGCCAGGCTCAACGGTGTTTTACCTCCGTCTATATCCATTTTGCCGGCAGCGGTACTGGTTATCTCCACCATGGGTACATCCTGTAAATAGCTACCGTTATTACCCGGCTCCAAACCTGCCTTTTTAAACTCTGATGAGATATAGGCCGTAGCTTTATTTTCGCCTGCGGTAAACGGCTTACGCCCCGTTAACGAATCGGCAGCCAAAACGGCTATTTTTTCTTTGATCTCTTCGGGAGTAATTGCCTTTGCAGATTCTTCCGCTTTTTTATTTTGCTGACAACCGGCCAATAAAACGGCCCCGGCCAGCCATAAAAAACTATGCTGTTTTATATTCATGAGGATGGTGTTTTTTCAAATGTAAATAAATTAATGCTGACACGAATTATTATCAACACGTATACAATTTGATCGAATTTCACTAATTCTTTAATGCCTATAATTTGCCTTTTGTGAATTATGTTCCATTCGTGAAAATTCGTGCATATATCAATTTGTGACTATTCGCTTCAATTCGTGAAATTCGTGCTCATTTCAATTCGTGTTTATTTTCTTTTCAACTCCGGCTTGTTCCACAAAATTATTTGCCAAACCAACTCGGCACTTGCCAGGGCCGCAATGGCAAACACGGCCGCCATCAGTGCTTTAGGGGTTGATGAAAGCGCCCCACCTAATGCTACGCTGTAAACAATAAAGGGCAACGCTATTACAATGCAAAGCCCTGTTATATTTAAAGGTATTTTAAACGGGCGCGGTTTAAGCGGCTCTTTCAGCCGCAGTTTTATTAACGAAATATACTCTAACGAAAGCCCGGCACCATAAACCGTTACATCGATGATCAGCAGATCGGCAAAAGTCCACAGAATCATAACACTTACCACCAGCGAGCATATAATGATAGATATGTATGGTGTATTAAATTTGCGGTGCAACCTGTTTAAGCCTTTGGGCAGCAAACCATCTTCGGCCATTACATGGGGTACCCGCGAAACGGATAGCAGCACAGCAGCGTAAATACCCAATGAGCTTGCCATCCCTCCTACTGCCATTACTACACCCAGCCAATGCCCGGCTATAAGTACCCCCAGGGCCGGCATTCCCTCGTCGCTAAATTTCTGATGATTGATGCCCGATTGTTGTGCTACCCAGGTAATAAAAAGGTAAACCACCATTACCAGCACAAAAGCAATGGCCATAGATGTCATATAAGAACGTACCGGCTGTTCTACCTCTTCGGCGTAGGTGGTTACATTATCCCAGCCCAGGCAGTTCCACATTACGGTATACAATGCCATACCAAAAGACGGAAATGTGAGCCCTTTAAAAGAAGGCGCAGGTATCGACAATGCTCCCGCATGATGATGAAAAGCCAGTACAATTAAAATTACAACCGGGGCCAAAACAACCGCGCTTAAAAACAAACTTACTTTGCCTACCGGCACAATCCCTAATATGTTTAAACCTGCCGATGACCAGATAATGAGCAAACAAACCTGTGTTTTATATTGCGCCAGCTCCGGAAAAAAGAAGGAAGCATACATTACAAACAGCACGGGGTAAATGGCCAGATCTACAAAAGTATAAAGCCAGGTCCACCAGCCCTCGTAAAAACCCCAACGGGTACCTAAAGCATATTTAACCCATTTATAGTAGCCCCCGGTAACAGGCATCATACTGTTTAATTCCAACACCGTGAATATGGCCGGTACATCCCAAAAAAGCGGGGTAAGCAATAAAATGATCAACGCTGCATGGTCGCCGGCATAGCTTAACAGCGGCTCTAAACCATAAGGACCACCAGATACGGTAAAAAAAATAACAGCAACAAGCTGTATAGGCCTTATCTTTTTTAACGCAGCTTTTGATGGCATAGGGTATAAAAATATAGTTTAAGGAGGAAAAAGACGGGTTAAGGGAATTATTGTTCGTAGTGGCCCTTAAGTGAATATATGTTTATCGTTTCATCAACCACATCATATATAATTCGATGCTCAGCGTTTATCCGCCTAGACCACCTACCGATAAGTTTATACTTAAGAGGTTCGGGTTTGCCAATCCCCTCAAATGGATGAGCTTTCATATCATCAAAAAGCTGTGAGATTTTTTTTTGAACAATCTTGTTACCTGACTTCTTCCAATATTCAAAATCTTTAACTGCCTTTTCGTATAAATCTATTTCCATAGATTAGTAGTATCAACCCTCACTCCTTTTTTGCCTGCTTTTCTTGCAGCAACGCCTTCCAGAACCTGCTCAACAAATGCAGGATTGTAAGTACCGTCATTGTGCTTTTCAAAATTAATTTTAAGCGCTTTTAAGAAAGCCTTGATTGCCGCGGACTGCTCTTTGTTCTCCGGGTGTACAACAATTGTTTCCATAAACAAATTTAGTTAAATTAATATACAATTTTGTCGGGCTTCGTACAAAAAAGGCCTCGGTTTCCCGGGGCCCACTTCAAAATATCACAAGATCGATCTTACAAACTCAACCACTTTTTCCGCACGGCCAGCTGCTGTGTAGATGGGCTCTCTATAGATACAATTTTATATTTTACCCTGTTGTTTTTAAGCAGCGTTACCGGTAAAACAATGGTTTGTCCATCGCGGCTTACGGTTACCTGGATCTTGTCGCCGGGTGTTTTTCCGGTTAACATGGTTGATGCATCGGTAATTGGATTACCATCAATGGCGGTTATCTCGTCGCCAACGTTTATGCCATCAATATAACCTGCCGTACCGCGGGTTACGCCGCTTACTATCACCTTTTTAGCGGCGGTGGTTGCTGTGGTAATACCAAGCGCGGCATCATTATTATCGGCAAGTTCGTTAACTGTTTTGTAGCCTGCATAGCCCAGGTATTTGTCGTAATCAACCGGATCGAGGCCATTTACATATTTTTTGTAAAAATCATCCAGCTTTTTGCCGGCAAACATTTCAAAGCCTTTTTTAAACTCAGCATCGGTATAACCTCGTTTTTTTGTTTTGTAGTAGGTTGTGTACATGTACTTCATTACATCATCAAGGTTGTGTTTTTGGCCCGAGTTGTTGATGATCTCCAGATCAAGCATCATCCCTATAATAGCCCCCTTGGTATAATAAGATATGGTGGTATTATTGGAGTTTTCATTAGGGCGATAACCTTTTATCCAGGCATCAAAGCTGCTTTCGGCTACCGTTTGCACATCCTTACCCGGCAGGTTCTCTAATACGTTAAACTCGTTGGCCATCTGACCAAGGTAGTTTTCGGGCGAATAAAGCTTTGTACGGCGTACAGCAATCTCCTGATAATATTCTGTAAAGCCCTCGGCTATCCAAAGGTTGGTTGTATAGTTTTCGTTGTCGTAATCAAACGGCCCCAGTACAATCGGGCGCAGTCGTTTTACATTCCACAAATGAAAATGCTCATGTGCTACCAACCCTAAAAACCCCTGGTAGCCTTTTTCTGTCCCGTAATTATCGCGCGATACCCCTAAAACTGTCGAGCTTAAATGCTCAATACCACCGCCACCGCGTAAGTGGTTGTGTATTATAAAAGTATAATGCTTGTTGGGGTTTTCTCCAAAAACCGCGGCTTCCTGTTCAATAATGGCATGCATATCTTTTTTAACACGTTCCTTATCGTAGTTGCCGCCGCCGTACATACACACCTCGTATTTAACGCCATCTACATCAAAGCCAAAAACATCCTGATTGCCCACTTCAATAGGCGAATCGAACAGGATATCGAAATTTGGCGAATGTCTTACAAACGGATTGCCGTTAACCATCTCTAAACTGGTAGAAACTTTAGCCCAGTCTTTGTATGGTGTTAACGTAATGGTTGCCGGCGCGTGCAACATATTGGCCGGGTAAATAAAAATACCCGAGGTTGATAAAAATGCGTGCGATACATCAATATAGCTGGTACGTACAGATACTTCGTTGGCATAAACCCTGTACTTAACTGTAACAGCGGCCACTCCTTTTGTAATTATGTGCCAGGTATTTTTATTGAGTTTGGGCGATGCTACTATTTTACCATTAACAGTTGCATTAAAGGCTTCTATATTTTTGGCAAACTCCCTCACCAGGTATGATCCCGGTGTCCATACCGGCATTTTAAGATCCAGCGTGTTTTGCTTAAGCCCGGTTACGTGCATTTCAACCTCGGCATAGTGCGCCTGTGCTTCGGGGAAAGAAACGGTATAGGATATTTGGGCGGTAGTTTGCGCCTGCGTGGCGTTTAAATTCATAAATAATAAAATTAATGATACAGTTGCAGTCAGCTTAATTGGTTTCATGCATGCAAGTTATAAAAATTATGGTTTTTTAAAATTACAGGCTAAATCAACACTTGTAAAATGGTTGATACATGCAACTAATATACTAACTGGCTGATTATGTTTGCGGGCACTAATTAAAATGCAAATTATAGAACCGATATCACGCAAACTTATACGCCTGGGTAAACTATACCTTAACGTATTAACCAGGCATACCGCCCACCTGGATGTTACCCGGTATCATTTTATTTTATCGCTTATATACCACCACGATGGGTTGCTTACCCAAAATGCCCTGGCCCAAATACTGGATAAAGATAAATCGGCCATGGTGAGCATTCTCAATACCCTTACCGCAAAAGGCTTTGTTTACCGCGAATGCAACCCCAACGACAGGCGCGAACATTTACTGCGGGTTACCGATAAAGCCAAACTTGCGGTGCCACAAATTGCGGCGGC
This sequence comes from Mucilaginibacter cryoferens, assembly GCF_014205845.1. GTDB lineage: Bacteria > Bacteroidota > Bacteroidia > Sphingobacteriales > Sphingobacteriaceae > Mucilaginibacter. The sequence continues at coordinate 398,002 of NZ_JACHCR010000003.1, forward strand.
TTTTGAAAACATCAATACCGATATATCCAAAGGCATATCGGCACATGAGATGAAAATATTTGAAAGCGTGTTGCAGCGTATGCAAAAAAACATAAAACCCTATACAACCCAAGCTAATTTAAAGATCACAAAATGATTGTTGATTAAATATGAAAACAAAATATATCATTTACACGGCGCTGGCCCTACTGGTTGCCTATTTAGTTTACAACAAGTTTTTTAGCAAGAACGCTAAAGAAACCGCTGCTGCAAACGCCGGCGGCAAAAGCGGCAAAAAGAAAAACGGTCCGGTAACGGTTAATATTATGATAGTGAAGGATACTGCCGTAGCCAATGATATTGATGTAACCGGCAGTATTGATGCTAACGAAAAAGTAAACCTGGTAAGCCAAACCGCCGGCAATATTACCGGCATTTACTTTACCGAGGGCAGCAAAGTGCAAAAAGGCCAGTTGTTGGTTAAGGTTTACAACCAGGACCTGGAGGCCTCATTGGCCCAAAACCAATACCAGGTAACTTTGGCCAAACAAGTGGAGTACCGCAACAAAGTATTGTTGCAAAAAGAGGCCATTAGCCAGGAGGAGTACGATACTTCTTTAACCTCATTAAACTCGTTAAAAGCCGCCGCCGATGTGATTAAAGCCCAGATAACCCGAACCGAGATACGTGCGCCGTTTTCAGGCACCATCGGTTTACGTAATGTGAGCCCGGGCAGTTACTTATCGCCGGCATCGCCCATTGCACAACTGGTTAATATCGATCCTGCAAAAATCACCTTCTCGGTTCCGGAAAGATATCTTAGCATACTTGGCGCAGGCAGCAAAATACGGTTCAATACAGAAAGCTCAAGAGAAAATTTTACAGGAACCGTATACGCCATAGAGCCATCTATTGATGTAAGCTCGCGTACCATTACCGTGCGGGCAAAAGCACCAAATCCCAAAGGCTTGTTAACGGCCGGCAGCTTTGCCAAAATTAATTTAACACTTGATGAAATACCCAAAACTATTTTGGTGCCAACCCAGGCGGTTATCCCCGATTTAAAAAGCAGTCTTGTATACATCTATCACAATGGAACAGCGATTACCAAAGCGGTAAAAACAGATATGCGTACCGATACCAAAATACAGATCATCGATGGCTTAAAACCCGGCGACAGCGTGGTAATATCGGGCCTGATACAAATGCGGCCAAAAGTTCCTTTAAAAATTGGTAAAGTAATTAAGTAAGCAATTATGAGTTTATCCTCAGTCAGTATAAAAAGGCCGGTGTTGGCAACAGTAATGTCGGTAGTTATTGTTGTTTTTGGTATCATTGGCTACAAATTTTTAGGCGTACGTGATTTTCCCTCTGTAGACCCGCCTATCATTTCGGTATCTACCAGCTACTCTGGTGCCAATGCCGATGTAATTGAATCACAAATAACCGAGCCGCTGGAGAAATCCATCAACGGCGTACCGGGTATCCGCAACATCTCGTCTACCAGTTCGGTGGGCCAGAGCAATATCACCGTAGAATTTGACCTGGACGCCGACCTGGAAACCGCCGCTAACGATGTGCGCGACAAGGTGGGCCAGGCCCAACGCCAGCTACCCCAGGATATTAACGCGCCGCCAGTTGTAACCAAGGCCGATGCCAGTGCTGATAACATTATAACCCTTACCGTAAGCAGCGATACCCGCAACATTACCCAACTGGATGATTACGCCGAAAACGTTTTGCAGGAGGGCTTGCAAACCATCCCGGGTGTAAGCACCATTAACATACAGGGCCAGCGCCAGTATGCCATGCGCTTATGGATTGACCCTAAAAAACTATCGGCCCTTGGCTTAACCGCTACGGATATTGGTGCGGCGTTATCAAAAGAAAATGTTGAGCTTCCCGCAGGTAAAATTGAGGGAAACAATACCGAAGTAACCATTAGAGCGCTTGGTAAACTAACCACCGAAAAAGACTTTAACAACCTTATTATCCGTGCCGATAGCAACCGGGTTATCCACCTGAGTGATATTGGCTATGCGGTATTAGGCTCGGCCAACGAGGAAACAATCTTTAAAGAGTCGGGCGTACCCATGGTGGCTTTAGCATTAGTACCGCAACCGGGTGCTAATTATGTGCAGATAGCCAAAGATTTTTATGCAAGGTTAAAGCAAATAGAAAAAGATCTGCCACCAGATATTAAGGTGAAAGTGGCATTGGATAATACCAAGTTTATTACCCAATCTATCAGCGAGGTGCAGGAAACCCTCATTGTATCATTTGTACTGGTGGTAATTATTATTTACCTCTTCTTCAGGGATTGGCTTATTGCTTTCCGCCCGCTGATAGATATCCCTGTATCGTTGATCGGAGCATTCTTTATCATGTATATCTTCGGGTTCTCCATCAATATATTAACCCTGCTGGGTATAGTATTGGCAACCGGGCTGGTGGTTGATGATGGTATAGTGGTAACAGAAAACATCTACAAAAAAGTAGAAGCAGGCATGGCTATCCGTAAGGCCGCTTTTGAAGGCTCGGCAGAGATCTTCTTCGCCGTGGTATCTACCTCGGTAACTTTGGCGGCGGTGTTTTTACCTATCGTGTTTTTACAGGGGTTTACTGGTCGGTTGTTCCGCGAGTTTGCGGTCGTCGTCGCCGGTGCGGTATTGATCTCGGCTTTCGTATCCTTGTCGTTAACACCGATGCTAAACGTAAAACTGATCAGGAAGAACAACAAAAAATCGAAATTTTACGAACGCACCGAGCCATTTTTTGTGAACATGACCAACGGCTATACAGAAACGCTTGGTAAATTTATGAAGCATAAATGGGTATCGTTTGTTATCCTGGGCGTTTCATTAATTATAGTTGTGGTGCTGTTTAAAGTAGTACCGCAAGAGCTTGCCCCGCTTGATGACCGTAGCCTGTTGCGTTACAGCGTAACCGGATCTGAAGGAGCCACCTACGAGTTTATGACCAAATACATGGACAAGGTATCAAACCTGGTAGAAGATTCTATCCCGGAGCAAAACGTCAACCTCGAAATTGTATCGCCCGGCGGTGGCGGTGGTGGTTCGGCCAACTCGGGTTTTGGGCGTATAGGTTTGGTTGCCCCTGACGAACGCACCCGTACCCAACAGCAAATTGCCGACTGGATGAACAAGAAATTAAGCCACATGCCCGATGCCCGTGCCATTGTAGTGCAGGAACAAACTATAAGCGGTGGCGGTAGTGGCTCCAAAACCTCATTGCCGGTACAGTATGTGATCCAGAACCAGGATTTTGAAAAAATAAGAAAGGTATTGCCCGAGTTTTTCTCGGAAGTATCTAAAAGCCCCGTTTTCCAGGGAACAGATGTAAACCTTAAATTTACCAAGCCCGAGCTGGATGTGGTTACCGACCGAGACCGGGCCCGAGACCTTGGGGTTTCTGTTGATGATATAGCCCAAACGCTACAGCTGTATTATAGCGCCGGCCGTTTAGATTATTTCCTTATTAACGGTAAGCAATACCAGGTAATTGCCCAGGTGGATAGAGCCAACCGCGATCAGCCGCTTGATTTGAAATCGGTATATGTACGTAGCACCAAAGGCACTTTGGTACAATTGGATAACGTAGTAAAAACCACCGAAAGCGCTACCCCTCCGGCTATTTATCACTTTAACCGTTATAAATCGGCCACCATACAGGCTGGCCTGGCTCCCGGCAAAACCGTGGGCGATGGTATTGCCGAAATGGACAGGATTTCCAAAAGCCTGTTAGATGATACCTTCAGTACCGCACTTACAGGCCCGTCAAGGGACTTTGCAGAAGGCTCATCCAACATATTCTTCGCCTTTGGCTTTGCCTTACTGCTCATATACCTGGTGCTTGCCGCCCAGTTTGAAAGCATGATAGACCCGGTTATTGTAATGCTTACCATACCGTTGGCTATTGCCGGTGCAATGCTTTGCTTATGGCTGTTTAACCAAACGTTCAACATATTTAGCCAGATCGGGATCATTACGTTAGTAGGGCTGGTTACCAAAAACGGGATCTTAATTGTGGAGTTTGCCAACCAGCGCATGGAACACGGCATAGCCAAATACGAGGCTGTTATTGAAGCGGCCACCTCCCGCTTACGACCGATTTTAATGACCAGTTTGGCTGTTGTATTAGGTTCGGTACCAATTGCGTTTGCTTTGGGTGCCGGCGCAAAAAGCCGTACATCACTCGGTATTGTAATTATGGGTGGCATGTTGTTCTCCCTGGGTTTAACCCTATACGTTATCCCGGCAATGTATATGATGCTGGCATCAAAAACCCGCCGCGACCCAAATGATGAACCAGGGGAAGAAACCATACCAGAAGCACACACACAGAAATTGATTGAAAACCTTTAAGTGATATGATCATTAAAAAAATAGCTTTCCTGTTTTTTTGCTGTACCTTTCTGAGGTTGCAGGCGCGGGCACAGGATGCGCCAATGCTTACCCTGAAAGATGCGGTAGAAATAGCTTTAAAAAACAACTATAACATTAAGCTGTCGCAAAACAATAAAACAATATCGGGCAATAACGTAACCCTGGGCAATGCAGGTATTTTGCCGCAGCTTAATGGTAATTTTGCATCAACCAATAGCAGATTAACCACCAAACAAACCCGCAGCGACGGCTCCATAAATAACATTCACAACGCCCCAAACTCGGGCATTAACTATGGCGTAGCCCTTAACTGGACTATTTTTGACGGTTTTGCCATGTTTGCCAATTACGATGCCTTACAGCAACAAGATAAATTAGGCACTTTACGCCTACAGGATACCATACAAAATACGGTGGCCAGTGTAATTGGTGTTTATTACGATCTGATAAGCCAAAACGAACAAATAAAAGCACTGAAAGGAGCCATCGCTATTTCGCATACGCAGCTGGGTTACGCCAACGATAAATTTCATGTGGGCCGGGCATCCAAACTGGATGTTTTAAACGCCCAGGTAAATTTAAATACCGATACCGCCAACCTGGTTACACAATATCAACTGTTTAAAACCACCAAAATTCAGCTAAACCAGATACTGGTGCGCGATCTGCAAACCGATTTTTCGGTAGCCGATACTATTGTCGTTGATGATAAGCTTTTACTGGGCACTGTTTTAACCAGCGCTCAATCGCAAAACCCGGCCATATTATCAACCCAGATAAACCGCCGCCTGGCCGAGATCAACCTTAAACAGGTGCAGGCTACCCGTTACCCACAGGTGGCTGTAAGTTCTGGCTATACATTTAGCGATAATAAAACCCCGGCTGGTTTTACACTTGCACAAAACCAGCATGGTTTAAATTATGGGCTAACTGCAACAATTAATATTTTTAACGGCTTTAACCAAACCCGCCGCGAACGCAATGCCAAAATTCAGATAGACAACGCCAACATTAACGCGAAACAAATTCAGCTAAATATAGATGCACAGGTTAACAGCCTGTTTGCCTCCTACCTATCGGGGCTCGATCTGATAACGTTAGGCCAGGCTAACGTGATTATAGCCAAGAAAAACCTCGATATCTCCCTGGAAAAATACAAACTGGGCAATATCACTCCGCTTGAAATACGGGAGGCGCAGCGCAACTATCTTGATGCACAATCGAAGTTTTTCGCGGCTCAATATCAATCAAAACAAGCCGAAATTACGCTAAAACAGATCACCAACAGCATAAGCATCCAATAAGGGGGCATTATTTTATTTTGAATATAAAAACACATATATTTGAAAAGCATGTCCAACCCCTACAAAACTTGTCTGTTGATTGATGATAACTACATCGACAACTTTGTTACGCGTAAGGTTTTGGAGGCCAGTAATTTTGCCGAAACTATTGTTGTACGCCAGTCGCCCGTAGAGGCTATTGACTCATTGCGGCTTGGCACAGTTAAACCCGACGTTATTTTTCTGGATATCCGGATGCCAACAATGAGCGGGTTTGAATTTTTGAAGGAGTATGACCTCCTGGATATTAACAAAAAAGACATCAAAATATTTATGCTTTCCTCATCGCTTGATCCGGTTGATATGAAACAATCGGCAAGTAATAAATATATTACTCAGTTTATCCATAAGCCTTTAACCACCAAGGCTCTTGAAGAACTTATTGCATGATATTAGTAGCTGATAGCGGATCATCCAAAACAGACTGGTTACTTCATATTCCTCAACAAGAACCGGTATCGTTCAAAACCTCGGGTTTAAACCCATATTTTTTAAACGAAAAAGAAATTGCCAAGATCATTCATGATCAGGCCCCTGCAATGCTGGCCTATGCCGAAGCGGTAGAAGAGATCTATTTTTTTGGGGCGGGCTGCTCCAGTCCCGACAGGCACGAGATAGTATCCAACGCCATAAGCCTGTATTTTCCCAAAGCCTATATATGTGTAGATAGCGACCTGTTGGGTTGCGCCTACGCCACCTGCGGCCAGGAGAAAGGCATCTGCTGCGTAATGGGCACCGGCTCAAACATATCTTTTTTTGATGGCGACGAAATTTTTGAAGGCCAGCATGGTTTGGGCTATGTTTTGGGCGACGAAGGCTCGGGCACCTGGTTTGGCAAAACCCTCATTACTGATTTTTTATATGGCCGCATGCCTGTTGATATAAACGACCGATTTGAGAATACCTATCATTTAAATAAAGATATCGTTATTAAAAACGTATATCAGAAGCCAAACGGCAATACCTACCTGGCAAGCTTCTCTAAATTTGTGAGCGAGATTAAAAGTACACCCTACGGGCAGGAGCTGTTAGAGCGAGGCTTGCTGGAGTTTATCCAAACCAACATAAAATCGTACCCAGAGTATCATAAATACAAATGCCATTTTGTGGGCTCTATCGCCTACTTTTTCGGCGAAGAGCTTACTGCCCTTTGTCACCAACATGGTGTAAAAACCGGCAAAGTAATTAAACAGCCAATTCATGATCTGATGGCGTTTATTGTAAAGCGGAACGAAGACTTAAGTTAGCGACTAATTTTAATCCAGGATATCATCGCGAGTGATAAATTTTCGCGAAACACTAAAGGGAGCATGACAATCCTAAAAAGTTTGTCATGCTGAGGTACGAAGCATCTATTCGCAGACTATACAGGGCAAATATACATGCTGGAGAATAGATTCTTCACTACGTTCAGAATGACAAAAATGGGTAGTTTTTTCTCCCGTTGTTTGTGAGGACACAAACAACGGGAGAAAGTCTTCGCCTATATAGAAATCGGAATAGTTGTTTGTGGGGACCCAAACAACGGGAAGAGCAGCATTACTGCCCTATGCGGTAACTACCACCTTCTTCCTAAACATTGGTGCAACGCCAATAAATAATATCAGCAATATGGCTATGGCACTTCCTGCCACCGGTAAATAGTCGCCATGCATTACGTAAAACGTAAGTTCGGAGTTAAGGTTGATATCTTGTTTAATGGCTGTTTTTGTCCACCATTTGGTTTGCTGTACAATATCACCGCGTTGATTGATGAATGCGGAGATGCCTGTGTTTGCCGACTGGGCTACCCACCTGCGGGTTTCAATGGCGCGTAGCTTGGCATAATCCAGGTGCTGATCTTTACCCGATGTATTTTCCCACCAGCCATCATTGGTAATAATGGCGATAAACTGCGCTCCTTTTTTTACCGACCGGGCCACATAGCCACCCCAAATAGATTCGTAACAGATCACCGGATCTACCCCGATACCGCTTTGTGAGTAAAAAACGCCGGCATCCGCCTGGCTGCCATAAGCCCCCGTTGCACCACCCAGGTGTTCAAATACTGGCTTTAAAAACGATAACGCATTGCCAAATGGCAATGACTCGGCCCCCGGCACCAACCGCGATTTATGATAAAATTGCGGGTCGCCATCGTTTTCGATATTAATTGCCGAACTAAAACTATCGGCAAATACCCCGGGTTGTTGGGTTGGGCTTGCTGTTGGCGTTTTGCGGGTGTTGTAATATTTATAGGTTTCGCCACCCGTAAGCAGGTTGCCGTTTTTGTAATTGCGTAAAAAGTAATGGGCTTGTTTGTAGTATGGGTTTTGTTGAATCTTGTCTTCATCCATATACTCCGGTATAGCGGTCTCGGGCCATAAAAAAAACTCAGTATTGGGCTGCGCTATATCCCGCGACAGGTGGATCATCACATCAATCTGTAAAGCAGCGGGTATATTCCCCTCCTTATCATAAGGGTCTATGTTGGGCTGTACTGCAACAACGTTGGATGGATTTTTCTCTTCGCTATAGTTGTAATAAGTATACAACGAAAAGCAGATGGGCAACAGCACCGTAAGCACCAATGCGCTGATCAGTTTAAGTCTAACCGGTTTAGCTTGCGCCTCGCGCATGCCTGCATAGATCAAAAACACCAGAATATTTACCACCCAAACCCAAATGGTACCACCATAAACGCCGGTATACTCGTACCACTGAATCCATTGGTGTGTAACTGCGAAGCCATTGCCCAGGGTCATCCACGGAAAATTAAGATCCCAGCTTTGGTGCAGGTATTCGTAGCCTATCCACAGGCAAACAAGCCCGGCAAGGCCCCAGCCACGACCGGTTAACAAGCGCAGGCGATAATAAAGCCAGCACGCAGTAGCCATTAATAACGGCCCTAAAGAATATGGGATAAGCGTAATTGGGATAGCTACCAGGTCGCCAACTTGTTTCAGGGCATTATAAACCCAGTAAACAGAACCAACATTCCATACAAAAAAGCCAATGAAGGTTGTATTGAAAATCAGTTTCCCTTTTTTAGCCGATGTAGATTGAATAATGTTCTCCATCGCCAGTAACATAGGCACAAAAGCAATAAACAGTAAAAAAGTAGTATAAGGCGTTGGCGGCCATGCTATCCACAACAACAAACCTGAAAGTATGGCTAAAGGAAGGTTTTTTTTCATTAAATGCTTGATGTAACTATTTGAAAGTGCCGCCAGGGTTTAAAAACTTATCGGCATTATATTGTTGCGAATTACCTTTAGGGATCGAGAGCGATTGCCATTTTGAGCCGGCTATCATTTTACCAATAAAAACTATTTGCCCTACATGGTAGGGATAATGGGCAAGCTGTCGGTTAATCGCATCCTCAACACGGTGCGGTTCGTTGCGGATATAGATAGTTTTTTGCCAATCATCTGGCGTTATAGCATTTAACGCGCCAAACAGGCATTCCCAACCCTGGTTCCAGGCGTTCATGATCTCTTCGCGGGTGTTAACGGCATCCTCAAACTCTATATCGCGGTTGCGCCATTCCTTTTCTCCATCGGTATTTAAAAAGTCGGTCCATCGGGAAAGCATATTGCCTGCCATGTGTTTTACAATAATGGCTATACTGTTGCTCTCTTCATTAAACCGCCAAAATAAGTCGGCATCATTGAGTTGGGCAAATGTTTTTTCGCCCAGTTTTTTGTAATAGGTAAACTGTGTAATGGTGCTATTTAAATAAACCTCCATGGCATTTATTCTTCGTTATCGTCGTCTTTGGCGTATTTATCTTTTGATGGTTTGGCTTCGGCCCCGGCAACGCACATCACAAACTCGCCTTTAAGCGGGTGCGTTTCAAAATACAATTTTATTTCAGTAACGGTACCCCGCACGGTTTCCTCAAACATTTTGGTGAGCTCGCGCGATACAGAAATTTGCCTGTCGGCCCCAAAGTAAGTTGCCATTTCGTCCAGTGTTTTCAATAAACGGTGCGGCGATTCGTATAGTATAATGGTACGTTCTTCGGTGGCCAAAAACTTATAACGGGTTTGCCTGCCTTTCTTCAGCGGTAAAAATCCTTCAAAACAAAACTTATCTGTAGGGAAACCAGAGTTTACCAGGGCGGGCACAAATGCCGTAGCGCCAGGCAGGCACTCTACCGCGATGTTAAATTTTAAAGCTTCGCGCACCAGGAAAAAACCCGGATCGGATATGGCTGGGGTGCCGGCATCAGATATCAGCGCTATATTTTTGCCCTGCAGCAAAAACTTAATGATCTCGTTAGATGATTGGTGCTCATTGTGCTGGTGATGCGCAAAAACCTTTTGGTGGATATCGAAATGTTTTAATAACGGGGCCGAGGTACGGGTATCTTCGGCCAAAATCAAGTCTACCTCTTTCAAAATACGAAGCGCCCGAAGCGTGATATCCTCTAAATTACCAATTGGTGTTGGAACTAAATATAATTTGCCGGTTTCGTTCATGGTTCATAGATGATGGTTCATGGTAGGAGATCCATCGTTCAAATTTCACAAAACAGCGATGAACAATGAACCATAAACTATGAACTAATTATATCTTTGCTTAAAAAATAAAATAATGCTGCAAGTTAGTTATATCCGCGATAACAGGGAACAGGTTTTAGAACGTTTGGCTGTAAAAAATTTTAAACAGCCCGAACTGGTTGATGAGATAATAGGGTTAGATGACAAACGTCGCTCTACCCAAACCAGTATGGATAACGTATCGGCCGAGGCCAACGCAGCTGCCAAGCAAATTGGCGAACTGATGCGCGGGGGCAAAAAAGCCGAGGCCGAAGAGATAAAAGCCAAAACCGGCGCATGGAAAGAAGACATCAAAAAATTTGGCGATCTGCTTGCATTAACAGAAGAAGAGCTTTACCAAAAATTGGTTTTATTGCCCAACCTGCCACACAGCTCGGTACCTAAGGGCCTAACACCAGACGAAAACGAAGTTGTTTTAGAGAACGGCGCAAAGCCCGAATTACCAGCCAATGCACTGCCACACTGGGAACTGGCCGCAAAATATAACCTGATTGATTTTGAACTGGGTGTTAAAATAACCGGGGCAGGTTTCCCGGTATACAAAAATAAAGGGGCCAAGCTACAACGCGCGCTCATCAATTATTTTATTGATGAAGCCGAAAAAGCGGGCTACAGCGAAGTAAGCGTACCATTAATGGTAAATGAGGCTTCGGGCTTTGGCACATCACAACTGCCGGATAAAGAAGGCCAGATGTATTTTGTTGGGATAGATAATTTGTACCTTATCCCAACCGCCGAGGTGCCTATTACCAATATGTTTAGGGATGTAATATTAAAGGCAGATGAGTTGCCGGTTAAAAACTGCGGGCATACACCATGTTTCCGCAGGGAAGCTGGCTCATACGGTGCCCACGTGCGTGGCCTAAACCGCCTGCACCAATTTGATAAGGTAGAGATAGTACAGGTTGTACACCCCGATAACTCTTACGAAACCCTGGAACAAATGAGCGCCCATGTACAGGGACTATTGAAAAACCTTGGTTTACCATACCGTGTGTTACGCCTTTGCGGTGGCGACATGGGTTTTGGCTCGGCCCTAACTTACGATATGGAAACCTGGAGCGCTGCACAGCAACGCTGGCTGGAAGTATCATCCGTATCAAACTTCGAAACTTTCCAAAGCAACAGGCTAAAATTACGATTCCGCAATGCCGAGGGCAAAACGCAATTGGCACACACGCTTAACGGCAGCGCCCTGGCATTGCCACGTATAGTAGCAACCCTGTTAGAAAATAACCAAACTGAAAAGGGGATTAAAATACCAGAGGTATTGGTGCCTTATACCAAGTTTGAGTGGATTGATTAGGCCCCCCAAGCCCCCTAAAAGGGGAATACCAATTACCTCATTTGTCATTGCGAGCGATAGCGCGGCAATCTCGTAGCCAATGCAAAGCGAATATGCAGAGTTAGCGCTTGCAATGACATTATATTTTTTCTCTCAATACAGAACCCACATTGTCATTGCGAGTGACAACCGGGGGTAACCCAGAAAAAACAGTAATGACATCTTAAAAAAGACCGTCCTTGCGAGGAGGTACGACGAAGCAATCCC
>NZ_JACHCR010000004.1 GCF_014205845.1 Mucilaginibacter cryoferens
ACAGACCATGATCTTTCTCTTTACCCTTTTCTTCTGATTTAAAATTATTCCTTATTTATCTCTTTTCACAATCTCCCACAAACATAGGATGACAAGGCTTCTTTTTAAATACGTTATGCTCAACTTATTTTAATTACCTCTCCAGCTTAGCTACCCTTGTAGGTGTATCCACACCGGCAACAATACTGCGCGAACTTAATGCTATGGCTCTTATAGTTAGGGTGATGTTGTTTACATCAAGGGTGCTCAGTTCGTCTTTTACGGTATGATAATACTTATCAATATCTATCTGGTCTGTTGATATGGTATGCGCCGGAACGCCCACCCTGGCCAATGATGCGTTATCGCTGCGGTAAAACAAGTCCTGTTGGGGATATGGATCGGGGTAAAACTTAAAGCTTGTTCCTTCCAGGTTTTTTTGCAGGATCTTGCCAAAATCAGACCTCTCGTACCCGGTAATAAAGGCCGAATTGGTGCCAAATTTTGAGGCCTTGCCAATCATTTCTATATTGAACATGGCAACTATCTTATATGGCTGCACTTGGGTAGCAAAATACTGTGAGCCAAACTCGCCAATTTCTTCGGCACAAAATGCCACAAAAATAATGGTGCGGGCGTTGTTATGTAGCTTTTTATAATACTTAGCCAGCGAAATAACCGCTGTGGTGCCCGATGCATCATCGTCGGCGCCGTTGGCAATACTATCGCCTTCCATTGGTTTTAATATTCCCAGGTGATCGTAATGCCCGCCGAAGATCACATACTCATCGGGTTTGGTTTTACCCGGTATCATACCTGCAATATTGAACAGCGGCGGTTCTTCTACCTTATTTTCGTAGCTTACTTCAAACGATGTTACCTGATCAAATTTGCCCAATACAATGGTAATGGGCTGCAATGTTTTGCCTTTAAAAGCCACACTGCCTTTTAGCTTCGAATCGCGTATGCGGGTAAAGGAGTCATTAAACTTAGGGTCGATGAGCAGCAGTGTTTTTTTGCCGCTGCGTGTTGCTTTACCGTATTCCTGCCTGAAATTTTCATCGGCAGTTATTTGTACAACCTGTACGTCGGGGTCGGTTTTCCAGTTAAATGCTTCACTGCCCGATGCGAAAATGCTATCGGCCGGTAAGTTTTTGCCATTAATGCTTACCGTTAGCTTACCGGTTGTGGTGCGCACCATGGTAAAATTCTGGCGAAAGCTTGCATTGCCTGTTAAAGGCACCAGGCCTATTTTTTTGTATTCGCTTTCTATAAACCTGGCGGCTTTCTCAATCCCGGGCGTAAAAGTGGCCCGGCCCTGCATATCATCTGCCGAGAGCGTTTTAATAATACGTTCTACATTTTTTTGTTTAATAAGCTTATCTACATTTTGGGCAAAAGCGCACGCTGTAACGCTTAATAAGGCTGTAATTACTATAAATATCTTCTTCATAAACCTATTTTACTTTAGATTGTAACCAATTGTTACGGAAAGCTTCCTGCTCTTTGCTAAGCTGCTTGCCCGCTTTTTCGAAAGTTACCACTTCATAAAACGGACTTTCTTCTAACACAATGCTTGTTTCGTGGTTGCCGGTTCGGTTTTTATAGCTTACGGTAAGTTTATCGCCCGGTTTTTTGTCGGTTAGTTGGTCGTCAAAACCTTTTTGATCCTTAATATCGGTACCATTAACTTTTAAAATAATATCACCCGCGTCGAGTCCTGCCTTATAAACCGGGCTGCCAATAATGGTGCTCGATAAAATAGGCAAGCCCTCGGCATTGGCCGCACGCGGCTGCCCCGCCCGACCGCGCCCGGCGGTTGTTGCCAATGAGCCCGCCCAGCCTTTGCCCGGTGCTGCTTTGCGCAATTCCAGACCTGCTTTTGCCAGTAGTTCCTGGTAGTTATTTTTGTCGATACCGTTGATATACTTTTTGAAAAACTCGGCCGCAAATTTAGGGTTGTTGGTTACTTTGCCCAGGTCGCTTTGCAAATCTGGTACGGTATAGGGTTTCATTACCTTGCCCCGGTTTATCCAAACCTGGTGCATATAATCGTCAAGGGTGAGGTTAAAATCGCTGCGCAGGCGTAAATCAAGCGCAAGGGCAATAGCGCCACCGTAAGTGTAGTAGCTGGTAAAGTCGTTGGCGTTGTTATTGGGGTCGATAGATACACCCGCATCGGCAAATACCGAGTAACGGCTCATTTGCGTGGCCGGATATTTTGCAGCAGCAGGTGTGTTTAATACCTGGTTAACCAGGCCTGCTATAGTGCCGGTATAGTCGTCGAGGTCAACAAAGCCTGATCGCACCAATAGCAACTCGCCGTAATATTGGGTAAAGCCTTCTGCAAACCAAAGCTCGCTGCTCATGTTGGCATGCTCAAAATTAAACGGCTCCAATGATTTTGGACGGATGCGTTTTACATTCCAGCTGTGGAAGTACTCATGCGCGTAAACGCCTAAAAGTCGTTTCTCCAAACCCTCTACCTTAGGGGCGGGGATGGTGATACAAGTAGAGTTGCGGTGCTCCATGCCATCGCCAGATGTAGTTGGGTATATATCGCTTATAAAGGTATACTCGCCATAATCATAAGCAGGCAGTTCGCCAAAAACGGCTTTTTCTTCCAGTACCATACGGGCAACCATTTTGCCAAAATTATCTATCACCTGCTGGTTGTCGTCAGAGTGAACGGTAAGGTTTATTTTTTCTTTCTTATTGTCGGTGTTTACTACATCCCAGCTGCTTACTTTATGATCTGATAATTCGGTAGGCGAATCCATCATGTATTGCAGGTTTGGGGCGGTGTAAACATTTGCGCCCAGGTGTTTCAGCTGGGTGGCAATGTGCCATCCGTATTTATCAAGGTCGTTAAACTCAAAGGTTAGCGGCCGGTTATCCTGGCCAACTACCCACATAAAGGTGGCCGGCATATTAAGGTGGGCGTGGCTGGGATCGATGCTGGTATAGGTGCCATCTGTCCAGTTGCCAAAAAGGGTGTAGCTTATTTTTACAGCAGCCGGATGTTCGGCTATTGAAAACACATCGCCTTCTACCTGTTTAAGTTCAAGCGGTTTGTCGTTTACATCGGTTGCAGTTACATTGTAAATATTTTTACCAAACTCGTGCGTGGCATAGCGCCCGGCTGATGAACGGCTCATGCGTACCACCAATGGCCCGGTTGGTGCCTGCGGAATAGTTATGGTAATCTGGGCTTCGTGGTGCGCCGCGTTTGGGAACGATATGGCATAATAAATAGCTTTGGGTGCATCTTGCTGCGCTACAGCAACAGACGCAAGCAAGGTAGCAAATGCGAGTAAAAATGATCTTTTCATGTAATCTGATTATCAGGGCTCAAAATACAACTAATCGGGCAATTGTATTATATCAATATTATTACAGGGGGGAGGAGAGAACGAGTAAAACTTTCTGCTTTAGTAATGGAAGGTCATTGATAATTACTTGCCAAATAAGGTCAAAATCTACACCAAAATATTCATGAACAAGTATGTGTCTCATTCCTATGATTTGCTTCCACTCTATGCTGGTAAACAAAGCCTTAGTTTCGGGAGTAATATAATTTGCAGCCTCTCCAATTATTTCAATTTGCTTTATGCACGCGAATCGCATCATTGAATTAGCTAAAAATACTTGAATATCTGTGTTTAAGGTATAGTTATTAATCTCGTTAATAGCATCTACAATGTGAAGCAGTCTTTGGAGATCCCCCGTTTTACCTTTCATATATCAGTATCTTATCTTTTTCAATGAAAGGGGAAAGATGTTTTGAAATAGCCCTTGAAGATATAAGATCTACTTTTTTGTGAAGCCTTTCCTGGATGTCAGATTGCATAGTCACAAAGCCCAGGCCAATGTGCTTTGAATAATCCAGATCTACTAAAATGTCAACGTCACTTTCGGCGGTTGCATCATCGCGAGAATACGAGCCAAATAGATAAGCCTTTATTACCGGTTGGCCGGAAAAGTAATCCTTTAAGTGCTGTATATCAGTGGCTGAAAGCTGCATTATATTGCAAATATAATAAACGCATTCCATAACATCCTACAGGCCAATAATCCCATTTAAAATGGTATTAACAAAATACCGGGCTAATTATCCGTACCTTTAAAGAAATTCCTCAATCCCATGATCCTTTTTTCAAGAAGAAACTTACACTATACCGATTACAAATGGACCGCGTATACTCAAAACGATCCACGGGTAGCCGGTAAACCGGATGCAACACCGTTTACAAAGGATGAGGGCAATGAAATGGTTTACCTGATAAACAAGCTGATGATATTATGGGATTATCGTTTTGCCAATACGGGTAATAAAATGGAAAAACTGATTCATGATAAACTCCCTCCGGAGATAAATACCCAGGAAGATATACAAAGCTGGCTTAAAACAAATTTGAAGTTCTAAGCCCCAAAGCCCCCTCTAAATCTCCCCGGCAGGGGAGACTTAGACTTTACTGTTTTTTAAAGTCCTCCCTACCGGGGAGGATTTAGGAGGGGCTTCACTCCTTCTTAAAATCATACGGATTACGCTCCACAAAATCGGCTACCTTAACCCTTACGCCCGTAACTTTTCCGTTTTGAACTGAAAACGGAAATATAGCTTTACCAAACGTTGGATCTGAAAATGTAACGTAAAAGCGGTTTCCACCTAATGGCTGCAGTTTGGCAAACATTTTAGGGTGATGCTCAAAGCGCATTTCCAGATCATTGTTTTCGCCCTGGGTTACAGTTACTGTGCCATACAGGCTGTTGGTGTATTTACCCATATAGCCATCAACGGGCAGGGCAGGGCGCGGGTTTAATAATACCGAGTCGCGCAGTTTTTTATCGGTTGCCTGATCGGCAGTTGCCTGGGCCCTAAAATTGGCTAAATAAGTATCGCTGTAATTGCGGTATCCCTGGCCAAAATAGGCATCCAGTATTTCCCAGCGCAGGGCTTCAAAAAACTCATTTTGATCGGTATTGGTAAGTATAACAATACCCAGGTTATCCTGCTGCGATAAGGTTACCGATGATAGATAGCCGTTTACCCCACCATCGTGCATTACCAGCCTGTGGCCCGAGTAATCCTGTATAAACCAGCCGAGGCCGTAAAGTTCAAAATTATTTTCGCCGTTTAAATGGTGGACGCTGCCCACAATATCCTGCGGCTGCCTGGTTGCCTGTATTGCTGCTGCCGGTATCACCTGCCGGTTGCCAACCTTGCCGTCGTTAAGTAAAGCCAGTACCCATTTACTCATATCGCTCACGGTTGAGCTGATAGCCCCGGCGGGTGCCAGCCCATCAATCTGGCAATATGGTATGGCGGTTAAGCGACCATCATTTAAGGTGTGGGGTACGGTACGATTTAATGCTTTGGGCATATCGGCGGTTAGGGCCAGCGTATTTGTCATGCCCAGCGGCGCAAAAATGGTTTCTTTAAGATATACTTCCCATGGCTTACCGGTTACCTTAGGGATAATTTGCCCGGCCGTTAAAAATGCCGCGTTGGTATAACCCCATTTGGTACGGAAAGGGTAGGGGGCTTTAATTTGCCCCAGTTTTTGAATTACATCCTCGCGGGTAAGGTTGGTATTGTAAAAAGTAAAGTCGCCCTGGAAGGTTTGCAGGCCCAGGCGGTGGCAAAGCAGGTCGCGTACAATGGCCTGTTCACCGGCCAGCTTATTCTCCAACTTAAACTCGGGAATATATTTGGTTACTTTATCATCTAATGAAAGTTTACCATTGGCTTGCAGCATAGCAAGGGCGGTGGCGGTAAAGGCTTTGGTATTGCTGCCTATCATAAACAGGGTGTTAACATCTACCAGGTTTGGCAGGCCAAGCTCCTTAATGCCGTAGCCTTTCATTAATACTACCTTATTATCTTTAACAATACAAACCGCTACTCCCGGGATGCGCCAGTTGGTAAGGGCGCGGCTTATATACAGGTCTAGGCTGTCTTTTATAAACTTGCTTCTATCGGCGTGTTGTGCCTGAGAAACAGATACTAACGATAGGGAAAGAGCGATAAGTAGAAGTATTTTTTTCATTACACAGGTTTTATACTTGGCTAATGTGCTAATTTAACGCAAAATTTACGTTGGCATTGCTTATTTATGTAACAATGCCACATTCATTATTCAAAATATAATTATATGAAATTTTACCGTTCAGGCTGGTCATTCCTGTTGATTGTTTTGTTCATTTTGAGCCATAATATGGCTAAAGCCCAGCATGCACCTACGCATTGGGCAAACGATGGCTATCAGTACTATAAAATAACAGATGGCCAAATTACCGTTTACGATACCCGCGACAGCAGCAAAAAAACAGTTTGGATAAACAGCGCTATGCTTACGCCCCAAGGCAAAACTCGTATTGCCGTAAAAAGGTTTACTATATCTGAGGACGGCAAAAAAGTATTGATAAACACCAATACCCAAAAAGTATGGCGTTATGATACTCGCGGCGATTACTGGGTGTTTGATGTCGGTACTCAAAAGCTATGGCAATTGGGTAAAAACCTGCCGGCTTCATCTTTAATGTTTGCCAAACTATCGCCAGATGGCACCAAGGCCGCTTACGTAAGCGGGCACAATATTTATGTGGAGGATTTAGCCGGTGGCGATGTTAAACAATTAACTACCGATGGCAGCACCCATGTTATTAACGGAACGTTTGATTGGGCCTACGAAGAAGAATTTGGCTGCCGCGATGGATTTCGCTGGTCGCCGGATAGCCGTAATATAGCTTACTGGAAGATTGACGCTACAAAGATCAAAAGCTATTATATGCTTAATACAACAGATTCTATCTACCCTTTTGTGGTGCCGGTAGAATATCCTGTTGCGGGTGAAGACCCAAGCTCGGCAAAAATTGGCGTGGTAGATGTAAGTACCGCCGTTACCAAATGGATAGATATTCCGGGCGATAATGTGCAGCACTACATCCCCCGCATGGAGTGGACCTTAAGCTCAAACGAGATCATTCTGGAGCAATTGAACCGTGCCCAAACCGAGAGTAGGGTATTTATAGGCAATATATCAAACGGAACAACCCGCATCATTCGCGAAGAAAAAAGCGATTCGTGGATTGACGGCAAAGAGCGTTGGAACAATGGCGACCCAATTGGCTGGGAGTGGATTAACAAAGGTAAAGATTTTTTATGGGTGAGTGAAAAAGATGGCTGGAAACACATTTACCGTGTAAGCAGGGAGGGCAAAGAAACCCTGATAACCAAAGGCAATTATGATGTAATAACCGTAAGTCTTATTGACGAGGCCGGAGGCTATATTTATTTTATGGCTTCGCCGGATAATGCAACGCAAAAGTATTTGTACCGCATTAAACTGGCCGGTGGTAAAGCCGAGCGTATTTCGCCTGCCAATGAGCCCGGTACCCATGGTTATGATATTTCGCCCAATGGCAAAGTGGCGCTGCACAACTTCAGCAACAGTTATACCCCACCGGCAAGTGAGGTGGTAAGCCTGCCGGAGCATAAGCATATTGGTGGCAAAATAATAGCCGTTAACCAAAATGCTAAAAACAAGCCCGAGTTTTTTAAAGTGAAAACTGTTGATGGTATTGAAATGGACGGCTGGATGATGAAGCCAACCAATTTCGACCCGACAAAGAAATACCCGGTTGTATTTATGGTTTATGGCGAACCAGCTGGCCAAACGGTTACCGATACCTGGGGTGCCGGTCGTAATGGTTTGTATGTAGGCAGTATGGCCGATGACGGATACATCTACATGTCTGTTGAAGGTCGTGGCGCACCTGCGCCAAAAGGTACCGCATGGCGCAAGGCTATTTACAAAAATATAGGTATCATCAACATTCGCGACCAGGCTATGGCCGCTAAAGAGATCATCAAATGGCCTTTTGTCGATTCGGCCCGTATTGCGGTGCATGGTTGGAGTGGTGGTGGTTCATCAACCTTAAACCTGATGTTCCAATACCCCGAGATTTACAAAACAGGTATTGCCGTGGCCGCCGTTGGCGACCAGTTAACGTACGATAATATTTACCAGGAGCGTTACATGGGCGTACCGGTTAATGACGAAGGCCGTGCGGCATTCATCAAAGGATCGCCAATTACCTACGCTAAAAACCTGCGTGGCAACCTGCTGTACATTCACGGTACGGGGGATGATAACGTACACTACAAAAACGCCGAAGAACTGATCAACGTACTGGTAAAATACAACCGCCAGTTCGAGCTGATGTCGTACCCTAACCGTACGCATGGTATTTTTGAGGGCGAGGGAACGTCGTTACACCTGCACACATTATTTACCAAATACCTAAAGGAGCATTGCCCTCCGGGCGGCAGATAGGATTACTGGTTTGAGATTGAACACCGGATTAGAGGCATTAAATAATGCCATGATCCGGTGTTTTTATTTTAAGGCTATTTGTTTAGACCGGCGCGGTTGGCTACTGCCTCTTCAATATCATCTTTAATGAACGCCCATTCTTTACCCTTTAAACAAATAGGGTCGAAATCATCATCGGCATTAATAAAGTTGGTGAAATTATCAATAATGAGTTGCTCATTATGAGTCCATTCAAAACGCTGCCTGTGCAGGTTTATCATTTGGTTAATGTTATATCGTTTTAAAAACTCATGCAGGTCCCAAAAATCCTTTTTTCTGCCGCCTCGTTGTACAATGTCTACTTTCATAGCTATGATCTCTTCTGCCGAGGCCATGCGTATGCCATCTTCTTTAATTTCTTGCTGAAAAAATGAGTCCATGGAATAATAAATATCCAATTTAATTACATGGTCTGCATCTGTTCCTGCGAGGTATGATTTGCGCATCCCTACATTATCTCCAAAGTTGCCGCTTGTATAAGGAAATGCATTTTTAAGAAAGGTTTCGATGGCATTAAAATCAACAGAACCATAAGGTGCGTCTGTAAAAAGATCTATATCTACAGACATCCTATGGCCAAGATACAGGCTTAGCGCCGTACCACCTACAAGCCTGAAATTCTTTAATTGTTCGGCCTGCATTAGTTTTATTAAACTCTCTTTTAGTAAACCTGTTACTGTATTCCAATAAAGCATTGTTACCTTAAGTTTAAGTTTGGCAAAACAGGCGGAAGATCGTTAGTGATTTTAGTTTTGCCTGTAATTATTTCTATTTTTTCTTTACCGTAATACCTAATAATTTCTGCTTTCTCGGCTTCATTCCCACGTTCAAACACGCGTTGAATAACAGCCTTATATTGCCTTTGCCAATCTATTTTAGTAAAATCGGTATCCCAAAAAATAATCTTACGGATTATGGAAAGATCGGGTTGGTGTTCGGTATTAATTTTTCCCTTTTCTTTTTTTATATCATGGTACGCCTGTAATACAAGCATAGTTCCTTCCGTTAGCTGAAGTTGCTGGTCTATTTTAAGCGCAAGTGCGGGTGTAAGCCTGCGCCTGCCTTTGGTAATTTCGTTGAGTGTTTGTGGATACTCGTGAAGTTGAATGGCAAAAGGGCCTTTTTTGAGGCTTCTCTTCTTCAATTCCCGTTCAAGAATAATTCCCGGATGGATGCCTTTATACTTTTCAATTAATAAATCCATAAACAAATATAAACAAAAATATGTAAACAAATTTGTTTATTCATTCGATAGAAATTATCGAATGAAGGGCTACTGCTTAGTAAACGCCAACCCATCCACAGTAACTGTACTCACTTTGCCTAACTCATCAATATTAAAGGTTGCCGCTACCTTGCCATATTCTTTACGGGCGTATGGGCCAACAAAGGTGTCGTAGTTCCAACAGGTGGCTTCGGCGGTTAAAAAATTGTTAATGTTGAGGCTGAGTTTATCGCCGCTGGCGGTTATCACTACCGAGCCGTAAAGCGGATCTGTGTAGGTGCCGGCATAGGCTTTAATATCTAATGTTGGATGTGTGCCCAACACTCTTTTTGCCTCGTAATCTTTATCGGCTTTATCTCTTTTGGCGTGGATCTCGCCGTAAAGTACTTGAAATTCTTTGTTCCAGTCCTTGTCGCCCCCTAACGAGAAATAGTCGAAGGCTTTAAACATCAGGGCATGGCGCAGTTCGGCGTGGTCCAGATTGGCCAGTATGTATACGCCTATCTTTTTATCCACTATCATTCCGCTAAGGGCAATCAGCCCGGTAAGGCTGCCGGTATGGAAATCTACTTTTTGCCCTTTATAATCCTGCTGAAACCAGCCCATTCCGTAGGTCATCCAATGAGGCTTGGTTATACGGGCCGTTGGATAAAATTCATCTTCGGGAACAAATGTTTGTGGCTTCAACAGCATGGCCCAGCTTTCGGGCTTAAGCAAGCGCTTTGTGCCATACTTGCTGCTATCCAGCATGCAGTTAACCCATTTAGCCATATCCTCTACGCTCGACCATACACCACCAGCCGGGGCAATGGCATCTGTAATGTCTTTTTGAGCAACAATAATGGCGCTATCAACCTTTACATGTACCGATGTTTGATTGGCCATACCTTTAGATTTGCTAAACGTAGGTACCGTACGCGTCATGTTTAGGGGAGTAAATATTCTTTTCTGGATAAAGGTTTCCCAGGACATGCCGCTGGCTTTTTCAATAACCTTACCGGCTGTCATATAAAATATGTTCTGATACACAAACCCAGCTCTGAAACCATATTGGGGTTTTACTAACCGAAGCCGGTGAATGATGTCATCCGTAGGGATGTTCATAATACTCCAGAAATAATCGGTGTTACCTACGCCGCTATCATGCAAAAACAAATCGCGAACAGTTAGCTCACGGGTTACATAAGGATCGTATAGCTGAAAGTTGGGCAGGTAATCGGTAACTTTATCGTCCCAGTGCAGTTTACCTTCGTCTACCAGCATAGCGGCGCAGGCTGCTGTCATTGCTTTGGTGGTTGATGCAATGCCGAATATGGTTTGTGCGTCAACTTTATCGGGCTTACCCAGTTCGCGCACGCCATAGCCTTTGGCAAAAATTACCTGTCCGTCTTTTACAACAGCTATGGCCAGGCCGGGCACATGCCAGTCGGTAACGGCTTGCTGCACATAATTATCAAATGCTTTAATATCGGGCGTGGTTTGTGCAAACGATATGGCTGGCACAAGGCAGATAAAAAGAATGCTTTTCAAAAACTTCATGATGTTATGACTAAGGCTTTTATGCGATGAATATAACAATAAAATATATTTTAGCCGCCGCGCGTACATCAATAATTAAAGCGCAAAAAAATGCCCCCTCGTTTTAAACAAGGAGCATTAAGTAATATTTGAATTAAATTGTTCCGGTATTAATAAACGGGTGGCAGATCGCCATCGCCCACAAAATTCATAGATTCTCCGGCTTTTGCGGTTTTGGACATGTCTGTATCAAAGTCGCTTTTACGGCCAAGCATGGTAAAGTTTTCGGCAACTACCTCGGTGGTGTACTTTTTAATGCCGTCTCTGTCTTCAAATGACCGGGTGCGTAATTTGCCTTCTATGTAAACAAGTTTGCCTTTTTGTAAAAATTTGACAGCCATGTCTGCAAGGCCGCGCCACATTACAATGTTATGCCATTCGGTTTGCTCAACCTTGCGGCCATCCTTATTATAGGTTTCGGAAGTAGCTAAGGGGAAACTGGTTACTGATACGCCGCCATCTAAACTACGTAGTTCGGGGTCCTTGCCTAAATGGCCAACAAGGATAACTTTATTAATTCCAGACATGGCATAAAATAACGCAAAATTATTCTACAAATTAAAAATATTTTTTATTAATATAAAAATAACCTTCGGAAGCGCCAAGTCAGGCAGGTTTTCAACTGGGATGTAAACCCAGCTCTCTTTTAATGTAAGTGGGATGCTATCGGTTTTAATCATACGCACAAACAATCTCTGGTGCGTAAGGATGTGTTTTATTACCGGAGTATCTTCTGCAATGTTGATCGAGCTGCCAAAAATGTTAACGGTATCAGGTAGTGCTGCAAGTTCATTTGTGGTTAATAATGTATCGGTTTCTACCATTGGTAAATCGTACATGTTGGCCCATATGTCCTTATCGCCTCTTTTATTCATTAAAACAGTGTTGGCATCGGTAACTAAAAAGTAGTTAAAAAAACGTTCGCGAACTTTTACTGTTTTTAATTTAACAGGTAAAGCGGTGGTTGCGTTATTTAAAAACGCCGTGCATCCTACATGTACCGGGCAAATACTGCAGGTTGGGTTTTTAGGTTTGCAGAGCATCGCCCCAAATTCCATCATAGCCTGGTTATGTAATGCAGGGTTTTGCTTATTAAGCAAATCTGTTGCCAGTGCCTGGAATATCTTTTTACCTCCGGTAGAATTGATGGCATCATAAATACCAAAATAACGTGCCAGTACCCGGTAAACATTACCATCAACCACCGCTCGGGCCTCGTTTGCCGAGAATGATGCCACGGCAGCTGCTGTATACTCGCCAACACCCTTTAGTTTAATAAGCTCATCATAATTTTTTGGAAAAATGCCATTATAGATCTCCTGTACCAGTTGTGCAGTTTTAAGCATATTGCGCCCCCTGGAGTAATAGCCCAGCCCTTGCCACAATTTAAGTACTTCATCCTCGTGCGCCGCCGCGAAATCGCTTACAGTAGGGTACTTTTCAACAAAGCGGTTAAAATAAGGCAAGCCCTGTTCAACCCGGGTTTGTTGCAAAATAATTTCAGATAACCATATAGTATAAGCATCGGTAGTATTACGCCATGGCAGATCGCGCTTGTTTATAAGGTACCATTGCTCCAATTCGTCAGTAAAGTTCATTAAGGGTAAAGGTATGAGTTAAAGGTAAAAGGCGAAAGGTAAAAGGAAACTGCGGTTAAGGGTGAAAGGTTATTTAAGAATAACGGCGTAAAGGCCTTTATCTTTTAACCTAAAAACCAAACCTTTCACCTTTATCCTTTCGCCTTTTACCTTTGATTGTCTATACTTTGTAACGAAAATGTACGTTTTAAGTGCTGAACAAAAAAAAACTGTTAAATATTTCGCTGTTAAATATTAAAGCGATACTTTTGCAACCCCAAAACAGTTAAGTATTTATATAATTAAATAAGAAAAATTAGACATGACTAAGGCAGAAATTATAACTGAAATCTCATCTAAGACAGGTATAGAGAAAGTAGACGTGCAGGAAACTGTTGAGGCGTTTTTTAAAGTTGTTAAAAGCTCAATGGTTGGCGGCGAAAATGTTTACGTTAGAGGATTCGGTAGTTTTGTAGTAAAGAAAAGGGCGAAAAAGACAGCACGTAACATTTCAAAAAATACTGCCATCATTATTCCAGAGCATTTTGTGCCAAGCTTTAAACCAGCAAAAACTTTTGTTGAAAAAGTGAAAACAGGTAACAAAATCAGTAAATAATTTAAGTAATGTATAAGAAACAAATAGCCGTAGGTGTAGCAATAGTTATTGTTGTGGGCTATTTGTATCGTTTACCTGTTAAAGGTTTAATAAAACCCAAAGAGGCCAAAAGCGATAAAACAACCGTGCTTACTAACCGTAAGGCTACCACAGTAACGGTTGATATGGTATCAGAACCGGCAAAAGCCGCAATTGGGGCGGGTTTGACGGCTAAGATAAATGACCTTGAAGGGCAATTGAAAAACGCGTCGGGCGCTGATGCCGATAAGTTGCAACAGCAACTGGCAAAACAGTGGGATGACGATAACCAACCCGCACCGGCAGCATTTTACTACCAGGCCCTGGCCCGGAAAGATAACAAAGCCGAGGATTGGTTAAATGCAGGTAATCGGTTTAACGATGCTTACAAACTAACACAGGATACTTTATTGCAGCCCGCTTTTGTTAGCAATGCTGCAGAGGCTTTTCAAAATGTCTTAAAGTTACAACCTGAAAGCCTTGCAGGCAAAACAGGATTAGGCGTGGCGTACGTAAATGGCGCCGGTGCTCCTATGCAAGGTATTGCCTTATTGCTCGAAGTAGTAAAAAAGGACCCGAAAAACTGGAGTGCAAACCTCAATTTAGGAATGTTTGCCATGAAATCGGGCCAGTTTGAAAAAGCGGTTGTAAGGTTTAAAACACTACTTGCCCAAAAGGTTGAGCTTGAACCAGAATTTTACCTGGCCGAAAGCTACAGGCAATTGGGCATGAAGAAGGAAGCTATTGAAGCTTACCAAAAATGCAAAGACATGGTGCCAGATCCAGCATTTGTGCAACGTATTGATGACGACATAAAAGAATTAAAGAACTAATCACATTTAAAAATTATTATTATGCCCAGCGGTAAAAAACGTAAAAGACACAAAATGGCTACCCACAAACGTAAAAAACGTTTGAGAAAAAACAGACATAAAAAGAAATAAGCTGCTTTAATAAAAGCAGATTTTACCCGCCTTTATTAAAGGTGGGTACTTTTTATTATGGGTGTTTTTTAACCTCTTATTTACATACGGTGTTTACCGTTTTAAGAAATGGAGTAGCAGTTGATAAAAGAATTAATTATCGATTCATCCCCCAATGGGGCTACTATTGCATTATTACAGGACAAACAACTTGTAGAGCTTCATAAAGAGCAAACCAGCAACAATTATACTGTTGGGGATATTTATCTTGGGCGTATCAAAAAGATCATGCCCAGCTTAAATGCCGCTTTTGTGGATGTAGGCTACGAGAAGGATGCCTTTTTGCATTATCTTGATTTGGGGCCGCAGGTACAAAGCCTGCTTAAGCTAACCAAACAAGTACGTAGCGGGGGATATCAGTCAAAGCTGTTGGACGGCTTTAAGCTGGAAGCCGATATCAATAAAGGAGGAAAAATCTCCGATTTATTGACCAAAGGCCAGCTTTTACCGGTTCAAATAGCCAAAGAACCTATATCAACCAAAGGCCCGCGTTTAAGTTCTGATCTTTCTATAGCAGGGCGATATGTAGTACTGGTTCCGTTTTCGGAAGCCATCTCTATCTCCAAAAAAATAAAAAGCAATACAGAACGTAACCGCCTGCGTAAGGTTGTAGAGAGTATTAAGCCAAAGCATTTTGGCGTAATCATCCGTACGGTATCTGAAGGTAAAGGCGTTGAGGAATTACAAAAAGACTTGCTTGATCTGATATCAAAGTGGGAAGTATTCATTACCAGGTTGCCGTCTATAGAACCTTCTAAAAAGGTTTTGGGCGAAATTGGGCGTACATCAACTATCCTTAGGGATATCCTGAACCCCGATTTTCAGCACATCTACGTAAATGATAACAGTATGTTCGAAGAAATTCGATCGTACATTCACGAGATCTCCCCGGATATGGAGAGTATAGTACGTATGCATAAGCATAAGGAGCCTATATTTGAACATTTTGGCGTTGATAAGCAGATTAAAGGAGCCTTTGGTAAAACCGTAAACCTTGCCGGTGGAGCTTACCTGGTAATTGAGCATACCGAAGCGTTGCACGTTATAGACGTAAACAGCGGTAACCGCACAGCCAGTAAAGAAAATCAGGAAGAGAACGCCTACCAGGTAAACAAAGAAGCGGCTAAAGAAATTGCCCGCCAGTTACGGTTGCGCGATATGGGCGGCATTGTGGTTATCGATTTTATTGATATGCACAAACCGCAGAACCGTAAAGAACTGTTTGATCACCTGCGTGGCGAAATGCTGTTGGATAGGGCCAAGCACACCATTTTACCTCCGAGTAAATTTGGGTTGGTGCAAATTACCCGCCAGCGAGTGCGCCCCGAAATGAATATTGTAACCAGCGAAGTGTGCCCTACATGTAATGGTACAGGTACCATTAGGCCAACCATTTTGCTGATGGACGACATTGAAAATAACTTCAATTATATATTGGATGAGCAAAACGAAAAGGGAATTACCTTATGCGTGCACCCATATATTGAAGCATTTATTAAACAGGGTATTTATACCCGCCAAATGAAATGGTTCCTGAAATACGGACAGTGGATTAAGGTTAAAAGCAATCCTGCTTACCAGATCACCGAGTTTCACTTCTTCTCCTCAAAAGACGAAGAGATCAAATTATAGTTTTTGATTTGCAGATATGCAAATTTTAGATGTGCAGATGTTGATAAAACGTCTGCACATTTTTTGTTTAGGGAGTGGTGAATACTGCCCCTTATGTTGATATGAAAAGGCGGGACGTTTGAGGTTGAAAACACCCTCGCCACCGTCATTGCTAATTTTCCAGGGGAGCGCTTATAATCGTTCGTAACCCCGGCGAATATGGTCCGCCAGCTTAACTGTAATTGTATGAAGTAAGCCATAAATTACCCCACCATGTTTGTCACTACATTTTTATACACACTATCCCAAATAAAGTGTTGCTATAATTCAATTAATCACCTATTTTTGTTCCCGTTATAATACAGCAAATATGAAACATCAAGAAGAAGAAAAAGACAACTTAGATTACATCTACTACTTAGTAGCTTTAGTATCGGGTATGTTTGTTGGCGCAATAATCGATAAAGGTTTTACCTGGATTTTTGTAGGTGGTGTATTAGGCTTATTAACTGCCGCTTTCTTCCTCAATGTTTTGGTAAGAGGCCGTGGCGAAAAAATCTGATCCGGATCTGCCATCATTTATAAGTAATTGGAACCAGTTTTACGGCATAGTAGTCGCATGGCTGGTTTTTTTGGTTTTTGTATTTTGGCTCATCACAAAGTTTTTTGAATGAGCTTACCAGACTGGATTGTTTTAGCCCTTACCCTTTTTAGTATAGTTGCCTACGGCATCTGGAAAAGCGGTAGCAATAAAAATATCGACCAGTTTTTAATGGGTAACCGTTCGTTACCCTGGTATCATGTTGGCTTTTCGGTGATGGCTACCCAGGCCAGCGCCATTACTTTTCTGTCGGCCCCCGGGCAGGCATACTCCGATGGGATGCGCTTTGTGCAGTTTTACTTTGGCTTGCCATTGGCCATGATAGTGCTCTGCGTTACGTTTGTGCCCATGTTTAGCAGGCTTAAGGTTTTTACCGCTTACGAGTTTCTGGAACAACGGTTTGACCTCAAGACACGTGCGCTCACCTCTTTCCTGTTTCTGGTACTCCGGAGCCTTTCAACAGGGGTAGCTATTTATGCGCCGGCCATCATCTTATCAACCATATTAAATATCAATACCGTTTATACCACTTTGTTTATTGGGGGGCTGGTAATATTTTATACCGTTTATGGTGGCAGTAAAGCCGTATCATATACCCAGCTGCTGCAAATGAGTATCATATTTGCAGGCATGTTTTTGGCCGGCATATTGGTAGTAAGCTTTTTGCCACAGGGCGTTGGCTTTACCCATGCCATTAAAATGGCCGGTAAGCTGGGCCGTATGAATGTGATTGACTGGAAGTTTGACTGGGATAACCGGTACAATGTTTGGAGCGGACTGATAGGTGGCTTTTTTTTACAACTCTCTTATTTTGGTACCGACCAAAGCCAGGTTGGGCGTTATTTAACCGGCAGTTCTATAGGGCAAAGCCGGCTGGGCCTAATCATGAATGGATTGATTAAAATACCGATGCAGTTTTTGATACTGCTTATTGGCGTGCTGGTTTTTGCATTTTACCAGTTTAACAGACCGCCCATGTTTTTTAATAATTACGAGGTTGCCAGGGTAAAACAAAGCAGCTACGCCACCCAATATAACAACCTGGATAAGCAATACACCCAGGCTTTTGAGCAGCGTAAAGCCAAAGCTAACGACCTGGTAAAAGCTTTTGACAGCAAAGATAGGGAGCAGATAAGCCATGCACAGGGAGCTTTAAAAGCGGCAGATGCACAGGCGCATGTAATAAGGCAGGATGCCATTGCACTAATGAAAAAGAACAACGCGGGTGCCGATGAAAATGATACGAATTATGTTTTTCTCACCTTTGTAAAACAATACCTGCCCCGTGGCTTGGTGGGCTTGCTGATAGCCATTATATTTTTGGCCTCCATGGGCTCAACCGCAAGCGCGTTAAACTCGCTGGCTTCTACAACGGTGGTTGATATTTATAAACGTACCATTAACAAAAATGCATCAGACCAAAACTATTTGAATGCATCGCGCATAGCAACGGTATTTTGGGGTGTAGTTTGCGTAGTTATGGCCTTGTATGCCAGTAAGCTGGGTAATTTGTTAGAGGCCGTAAACCAGTTAGGCTCTTATATATACGGTACGTTATTGGGTGTGTTTGTAGTTGCTTTTTATATGAAGCGGATAAACGGCACATCCGTTTTTATAGCCGCTATAGCCAGCGAAGCCACCATTATGTATTTGGGCCTCAGTAAAACGGTGGCCTACCTGTGGCTTAACCCTATTGGCTGCTTTTTGGTAATGGCACTGGCTTATGCGCTTAATAAGTTTATTGCACAGGCAAAGCCGGTACATCAAGCCTCCGTTTAAAAAGCATTCAATTATCAATTAAGTTTATTCGCTATCCTCATTTTTTATTCCTTTTAATAATGCGTAAATAGCCATGGCATGCCCGTGGCCAAGTTCAAAATCTGCTTTAAGCCAGGCTACAATATCACCCGCTTTTGCGGTGCTTATTAATTGGCCATTTTGTGTAAATCCTTTTTCTTCGGCTATAGCCCTAAAATCCTGTGGGCCTTTACCTGTTTTTTCTTTAATGGTTTTTAAATATCCCTGGAACGACATATTGGGTAGTTATTGGTTTGTAAGCCTGAATATAAAGTATGGAAACTTAATTAGGGCAGGTTTTATTGGCAACATAAATGTACAAATAAACCGCAATGTGCAATAGGGATGGCAGCGGATACCGGCCGTGCGCCTAAGGCCGGTGTAGTATAAGCGTACAGCCCGGGCCGAAGGTATTGCCCTAAACAAACATTGCCCGGCCAGTTAATGAGAATTATGTTGGTGAGAGCGAATACTTCGGCGCCCGAAAAACATTATATTGCCCTTACCAATCATAACTCCAAAGCCATGAAAAAAAGAGCGATCCTTGTACTCCTGCTGCTTGTTTTTACCATCCCATGTGTTGTTTTTGCACAGATAGCAGGAGGGAGTAAAGCGGTATCACCCAGGATGCGGGTTATTATTGATAACGATTTTAGCGGCGATCCGGATGGGCTGTTTGCGCTTGCCCATTTGCTATTGTCGCCTTCTGTAGACGTTAGGGGCATTATCGGCTCGCACCTTAAAGTTGGCGATGGCTTCGACCACTCGCAAACCCAGGCAGATAACGCTGCAAAGAAAGCCACCGAACTGCTAACATTGCTAAAGATGAACGGGCAGATACCCGTTGTTGCCGGCTCAAATACGGGGATGCTTAATGATAGCACGGCGGTTAAAAGCGCGGGTGTTGATATGATTATTAAGGAGGCTTTACGTGCTGATGTAAAAACACCATTATATATACTTTGCGGTGCTGGCCTTACAGAGATCGCGTCGGCGGCTTTAACCGAACCTAAAATTGCCGGTAAGCTTACACTGGTGTGGATAGGAGGGGCCGAGTACACCGATCTGGCTTTACCTCCGCCCAACTACTCAAACCCGGAGTATAACCTCAATATTGATATTGCCGCGGCACGGGCTGTTTTTAACCACTCGCAGCTAAAATTGTGGCAGGTGCCACGTAATGCCTATCGCCAGGCTTTGTTGCCTTATTCGCAGCTGCAAACGCGTGTGAAGCCATACGGCGAGATTGGTAAATACCTAAACACGGTACTCGAAAACTTGATGACAAGGCTTCAGCAATATCACCTTAATATTGGCGAAACGTATATTCTGGGGGATAGTCCGCTGGTATTGCTTACCGCGTTGCAATCGTCTTTTGAGGCCGATCCATCATCAAGTGAGTATGTGCTTAAAAATTGCCCCAGGATAAATGCCCAGGGTGCTTACGAGTACAATGCCGATGGCCGCAACATCAGGGTTTACCAGCGATTGGATATTAACCTGATGTTTAACGATTTTTTTGCCAAGCTGGAATTGAATGCGAAGTAAATAAATACCGCTAAGTAATGGATAACAAACCCCAGATAAGGCCCGAATGGGTGCCTTCGGCATATAAGGAGGGCATTGGTAATGCTATTGAAGAAAAGGGGATATTGAAGACCGGCGTAGTTAAGCCTGTTGTAAAGCGTGAGGTTAAGCCAAAAAGACGTCAAAGGTAAGATTGATGGTAGTAAACATACATGCTACTGCCATCAACCACATTTAATACGGCAAATACTTTTAAACCTCTCTCCTGTAAATAGTACTGTTCGCTTTAGGCAGGTACCTTTCATTCTTTACTTTTTTCACTATAATCAAAAAAAAAGATAGCATCGTGCAACGTTGTAAAATGCTTTGCGTCTATTACACTGAGGCTTAACACGATTTGGAAGCAATATTTATAGATAAACATTATAGCCTGGTGCTGGAGTGCAAACAGGGAAGCAAAAAAGCTTCCTATGAGCTTTACCGGCTCTATTCTAAAGCGATGCTAAACGTTGCCTTTAGGATAGTGGGCAATATTGGCGAGGCCGAAGATGTTTTGCAGGAGGCTTTTCTGGATGCTTTTAATAAGCTGAAGGATTTTAGGCAGGAAACTACTTTTGGCCTCTGGCTTAAACAAATTGTGGTAAACCGCGCCATAAACCTGCTGCGCAAACGCAAGCTGGATTTAATAGAAATAGAAGGCGATCACCTGGAGAATATTCCCGATGAGGAGCCCGACGATGACGACGATGTGCAATACCAGGTAGCATTGGTAAAAGAGGCAATGAAACAATTACCGGATGGTTACCGGGTTGTATTATCCCTTTACCTGCTTGAGGGGTACGATCATGAAGAGATAGGACAAATTTTAAGTATATCAGAAAACACATCAAGAACCCAGTTCTTGAGAGCTAAAAGAAAACTAATGGAAATTTTAAAGAGAAAGGGAAACGTGTAATGAGCAAGCGATTTGAAGATTTCATGAAAAATAATCACGATGAATTTGACGAGATCGAGCCATCGGCAGATCTGTGGGGCAAAATAGAAGCGCGTTTAGAGGTGCTGGAGGCTGAGCCAAAAAAGCGCGAAGCCAAAACCTTTTCGCTCACATTCGTGCTAAAGGTGGCCGCGTCAATCATACTAGTGATGGGCATCGGTTTCGGGGGGTATATCCAAAGTCAAAAAGGCCCAAAAAGCGTTGATCTTGCTGCCATCAATCCCGAATATGCCAAACAGCAGGTGCATTATGCATCGCTGGTAGAAAAACAGCTAAGCGAGCTGAAAGCGATCTCGAAAGGTGATCCTCAGTTATTGAAGGAGTTTACCGCCGAGATAGCCAAAATGGATTCGACCTATAAAAAACTAAATAGCGACTTAGCCACAAGCCCTAACCAGGAACGTGTTTTACGTGCAATGATCCGGAACTTGCAAATACAAACCGATGTGCTTAGTCAGCAATTAAATGTGATAGAGCAGTTTAACGAGACTAATAAAGATCAACAAAATGAAACCAAAAATATTTAAACCTTTCTTGTTTGCATTGATGGTTTTGCTAACCATAGGCACCATAAGCTTTGCCCAGCAAAAAAAGCAGACAAGGCCTGCCGTAACACCCAAAGCCGCTCAATCTGATGATGACGGCGATGATGATACAGGCATGGACGCTAAAGATTATCAGCAAAAAATGCATGATCTGCAGGTAAAAATGCACGATCTGCAAGCTAAAATGAATGCGCTTAACAGTAAAAAGTTGAACAAAGCCATGAAGCTGAAAATGAAAAACCTCAGCAAAAGCTTTAAGGGGTACGATAAAACGTTCAGGTTTGACAGCTTAAAAAACTTTGCCTATAAGTTTAATGATAGCATGCTCAGCTTTGCCTATAAAATGGACGAGGATATCACACCCATGATCGCTTTTGGCTTTAAAGACTTTGATAAAAACTTCAACTTTAGCTACAGCACCGATGGTGATAATGACAACAATACACAAAGCGACGATGATGTTGTAAAAACCAAAAGCTACAGCAAAAGTTATAGTATTGATGGCAATGATGTAATAAATATTGATAATAAATTTGGCAAAATAACCGTAAATACCTGGACAAAAAACGAAGTAAAGGTTGATGTGCAGATAAAGGTGAGTACCAGTAATGCAGATAAAGCTCAGAAATTGCTGGATAATGTAAATATTCAGGATAGCAAAGATGGCAACGGTGTTTATTTTAAAACGGTTATCAATTCAGAAAATAGCAGCAATGGTTCATGGGGTTCTATTTTTAACAGCAAAGGGAGTTCAACACAAAATATGGAGATAAACTACATTGTTTATATGCCTGTTAAAAATCCGTTAACCATTAGCAATAAATATGGCAGCACCAATTTGCCCGATCTGGATGGTAAGCTGATTATCAGCAATTCTTTTGGCGGTGGCCTGGTGGCCAAAAATCTAAGTAATCCGGCAAACCAGGTGAAGGTTAAGTATGCCAATGCCTGCATCAGCTCTTTTAACGGGGGAAGTTTGGATATAGCTTTTGGCAGTCTGAGCCTGAACAGCTGCGATAGGCTAACTGCTAACTTAAGTTATAGTTCTGCAAAAATAGGCCGCATAAAAACATCGGGCAACATCAACGTTAAATTTGGCGGTGGTGTTACTATTGAAGAGGTTGATAAAAATGTGAAAGATCTGTCGGTAAAATCATCATACTCCAGTATTAAGCTTGGCCTGGGCGATAACCAGACTGCCGATTTTGATGTAACGGTACGTTACGGGAGTTTTAACTATGGCAACCACGATGTAAGCCTTACCAGTAAAAGCCCTGCCGATGGTGAGCGTGGTTTTAATCCAACCAAAAACTATAAAGGACATTTTGGTAAGGGCGGTACCGATAAAACCATTACTATCAACTCCTCATTTGGAAGCGTAAATTTTGATTAAACGATAATTTATCCTTTTACGCAAACCCTTGCCCCAAACGGCAGGGGTTTTGTTATTTTTGGGCTTAATCACATTGCACACCTATGGATTTAGCCATATTTGCCCATGCCGAGTCGTGGATCTCGCTGCTTACCCTCACTGTTTTAGAAATTGTTTTGGGGATAGATAATATTGTGTTTATCTCCATACTGGCAGATAAGCTGCCCGCCAAACAGCAAAGCAAGGGACGCCGCGTAGGTTTAGGCATGGCCATGATAACCCGCGTACTGCTATTGTTATCTATTAGTTGGGTAATGACGCTAACTACCCCGCTATTTAACCTATCGCACCTGTTTAACATTACCAACGCAGATTGGGTAGAGAAACTGGCCATCTCCGGTCGCGACCTGATCCTCATCATCGGCGGTCTGTTTCTCATTTATAAAAGTACTGCCGAAATTCACCATAAAATAGAGGGCGACGAAGAAAGCAGCGAAAACGTAAAACCACATGGCTTTATAGCCACCATTATTCAGATTATGATACTGGATATTGTTTTCTCCTTAGATTCGGTAATTACAGCCGTAGGGATGGCCAGTCATGTAGAGATCATGATACTGGCAGTTGTTATCGCTGTAGGTATTATGATGTGGGCATCAAACGGTGTGGCTGGCTTTGTAAACAAACACCCAACAGTTAAAATGCTGGCGCTCTCGTTTTTACTGCTGATAGGTGTTTCGTTATTGGCCGAGGCGTTTGAGCAGCATATCCCCAAAGGATATATCTACTTCGCCATGGCGTTTTCTGTATTGGTAGAGTTACTGAATTTGAAAATGAAAGCGGGGAAAGGGAGTAAGGATAAGAGGAACAAGGAATAAGGAGCAACGAATAAAAATAAAAGCCCTGGGCCGTGCGATTCCCTCCCTCGGGAGGGGCAGGGAGGGGTTTCTCCAAGCGACATTAACAAGCTATTATACAATGCACAAAATCATCCCATACAATCCTAAACTGAAAGCCTTAGCCCGAAAATTAAGAAAGGATATGACGTTTGGCGAAGTATTGTTATGGAACGAAGTCAAAGGCAATAAAATATGTGGATTTGATTTCGATCGCCAATGCTGTATTGATAATTACATAGTTGACTTCTATTGTAAAGTTTTAATGGTTGTAATAGAAGTGGACGGAATGTCACATAATTATGAAGAGGCGTTTAATAAAGATGAGATAAGAGAGCAGAGGCTTGAAAGCTTTGGGATAACAATTTTACGCTTCTCGGAATCTGAAATGAAAAACGATATGCTAAACGTAATCAGGACAATTGAAAGTACAATTATTGATATTATTAAGCGTGATTCGACTGTTAAGCTACCTGAAGAATTTGATATAAGACTGCTGGAATAATAACGTTTAGCTTTTATGGCCAATAAACCCCTCCCTGCCCCTCCCGAGGGAGGGAATCGCACAAGGCCCTATTTTTTTCTGTATTTTATCTTTATCCCCAAATCCTTTTGTCCTTACTCCCCTAAAATACCCTGCAAAGCAATCCCTTTAAATATTCGCCCTCGGGGAATGATGCCCTTACGGGATGGTCTTCGGGTTGGTGAAACTGGTAGATGAATTGTACCTGTTTACCGGCATCTAAAGCAGCCCAGGCAAGTACCTGTTTAAACGTTTCCATATCCATAGCGCCAGAGCAGGAATAGGTGGCCAGCAGGCCGCCTTCGTTCAGTAAAAGCATACCTAAACGGTTCAGATCTTTATAGGCACGGGAGGCCCTGGTTAAGGCCGAGCGTGATGGTGCGTATTTGGGTGGATCGAGCACAATAACATCAAACTTTTCGCCGTCGTCCCTAAATTTGCGCAATTGGGTGTTCACATCAGATTTAATGGCGCTGTGTTTATCGACATCCAGCTTATTAAGTAAAATATTTTCCTTCAAAGTTTCTATAGCCAGGGCCGAACTATCCACACTGGTTACCGATGCCGCGCCGTTTTTTAAGCTGTTGAGTGTAAAACCACCGGTATAGCAAAAGCAATCCAACACCTTTTTGTTTTTGGCGTAGGATGCCAGTATATGGCGGTTATCGCGCTGATCGCAATAGAAGCCGGATTTTTGACCTTCGGTGATGTTGATGCCGTAAACTATGCCGTTTTCTAATACTTCCACAATTTCGGGCGGCGGGTTACCGGCTAAAACCTTGTTCTCGGTTTCGGCCATACCTTCATGCGCCCGGGATGTGGTATCGCTTTTGTCAGAGATGCTTTCGGGATTAAGCAATTTTTGAAGTTCATCAATAATTACCGGCATCATGCGCTCCATGCCCGAGGTAAGTACCTGCACAGCTAAATGCCCGGCATATTTATCAACAATTAAACCAGGTAGATAGTCTGATTCGCTGAAAACCAGGCGGCAGGTGTTGGTGCCGTTTTCAAGTACATTGGCGCGGCTTTTAACAGCCGTGCCCAGTTTGCCGCGAAACCAGTCGTCGTTAATTTTCACGTTTTCGTCCCATTCCAGCAGGCGCAAGGCAACGCGCGATTGATCGTTATAAAAGCCATAGGCCATAAAATCGCCTTTTGCATTAAGCAGGCGTACCACATCGCCATTGGCGGGTTTGCCCTTTACCTTATCAATAGCGCCCGAAAATACCCATGGGTGCCTTTGTACAACAGCTTTCTCTTTGCCTTTACTTAATATAACATCAATCATGCTGCAAAGGTAATAAATTGGAGAGTAGTTGATTGGGTTGGATTTAGTTAGAATAGGTTGGTTGGGTTGTGTTAGATTAAAAAGCTATTTGATTAGATAGAAATTTACCCACTCAGTATATCAAGGTGTACCCGATTGCGCTACCGGGGTTGGTCCCGCACACCTTTAAATTATTAAAGAAAAAGATAAGTAATCAACTAATCCAACCTGTTTTAACTTAACCCAATCCAACCTATTCTAACTGAATCCAACCCAATCAACCATTCTCTATTCACCTCAATTAAACTATTTTACATTTTATTACTCCAACACAATATTTCCCGATTAAAAACATTTGGTATCTTAGTATCCGAAACATAAAAATGAAAAAAACTTACTTACTGGTAGCCACCATGCTGTTAGCATGCTTGAGCTATAAAAGCTATGCCCAGGTACCCCGCATACCCGAGGCCAGTTCAACCCAAACCCTTATTCAGGATTTTGGATTGGGAAAAATTACCGTTACCTACTCGCGCCCAAATGTTAAAGACCGCAAAATATTTGGTGGTATTATTCCATGGGGCCAGGTTTGGCGTACTGGTGCCAACGCTGCAACAACCATCACTTTTACAGAAAAGGTGCTGATTGAAGGCAACAGTGTACCCGCCGGTACCTATTCGCTCTTTAGCATTCCCGAAAAAAATGAGTGGACCATTATTTTAAATAAAGTGGTTAAGCAATGGGGAGCATATAGCTATAAGCAATCTGAAGATTTTTTGCGCTTTAATATAAAACCTACCCGGGTAAGCGAAAAAAGAGAGACCTTTACCATGGCTTTTGCCAACAGTACCACAAAATCATCTGATCTGTACCTGGTTTGGGACCGTACTGCGGCCAAGATCCATCTTGAAACCGATGATGATGCCAAAATAACGGCCAACATTGATGAGTTGATGAAGGGCGACAGAAGACCATACTACTTTAACGCCATTCAGTACTATTACGAAAACAATAAAGACGTTGATAAAGCTTTAGGCTGGGTTTACGAAGCCGAAAAAATAGATGCTAAAGGCCCTTGGTTTAAACTGTGGGAATCGCGCCTGTTGCTGCGCAAAGGGGATAAAGCCGGAGCCATTGCAGCAGCCGAAGCCGGGATAGCCCTTGCAAAAAGCAGTAAAGATGATGAATATGAACGCCTGAATAAAGAAGCGCTGGATCACGCAAAGAGTTAAGATTTTTTGCGCTGTATTTTTTATCAGAGATACACTTAGAACAGTAATAAACAAAACGAGCCTTAAAGCAATATGCTTTAAGGCTCGTTTTGTTTATTTAAGCTTTTGCTTCATATCAAAATGGTCTACCGTTTTAACGCCGGTTGGCCACTCGTTAAAGGCCGAGTATAAAACATATTTATTTTCCTGATCGAGGCCCGGGATGGTTTTGTCTATCACTTTCTGTATCTGTTCGTTTTCTTTTTTAACCGCGGTAGTATCGCTCAATTTAATATTGGTAAGGTAATAGATCATCGGGAAATCGCCATCGGGGGTTGTCTGATTAAAGATCCTGATTATCTCGAGGTGAACAGGTGCGCCTTTTATAGCCAGAGGTACACGGTATTTGGCCGATACCTGGTTTAATACTTTGCTGTAAAATTCACTCATGGCTGTTTCATCATCATATTTCCAGATGCTGCTTGGGCGGGTACAATTAATAGCAGAGGCACCGGTATTAAGGGCGTTTACCAGGTAGCCTTTGCCATAGCTGGCTTCGGCGGCTTTAAATAGCTCCGGCGCATTTTTGCCATTTTTTGCATAGGCATTTGCCTCCAGCTGGTTAAGTTTCCATCCGTAATCAAACTTGCAATAAACGGCGGTTATCATATACTGATTAGGGATGTTTTTGGGTATAAAGCAGGCAATGTACATTTCTTTAACACCACCGGGGCAAAATATACTATACTTGCTGCCATCGGGCAGTGCCGATTTTATAGTATCGCCATGAATAAAACGGTTAACTACGTAGTACTCCTCTAGTAAAGAGTAGGTCCCCTCTTTAAATCGGTTGCTCACCAGCTCTACCTGGCGTTTTTTATTGGATACCAATATAAAATCCTGCGACATGATGGATTCTAACTGAGCTTCGTCATTGGTTTTAAGGACATTAAATAGTTTATCGTTTAAATCATGAAAACGGCTCTGATCGCTTGAGCTGATCTTTTCATTTTTATAAATACCGGGGGCGCTGGGCGCTCCGCAGCTTTGTAGAACAAAAATGATCAATAAAAGGGCGGCAATCCTTGTAAATGGCTTAATAGTTTGCATTTTTCAAATTGTAAAAGGTTGTAGTTACGATGATACATATTTTATTGTTATCCGGGAATAATTTAGTGTAGCATTTTCGTTATTTTTAACGTAAGGCTATTAATAAACCTGATTGTCAATGAGAAAGTTATTGTTGATTGCCTTTGCGGCCATTTTGATAGTAAGTTGCAAAAAAGATAATACTATTGCGGTTCCCAACCTTACAGGTAGCTGGGAATATCGCGGTACGCTGTGTTTTTGTGTACCACCTACCGATACAACAGCGTCGAAACCAGGCAACGGCACAATCTATAGCTTTAATGGCAACACTTACAAGCATTATATTAAACATGTGCTGAAAAAAAGCGGTACTTTTAAACTAATAAGGGATGCTGTGGATGCCGGTGCAGATGCCAGGATCAGGATAATTTTTGATAATGACACAGATATTGCCAATGTTAAATATATTACCGTTGAAGGCTTAAAGCTTACTATATCGGGCTCGGTAGGTATAGTGGCAGATGGCCCGGAAGATAAATATGAAAAACAACTGTCGTCGCTGGTTGAAAAAGGTAGAATAAGTAATTAATATGTATTATTGTTGTTATTAAATAAGTGTATGCATAGGTCTCCCTGTATGGATTTGAACCACGACTATCTGAAGCAAAATGCGATGTGCTGTCAATTGCACCACGGGGAAATATAAAAGAGGTTGGTACTGGATTCGAACCTGTGAGCATTCCTTTTGCAGAGGACTCCCTTAACCACTCGGGCAACCAACCAAACGTAATAGCGACTCACTATCCTGTTAAAATGTTAAAACTCATTGTTTGTCTTTTCTTTATTTATAATCAACGTGTTATAGTGGAAATAAAAGGACTCGAACCTTTAACCGACACCGTATAAGGGTGCTGCTCTCACCATTGAGCTATATTTCCTTGTAGGGTAACCCGGACTCGAACCAGGAGCCTCCACATCCCAAATGTGGTAATCTGACCAATTGATATACTACCCTGAAAACAAAAAATCCCCTTAGATTTACCTAAGAGGATTGCATTACTTTATATCGTTTTTATGAATACATAGCTATCTCCTCTGATAAATCAGTTGCGGGAATTGGCCGGGTATACATATTGTATTTTTCATGATGCAATGATACGTAAATATTTATTAAACAAGAAATAAAATATTATTTATTTGATTTCGATTATTTCTCCGCTCAATATCCCAATCAATCTATCTTTTGCCGGCGTGCTTTCTGATTTATAAGCAAGAATTGTCATCAAGTATATAAATAGTAACAGCGCGAGCGGAATAAAAACCCGAATGGAAACATTTTTTTCAATTATAGATTCACTTAGTATGGCAATTATTGCGCAAAAGAGAAAAAAAGTCACCACACATATAAATGCTAATACGACGGGATGTAATCCCATTTTTACGATAATCCGGCTTCCGTTTTTATACGCAACTATCTCGCCCTTAATTTGAGGATTGAAAGAATTACGGCCTGTAATATCAGGTTCAAATTCAAATTCTCCGTTAAGGGCATAGTCTTTAAAATAGGTACCAGCAGCTGAGCGGCCAAAATCCAGAAATCTATTGCTTCGCGGCGAAACTTCTTTTTCAAGCACCTTCTGTGCCTCTTCGGGCTTTAATGGAGTATCTATAAAAAATGGTTATAAGGCAGGTATTTCATTAATGGTAAATTACAGCTCTTTTTGAACATTCAGATTCATTTTCAAAAAAGAATAAAAATAATTTCTACTGCGTAAAATAGACTGCACGGCGCTTCCCAATCTTTATATCATCAAAACAAATAAATAGAGGTAACAGTTAAGTTTTACCT
Organism: Mucilaginibacter cryoferens; assembly: GCF_014205845.1. Classification (GTDB taxonomy): domain Bacteria; phylum Bacteroidota; class Bacteroidia; order Sphingobacteriales; family Sphingobacteriaceae; genus Mucilaginibacter. The sequence goes on from NZ_JACHCR010000004.1 coordinate 29,640, forward strand.
GTTAAGCAAAATAGATTATGAGTTCACCCTCAACACAGGCTTTGTAGTTATTTAACATCTGTTAACCTGCCGTTTAATAAGCCAACTAACCTAGTTTTGGTAGCACTGCTCTCAAACTTATAAGCCAGGGTAGCAAACAGGTAAATACAAGCCAGCATCAATAAAAGGGGCAGATCGGGGAGGCCAAACTTTTCTTTATTTGTTTTGCTTATTACAATTGCCAGTTCGGCAGCTAAAAGCAATATCAAAGCTATACACATGCAAACAGAAAACCAGGGGTTTAAGGCCATTTTTATAAAAACCCTGCTTCCGTTTCGGTATACTGATATAGAACCCTTAATTTGTGGATTGAAAGAGGCAAGGCCGGTAATATCAGGCTGAAAAGCAAACCTGTCTTTTTTAACTATTCCCTTAAAATAGAAGTTGCTTTTGGAGTTGCCAAAGATCGAAAATGAGGTACGGCGCGGGGCTACTTCTTTTTTTAACTTGTATTGCACCTGCTCGGGCTTTAGCGGGGTATCTATATAAAAGTTATCGTAAGGCAGATAATTCATATCACGATTAATGTTAATAGTACAGGATCAGTTTATCTCTTGATGACACTCAGTATAAGGGCTATTTAACCAACAGCTGTTTCTTTAAACTACGCTTGTAATTGTTTTGAATAATTTTGTTGAAATAGGTGGGCGAATTGCTTACCGCAGTTTGTTGTTGACCACCGTAAGAATCATTAAACTGCTTAAACCGAAATTTATATAACTCCGGATTTTCTGTTGACAGTTGCTGTGCATAACCCTCCCAAAATACCTGGTTGGTCATTTCGATAAATAATTCTAACATAGCTTAGGTTGTAAAAAGTAAATGTTGTTTTATGTAGATCAATTATTCAAAACTCAATAATTAATTAAAAAGAAAACTGACATATACTTTAACAAAACAGACGTTTTGATAGTTAAAATGGCTTAGATAGACGTAACGCGGTTATTTATAAAACTGCCGCTAAAAACGGTGGCCTCTTTTTAACCTTACAGCAATTGCTTAAATATATAGACAACATATTGTGTGTTAAATTTTATGTGGATATATTTAACATACCAATCAACCAAATAGTGCCCAAAGAAGAAGTATCAGATCTGCTCAGGTTTTTGTATGAGTTTTCTCCGGAGGTAAGGGAAAAAGCCCTGTGGCTGCGTGAGTTTGTATGGGATCGGTATCCGCAGGCCAACGAACTTATTTACGATAATTATAACGCGCTGGCCTTCGGCTGGTCGGTAACAGAAAAGTTGGGGCAAACCTTTTGTTCGGTAGCGGTATACCGCTCTACCAATCAAAACCTACATTTCGGGTTTTATTGGGGATCAGAAATTGCCGACCCTCAAAAGCTTTTATTAGGCAATGGCAGCCAATACCGGTATATACTTGTTAATGATCTTGATGATTTTCCGAAGGATTACATCATCGCGTTGATTGAGCAGGCCTGGCAAAATGCCTTGGCAAAAGTTAAAAGCCCTAAAGATATTGTTCATGGTAAAACCATACTTAAAATGACATCGCCGGTAAAAAGGGAGAAAAAGGCGAAGGGCAAATAATGTATTTTACCTTGCCATAACTAAAACAATTGCTATGAGAATTTTAATAATATTTTTATTGATTGGAATGTTTTCTGAATTGTGCTTTGGCCAGATAAAAGAATCAAAGGATCAAGAGATAATAAAAAAAGCAAAGTTTATAAGTGTTTATAAAATAGACAGAAACGCTATCAATTGTTTTGACAAAAAAAACATAACGCTCATTGTGCGCAATAGCATTAGTACTTGCTTTCGGTTAAAAAAAAAATTGGGCCCGCTGTTAGCAAAACGTGTAGCTGCAATTTTTTTAAATAAACATTCATTTGAAAACAAGGATCAAAACTGTTTCACCACAGATTTTGGAATGATCCTTTTCGACGATAGGAAAAGGGTTATAGGAAATATTACGATGAGTTTGGTCTGCAATAATTTGTCATTTAATAATAGCGTGCCGTTAAAATTAACTAATAAGGCAAAAAATAAATTACTTGAAATAATTAGGTAATTAAATCTCTCGTTTACTCACCACAAGAATTGCCCTATAGGAGATTCGCAGGACCTTCCACTTCATTTTTATTTCACGCTATCTATTCAAAAAACATATATCTTAGTTTAATATTTAAACCTCAATCAGGCAAAATTAGCAGGCATTTCCGTAACATTTAGGCGGCTTGTTTGTCAATATAAAAATACATTATACAATGGCTATTAATCTTCAAAAAGGACAAAAAATAGATATCGGGCTGTCTAAAATGACAGTTGGTTTGGGTTGGAACCCTAATGAGGGCACAGGTTATGATTTCGACCTCGATGTATCGGCTATCATGATAGATGCCAATCGCTTTGTACCCCAGGATGAGTTCTTCGTTTTTTATAACAATATCGATTCGCCAGACAGAGCGGTTCACCATACCGGCGATGATCCATCGGGCGGTAACAGCGATGGGGGAGACGACGAATCTATCAATATCGACCTGACTAAAGTAGATGGTAAAATTCAGGAGATCCTGTTTGTGGTAACCATCCACGAAGCACAGGCCCGCAGGCAAAACTTTGGCCAGGTACGCGACTCCTACATCCGCATCATCGACGAGCAAACCGGCAGCGAAGTTTGTAAATACGAACTGGGCGAAGATTTCTCTATCGAAACAGCCATTGAGTTTGGCCGTTTATACCGCCGCAGCGGTGCCTGGAAGTTTGAGGCATCGGGCGTGGGTTATAAAGAAGACCTGGCTTTCTTTTTAAGTAAATATTTTAAAGGACAGATCATTAAATAAACAAGGTTATGGCAATAAATCTGGTAAAAGGTCAAACAATTGATCTTCGTAAAAATGATAAAGGCGAAAGCTTCGATCTGTCTTCGGTAACCATCGGTTTAGGCTGGGATGTAAGGCAAAGCCATAGCGGCGGCGGTTTTTTAGGCAAGCTTTTTGGTGGTGGCAGCGAGGAGGTAGAATATGACCTCGACGCGATAGCTTTTCTGCTGGATAAAAATGGCCGCGTTGCCGATAGGGGCCGTACCTTTCAAAAGCCCAACGGTAATAAAGTAAATTTATACGAAGGCGATGTAATTTATTTTAACTCCATGCGGCATCCCTCAAACCACATCTGGCTTACGGGCGATAACCGCACGGGCGCAGGAGATGGCGACGATGAGCAAATTATTGTAAAACTGGATTCGCTCGACCCGAAATTCGATCGTATCCTATTCATTGTAGCCATATACCAGGGGCAACGCAACAATCAGCATTTTGGAATGGTAGAGAATGCCTTTATCCGTGCGGTTGACAATAGCGGCAAAGAGATAGCCAAATTTAGCCTATCCGGCGACTCTACCTATAACGGTATGTGTTCCATGAAATTTGCCGAAGTGTATCGTAAAGACGGCTCCTGGAAATTTCGCGCCATTGGCGAACCATTTGCTACCGATAACTTTTTAGAACTGCTTAAACAGTATTGATAAAGTTGTAAGTTATACGTTTTACGTTGTATGTGAAAAATAAGCCAAAGTATAGAACGCTTAACTTATTGCGTATAACGTAAAACTTATCACGTACAACCTATACCTCCTGCAATGTACCAACACTACTCCTTCGATCTTTGGCTAACACTGATAAAATCAAATCCTTATTTTAAAATAGAGCGCACCAAAATTTTTCACCGGGATTTTAACCCCTCGGGCAAAAGTATTGATGAGGTGGCCAAAGCTTTCAGGCAGGTTGATCTGATGTGTAACGCCGTTAACGAAAGCACCGGCAAAAACATTGATGCCGATGAGATGTACCTGATGGTGATAAGCCTTATTAACGATAACCAGCTTAGTTTGGCCGATATTGATACCGGCAAACTATACAAGGATATGGAGAAGCTATTGTTTTACTACCTGCCGCTGGTATACTCGCCTGTAACAATTTCTACCATACGGCATCTAAAACAAAAAACAGGTTGTACCTTTAGCTTGTTAAGCAACACCGGTTTTATAAAAGGCGCAACATTAAAAAACGTACTGGTAGAATTAAAGTTAAGCGAATACTTTGATTTTCAGCTGTATTCTGATGAAGTGGGGATGTCGAAACCAAACCCTGCTTTTTTTAATTTAATGTTGCAAAAAATCAAACTGGTTAATACCAATAAGGATATTAATTTATACGATATCATCCATATAGGCGATAACCCTAAGGCTGATATTGAAGGCGCAAAAACGGCAGGCATAAAAAGTTTGCTTATCAACTCAAACAACCAATCTATTTTAAGCTTAATTAGTTAATGCACGTTACCTGGTCATTACATCATATTGATAACCCCACGCAATTTGGCTTTTGCCCGGATAGCTATAGCCGTTTTAAATTTGGCGATGAAGCGGTATCCCGCGATTTTGGCTCGGCCTTAGCCGATGGCTTTATTAAGCAGGTTTTGGCAAAGCAGCCTACCTGGCAGCAAATAGTGGTAATATCAAGTCCTTACTCGTTTATTCCAACGGCTACCTTCGCCATGAAAACCTGGTTTGTGTACAGCCTTAACCGCTGGCTGGCCCAACACGGCTACCCGGTAGTGCAGGAAACCAAGGTACACCGCACTATTACCTACAAAGAAGATTACGGCGAGCTGAATGCCGAGCAGCGCATGAACCTGATCGGTAACGATTCGTTCCATATCGATAAAGATTTTCTTGCGGGTAAAACGCTGATATTTTTGGATGATATTAAAATTACCGGCAGCCACGAGCGTATGATCATGAAAATGGTAAATGCTTATGGCTTAAGTAACAACATTTACATGCTTTACTTTGCCGAGTTGGTGAACAAAAATATCCACCCTAATATTGAGAATTTTTTGAACTATCACCAGGTAAAAACCATTTTTGATCTGGAGCCAATTATACAAAGCGACAAGTTTTGTATCAATACCAGGATTGTAAAATACATTCTCAATTACAATCACGATTGCTTCAGCATTTTTATACAAAATCAAACAATGGATTTTGTAAACTTGCTATATGATATGGCTTTAGGTAATGGTTATCATACTATTGATGCCTACGCCAAAAACCTTAACTTTATTACCAGAAACCTATTTACAAACAATAAAAACTTAATTAAACATGGCAATTAATTTGCAAAAAGGCCAGCGCGAAGCTATTAATGCTCCCAGATTTACCATTGGGCTGGGCTGGGATACCAATAGCTCATCAACAGGCAGCGCGTTCGATTTAGATGCCTCTGTTTTTGTTTTGGGCGATAATAAAAGATTGGTGGCCGATGACTATTTTGTGTTTTACAACAATTTACACTCGCCGGATGGCGCTATTGAACATACCGGTGATAACTTAACCGGCGATGGTGATGGCGACGATGAGCAGGTAAAAGTTGATCTGTCAAAAATAGCCGCGCAGGTGTCTGAGATATGCATTGTGGTAACCATTCACGAGGCCGAAGCGCGCAGGCAGAACTTTGGCCAGGTGCGTAACTCCTTCATCCGCATTTTTGACACGGCCACAGGTGCCGATATTTTGAAATACGAGTTGGAAGAAGATTTTTCGATAGAGACCGCCGTTGAGTTTGGCCGTATCTACAAAAAAGATAATAACTGGAAATTTGAGGCTGTAGGCGTTGGCATGAAAGGCGGTCTGCAGGATTATTTAAACAAATACCAATAAGCGTATGGCAATTAATCTTCAAAAGGGGCAGCGTATCAGTCTCGAGAAAAGTAATGGCAGCAAATTACAAAGTGTTTGTGTAGGCATTAACTGGGGCGCAATAGAAAAGAAAGGCTTGTTTGGCTTTGGCGTAACCAAAGAAGCGGTTGACCTTGATGCCAGCTGCGCTTTGTTTGATGAAAGCAAACGCCTGATAGATGTTATCTACTTCGGTAACCTGCGCTCGAAAGATGGTTCAGTAAAACATAGCGGGGATGACCTTACCGGCGATTTAAATGGTAATGATGGCATCGACAATGAGGTGATCACGGTTGACCTTCCGGGTTTGCCGGCATCTGTAGCTTATGTGGCATTTATGCTCAACAGCTTCCGTGGCCAGGATTTTGGTACTATCCCGTTTGCATCAATCCGTATTTACGAAGGCACACCAACCCGCGTGAATGAAATATTTGCCACGTATGATATTGCACACAGCAAAGATTTTGCAGGCCACGTAGCCATGGTAATGGGCGTTTTTTACAAAAAGAACAGCGAATGGAAATTTAACGCCATTGGCGAGCCAACCCGCGATCGTAAGCTGGAAGAAACCGTTAAAACTGTGGCTAATAACTATATATAAGCAGTACTAAGTCATGTGTCTTAAGTATTAAGTCGATGGCTTTTTTTGAAATATACTTATGCTAAAAGACTACTATAGGCAATAGTAGCCTGCCAATAAATCATTTAAAAAATAAAACCATGGAAGGCGCACCAAATAATAACCCAATAAACATAACCCCGATAAGCCTGGATATTACACCGGCACCGGGTACTACCACCCCGGCAAAACTGCTGGATAAAGAAGGGAATGTAGACCTGAGCAATATAAGCACTACCGAAGTTCAAAAATACAGCGAAGTAGCCAAAACCCTCGACCCTAAGGACGTTAACTCCATCCTTAACTATGGTACCGAAGTGCAGGCTTCGATGGAGAAATACAGTAACAACTTTTTAACCTCGGTACGTACCTACAACTCGGGCGAGGTTGGTTTGCTGATTAACGATCTGCTTACCGAGCTTAACTATATTGATGTTGATGAATTGAACCAAAATGCGTTCACCTCGTTTATATCGCATATTCCTTTTGTTAAAAAACTGGTATTTGATGCCAAAAAACTTTTTCAGAAGTATGATACCGTGATCAATAACATTGATAAGATCACTAATAAAATAAAGGCCGGTCGTGTTAACTCGTTAAAGGATAACAGCTCGCTACAAACCATGTTTGATAGTAATGTTACTTACATCCATCAGATGGAGGAGCTTATTATCTCGGGCCAGTTAAAATACAACGAATTAAGCGAGCAGCTGGCACAAATGGATGCCAACCCATCGGCCTATAACGATTATGAAATTGCCGATCTGCGCGATTTTGTGAACCGCCTGGATAAACGCCTGGCCGATTTAAAGGTAGTGAGGTTTATTATGATGCAATCGCTGGCACAGATTCGTGTGGTGCAAAGCAATAATACCACTATTGCCGAGAAAGCACAATCTATTGTATCAACCACCATCCCAGTTTGGAAAAACCAGCTCACCATAGCTGTTGCCCTCAACAGGCAAAAGGAAAACGTGGAGATGCAGAAAAAGATCTCGGATACTACCAATACCATACTGCAAAAAAATGCCGAGCTGTTGAAACAAAACAGTATTGATGTTGCCCGCGAGAACGAGAAAACAGTAGTATCATTAGATACCCTGAAACGTACAACCGCATCGCTGATTGAAACCCTTACCGAGGTTAAACGCATCCACGATGAAGGTACAGCCAACCGTAAAACGCTGAATACCGAGCTACAGTCATTAGAGACCGAGTTAAAGAAGCACGTGACTAACGCGTAAGGAGCGGGTATTCAACTATGTCATTGCGAGGAACGAAGCAATCTCGTAGCCAATGCAAATCCGCTGTGCTTGCGACGAGATTGCCACGCTATCGCTCGCAATGGCATGCTTTTAAAGTATTGATTATCAGTATGTGTTTTTTCAAACACAACACCATCGCCGCCGTCATTGCGAGGTACGAAGCAATCCCCGACCTACAGAGTAGCTGTGCAAATCCGCCCTGTATTTTGGGGATTGCTTCGTCGTACCTCCTCGCAATGACGGCCTTTTTTGGATGTCATAACTGTTTTTTCTAGAGTAATTCTGGTTGTCGCTTATAATGACATGATTGTAAAGTGTTGATTTTTAGCGTATATTTTTAAACACAAACCCCTCACCGCCGTCATTGCGAGGCACGAAGCAATCCCCGACCTACAGAGTCGCTATGCAAATCCGCCCTGTATTTTGGGGATTGCTTCGTCGTTCCTCCTCGCAAGGACGGCCTTTTTTAGGATGTCATCAATGTTTTTTCCAGTCGAACTGGTCGTCACTCGCAATGACATAACGATGGATTGAATCTGTTTAACAAAAAAAGGTGCCTTTCGGGCACCTTTTTTTGTATCTAAACTCCTGCTTTTACATCCTGCATGTTATAGTGTTTTAGCACATCATCAGGTACGCCGGTCCATTTATTGGGGCTGTTTCCGGCGAAGCCTACGTCTTTAACACCAATTTCGCTGGTGAAAAAGCCGGATGCCGTTAAATCGCGCATGCGGTTAAAAAACGATACGCCCTGGGCCATTTCTGGTTTGGCTTTGGCTGGGTAGGCTATCAAATCTATCAGCTCAATTTGCTGGGCTTTGCTGCAATCGGTAAATACCTTGCCATAACGGTTAAGGCATTGCAGGTCTATCCAGCGCAAACCGCCACGCATAGGGGTTTGATGATCGGGCATGTCTTTTACAATAAACTCAATAAAATCGGGCACCTTGGCATCAGATGCACTGCCAGATTTTTCGTCCTTAGGGATAATAATATCGCCCAAAACGGTAATGGTTGCCATTTCGGCGGCGGTGAAAAATTTATCGGCATTCAGCTTTTTATCGCGTTCAACTTCGAAGGGTTGCCTGCCGGCCTGGGCCTCGGCTGCTGCCGGGGCGGCTTCTTCTGTTTTTGGCTCACCGGGTTTACAAGCCTCCAGTAATATTCCTGCTGAAAGGGTGGTAAAGCCTAATGCTTTGAGGGAGTCACGTCTGTTCATAATATTTTATTGGATTAACTTGTTAAACGTTTAGTGCTTTTCTTTGCTGTAATATATATTCGGCAGTACGCATGCTCATGGCAAGAATGGTCCATGTAGCGTTTTTATCGCCTTGCTGTACAAACGGCGCGGCATCAACTACAAAAAGGTTTTTACAATCGTGCGCCTGGCACCATTTGTTTAGTGCCGATTTTTTAGGATCGTTACCCATACGGATTGTACCAACTTCGTGAATGATCTTACCCGGTGCTTCTAACCCATAATTGGTTTCGGGACCTTGCGGACCGCCGTAAATAGCGCCGCCCATGTTATGCATAATCTCCTGGAAGGTTTCCTGCATGTGCTTGGCTTGTTTAATCTCATCATCCGCCCATTTGTAATGGAAACGGAGTACCGGTATGCCGTATTTATCAACCACGTTAGGATCTATTTCGCAATAGTTATCGTAACGGGCAATAGCGGTACCACGACCGGCCATGCCAAACTGGGTGCCGTAAAAACGGCGGTAATCATCTTTTAACGATGCGCCATAGCCACCGCCATCTTTCATTTTACCATCGCGGCCCGGTACGGCCCCATTCATATTCTGGATGCCGCCGCCAAAACCGTAGGATGGCATATGCATACCGCCGCCGTATTCAATATGGTAACCACGCGGAAAATCCAGTTTTTTATTATCTAACCACCATGGCGAGTAAATGTGCACACTGCCTACACCATCTTCGTTATAACGCTTGCGGTCCATTAACTCGGGCAGGAAACCGCCGGCGCTTGAGCCGGTTGAATCATGCAGGTAATGCCCAACAACACCACTGCTGTTAGCCAAACCACCCGGATGCGCTGCCGATTTTGAGTTAAGCAATATACGGGCCGATTCGCCGGCACTAGCACCAAGAATAACCGTTTTAGCATTTACCTGGTACTCCTGCAAATCATCTTTGCTTACGTATGATACACCTGTTGCCAGGCCCTCTTTATTGGTAATTACCTCGCGCACCATGGCGTTGGTTATCACCTTTAAATTGCCGGTTTTAACGGCTGGGATAACTAAACATGATGAAGCAGAGAAATCGCCGTAAACTTTACAGCTACGACCGCATTGCCCGCAAAAGAAACAAGCGCCACGATCTTTATTACCCGGCAAGGCCTCGGTTAAAACCGAACCACGACCAGGGATAATAGTTACTCCGGCCTTTTTTGCGCCTTTTACTATATACAATTCATTCAGCCTTGGTTTTGGAGGCGGCAGGTAAATACCATCTGGCTCGTTCTCCAAGCCTTCTTTGGTGCCGTAAATACCTATCATGCGGTCAACCTTATCATAGTAAGGTTTTACATCGTCGTAAGTAATTGGCCAATCATCGGTAAGGCCATCTTTTGCCTGAAAATCTTTTGGTCCCATGCGTAACGAGATACGGCCCCAGTGATTGGTACGGCCGCCCAGCATCCGCGAGCGAAACCAGAAAAATTCGGTTTTATCTTTGGTAGTATATGGTTCGCCATCAATTTCCCAGCCACCAAAAGCGGCATCAAAATCGCCAAACGGGCGGGTAGTACCGGCACCGCGGCGCGGCGACTCCCATGGCCATTTTAATTGTTGTGAATCTTTTTGCGGATCGAAGTAAGCTCCCGCTTCCAGCATCAGCACTTTAATACCGGCATGGGCCAAAACGTAACCGGCCATACCGCCGCCTGCACCCGAACCAACAATTACCACATCGTAGGTTTCCGATGATTTTTTAATTTGTAGATCGCTCATAATTATCTCAAAAATACCCTTTGTTTTAAAACAGGAAAATGCACGCCTTAGGCGCGCATTGGTTAAATTGGATTATTGGTATAAATATATCTAACGCTACGCGTAGAATACACCTATGTTTAAAAAATTACAGTTGCTTAATTGATATTTTACGGAACGATACCACGTGCCCGTGATCCTGCAAGGCAATGTGGCCTTTAGGGTATGCGGCAAAATCGGCCCAGGTTTTAAACTTGCTGTTGGCTATCATGGTTTTCCACTCGTCGCTGCCCATTTGCACATCAACTATTTTGGTACCGTTAAGCCAAAAAGTAAGGTGGCCGTCTTTTTTACGCAGTTTTACTTTATTCCATTCGCCGGCTGGTTTTGCAACATCGGCAGAAGGGGCTTTCATATCGTATAAAGAGCCGGCAAGGTGGTTGGCTTTTTTATTGTCTTCGGCATCCTTGTTATCCAATACCTGCATCTCGATACCGGTTTGGTAGGTAGCGCCAAATTTAGGGTCTTCATGTACGCCAAAAATGATACCGCTGTTACCTTCTTTGCTAATATTCCACTCCAATGTTAACTCATAGTTTTCGTATTCATCGTTGGTAACCAAATCGCCCTGGTCTTCGGCTTTGGGATCAAGCTGTAAAGTGCCGTCAATAACTTTCCAGGCTTTAGCGTCTGTTTTTAGGTAGGTGTGCCAGCCGTTGGTGGTTTTGCCATCAAACAATGATTTGGTTTGGGCCGACGCTGCGCAATGCAGGGCAGATACAGCCATGAGGCTTAATAGGATCTTTTTCATCAATAGTGTTTTATAATTAATAGAGATATACTTTTTTTGGTGGCTAAATATATCTGCTTTTTGTTAATGCTAAAACGATAATCGGAAAAATAAATTACAACCGCGGTGAATGATTGTGTAAAAATGTGGATATAAAAAAAGGCGGGCGTATAAACAGAGACTTAGTATGTTAGCAAATGATTAAACGTTTTATCAAAAGTAGCTGTAATTTACAGCTAAACCGGCTTTATATGGGCGTTTTGAGCAGGCAGAGATGCCTTGGTGAACAAAGCAAAAAAAATTTCTGCACCAGGCATGTTAAATGCGTAGTGCAGAAGTTTTCTTAACCTTTTACCCGGTGCCTGTGTCCTCACTGGCACCTTCCCGAGTGTAACTAAACATGGAGCATTTGAAATAGCTGCCTGTGAGGACACAGGCAGCGGGAGGAAGTTTGAAGTTAAGTTTCTTCCGGCTTTCACCTTTCTACTTCAGACTTAAAACTATTCAACGTGTTTGTGAAAGCCAAAAGATAAGTTGGCAGCAATGCCAACCATACCATAGCCATAACTATCCTGAAAACTTTGGTTATAATCATCCTGCCCGCGGTAGCCAGCACCCACCATAAAAGCGGTGCCCTGCATAAATGGAAACGAGTAATAGTATTTAAGGCTAACGTTCAGTCGTTTTTTTACATCGAAGGTAGAGTAGTTGTCGTACTTATCGGCTATATAGGTAAAATCAAATTGCACGCGCTGCCAGTTTTCATAGGTTTTGCGGCCTTGTTCCAACGGATCGTCGTAAGCCTTTACAAAGTTATACATGCGGCTGCCATTAATGCGCACAAAGCCATAATGGTCCTTTAATCCTTGCGACAGGCCCAAATTAAACAATCCGGCATGCACCTCTAAGGCTACGTTATCATAACGGTTAATAGTAAGGCCTGGCTTATCAACCCGTTTGCCTGTGTAATAGGTAAGGGTGTAAAAGTTGGTGGTAAACTTGCCGCTATCTACGTTAAAAGTGCCGTCTTTATTTAATGATGGCCCCCTTGCTCCGTTGGAGTGATGCGAGTAACCTAACGACAAAAACTTTGGCTTGAATACATCCTCATTTAACCTGTAAAATATATTGGCATTGGGCATATAGCTGGGCGATTTTACAGGCGCATCGCGCGTATCCATCAAGCGGATTTTTACCCTTGAGGTAAATTCAAAAAAGAAACGCGATTTTGGTGTGCTAAACAGGATAAAATTGGGCGAAAGATCGGCCACAAGCTGCGTTTTGAGTGGTTGAAAATACTCGTTCCCCGCCAATGACAGGCGCATATTTTCTTCAAAAATATTATCAAAAGCATGATTGATAATATGATGAGACAAGCGCGTTGAGTCCCTTTTGCTGGTATCGCTGCTTAGTGTAATGGCGTTTGCGGTAAGGCTGCCATAAAAAACTATTATTGCCAGGCAGCCAACTAATTTAAATGCCTGTTTAAGTTTGCGGGGATAGGTAAAAGCAGCATTTTTGGATGATGCTTTATTAGGTATGAAAGTGTTCAAGTTAGTAAGTGTTATTTTTCAGATTAGCTTCTAGTTAAAGTACTTGATACTCAACAATGCATTTGCAGGTACAGTGTTAACTATATTGTGTCGCAATATTAAATATTATACATTTTTATATAAACAGGCCTATGTCAGGTAAGCGTAAAGGTTGGTGAAAACGGCCCCGTTTGGGGTAGATAAGGCGTTTTTACCCCAGAGGTTTTACAGTAGCATTACAGTTGAGGGTTAATTGTGAATACAGAACAGCAATAGTTGGGCTGTTTGGGCCATTATAGTTGCTCAATGTGCACTAAATTCAATGTTTTGGTTGGCGCAAAATGGCCGATATGCAAAGAATAGAAACAGTTTTTACTCAAAAAACAGGTAAATTGCAATGTTTGCGCTTTAGCGCCTTTGTACGATGGGTTTATAATAGGGCGATATTTTCGCCAAAGGCAAGTGGCTGAATTGTTGATATTTATAATGCAAAATACACTTGCTTTTAATTTGGATTTGTTATATTTGATTAAAGCCGGTTCTGGCGATAAACCTTAAGTATCATGATAAAAGTTTCGAACATACTGGCCCGCAAGGGTGGCGGTGCTATTTGCATTGATGCCGATACATCTGTTTTGGAAGCGTTGGAATTGATGGCCGAAAAAAATATCGGCTCGGTAGTAATAACCGAAGACGGCGAATACCTTGGCCTGCTTACCGAACGCGATTATGCCCGTAAGGTTATCCTTAAGGGAAAGGCATCGCACGAAACCAAGGTGCGCGAAATTATGAGTACGGGTTTGCCCCGCATTTTGCCCGAGAACTCCATTGAAACCTGTATGCACATCATGAGCGAAAGCAATATTCGCTACCTGCCCGTTTTTATGCGCGATAAACTCTGCGGTATCATCTCCATAAACGACCTGGTAAAAGAAACCATACTGAGCCAGGAGGAAACCATTGAGCAGTTGCGGGGATATATACACTCTTAATTTGGGATTTCGGAATTTCGATTTCGGATTTGCCGAATTAGTAATTGCAGTAACGGTACTTTAACTTAGGTAAAAATGTAACAGGCACACTGTTAACGTGGTTGGATTTTCTATAAACACCATATCCCGTTAAATTTTCATACCTTGCATAATTTACTTATAAGAAACAGTGACTTTTCAGGATTTTAATTTCAACGAGCAATTATTTGAAGGCATAGAGAGCATGGGGTTTACCACTCCTACTCCCATACAGGAAATGGCCATCCCCGCAATTATGCTGGGGAAGGATCTTATTGCCTGCGCCCAAACTGGTACCGGTAAAACCGGGGCCTATTTATTGCCAACACTCAATCATATTACCGGTACGGCTAAACACCAAACCAGCGTGCTTATTTTGGCACCAACCCGCGAACTTGCCCAGCAGATAGATCAACAGGTAGAAGGCCTGGCCTATTTTACAGGTGTAAGTTCTATCGCTATTTTTGGCGGCGGCGATGGTATGGCCTATGAGCAACAACGCCGTGGTATTCAAAATAATGTGAACATTATTATAGCTACCCCCGGCCGCTTAATTGCACACCTTACATCGGGCGTGCTTAAGCTTAATCACTTAACGCACCTGATATTGGATGAGGCCGACCGCATGCTCGACATGGGTTTCTCTGACGATATTATGAAGATCATCAGCTACCTGCCTAAAGACAGGCAAACGCTGCTGTTTTCGGCCACTATGCCAGGGCGTATCCGCTCTTTGGCCAAGGCTATATTGAAAGATCCGGAGCAGATCAATATCGCTATCTCGCAGCCTGCTGTGGGTATCGATCAACAAATCTATCGCCTGCACGATCAGCAAAAAACGCCTTTGCTACAGCTTATTCTGCGCGACGCGGCTTATACAAGTACTATTGTTTTTGCATCCCGCAAGGAGATCGTAAAATCTTTATATAAAGAATTAAAAGCGGCTAAGATCAACGCCATGGCTTTTCACTCAGATCTGGAGCAGAAAGAGCGTGAAGAAATTTTGTTAAAATTTAAAAACCGCCAGCTACCTGTTATCATCGGTACCGATGCCCTTTCGCGTGGTATTGATGTGGAGGGTATAGACCTGGTGGTAAACTACGATGTTCCCGGCGATCCGGAGGATTATATCCACCGGATTGGGCGTACGGCCCGTGCGGCAACAACGGGTACCGCCATCACCTTTGTAAACCACCGCGACGAGCGCAAGCTTAAGAATATTGAGCAACTGATGGAGCGCGCTGTAAGAGTAGTTGGTTTGCCCGACGAGCTGGCTTCTATACAACAGGCACCACAATCGGCACAATCTGACGATAAACGCAAACCCAACAGGCCAAACAAACGCTGGGGCCAAAAGAAACCAAAGGGTAATAATAACAGCGGTAATTCCAACAGTCCTTCGTAGCGGCTAATTATATGCAGCTCTGACTATGCAGAGCAACTTTGCATATTTGATTTGCATGCGGGAGACGCAATTATGTGTCTCTACGGAAAAAATCGGTTGGGCTTTTTAACTAAACCAATTTAGCTACTATATTAGCGGTCTTATAAAACTATATATAATCATTACTATGAAAAAGAGCATCTATAAAATGCTTTTAGCAACAGCTTTGGTTGCCGCAATGGCCGCACCTGCACAGCACGCTCTGGCGCAGGATAAAAAAACATCGGGCAATCCCGTGGTTGAAGGCTGGTACGCTGATCCGGAAGCTAAAATTTTCAATAAGCAATACTGGCTTTACCCAACCTACTCGGCTAAATACGATGAGCAGGTATTTATGGATGCATTTTCTTCGCCCGACCTGGTGCATTGGACCAAGCATCCCCGTGTTTTAGATACCAGCGGTGTAAAATGGGTTCGCCGGGCATTATGGGCGCCCGCAGTTACCGAAAAGGATGGCAAATACTACATCTTTTTTGGCGCCAACGATATTCAGAACAATAACGAAAAGGGGGGGATAGGAGTGGCCGTGGCCGATAATCCGGCCGGGCCGTTTAAAGATTATTTGGGCAAGCCACTTGTTGATCAGATCATCAACAAGGCACAGCCAATAGATCAGTTTGTTTTTAAAGATGATGATGGCCAGTACTATATGATATATGGTGGCTGGGGCCAGTGTAATATCGTAAAACTTAAAGCCGATTTTACCGGTGTGGTGCCATTTGAAGATGGCGTTACCTATAAAAAGATAACTCCCGAAGGCTATGTAGAAGGCCCGGTGATGTTTAAACGCAAAGGCAAATACTATTTTATGTGGAGCGAAGGCGGCTGGACAGGCCCCGACTACAGGGTAGCTTATGCCGTTGGCGATAGTCCGTTTGGGCCGTTTAAACGCATAGCCACCGTGTTAAAGCAAGATGCCGGCATAGCTACCGGCGCGGGTCATCATTCGGTTATTAATGTACCGGGTACCGATGAGTGGTATATTGTTTACCATCGCCGACCGCTTACAGAAACCGATGGCAACCACCGGGTAATGTGCATTGATAAAATGTATTTTGATAAAGATGGTATGATACAGCCCGTGAAAATTACTAACGAGGGCGTTACGGCACGAAAGATAAAATAAGCACCCGGTGTGCAAATATATTTCAGGTCCCGGTTGGTGAGTTATAACTCGCCAGCCGGGATTTTTATTTTAAGAAAAAATTTGCCGTAAATACTTTATCAACAGGTGAGGGGGATTTTATTCTGTTACCAGTTCCATCACCTTCAAAATGGAATCCACATATTCGCGGTCGTTGGCCAGGCGGGGCACTTTGTGCTGGCCTCCCAGTTTGCCTTTTTCCTTCATCCAGTTAAAAAATGTGCCTTCGGGGGCGCGGCGTACAATGGGGCGACGCAGGGCCAGGTCTTTAAAGCGTTTGGCATCATAGTCGGAATTGATGCGGCGGAGGGTTTCGTCAAGCAGATCTACAAAGCGCTCAAATTCGGCCGGTTTCTTTTCAAACTCGATGATCCACTCGTGAGCGCCGCAATCGTTGCCATTAAAATATACCGGGGCGGCAGTGTACTCGCGAATGATAGCGCCGGTTTGGTGGCAGGCTTCTTCCAGCGCCTGCTCGGCATTGTCAATAATTACTTCTTCGCCAAAAGCGTTAATATAATGTTTGGTACGCCCGGTTACCCGGATGCGGAAGGGGGCAAGCGACGAAAATTTAATGGTATCGCCTATCATATATCGCCATAAACCGGCATTGGTGCTAATGATGAGGGCGTAGTTTTTATCCAGCTCCACCTCATCTAAAGTAAGTGTTTGCGGGTTTTCTTTATGCAGGTTTTCTAAAGGTAAAAATTCGTAAAAAATACCATAATCCAGCATCAGCAGCATATCTCCGGGTTCTTTAGTATCCTGTATACCGAAGAAACCCTCTGATGCATTATAATTCTCCAGGTAATACATATCATCACTTGGGATGAGTGTTTTAAACTGCTCGCGGTATGGGCCAAAGTTAACCGCCCCATGAAAATACATTTCCAGGTTAGGCCAAACTTCCAGCATGTTTTTTTTACCGGTTATCTCTAATATCCGTTTAAACAGCACCAGGTTCCAGGTAGGTACGCCACCTATGCTGGTAACGTTTACATCTTTGGTGGCCTGCGCTATTTTTTCTAATTTCTCTTCAAAGTTATCCAGCAGGGCAATATCCAGCTGCGGTGTGCGGTGAAACTCGGCCCAAAGGGGCAGGTTTTTCATAATCACTGCCGATAGATCGCCAAAAGACGTATCGTTGTTAAACTGGCTTACCTGGTGACTGCCACCTAAAGTGAGCACTTTACCCGTAAACATGCGGGCATTGGGCTGGTTATTAAAGTAAATGGTAAGCACATCCTTACCACCTTTAAAGTGACATTCTTCCAGAGCTTCTTCACTTACCGGAATAAACTTGCTTCTATCATTGGTAGTACCCGATGATTTGGCAAACCAGCGGATCTCTGATGGCCACAATACGTTTTTTTCGCCTTTGAGCATCCGCTCTATGTAGGGCTTCAGGGTATCGTAATTTTGGATGGGTACCCGCTCTTTAAACTGGGTAAGGTTATCAATGCTTTTATACTGGTACTTGCGGCCCCATTCGGTGCTTTCGGCCATAGATATTAGCTGCTCAAACCATTCCTCCTGTACTTCGTTGGGGTATTTCATAAAAAGCTCTATCTGGTGGATACGCTTTTTCATGAACCATGTAAATACGGAGTTAAAGATTGTCATATACCGGAGCTTATGATTGAGGGAATACTTTTCTTTTAAGCACAAAGTTGGTACCCAGGTAAACCTTACGTACCATTTCATTCTCGGCCAGCACCTCGGGCACGCCCGACTCTAATATTTTACCTTCAAAAAGCAGGTAAGCTCTATCGGTAATAGATAAAGTTTCCTGTACGTTGTGGTCGGTTATCAGGATGCCAATGTTGCGGTGCCTTAATTTAGCCACCATCGCCTGTATCTCTTCTACCGCTATGGGGTCTACCCCGGCAAAGGGTTCATCCAGCAGGATAAAGTTAGGTTCGGCGGCAAGAGCACGGGCAATTTCGGTACGGCGGCGCTCGCCACCAGATAGCAGGTCGCCACGGTTTTTGCGTACTTTGTGCAAACTAAACTCATCTATCAGTTCTTCCAGCTTATCGCGTTGCCTGTCTTTAGGGATGCTGCCCATTTCCAGCACGGCCTTTATATTATCCTCTACCGAAAGCTTACGAAATACCGATGCCTCCTGCGCCAGGTAGCCAATGCCCTTTTGGGCACGGCGATACATGGGGTCTTGCGTAATATCTTTATCATCCAGAAAAATAGTACCCACGTTGGGTTTTATCAAACCTACTATCATATAAAATGAAGTAGTTTTCCCGGCACCATTAGGGCCCAGTAAACCAACAATTTCGCCCTGCGCAACCTCAAACGATACATCGTTTACAACCGTGCGCTGCTTGTACTTTTTTACTAAATTTTCTGCTCGTAGTATCATTTAGCCCCCTCTAAATCTCCCCCGGAAGGGGAGACTTCTTAATTGTTTGTAATTTTTAATTTCGGGAATTTCCCTATTTAATCCTGGATAAAAGCTTTTATTTTAAAGTCCTCCCTTCCGGGGAGGGTTGGGAGGGGCTTATTATTCCCTTTATATTCAACTGTATCGTTCTTCGCTCTCTCCAGATGTTTTCTTCAATGCTGTAGCAAATATCAAACGGTACGCCCGGCTTTAATTGCGGCAGGTATTCGCCATGGTTAAAGGCAATGCAATCAAAGGCCTGTGAGCCTTCCTGCATTACGGCCATTTTAATATGTGCCTGGCCTACCAAGCCCGCGTTACCGCTAACATACACATTTTTAGTTATGAAAACCGGTGCCATATTCTCGGGGCCAAAGGGTGCAAACTGGTTCAATATCCTGAAAAATTTTGGTTCTATCTGGCTTAAACGTAATTCGGCGTCAATTTGTATCTGCTGTATCAATTGTTCGGGCAATATGGTTGCGCTTACCACTTCTTCAAACCTATCTTTAAAGGCCTCCACGTTTTCGGGGTGCATGGTTAAGCCTGCGGCGTATTTATGGCCGCCAAACTGAATAAGCAGATCTTTACACTCGCAAAGCGCCTCATAAAGATCATACCCCAGTACAGACCGTGCCGAACCTGCCACATGCCCGTTTGATTGGGTAAGCACAATAGTTGGGCGGTAATATTTTTCGGTAAGGCGCGATGCCACAATGCCTATAACGCCCTTGTGCCAATCCTTATTAAACACCACGGTAGATTTTTTGCCTATCAGTACCTCGTCATTATCAATCATCCCCAGGGCTTCATCGGTAATGTTAAGATCGTGGCCTTTACGCTCGGTGTTGCGGGTATTTATCATAAGGCCTTTTGCTTTGGCCACATTTTCGTCCTGGGCTATCAGCAATTCAACAGCGTGCTTGGCATCATCTATACGGCCGGCAGCATTAATACGCGGACCTATCATAAAAACCACATCAGATATAGTAAGGTTTCCCGGAGTTTTGCCGGCAATTTCTATCAAGGTTTTTACGCCGATACACGGCGCGGTATTTATCTGTTGCAGGCCGAAATGTGCCAGTACCCGGTTTTCGCCGGTGATATGCACAATATCGCAGGCTATACTGATGCAGGCCAGATCGAGGTATTTGGCCACGGCTTCAAACTGTATCCCGTTTTTTTCGGCATAGGCCTGTATCAGCTTAAAGCCAATGCCACAGCCCGATAGTTCTTTATAAGGATATTCGCAATCGGCACGTTTGGGATCGAGCACGGCTACGGCTGCCGGTAGTTGGGCACCGGGTAAGTGGTGATCGCAGATAATAAAATCAACACCCAGTGTATTGGCATAATCAATTTTATCAACAGATTTTATACCGCAGTCGAGCGCTATGATCAGGCTGAACCCATTTTGGGCGGCATAGTCAATTCCCTGGGTAGATATGCCGTAACCTTCCTTGTATCTATCCGGAATATAATATTCCATGCTTTTATACTGCTTGCTAAAAAAGCTGTAAACGGTGGCAACGGCGGTGGTTCCGTCTACATCATAATCGCCGTATACTAATATTTTTTCGCCGGCGGCAATGGCGGTTTCAATACGGATAATGGCCTCTTCCATGTCCTTCATCAAAAAAGGATCGTGCAGGTGGCGTTGGTCTGGCCTGAAAAAGTATTTGGCACCATCATAATCGCTTATGCCCCTGTGTACCAATAAACTGCTTAAAACGGTATCAATATTCAGTTCGGCAGATAATTTGCGTACCAGATCCTCATCAGCATTATCTCTTACCGCCCAACGTTTATTCATATCTTTGTAGCTTTTAAAACAGTAAATATAATTATCGACCTGTTAAACGGCCAAAGTTACATTCAAAATCTGATACATCGCAGCTATGGAAATTTTCGCTTTAGGAGAAGGCTCATATTCAGTTGATTCTACTAAAAAATTTATTCCCTTTAATCCCGAAACCGATAATTTTAAAGATCGCCCGGGTTCGCTATTCATACACGTAAACCCTTTCCTGATAAAAACCACCCACGACCTTATTGTTTTAGATACAGGTCTTGGTTTTAAAGATACCCGCGACGAGCTGCTGTTACACCAGAATATCCGCAACGCGGGTTTTGATCCGGACGATGTAACGCTTGTGCTCATGTCGCACCTGCATTATGATCATTCGGGCGGATTGGTAGTGGAGCGCAATGGCAAGCTGGAGCCCAGCTTTCCGCAGGCCAGACATGTGATACAAAAAGGCGAATGGGAATTTGGTATGGCGGGTAAATCATCATCGTATCATAAAGAGATATTTGAGGCCCTGCAAGGGGTTGATATTACTTTTGTAGAAGGTAGCGGCGAGCTTATTTCCGGTATTCGTTACGAGTTATCGGGCGGGCATTGCCCCAATCACCAGGTTTTTTGGATAGATATTGAAGGCACCAAAGTGCTTTTTGGCGGCGACGAACTGCCCGAACCGGAGCAGCTGATCAGAAAATTTATAGCTAAATATGATATGGATGGGCGTAAAGCCATGCAGTTGCGCCAGGAGTACGGTAAGTTGGCATCTGAAGAAGGGTGGACCTGCCTTTTTTATCATTCCAAATCATTTGCAATTGGCAATGTAAGCAGTGATGATGGCGGCGAACATTTTACAGTAACGCCAGCTTAATTTTGCGACTGAACCTCAAAGAGCTCTTTAATTTTTTCTACGTTGAGTGGCTTGCTGATAAAATCTTTTACCAGCGGGTATGAGCGTGCTTTATTAATATCGTTACTGAACACTGATGATGAAATGATGAAAATTTTGCTTTTACCCAGCGGGTCGAGGTTTAAGCGTTTGTATTCGTCTAAAAATTCCCATCCGTTCATGATAGGCATATTAATATCCAGTAAAATATAATCGGGAAGTTTAGCAGGGTCTTTTCTTTGTATCTCAGATAATTGCTCAATAGCAAATTTACCGTTTAAACAGGCCATGATCTCGGTATTTAATAAAGCTTTCTTTATTAATTTAATGGAGATGAAGTTGTTTATCTCGTCATCATCAACCAATAATACACTAACGGATTTGGTGTTAATTGTCATAATACGCTTAAAATCGATATGCTTTATACGCAGCAACAAATTAAAAGGTTATGCATCTAAAAATTGTGAGTAAAGGAATTGTTAGGCTTACGGCATAATAATTATGCAGAAATGGCAATTTTAAATTAAGATAACCTGGAATTTCGGTAACTATCTGTTCCTTACCTGTAAAATACACTATCTTATTAAAAAAAAAGAGTTATTCGGCCCTCGAAATGAATAAAATGGCTAAAGTAGATCCCGGAATTTGAGCCATTTGCACATCTACAGTGAAGCTATTTACCCGACTAGTCTTAGGTAATAAGTTTGTTACAAATATTGCCTTTTGGTGAAAGTAATTGTAAAGCCATAAAACACAAAGCCCTGCGTTTGCCTATACTGTTGTGCCTATTTTTGTGTTGCTATATATGATGAATACAAAGAAAATCCGCTTAAGCGTTCTCGATCAGTCGCCGATAAGAAAAGGAGCTACCGCAGAGCTTGCCGTTAAGGAAACCATTGAATTAGCCAAACTTACAGATGAGTTGGGCTACACCCGCTACTGGGTGTCTGAACATCACAATACCGGTATTTTAGCAGGCTCTACACCCGAAGTGCTGATAGCTCACCTGGCCGGCCAAACGCAGCGTATGCGGATAGGATCTGGGGGCATTATGATGCCAAATCACAGTACTTTAAAGGTTGCCGAAAATTTCAGGATGCTGGAAGCGCTTTTTCCGGGAAGGATAGATCTGGGTATGGGCCGGGCGCCGGGTACCGATAGAATAACAGCTTCGGTATTAAACCCCTCAAACCAATTTAGGGAGCAGGATTTTGTAGAGCAGCTTACCGATTTAAACAATTACCTCCATGACACCTATGAACCAGGCACCATGATGGCTAAAATAAGGGCCATACCGCAGGTTAAAACCGTACCCGCCCAATGGCTGTTAAGTTCCAGCGGGCAAAGTGGTTTGTTTGCTGCTCATTTTGGTATGGGCTTTTCTTTTGCTCATTTTATAAACCCCAATGGCGGGCCGCAAAATGTAAAGTTGTATCGTGACCGCTTTCAGCCATCTGATGATCTGGCCCGGCCCGAAGTAAACGTGGCCATATTTGTTTTTTGTTCTGAAGATGAAGAAAAGATAAAACAACACCGGGCGGTGATGGAACATCGGTTTTTACAGTTTGAAAAAGGTGGCCCCATTGTGCCGCTAAGTTACGATGATGTGAAGGACGAAGTTTACACCGCGCAAGATCTGGAACGTATTAAACATAACCGTTATCGGGTAATTACCGGCACCCCGGCCGAGATTAAGCTGAAACTAACCTGGCTTGCCGATGACTACGATGTAGACGAAATTATGGCTGTTACCATCTGTGAGGATTTTAACGACAGGCTGCAATCGTACCGGCTACTGGCCCAACAATTTGAATTACAGTAATTAATGTGAAAAATATTTTTTGCTTAAAAGAAAGCTTCTGTATAGGCAGGCGATCTTTTTTTTGTCTAAAAAAAATCAAAAAAAACCAGGGTAAAACTTTTTACGGGTTTTAATCGTATCTTTGGAAAGATTATAAATAACAGTTCATTATCTAATTATTATAACTCAGTGGTAATCATAATATTCTTCGTAGCGCACTGGTTTTTGTCGCTATTTTTTCAAACGTTCTTTTTACATAGGTATGCATCTCATAAAATGTTCACTACCAATAAATTTTTTGAAGGAACATTTTACCTGTTAACATTTATTTGCCAGGGATCGTCTTTTTTAAATCCGCGCGCGTATGCCATTATGCACCGTGAGCACCATGCTTACAGCGATACCGAAAAAGATCCGCACTCTCCGCATTTTTTCAAGGATGTTTTCCAGATGATGGTGTATACGGCAAAAAGCTACCGCATGCACGAAAGAAGATTGATAGATCCGGAAGAACGCTTTAAAGGGAATATCCCGGAGTGGCGTACTGTTGATTACATTGGTTCATTAATGATATCGCGTATTGCATTTGGTGCATTATACATTTCTTTTTACGTTGTTTTTGCTACCCAATGGTGGATGTACCTGTTAATTCCTATCCACTTTTTAATGGGTCCTATTCATGGCGCTATTGTTAACTGGTGTGGTCATAAATATGGTTATGCCAACTTTGATAACGGCGACAAATCAAAAAATACAACCCCGTTCGATTTTTTAATGCTTGGCGAATTGTTCCAGAACAATCACCACAAACGCCCGAATCGTGCAAACTTCGGTGCCAAATGGTTCGAGATAGATCCGGTTTACCCTGTAATGAAACTGATGCACTGGATGCATATCATCAGACTGAGGAAAGCGTATCTTTAGGGAGCAAGGATTTTTGGAGTAAGGAATAAGGATTTAGAAAAGACTTGAATTAAAACTTACTTCTCTATAAAATAAACAGAAAAAGCAACCCATCCGGATTGCTTTTTCTGTTTGAACCTGGTTGATAAAAGAGACGTTCAGTATTCATCATCCGTTTGTCTTCGCTTCTTACTCTTTGGCTGCTTATCCTCGAAAATCCTTGTTCGTTGCTCTTTTCATCTTTGCTCAAAAAAATTCTTGCTCCTTTATCCTTCTATCTTTACTCCCAAAATCCTTACTCCAAAAGTCCTATCTTTGCCGCTCATAAAATCCACAATATGAGTGTTTCAGTATTAGCTCAAAATTTACGCGGTTCCGAGATCATCAAGATAGCGGGCGAGATCAACGAATTAAAACGACAGGGCCAGAATATTGCCAACCTAACCATTGGCGATTTCGACTCTAATATTTATCCTATCCCCGCCGGGCTTAAGGATGGCATTGTAGATGCTTATAAACACAATCAAACCAATTACCCACCTGCCGACGGGATGTTAAACCTGCGCGAAAGTGTATCGGCATTTTTAAGCAGCCGAATGGGTTTAAACTATAAGGCTAACGAGATACTGATCTCCGGCGGCTCGCGCCCGTTAATTTATTCAACCTTTTTGGCGCTGGTTGATCCGGGTGATAAAGTAGTTTTCCCTGCACCATCATGGAACAATAACCACTACAGCGACCTTACCGGTGCCGAGGCTATTATTGTTGAAACCAAGCCCGAAAATAACTTTATGCCTACGGCAGATGAGATTGCCCCGCATTTAAAGGGTGCTGCCTTACTGGCACTTTGTTCGCCATTGAACCCTACAGGTACTATGTTTAACAAAAAAGACCTGGAAGAAATTTGCGACCTGGTTATTGCCGAAAACAAAAGCCGCCCTGCAGGCCAGAAACCTTTGTACCTGTTGTATGATCAGATTTATTCGCAACTAACGTTTGGCGATTTTAAACACTACGATCCGGTTACGTTACGCCCCGAACTTAAGCCATATACTGTATTTATTGATGGTGCATCCAAATGCTTCGCTTCAACAGGCGTACGTGTAGGATGGGGCTTTGGTCCGGCAAATATTATAGATAATATGAAAGCCATTGTTGGGCACATGGGTGCATGGGCGCCAAAGGCCGAACAGGTTGCCATGGCCAATTTTATAATGGATACAACCGCTGTAGATACTTATTTAAACGACCTTAAAGGAAAGATCCGCGCCAGCTTAACAACGCTGCACGAGGGTTTCCAGTCATTAAAGGCCGAGGGTTTTAGTGTAGATTCTATTGTGCCGATGGGGGCCATTTACCTTACCCTAAAAATTGATTACACCGGTAAAGCCACACCAGATGGAACGGTATTAAACAACCCGGCAGATATTAACTTTTACCTGATAAAAGAAGCCAAAGTAGCCCTGGTGCCATTCTCGGCATTTGGTACCGATGATGATGTTAACTGGTTCCGTGCATCTGTAGGTGCAACCACGCTGGAAGATATTCAGCAGATGATCCCGAGGATTAAAGAAGCTTTGGGTAAATTGAAGTAATAGAGGCCCAACCTAACCCTCCCCTAAAGGGAGAGGGCTTTTAAAAAATAACCTTTTTCAAGTCTCCCCCTTTAGGGGGAGATTTAGAGGGGGCTCTACCCCAGTATCTCCTTAATATCATCCGCAGTAAGCGATTTGATAAAACTCTCTTCGGTTGTAATTAAAGCGCGGCTGAGGCTTAGCTTGCGCTGTTGCAGGGCAAGTATCTTTTCTTCAACAGAATCTTTGGTGATAAATTTATAGATGAACACGTTTTTGGTTTGGCCAATGCGGTGCGTACGGTCAATAGCCTGTTGTTCTACAGCTGGGTTCCACCATGGGTCGAGGATGAAAACGTAGTCGGCTTCGGTAAGGTTTAAGCCCACACCGCCTGCTTTTATGGATATCAGGAACACCCTGGTTTTTTTATCTTCCTGAAACTGCTTAACCACATCGCCGCGGTTTTGTGTGCTGCCGTCAAGGTACACATAGGGGATATTCTCCCTGTCAAAATGTTCGCGGTAAATGGTAAGCTGCTTTACAAACTGCGAAAATATAAGCACTTTGTGCCCGCCATCTAACACGTTGGATAGGGTGTGTACCACATCTTCAAATTTGCCGCTATCGCCCTCATAATCTTTATCGATCATAATGGGGTGATTGGCTATCTGGCGCAATTTTGTTAAGCCCTGCAATACCTGTATCTGCGATTTGGCAAAGGTGCCATCCTCCAGGCTTTTCAATAACTCGTTGCGGTATTCTGATTTTACCTTTTCGTACACGGATGACTGTTCTTCGCTCATCTGGCTGTAAAACAGGTTCTCGGTTTTTGGCGGTAGCTCTGTTGCAACCTGCTCTTTGGTGCGGCGCAATACAAAAGGTTTAATAAGGGCCTGTAATTTGCGGGCCTTGTCTTCATCCTTTTTCTTCTCTATGGGCGTTACAAACTCGTTCTGGAAAAACTGCTGGCTGCCCAACAAGCCAGGATTAATGAACGACATCTGTGTCCACAAATCGTTTACAGAGTTTTCTACCGGGGTACCGCTCAATATCAGCTTAAAGCGCGATTTTAGCTGCCTAACCGCCTGGAACGATTTTGATGATGGATTTTTGATGTTCTGGCTTTCGTCCAATATCACATAATCAAAATAGTAATCCTTAAACATTTCAATATCAATACGGCTGATACCATAAGTAGTTATCACCACATCATAATTGGCAAACACCTCTGCCGACCGGTAACGTAACGTACCGGTGTGCACCATCAGCCGCAACTGCGGAGCAAACTTTTTGGCCTCGTTAAGCCAGTTATAAATAAGCGAAGTTGGCATAATTACCAGCGATGTGCTTTTGCCGCCTTCGCCCTCGGTATATTCTTTGTGCTTTTGCAGCATGGCCAGGGTTTGTATGGTTTTACCCAAACCCATATCATCGGCAAGGCAACCGCCAAAATGATATTGCTTTAAAAAATGAAACCAGTTGTAGCCTGCTTTTTGGTATGGCCGCAGGTGCCCTTCAAAATTCAGCGGCATATCTATTTCTTCCAATTCCTCAAAGTTGCTGAGCTTTTGCAGCTTGCGGGTCATGGTAACGTTGGCCATTTCACCTTCGGCCAGGTCTGTAACCAGGCCAATATGGTGGCGGCGTAACTTCAAATCGTTGGCTCCCTCTGTAAAATGCAGCAGGTTGCCGTATTGTGAGAACCATTTTTCTGGAATCACGGCAATTTCGCCCGAAGGCAAAGTAAATTCCTTTTTATGGTTAAGGATATGATTTTTAAGCTGAATGAACGGGATACGGTACGGTCCGAACCATACAATGGCATTGATATCAAACCAATCGTTATTTTCTGTTACTTCCAGGTCTATCTTACTATTGCCGAAAACATAACGTTTCTGTCCTTCGGGTTGCTCTAATTCAAAGCCCTGTTCAATCAGCTGGTCGTGGTGTTGGTTAAGCCATTCAAATACCGAGAAGGAGTGATCGGCATCTTCGTCGTGCGTATTATCAACCTCCAGGTTTTGGAACAGGCTGGATACTGTTTTAAGACCGAGCTGCTCCAATTGGGCCATTTTACCTTTTTCCCAGGTGGATGAGCGCTTGATGCGGTGAAACAGGTAATCATCGCCATTTTTCTCCATCCGTACAGATACGGTACGGCCATCGCCATAAGGGAAAATATAACCAGCGTATTTGAAAAATAGTTGTAGTTGTGATGTACCGCTCTCTACATAAATAGGTTTCAACACCGCCTTGGCATCGTACTTTTCTGTATTGATGGTAAATCCTTCGGCGTATACATTATGCTTCTCAATCAGCGGAGCAACAAATTTTTCGAAGTACGATTGCTCCGACGATCTGGGGATAGCTATAAAACGTTTATTAAGAAAAGGTACCAGCTTTTTGCCTTCAATCTCTTTATCAAAATAATACAGGGTATCATCCAGCAGCATCCAGGCAGGGTGGTTGCAAATGATCTCGGCATTTTTAAACATAAACTCAATGCGCATGCCCTGGTATTTGATAGTAGGGAAGTATCTTATCTCCTCTTCGTTGCGCCTGAAATGGAATAGTACCGATGCTGGTTCTGTTGCTATCTGTAGCTTACGTTCGCCCGGATAGCCCTCCTTGCTCATTTGGTAAACTTTTTTGGTGCTCAGCAGATTAAGGGCTTCGGCCATGCGCTTCTCTAGTTTGGGGCGAATGGTATCGTATAATGTTTCGTTAAATATTTTGGCGAAAAACTCAAACGGGCGGATTGGTTTTTTGTAAAATTTTTTGATAACGTTTCCCTGCTCCATCTCCTCCAGAATTTTGATGAGCTTAATATCAACCTCATCAATACAGTGGGTAAACTCTTTGGCTGTATTGGAAAATAAGCGTTGGTGGGTTAGTGAAAATTCGCCGTTGGGGTTAAGTTGAACGATATGAGGTTCAATAACATAGCCAAGATAGTCATGTTTTGCAATGGCGTAAATGATCTGGCATGGTTTGGTACTGTCTACTCGTAGCATTAACTTTTGATAAAAAATTAATAAAAGCTACATCAACAAAAAATTCAAACGTAGTTAGAATTTGGGGAAATTGAAAGGATTTTGCGTTTTTTATTGTTTGATGGGGATTGGTTGATTAAGTTGACAGGGTTAAGTGGTTGATTCGGTTGTGGTTTCACTCTTTTTTGTGCTGTGTCAAAAACGTTGCAAATCGTTGTTCCCCCTTCAGGGGGTTGGGGGCTATAATCCCAGCGCCAACTGATCGCCTGGGCCTGCTTCTTTATGCCGGGGCACAATATCGCCAAAATTAGATAGGGAGATCCCCAGCAGGCGAATGCGGCAATCTTCGCCAGGGTTGGTAGCAGCCATTAATTGCCTGGCCGCTTTACTAATGGTTTCAAGATCATTAAAAGCGGTAGTAAAAGACTGGTTTCGGGTGATCTGTTTAAAATCGCTATACTTTACTTTAAGGGTAAGCGTACGGCCTTTCAGTTCATATTTTAACAGGCGGTTGTGAACGGTGAGCGCAATTTTATCCAGCTCAACCTCCATTTCGGGCAGGGTGGTAAGGTCGTAAGCAAAAGTATCTTCGGCACCTAATGATTTGGTTTCGCGGTGGGGCTGCACTTCGCGGTTATCAATGCCCCGTACTATCTGGTAATAAAACCGGCCAGGCTTGCCAAAATTACGTGTCATTTCATCTTCGGTTAACCGTTTCAGGTCGGCACCGGTATGCAGGCCCATTTGTTTCATTTTTTGCGCGGTTACTTTGCCCACGCCAAAAAACTTCTCTACAGGCAGTTGCTCCATAAAAGCTTCGATGCCCGATGGACCGATAAACTTTAGGCCATCGGGCTTATTAATATCTGATGCTATTTTGGCCACAAACTTATTAATGGAAACCCCTGCCGAAGCGGTGAGGTTCAGCTCATCTTTAATGGCCTGTTTTATTTGTTTGGCAATATCAATAGCCGAGCCAATGTTGAGCTTATCGTTGGTTACATCAAGATAAGCCTCATCTAACGATAGCGGCTCGATAAGATCTGTATAGCGGCTGAATATTTCCCTGATGTGTTCTGATACCTGCTTGTATGCCGCAAACCTTGGCCGCACAAATAAGGCGTCGGGGCATAATTGTAGTGCTCTTTTTGACGACATAGCCGAGCGCACACCAAATTTACGGGCCTCATAGCTTGCCGTAGCCACTACGCCACCCCGGCCCTGCGGTAAGCCGCCAACAACCAAAGGCTTGCCCCGGTACTCCGGAAAATCCCGTTGCTCAACCGATGCGTAAAATGCGTCCATATCAATATGGATAATTTTACGGATAACTGTTAACGGTTGATCTGGCATGTATTATTTACAACAGCAAGTACAAATTTATAGTTTTATGAATGGTTTAACTTATCATTCGCTTAACGGCGGGGGAATTACTTTTAAATTTAAAAATGAAAAGGAGGCTACTCCGAAGCCTTGCTTGTAGGCTTCTATGTATCAAACAAAAAAGGTACAAATAAATACAAACTTAGTATTCATGCCAAATTCACCTATATTTAAACATCCAATTATACCTACCCATGAAAAGACGTTCTTTTGTAAAATCAACCATCATTGGCAGTGCCGCGGCTACCGTTTTGCCTGCTGTTACCAACGCTAAAAGTATGCATACCGAAGTTTTTTTGAATGATTTTTACGAATTGCGTGTTTACACCCTCAAAAATCAAGAGCAGCAAAAACTGGTAGAAGACTACCTGCAAAATGCGGCCATCCCAACCTTAAACCGCCATGGTATAAAGCATGTTGGCGTATTTACCGAACTTAAGCCCCAGGGGCAAACCAAAATATTTGTACTTATTGTATATAGCTACATTGGTTTGCTTGATAATGTTGAAAGACTGCTGGAACATGATGACGAATATAAAAGCAAGGCAGCTCCCTATCTCAATGCGCCCGCAACCGCGCCTGCTTACGAGCGAATTGAAAGCTCGTTTTTAAAAGCATTTAAAAACATGCCGCACCTGGCCATACCGCCAAAAAAGGAGCGCATTTTTGAACTGCGCCAGTACCAGAGTGCCAGCGAAGCCGCCGGTAAAAAGAAAATAGAAATGTTTAACGACCAGGGCGAGATAGCTATTTTTAAACGCCTGGGCTTTAACCCGGTTTTCTGGGGCGAAACAGTGATCGGTCCGCTGAGGCCAAACCTTACTTATATGATCACTTTTGATGACCTGGCAGCTAAGGATGCTCACTGGAAAGCTTTTGTAAGTGACCCGCAATGGAAAAAGATAAGCAGCGTGCCCGAATATGCCGATGCCTTGCTGGTAAGCAAAATAACATCAACCATGCTGGTTCCTGCGGCTTTTTCGCAGATTTGATTACCTTGTTTTATATACTAAAAGATCACAAACGCGCGATGCTTTGCCGTCACACTTTTGCAACATGTGTTATAATATTGATACACGAAAAGGTAAATAGGTATCTTTCAATATATTTGTTTTCATGAAGCGTACCAACCTCGTTATTGCCTTATTATTTCTGTATACCTGTGTAATTGCCCAAACGTCGCCGCCTACTGACATTGGCACTATTCAGCAAAATTTTAAAAAACTGAATACGTTGGGCAGTGTATTGTATGTGGCCGCCCATCCCGATGATGAAAATACACGCCTGCTGGCTTACCTGGCCCAGGAAAAACATTATCGTACAGGCTACCTGTCGCTTACCCGTGGCGATGGCGGACAGAATTTAATTGGTAATGAGCAAAGTGAACTATTGGGGTTAATTCGCACGCAGGAATTATTGGCAGCCCGCCGCGTTGACGGTGCCGAGCAGTTTTTTACCCGCGCCAACGATTTTGGTTTTTCTAAAGGCCCCGAAGAAACCCTGAAAATATGGGATAAAGAGAAGGTTTTGGGCGATGTTGTTTGGGTTATCCGCAAGTTTCGCCCGGATGTGATCATTTGCCGTTTTCCTACAACTGGCGAAGGTGGCCATGGGCATCACACTTCATCGGCCATATTAGCGCAGGAAGCTTTTTCTGCCGCTGCAGACCCAAGCCGTTACCCCGAGCAGTTGCAATATGTAAAACCATGGCAGGCCAAAAGGCTGATGTGGAATACATTTAGTTTTGGTACTCTTAATACTACGGCACCAGATCAGTTTAAGATTGATGTGGGCGTTTATAATACTACTCTTGGCAAAGGTTATGGCGAAATTGCTGCCGAAAGCCGCAGCAACCACAAAACCCAGGGCTTTGGCTCGGCCAAACAGCGTGGCGAATCTTTTGAATATTTTAAAACCATTTTAGGCGATGCCCCGCAAAGCGATTTGATGGATGGGGTAGAAACTTCGTGGCTAAGGGTTAAAAACGGAGCGCAGATAGGTGAATCCATTAAAGTGATCAGAAGAAACTTTGACCCCGAAGCTCCCGAAAGATCGGTGCCTGCATTGGTTACTTTGTTAAACAGTGTAGAGAAAGTATCTGATGTTTACTGGCGCGAGCAAAAAACAAAAGAGTTAAGCGATTTAATAGCAGCTTGTGCCGGATTATGGTTTGAAAGCTACGCTAACGAAGCCACCTATGCCCTGGGCGATAAAATTCAGATCCGGTCGCAGGTGGTAAGCCGGTATAATGATAAGGTGAAAATAAGCAAGGTAGGCATTGGCAGCGATGTGCTGGATCTGGCTTCAAAGGTGATCCCTGCTAATCAGCAGCAAAGTTTTGAAAGTATCACTTTAGCTGATAAAATTACCCAGCCCTACTGGCTTGCTACCCCGCATAAAGCCGGTACCTATAATATTGCCGATGAAACTATGGCGGGCAACCCCGAAAATCCCGATCTGCTTAAAGTGAGTTATCAGTTTATTATTGAAGGCAAGCCAGTAAATTTTGAGCGCAGACTGTTGTATAAATATACAGATCCGGTGCGTGGCGAAGTTTATCAGCCATTGGAAATTACGCCACCTGTTACAGCCAATATAGACGGTAAGGATTATATTTTCAGCACTGCACAGCCACAAACTATACAGGTAAAACTCAAAAGCTTTACCACAGCCAACGGTAATATCAGCATAAAGCCTATTGATGGATGGAAGATAAGCCCCGGGAAGATTGATTTTGATGGTAAAAATAAAAATGATGAATGGACGGTAGCTTTTACCGTAACACCCGCCGATAATAAGCCTAAAACTGCCGATCTGCAGGTTATCGCGACAGCAAACGGTAAACCTTATTCTATGGCTTTGCGCCGCATTAGGTATGATCATGTGCCTGCTATTACGTTGTTCCCTCCGGCAGAAGCCAAGCTGGTAGATCTTGATTTGAAAACTACCGGTAAAAAAATAGGTTATGTGGCAGGTGCCGGCGATTTAATGCCCGAGGCCCTGCGCCAGGTAGGTTATGATGTACATCTACTAACCGAAAACGAGATAGTGAATGCCGATCTGTCTGCATATGACGCCATTATAACAGGGGTACGTGCCTACAATGTGAACGAACGCCTGGCGTTTGTACAACCCAAATTGATGGAGTATGTGAAAAATGGGGGTAACTTAGTAGTGCAGTATAACAATAACTCTGGTTTGGTAACCCGGCAAATTGGCCCGTATCCTTTTACAGTAGTAAATAAGCGGGTTACCGATGAGGATGCCCTGGTTACCGTTTTAGATGAACAAAACCCGGTACTCAATTACCCTAACAAAATTACCCAGGACGATTTTAAAGGCTGGATACAAGAGCGCGGCCTTTATTTTGTAAGCGACATCGACCCTAAATATAAAGCCGTTCTGCAAATGAACGATAGGGGCGAGGCGCCTCTTAATGGTTCGCTGATAACAGGTAATTACGGTAAAGGGAGGTTTGTTTATACTTCACTGGCCTTTTTCAGGGAATTACCCGCCGGTGTGCCTGGTGCTTACCGTTTGTTTGTGAATTTACTGAGCAAGCCCAGGGGATAATATTAAAGCACCAGTATA
Organism: Mucilaginibacter cryoferens; assembly: GCF_014205845.1. Taxonomy (GTDB): domain Bacteria; phylum Bacteroidota; class Bacteroidia; order Sphingobacteriales; family Sphingobacteriaceae; genus Mucilaginibacter. The sequence goes on from NZ_JACHCR010000004.1 coordinate 63,476, forward strand.
ATGTTATTGTTGCGAGGTTAGGCCGGCGATCATTTTCTTTAATGTTTTTCGGTAGCGGGCTGGTATCATCCGTTCGTAAGTTTACGTGCAGGTTAGTTTCAAAGTGCTACACTATAAAATTATAGAATGAATAATACAGCTATACAATTAATAAGAGTAGGTACGGGCGATGTAAATGCACTAAAAGAGATTGGCATAAATACCTTTAACGAGGCCTTTGCCCATTTAAATACGCCCGAAAATATGGCTCATTACCTCAATGCCGCTTTTACAGATCAAAAGCTGTTGGAAGAAGTTAGCAATCCATGCTCAGAGTTTTATATGGCCCGGCTTGATACCAGGGTGATCGGTTACGTAAAAATCAGTCACGGCCCGGCACAAACCGAATTGAAGGATGAAGCGGGTTTGGAAATAGAGCGGATATATGTATTGCAGGAGTTTCATGGTAAAAAAGTTGGTCAGCTGCTTTTTAATAAGGGGTTGGAGATTGCCACACAGATGAAAAAAACTTACGTATGGCTTGGCGTTTGGGAACATAATGCCAAAGCTTTGGCCTTTTATAAAAAGAACGGTTTTGAAGTGTTCGATTCGCACGATTTTTGGTTAGGTGATGACTTGCAGATTGATTTAATGATGAAGCGTTATTTGATTTAACGTTGAAAGAGTAGCGATTTTACTGCGTTTGTACAAAAGAAGGCAAATTAGGAGAATTTGGTTTGATATTATATGTAGTTGATGTTTAGTTGTTTAAGATAATAAGTATAGCTAAAATGTTTAGCCGGAACTATTGGCATGCATTGTGTCTATGTGGATATTATAAATTAAACTACGATGAAAAATTTTACTTTTAAAAAGGCAGCTGTCCTTTCATTATTCTCGATAATGTTCGCAGGGGTTGCCAGTGCACAAACAGACTCGACCAAAATGATGAGCACAAGTTCGTCAGAAACAGGTACTGCTAAAGTATTTGGCGGAATAGGCCAGTACAATACTTTTAGCATTGGTGTTAATGCCGGTATAACCGATGGGTTAGTACCTTTTGCTATTAACGCAACCAATAAATTTAAGGTTGATTTAGGCTACGGCGCTTATTTAAGGCAACAACTATCGCATACATTTAGCTTGCAGTTAGATTATTTTGGCGGTAAAGTACACGGTATAGACAAAGCCGGAACCAGTAAATTTGGTATGACCGAGTATAAAACTGATTACAACTCAGTAGCTTTAAGCGGTGTGTTTGATATTGCAAGCGTAAGCTTTTTGCACCGCAAAAACAGCGTTAACTTTTACGGTTCTGCTGGTGTTGGTGTAGATTTTTACAAAGTTAAAAGCTATACTGCCGAAGACGGAACTATAATTGCAGACCCGTATGGTAGCACTATCAACAGAAAAGTTTTTGCTCCGGTAGGTTTAGGTGTTAAGTTTAAACTTACCGATGCGGTAGCGTTAAACTTTGGTTACACTGTTAACTTTGTACAGGGCTACTCTTTTGCTGGTCCAAGTACTTATCCTAACTTTAGCCATTACTCTTATACCCATGGTGGTTTAGAGTTTACCCTGGGTTCAAAATCTAAAAAGAACATTGAGTGGGTAAACCCGGTTGCTATGATGTATGATGAATTGTACGATGCAGCCTTACGCCAGGAAGTTGAAGTTTTAAAAGGCCGTGTAGGTAATGTAGAAACTGCTGTTAGCGATCTGAAAAAAGATGCTGATGGTGACGGTGTTGCCGATCAGTTTGATAAATGCCCAGGTACACCTGCTGGTAGTGTTGTTGATGGTTCTGGTTGCGTTATCGTATTCCCTAAACCAGATACAATTGCTGCTACTCCTAAAGGTACCGCTTACTCAAACATCCAGTTTGAATTTGATAGCTCGGTATTACGTACTTCATCTTACCCAGTGTTAGATGCTACTTCTGCCGACTTACGTGCCTCTGGTAAAGGTGTTGAGGTTGATGGTTTTGCTTCGTCTGAAGGTACTGCAGCTCACAACATCGCTTTATCAAAAGACCGTGCTAACTCTGTAAAAACTTACCTGGTTAACTCTGGTGTTGATGCTAAAAAAGTAAAAGTGAAAGGCTTTGGCGAAACTATGCCAATTGCCGATAACTCAACCGAGGATGGTCGTGTATTAAACCGTCGTGTGCAGTTCAAACAAAAATAATTTTAACAATTAAACATTGTTTGCAAAGGCTCCGGATAACCCGGAGCCTTTGCTGTTTTATGCGTTAGCGATAGTAGCGGATACCAGCCATGCGCTTAAGGCCCGGTGTAGTATGAGCGAATAGCGCGGCCCAACGGGAAACGCCATAATGTGCCGGTTGTAACTGCATAAAATTGTGTGCTGATGTAATACCATCCATTTAACAAATGAAGTGATGAACCAACCAAAAACCTTACCTTTACCACCCCATGTATTTGCAGCAATTATCAGTTATAAATTTTAAAAATTACGAGGAGGCCGAACTGGTTTTTAGTGAGGGGGTTAATGCTTTTACAGGTAATAACGGGGCGGGCAAAACCAATTTGCTGGATGCTATACATTACCTGAGCCTTTGTAAAAGTTATTTTAACCCGATAGATAGCCAGCAGATAAAACAGGGGGCCGACTTTTTTATTGTTACCGGGGTTTTTAATAAAAACGATCAGCCGGAGGCCGTCGCCTGCTCGGTGAAGCGCAATCAGAAAAAGCAGTTTAAGCGGAATAAGAAGGATTACCAGCGCCTGGCCGATCATATTGGATTGTTACCACTGGTAATGATATCGCCGTACGATACCAGTATTATTACAGAGGGAAGTGAAGAACGGCGCAAATTTATTGATAACGTAATATCGCAAACAGACAACCATTACCTGGATGAGCTGATAACCTATAACAAGGTGTTGGCCAACCGTAACGCGCTATTGAAACTAATAGCTGATACCGGCAGGTACGATCCCAGTTTGATGGAAGTTATGGATGAGCAACTGGTGCTTTCGGGCAGCAGGATATTTGAACGGCGCAAAGTGTTTATGGAAGGCTTCACCGAAATATTTAACAGGCACTATAGCTTTTTGAGCGATGATGCCGAGGCCGTGGAGCTGACGTACGAATCGCAATTGCTGGATAATGATTTTGCGGGTTTGTTGAAAAAAACGGTAGAACGTGATAGGGCGCTGGAGCGTACTACTACGGGGATTCATAAGGATGATTTGCAATTTGGCATTCATGGTATGCCCATGAAAAAGTTTGGATCGCAGGGGCAGCAAAAATCATTCTTAATAGCACTTAAGCTGTCGCAATACAGTTTCTTGTATCAACAAAAAGGATTTAAACCCTTGCTGTTACTTGATGATATTTTTGATAAGCTTGATGATGATCGTGTAACCAAGTTGATGAAAATGGTAAGCAACAACGATTTTGGGCAGGTATTTATTACCGATACCAGTATAAAGCGGGTAGAGGAGATATTTGAAAAAATTGCGGTTGAGGTTAAGTTATTTAATGTAAGCAAAGGAGTTATAGATGCGTAAAACAAACGATAAGCCATTAAAGGAGGCCATTGAGCAAATGCTTAATGTGTATAAAATTAAACGCCGCTATGATGAAACAGCCGTTGTTGCTGCCTGGCCAGACCTGGTAGGTAAATCTGTGGCTAACCGTACTAAAGAGTTATTTATACGGGACAAGAAATTATTTTTGCGCATAGAATCGTCGGTTATAAAAAACGACCTGGTGATGATGCGCACGCAAATAATAAATAAGATTAATGAGGAAGCGAAGAGTATTTTAGTAGAAGAAATTATTTTTCTGTAAAATAGCTGGCACAAAATAATATCTCGCACCGGAGAAATAGGAGTAATAATTTAACCTGAAATAAAAAAGGATATCCCGAAATGGGGTATTATCTGCCTCTGAACATACGCAGCTGGCGAGAGCGGAAGTGTTGCTTTATGCCCAGATCATCGCTGATGATAGAGTAAACCAAAATAAAGAAACCTGGTAAAATAAAGGCTAACTGAACTTCGGGATGGGATTTATATAGCAATATGGAGGCTGTAAATAAACATACAACGATTAAAACGTATATGGTGGCTTTTAAAAACAGTTTCATATTTAAGCAGGTTATAAGGTTTTTTCTTGATTTATAGTTAGTTTGCAGGCTAACTGTTTTGTAAAACTACAAAAGTATGTGCTAAATAGCAAAGAAACTGCCAAATAAATTTACGGATGTAATATTTATATTACATCCGTAAATGGTTGAGTATTAGAATTTCTCGAAAGCTGTGAAAAAGAAACTGCCTTCTATAGCGGCATTTTCGTCAGAGTCTGAACCGTGAACCGCGTTGGCATCAATTGATTTTGCAAACAGGTTGCGTATGGTACCTTCTTCGGCTTTAGCAGGGTCGGTAGCGCCAATAAGTTTACGGAAATCTTCAATAGCGTTATCTTTCTCTAATATAGCAGCTACAATAGGGCCAGATGACATAAATTCAACCAAAGCACCATAAAAAGGACGCTCTTTGTGTACTTCGTAAAACTGACCGGCTTTTTCTGCACTTAAAGCAGTGTATTTAAGGGCGATGATCTTGAAACCGCTCTTGGTTATTTTATCTACAATTGCACCAATATGGCCGTTTGCAACTGCATCGGGCTTAATCATGGTAAAAGTTCTGTTAGTTGCCATTATTTAATATTTCGTTAAATGTGTTGAATTAGCACAAGCTTTGTTTTTGTAAAAGGGGGAGGGCTTGTGTTGTTTTATTGATTTGTTTAAAATTGCCGCAAAAATAGCGTTTTACATCTGTAAGATAAAGCTTTTTGAATTAAATTAGATGGTTTGTATTTAATTTATTTATTTAGCTTTGCAACTCTTTTTTAAAATTGATGTTAGATTTAGCCGCGCTTAAAGAACTTTTAGCAAGCCCCCAAAAAATAGTGATCACTACCCATCATAAACCTGATGGGGATGCTATGGGCTCGTCATTAGGGTTATATAATTTTTTGATACAGCAGGGCCATCACGCAACAGTAATAGCTCCTACTGACTATCCCGATTTTTTAAGTTGGTTACCCGGTAACGGCGACGTTATTATATACACCGAGCATACCGAAAAATCGGCCGAGCTGATTGCCAATGCTAACCTTATCTTCTGTCTTGATTTTAATGCGCTCAGTCGTATTAATGATATGGGCGTTTTAGTGGGCGAAAGCAAGGCTTATAAGATCATGATAGATCATCACCTGGAGCCCGAAGATTTTGACGATTACCGGCATTGGAACATCAACGCCTGTGCGGCAGCGCAGTTGGTGTTTGATTTTATAGTTAACCAGCTTTATCAGCCGGAGTTTATTAATAAGGATGTTGCTACCTGTTTGTATACAGGTATCATGACAGATTCGGCTTCTTTCCGGTTGCCCAATACCTCATCAACAGTACACCGTATAGTGGCCGATTTAATTGATGCGGGCGCTGTTAACTGGCGTATTCATGAGTTGGTATACAATAATGCATCAGAAGGGCGTTTAAGATTTTTAGGTCATTGCCTGGCCAATTGCCTGGAGGTATTGCCAGAATATAATACCGCTATTATTGCAGTAAATAAAAATGACCTGCAAAAGTTTGATGTTGAAACCGGCGATACCGAAGGGATAGTGAACTATGCCTTATCAATGGCCAACGTAAAACTGGCGGCATTTATGGTAGAGCGTGGCGATAAGGTAAAACTTTCATTACGTTCAAAAGGGGAGTTTCCGGCAAACGAGATCTGCAAAAAGTATTTTAGTGGCGGCGGCCATCGTAATGCGGCGGGCGGCGTATCAACAGATAGCCTGGAACAGGTTATACAACAATTTAAAACCATTTTACCCGAATATAAAAAACTATTAAAACAATAAAATGAAACAAAAACTAATGTTCTTAGCCATTGCTGCAATTGGATTTGCAAGTTGCAACGGAGGCTTTAAAAAAGGAGAGGGCGGATTGCTTTATAACATCCACACTTCAAAAGGCGGTACGCATATTAAAGATGGCGATTTTGTTAGCGTTAACATGATCGTAAAAACTGATGGCGACTCTGTATTAAGCAATACTTATGATATGGGTCACCCTATCATTATTATGCCAATGCCTAAACCACAGGCTAAAGGCGATATTTATGCCGGCCTTGAATTACTTGGCGAAGGCGATAGCGCAACTTTTAAAGTAGCTACCGATTCATTATTTAAAGGTGGTCAGCAACGTCCTCCGGGCTTAAAAGGTAAATTTTTAATTTTCCAGGTTAACGTTAATAAAGTACTTGCAAAGGGCGCGCTTACCGAGCAGGTTTTCCACGGCAGGGTTACAGATTACATTAAATCCCTTACCGATGGCATGAAAGCTTTAGAACCGGGTAAAATTAAAAAATACATTGCAGATCATAACCTGAAGGTTACAACAACCAAATCGGGATTAAACTATGTAATTACTACTCCGGGCACAGGTGCAACACCAGCAGTTGGCGATACCGCTGTTGTAAATTACACAGGTAGGCTTCCAAGTGGTAAAATATTTGAAACCAGTGTAAAAGAAGTAGCTATTAAAGAAAAACAACCTATGGAGCCAGGCCGCCAGTATGCGCCTATCCGTATCCCTGTTGGCGAAGGTAAAGTTATACCAGGTTGGGACGAAGGTTTGCAACTGATGAATAAAGGTTCTAAAATTACCTTGGTTATCCCGTCTGATATCGCTTATAAAGATCAGGGTGTTGGTCCAATTGGCCCATTCACACCTATTGTTTTCGAAATGGAAATGATCGATATCGTTCATCCAAATCCAAATGCGCCAAAGCCGGCTATGCCGCAAATGATGGCCCCACCTACAACTAAGTAATTAGAAAACATATACAGCCTTCCCAACAATAGTTGGGAAGGCTTTTTTTATTTTTATGAAAAACATATTTTATTCTGCAGTAGCCCTGCTAACCGCGTTTACATCATCAGCCCAGGCACAAACCGGTATGCAAACCACGCCAAAAGGCGCGCAATACCAAATTTTTACTAAAAATCCGGGCGAAAAGATCAAACAGAACGATGTGATCACTTTTCACTACATTCAAAAAACCGATAAGGATTCTGTTTTGTTTAGCTCATACGTAGCCGGGCGTACTGTACAGGCGCAAATTCATCCATCGCAAAGCGTGGCCGATTTAATGGATATATTTCCATTACTTACGGTAAACGATAGCGCGATGGTAAAAGTACCAACCGATTCTATTTTTAAAGGGCATGAAGAAGCCCGCCCGCCGTTTTTTCCAAAAGGCAGCAACCTTGTTTTTGTTATTAAAATAACAAAAGTACAAAGCTTACAGGAAGCGATGGACGAGCGTAATGCCGCCATAGCAAAAGTAAAACAGCAGGAGGGTATTGAGGCCGATAAATTTATTGCCGACAACAAGTTAACCCCCGTTACAACAGCATCTGGTTTAAAATATATAGTTACTAAGCCAACAATATTGCGTAAGCCGCTTGCCGGCGATACGGTATATGTAAACTACACCGGCAAACTATTAAGCGGTAAAGTGTTTGATACAAGTATTGCTGCCGATGCAAAAGCAGCAGGCTCGTTTAACCCTGCACGCCCTTACGAACCTATTGAAGTAGTTTTAGGTGCCGGGCGTGTAATACCCGGTTGGGATGAAGGATTAGCTTTATTGCATAATGGCTCAAAGGCTACCTTTATTGTTCCATCAAAATTAGGTTATGGCGAACAGGGTGCTGGTAATGGCGAAATTCCTCCTTACAGCACATTGGTTTTTGATCTGGAGATTGTAAAGGTAAAGCCAACCAAACATGCGCCGGTAGCTGCAAAGCCGGGTGTTAAACACACGGTTAGGAAAAAAACAGCTGCAAGTAAAAAGAAAAATTAAGCTTAAAAGCCTTCTGCCAAAATAGAAGGCTTTTTTATTTTTGCAACATGGTATTAACAGACACGCATACCCATTTATATTATGAAACCGTTGCCGATAAGCGTGCCGACCTGGTGCAGCGCTGTATTGATAACGATATCAATCGCCTGTTTTTACCCAATGTAGATGCCGCTTCGGTACCATTGGTTTTCGATCTTGTACAGGCGTATCCGGATATGTGCTACCCTATGCTGGGGCTGCATCCATGCTCGGTAAAGGCCGATTGGGAGCAAGAGCTGGCAACTATTAAGGCTGCCCATGAGCATAATAAAATATATGCCATAGGCGAAATAGGGATAGACCTGTATTGGGATAAAACCTTTTTGGCCCAACAGGTAGAGGCCTTCCGCCAGCAGATCAACTGGGCAAAAGCCTTAAAGCTGCCAATTGTGATCCATTGCCGCGATGCTTTTAACGAGGTGTATGAAGTATTGCAGCAAGAGCACGATGCAGCTATGCGCGGCATCTTTCACTGCTTTTCTGGTAATGTAGAGCAGGCCCATAAAGTAATTGAGCTTGGCTTTTATTTAGGTATAGGCGGAGTGGTTACCTATAAAAATGCAGGGTTGGATAAAGTAGTATCCGAAATTGACTTAAAGCATATAGTTTTAGAAACAGATTCTCCGTACCTTGCGCCCGTTCCGTTCCGTGGTAAACCTAATGAAAGTGCGTACTTGATTTATATAGCCCAAAAGGTGGCGGATCTGCACCAAACCGGTGTGGAGGAGGTGGCTTTTGTCACTACTGAAAACTCCAGAACGGTATTTGGGGTATAATAATTAAAATGTACTTACAAAGCATAATCTTAATTCATGAGTAGTCAGATACTGATCATTTATACCGGAGGGACAATAGGTATGATGAGCGATCCTGTAACCAAGGTGCTCAAGCCCATCAATTTTGAGCAGATAATGGATAACGTTCCCGAACTGGAAAAGTTAAATTGTCGCATCAAGGTACATTCTTTTGAAGAGATCATCGATTCATCAAACATGAATCCGGCAATCTGGAGCGATCTTGCAGGATTAATAGAAGCAAATTATGATGAAAATGATGGCTTTGTAATTTTGCACGGCTCAGATACCATGGCCTATACCGCATCGGCATTAAGTTTTATGCTGGAGAATTTGGGTAAGCCCATCATTTTCACAGGGTCTCAATTACCTATAAGTGCCATCCGCACGGATGCCAAGGAAAACCTGATGACGGCCATTGAGATTGCCAAAGCCAAAAAGAATGACCGTGCCCGTGTACCCGAGGTTTGTATCTATTTTGATTATAAGCTGTTTCGTGGTAACAGGGCCTTTAAATACAACTCCTCTAAATTTGAGGCCTTCCGCTCGCCAAATTATCCAATATTGGCCGAGAGCGGAGTGCACCTTAAGTTCAACATTAACGATATCAGGCATCCGCAAGATGGTGAAAAACTCATTATCCATAACAACCTCATAAGCGATATCGGCGTATTAAAGCTGTATCCCGGGATAGGCCCAACCGTGGTTGAAGCCATTTTAAATGCCAATGTACGTGGTATAGTAATGGAAACCTTTGGTGCAGGTAACACTACTACCGATAGCTGGTTTATTGAACTGCTGGAAAAAGCCATTAAAGCAGGTAAAATAATTGTAGATATCTCCCAATGTAAGGTAGGTACTGTTGAGCTGGGGCGCTACGAAACCAGTAAACATCTTAAAGATATTGGCGTATCCAACGGGTACGATATGACCTTCGAATCGGCCGTAACCAAAATGATGTACCTGCTGGGCAAATTTGAAGACCCTGCGCAGGTAAGGCATTATATGGAAACTGATTTAAGGGGAGAGATCACGGTATCGTAAGGGGACGTTAAGTATCCTTTTTCATCTGTATTGCAGGTAGTAAAATCCGTCAAATCTGAGTAGAAAATAACAAGTAGGTTTAGCCTTTGTTGGGCTGCTGAAGCGCTATAAGCTAAACAACCGGCTGGTTATTCCAATACACTACATTGTGCCTTGGTGGTCATTTACTTTTCGGCCGTAAAACGGGGGGGGAATAAAAGTATATCGCGACTGATTAAACTTTAGCTAGTGCCAATACTTAACCCCGATGGTACCATACCGTTGTAACTACAACGTAATAATAAAAAGTAAGCCCTACGCCAACCAGTTGGCGTAGGGCTTACTTTTTATTGTTTTTCAACTATTACTTTTTCCACTCATTATCCACCAGTCTCCAAATGCCTGTAGGGTTGGCATTTTGCAAAGCTAATGGCAATAAGCTATCCGGGCAGTTTTGATAACATACCGGGCGAACCCAGCGCTTTACCGCGTTGGTGCCTACGGCTGTAAAGCGGCTATCGGTTGTAGCCGGGAACGGGCCGCCGTGTACCATGCTGTGGCAAACTTCAACACCGGTTGGTACACCATTAAACAATATACGGCCAGCAATTGATGGTAGCAGCTGTAATAGGTTTGTATGGCCTGCAAAATCCTCGTCGGTACCCATTACCGTAGTGGTGAGCTGGCCCGATACCGATTTTAATACTTTAATCAATTCCAACTCATCTTTACAGCTAACCATCAACGAGTACGGGCCAAAAACCTCCTCGTGCAATAATGGATTTGCCAAAAATGCTTCGCCGCTAACCATCGCAACGGTTGGTAATGCTTCAATATCGTGTGCCTCTGTGGCCGATTTTTGTATCACTTTTACACCATCCTGTTCTAAAGCGGCATGGCTTTTTTTCTCATAAGCGGTGTGAATGCCCGCATGCAGCATTTTAGCGGGTTTTGTAGCTTCGATGCTTTTCCCTAGAAAATTCAGAAAGCTGTGTAAGCCGTCATTTTCAATAGCCAGCATCAGGCCGGGGTTGGTACAAAACTGACCGGAACCTAAGGTGATAGAACCTGCATACTGCGCGGCCAGGTCGGCGGCGTTTTTGCTCAATGTATCTGGTAAAAATACAACCGGGTTTGTGCTGCCCATTTCCGAAAATACAGGGATAGGTTTTTTGCGTTGCGATGAATATTGCAATAAAGCCAAACCGCCAACGGTAGATCCGGTAAAGCCAACAGCAGCCGTATCATCAGCCTGAACTAAAGCCTTCCCGCTTTCAAACGATGTACCGTGTATATGCTGAAAAACATGCTCGGGCATATTGGTGCTTGCAATTGCTTTTTTAATAGCGCTGTAAACCATTTCAGATGTTTCGGCATGGGCCGGATGGGCTTTTACTACCACCGGGCATCCTGCTGCCAAAGCGCTTGCTGTATCGCCCCCAGCGGTAGAGTAAGCAAACGGGAAATTACTTGCACCAAAAACAACTACCGGCCCCAGCGGGGTAAGCATTTTGCGGATATCTGGTTTGGGTAATGGGGCCCTATCGGGAATGGCGGTATCAATGCTTGCCTCAACCCAGCTGCCTTCGCGCAGCATGGTAGCAAACATGCGCAGCTGGCCTGTTGTGCGGCCACGTTCGCCGGTTAAACGGGCGATGGGCAGGTTGGTTTCTTCGGATGCTTTTTGTAGTAAGGGGTCGCCCAAAGCCTCAATTTCGGTGGCTATGGCCTCCAAAAAATCGCTTTTTTGCGCTATAGTAGTTTGCTGATAAGCCTCAAACGCGGTTTGCGATTGTTGCATTACCAGTTTTATTTCTTCAATGCTTGCTTCTTTAAAATTATTTGCCATGGCAGCTATTTGTTTGTAGTTACAACGGTTTTCACCGTTTATATGTTTAAGCAAATATATTTAAAACGCCTTTAAAGCAATGGATGTTTTCTAACAGGTAGTAACAGGATTTTGTCGTTTTTTGGATGGTTGCTGGCTGTTGCGTTGTGACTTGTCCTGATCTGGGTTGACAAAAATCAAAACATTTGTATGCATACTTTGGCGCAAGTCTTGTGTAGAGGACCGCGCGATTGGAGACTTGTGACTGCGTTGTTTTTCGATCACAAGTCAGCCCCCGCACACCCCAACACACAAGACTTGCGCTAAGTGGGGAAGCCCATGGCGGAGAGATTCTGCCCGGTAAATTATTAGAAAAAGCTTAGGTATTAACCTGTACACGGGCCAGGTACCAGTTTTCTAATTTATTTATCAGCTCTTCTATTTTTACGGGTTTGCCAATATAGTCGTCCATACCGGCGTTAAGGCATTCTTCTCTGTCGCCTTTTAAAGTATTGGCTGTAAGGGCAATAATAACCGGCTGTTTTATCTGGCTTTTGCGGATGGCCTGGGTGGCTTCTATACCATCCATTACCGGCATTTGCATATCCATCAATACCAAATCGTAGGTGCTTTCCTTGGCCATTTTTACAACTTCGCCGCCATCGGCAGCCATGTCTGCCTGGTAACCCATTTTCATCAGCATGTGTAAAATTACTTTCTGGTTAATGGTGTTATCTTCGGCTACCAGTATCTTCATCGGGAATTTTAGATTCAGATCGCCCGGTATTTTGTTGTTAACCGATGTTGTAATCCTGTTTGCATCTTTGCGTGGCTGCAGGCTGTTTAAAATGTATTTACTGAGTATATGCTGCTTTATGGGTTTGGTGAGTATGTAGTTAAACAGATTCATACTTTCACTTTTCTTTTCGTCGCCAATGGAACTAAGCAAAATAATGGGGATTGCCGGATAATTTTTTTTGATGATGGCGGCAAGTTCCATACCATCCATATGAGGCATTTGGGCATCTGTTATTACCAGGTGATATTCGGGGTCGTCTTTTAAAACCATTATGGCTTCTTCGCCGGATGATACCACCATAGGCGATAGCTTCCAGTTTTTAAGCTGGATATCGAGGATGTTGCGATTGGTTAAATTATCGTCAACTATCAATATTCGCTTGCCTTCCTGTTCAGACATATCGTACTGTAGATATGGTTGCAACACCTTAACGCCCTTTTGGGTATTTATAGTGAACGAAAACGTAGAGCCCGCACCGCTTACGCTGCTTACTGCTATTTCGCCACCCATTAAGTGTACCAGTTTTTGAGAAATAACCAATCCTAAACCCGTACCACCATATTTACGGGTAGTTGATGAGTCTACCTGGCTAAAGGCTCTAAAAAGGCGCTCCCGTTTTTCTTCGGGGATGCCTATGCCTGTATCCCTGATCTCGAATTTTAAAACCAGGTCATCGTTTTTTGTACTCTCAAGTACTTGCACATGTACTATTACCTCGCCCTGGAAAGTAAATTTAACGGCGTTGCCTATTAAATTGGTAAGCACTTGTTGCAGTCTTACCTTATCGCCAACAATTTGAGCAGGTACATTCTCTTCAATGTAGTACACAATTTCGATACCTGTTTGCGATATCCGGGTACTAAAAATATCCAATACTTCTTCAATACAGGCTCTGAGGTGCATGTCTTCGTGCTCCAGCTCCATGCCACCGGCCTCTATTTTCGAAAAATCGAGAATGTTGTTGATCACCGTGAGTAAGGTTTCGCCACAATTGGTAATGGTTTCGGTGTACATGCGTTGCTGATCGGTAAGCGGGGTTTCGGCCAAAAGGGTCGACATGCCTATAACGCCGTTCATCGGTGTACGTATCTCGTGGCTCATGGTAGCCAAAAAAACACTTTTGGCCTGGTTTGCCTCTTCGGCCTCCCGGCGCGAAATATCCAGGTGCTCGTTAAAGGTTATCAACTCCTGGTTAAGCTCTTCCAGCTTTTCCTGGTTTTCTTTTCTTTCCTGGCTCAACGCAGCCTCCTGTTGCAGGCCAATCATTTTAATGGTTTGCTTTACCTGGTTTTCGCTGGCCAGATTAAGCTGGTAGGCCCATAAACCGCAAACAAAAAATATAACGGCGGTAAGTAAAATATGGATAACAAAAGTTTGAAAATCAAAGTAACTTAACTGGGTAAAATAGATATTGCTAACACCCGAGTTTTGCAGATAGCTAAACAACGCGTGATGGATGCCTACTACAAGAAGCATGGGTAGCTGCAGTTTCCAGTTTTGGTAAGTAATTAAAATAGCGCTGCCAATAAAAGCAAAAAAGTGCATCTCGAACATGCCATGCATCTCATAAATAAACTGCGCCAGAAAAACACCCATTACTCCACTTAAAACATATTGATAAAGGTTTGATTGTGGCAGGGTAAACTTTATAGAATAATAAGCTAGCAAGGCTAGGCTGCTAATACTTAGGGCAATAAACCAGGTGCCATAAAAGCTGGCAAGCGCCAGGCCTACCAGGAAATAACAGACCAAAAAGTAATCCATCAGCCTGTCTGAGCGTTTTTTTACTTCGGCTTTTAACGTGCTGCTATACAGTTGATATGGTGTGGCGGGGTTTTCTATCAACATAATTTATGGTTTGCAACCAGGTAGCCTGCAGCCATAGGCAGTAAGTGCTAATTGGTTAAATTTTACGGGTTGGGTGTTGTTTAACAACGCGGCTAATGCCATGCTGGCATACGCTGTTTTTTGATTGGTGCAATACCTGCTGCTGTTGTAATTGCCCCGGTAATAAAGATTGCCGTTGCTGTTTAAAATGGCGGCTTGCGGGGTTGAGTATACACCGCAGGCCAGGGCCAAAGCCGGGTCGATAACTACGGGTACATCAATATTAAACTTTTGTTTAACCTGGGCGGCGGTATAGTACTTATCTGTGGTTAATACAACTGCAAAGTTGGCTCTGTTGCCATACTGCTTAACCAGTGTTTTAAAATGAGCTATGTTAAAACGCGAGCAGGGGCAATCTGGATTAAAGAAATGCAGAAACAGGGGTTTGCCATTGGCAGAGCGCAAGGCTGCACCTACGCTGATATGCTTGCCGTTTGCCACTGAATGGTATCCGGCAGGGACAGGTGTTGGCAGGTTATAAACATAATCGTTATACCAAAAAATGCCGCCGATAGATACAGTAATAATAGAGAGCCATACAATGGCCAATACTTTTCTCATTGTTTACCAAAGTTTTTACTTAAAACTAACCCGGTCAAAATCCGGAAGGAAGGACTTTGCGCTGTAGAAATAAGCTGGAATTACAGTTTCATTTTGTTAATTAAACCAACTGTTATTCAATAGCGATAAAGTTAGGCTGTTTACGCATAAACTTATTTGTTAGTTGAATTAATTGTTAAAACTACAGGTTGTGAAAAGATTGAATTTGTTGGATTAAGGAACAAAGAACAAAGATTGCTTAATAATATTGAGTAGTTGGATTAATTGTTAGAACCACAGACCTGGAAAGAATTGGATTTATTGGATAAAGGAGCAAAGAACAAGGATCTCTTAATATATAGGTATCAGATAAAATAACGAGGCCCTTTTTAAGGATAAAAAAGGGTAATACCATCCAAAACAAAAAGCGACCGGTTTACACCAGTCGCTCTTATTTTTATTCTTTGCTCCAAAAATCTACAAGCCAAATGCGGCTTTTACTTTGTCAACATAATCTAGTTTTTCCCAGGTAAACAGTTCAACTTCGCGTTTAAGCTCGCTGCCGTCATGGGCTATAAAAGTTTTAATTACGGTTTCGTTTGGTTTACCAAAGTGGCCGTAAGCCGCGGTTTCGCTGTAAATAGGGTTGCGCAGTTTAAAACGGGTTTCAATGGCGTAAGGGGTCATATTAAAAACCTCTTCAACTTTTTGAGCTATGGCACCATCGTGCAGGTCAACTTTAGCTGTACCGTAGGTGTTTACATAAATACCCATTGGTTGGGCAACGCCAATAGCGTATGATACCTGTACCAAAACTTCGGTACAAACACCGGCTGCTACCAGGTTTTTAGCAATATGGCGGGTTGCGTAAGCGGCAGAACGATCTACCTTTGATGGATCTTTACCAGAAAACGCGCCACCACCATGTGCACCTTTACCACCGTAAGTATCTACAATGATTTTACGGCCGGTTAAGCCGGTATCGCCATGCGGACCGCCGATAACAAATTTGCCGGTTGGGTTAATATGGTATTTTATCTTATCGTTAAAAAAGTGTGCGTATTTTGGATATTTAGCTTTAACCCTTGGGATAAGAATACTGATAATATCGGCGCTGATTTTGGCTAGCATCGCAGCTTCCTCATCAAAATCATCGTGTTGGGTTGAGATAACTATCGCATCAATACGTTGCGGGGTGTTATCGTCATCGTACTCTAAAGTAACCTGCGATTTTGCATCCGGGCGCAGATATTTGATCTCGCTGTTCTCGCGGCGGATGGCGGCAAGCTCTATTAATAAAGCATGGGCAATATCCAGTGCAAGAGGCATGTAGTTGTCAGTTTCGGCAGTGGCATAGCCAAACATCATACCCTGGTCGCCTGCTCCCTGCTCTTCAGGAGCTTTACGCTCAACGCCCTGGTTAATATCAGGAGATTGCTCGTGTATGGCCGATAGCACACCGCATGAGCTGCCATCAAACATATATTCGCCTTTGGTATAGCCAATTTTATTAATTACCTCGCGGGCAATTTTTTGTACATCTAAATAAGCTTTTGATTTTACTTCACCTGCTAAAAATACCTGTCCGGTGGTTACCAGCGTTTCGCAGGCAACTTTGGAGTTGGGGTCAAAGGCTAAAAAATGATCAATCAGCGCGTCTGAGATCTGGTCGGCAACTTTATCCGGGTGTCCTTCTGATACGGATTCAGAGGTAAATAAATATGGCATATAAAATTTTTATACAATTAACGTAAAACAGTAAAGGGGAGATTTAAGGGGATTGTAGTAAAAGAGAAGCATGGTTTTAGCACTTTTTTACGTGGTTGCAATCCGGTGTCTTAAAAATAAAGACAATTAAATCAGTCCACTTTCGGGGTAAAAATAAAACAAATTTTACAAAGCCGAAAATACATTTACTTTTGGTACTTTAAATAATACAGATAGTTGAAACGTAAAGCGTTATTTATAATAAACCCAATATCGGGGGGGAAGAAGAAGGATGGTGTGCCAGAACTGATAGACCAAAACCTTAATAAAGATGTATTTGATTATAGCATCATATTTACCGATGGCGTATCGCACGCGCAGCAAATAGCTGCCGAGGCGGCGGGCAAGTTTGATGAGGTAGTGGCTGTTGGCGGCGATGGTACTGTTAATGAGATAGCATCGGCCATAGTGGGAAGCGATACCGCTTTGGGGGTAGTTCCGTTTGGCTCTGGCAATGGGCTGGCGCGTTTTTTAGGTATACCTATGGATACGGCCAAATCTATAGCCACCTTAAGCGCTTACCGGGTACAAACAATAGACTCGGGCCAGTTAAACGGCTTACCATTTTTTAACATGGCGGGCATGGGCTTTGATGCCCATATAGCCGAGGTGTTTTCGCATGGTAAAAAGAGAGGGTTTTTAACCTACATCAAATCAACCATGCAGGAAATATTGAACTACAAACCACAAAAGTACCAGATTGAGGTTGATGGAAAGCTGTACGAGCGGGAGGCCTTTATCATAAGTATTGCCAACTCATCGCAATGGGGCAACGATGTGCATATTTCGCCAAACGCGTCTGTTCAGGATGGTTTGCTGGATGTATGTATCATTAGTGAATTTCCGGCCTGGCGTTTTCCCGAAATTGGCGTGCGCCTGATGCGCAAAACAATTGAAGCATCCCGGTATATAGAAATTATAAGAGGCAAAAATATCAATATTACCAGGCAAAGCCCGGGGCCAGTACATCTTGATGGAGAACCCCACGTAATGGGGGCAGATATACGTATTAATATAGTACCAGGTAGTTTAAAAGTAATTGTAGGCGAGGGCTATTAAAGCATATCATTATGGCTAAAAAGAATTTTACCGGCGTGGTTTACTCAACAGATCCGGATTTTGAGTACCAGGAGAACAATGCAGACGGCGCGCAAACACTGCCGCCACAGCAGCAAAACCTAAAAATATACCTCGATAGAAAAGGAGGCAGTAAGCTGGTTACCCGTATCAGCGGCTTTATAGGCACAGATGCCGACCTGGAGGTGGTAGGAAAAAAGTTAAAAACAAAATGTGGCGTGGGCGGTTCGGTGAAGGATGCCGAAATATTGATACAGGGCGATTTCAGGGATAAAATTTTAGTATTGCTGCAAACCGATGGTTATAAAGCCAAAAAAGCTGGTGGGTAATTTGTGCTAAAATATTCATTAGCCATTGATTAAACCATCTCATTGCGTACATTGTACACTAAAATAGGCTAATGGTGCAATATCGGTTTAGCCTTACCTGCATTACAAATGCCCTTTTTATAGCTATGTAACAAAATAGTAGCATAAATTTTATCAGGATTGCTTGGTAATATTAAAAAAAATGGTTTTCATTGCAAATAATTGTAGTGGCAACACACAATATTTTTGCATTAAAGCGTTATTTATATCCAATTGCACACAAAATGTAATTTGGTATTAAAAAATTGTAAAGAATAATATAAATGATTTTTTTATTTAAAGAAAATTCTATTTTTGTTATTCGCTAACAAAGCACATTTAACTAACTTATAATATAAACAAAAACTAAAAATTAAAAAGTAATGGCAAACGTTCCAACAAAACCAACTACTCCTGTTAAAAAAGAAAGCTCAAGTGCATCTGGCCTGTTTGCTTCTTTAACTATTCCGATTTGTATAGTAGTGGCAATTCTTATTTTCGTATTTATATTAGGTGATGCAAGCCACTTTAAAGGTGGAGATACTTCTGCAACCGGTACTCCAGCAGATATTTTCGGTACTGTACACAAAGGTGGTGTTATCGTACCTATGATCATGTCTTTCCTGTTAATGGTTATCGTTTTCTCTATCGAGCGTTTTGTAGTTATCGGTAAAGCATCTGGTACAGGCAGCGTAGATTCTTTTGTTAGAAAAGTTCAGGCTTCTTTAAACGCAGGTAATATCGCTGCTGCATCAGCTGAGTGCGACAAACAAAAAGGTTCAGTAGCTGCAGTTATCAAATCGGCATTGAAAAAATATGCTGAAATGGAAGCAGAACCAAACCTTGACGTTGATCAAAAAACTTTAGCTATCCAAAAAGACATTGAAGAAGCAACAGCTTTAGAAATGCCAATGTTAGAGCAAAACTTAACTATCATCGCTACCCTGGTATCTATCGGTACATTAACCGGTTTATTAGGTACAGTAATCGGTATGATTGGTGCGTTCTCTACATTAGCTGCAGCAGGTGCGCCAAACCCTTCTGAACTTTCATCACACATCTCTGAAGCTTTGATTAATACAGCTTTAGGTATCAGTACTTCAGCCATCTCAATTATCATGTACAACGTATTTACATCAAAAATTGATAAACTGACCTACGCTATTGACGAAACTGGATTTAGCATTGTTCAAACATTTGCTGCATCACACAAAAACAGCAGGTAAAAATATAATTAGTGGTTTTTCGGTTCTCGCTACGCGGACCGGATGATTAATACAGATAACACACTATATATATTTTTAAAAAATTAAAACATGGCAAGGATAAAAGTTCCAAGAAAGAGTACAGCAATTGACATGACCGCCATGTGCGATGTGGCATTCTTGTTGTTAACTTTCTTTATATTAACTGCAAAACCCCGAACCGATGATCCGGTTCCAATAGACGTGCCAAGGTCTTCTATTCAAATACCTGTTCCTGATGAGAATTTTGCTACGATAACTGTAGGCAGTAACAAGGCTTTCTTTGGCATTGAAGGAACTGATCTTCGCAAAGCTACTTTAGAGCAAGTGGGCGCAATTTATAAACAAACATTTACACCTGATGAGTTGAAAAAATTCGCAAGTGTAGAGTCATTTGGTGTACCAATCCAAAGTATGCATCAGTTTTTGACGCTGTCATCAGAACAGAAGAAAACCTATGCGCAGCCTGGTATCCCGAGAGATTCGGTAAGTAATGAGCTGTTTAATTGGATTCGCGAAGCCCGTAAAGCTACCGCCGCGTTGCATAACGTACAGATGCGTATAGCTATAAAAGGCGATAGTAAGGAAGACTACCCTGTTATAAAGGATGTTATTGAGATTTTGCAAAAGCAAAAACTTAATAAGTTTAGTTTAATAACTTCAGTTAGCGGCGGTGGACCTGCCCCTAAATCAAAATAAAAAATCATGGCAGAATTAGACACCTCCGGGGGAGGCAAACACAAGGGCGGGAAGGTACGCAGTAAAAAGCAATCAACCCGTATAGATTTAACCGCGATGGTGGATTTGGCTTTCTTGTTAATCACATTCTTTATCATGACAACCACATTGGCCAAGCCCAAAGCTATGGACCTTGCAATGCCTGATAAGGATGAGAAAACGAAAGATCAGTTGCCTATTGCTGCTTCGCGTTCATTAACCCTACTATTGGGCAGTAATGATAAGCTGGAGTGGTATCTTGGCGAACCAGGCAAATCGGCACCCGAAGTTATCAGCTACGGTCCGGATGGTTTGCGTAAATTACTTGTTGAAAAACAAAAAGATGTGCTGGCCAAAACCGGTAAAACTATTTTTGTTGTAATAAAACCAAGTGACAAGTCAAAATACAAAAACGTGGTTGCAGTGTTGGATGAAATGAATATCACCAATATACTAATGTATGGTATTGTTGATATCACCGCACCAGAAATTGAGTTGTTGAAAAGAGAGAATCTATACAACGACGATACCAAAAAATAATAAATAACGTTAACTAACATTAAAGCCTGACAAAAAATGTTTGGATCAAAATTAGACATATTAGATCAGAAATGGATCGACGTTGTTTTTAGTAGCAGGAATAAAGCATACGGTGCTTATGAACTGAGAAAGGATAATTCAAAAAACACTAACAGGGCGCTTGTTATAGCCATTATAGTGTTTGTATTTATAATTTCTTTGCCTACTATAATCAACAAACTGAAAGGTTTGATACCAAAAGCTGATGAAAAAGTAAAGATAACAGACGTAGTGCTGTTACCGCCGCCACCGGTGGATCAAACCAAAAAACCACCTCCACCGCCACCAGAGCCACCTAAACCAAAGGTTGATCAGGTTCGTTTCCCTCCTCCGGTTGTAAAACCAGATAACGAGGTAAAAGAAAAAGATCCACCAACCATTAAGGAGCTTGCAGTTGCAGATCCTGGTCAAAAAGATCAGAAAGGTGACCCAAATGCCGATATCAGGATTGATGAGCCGGTAGGTAACTCGGATATTAAACAAGTGGTTGAAGAAGACCCTAATAAGATCTTCGCATCAGTTGAAAACTTACCGGAGTTTCCGGGAGGTAATGAAAAGTTTGGCGCTTACTTGAGCAAAACTATCCGTTACCCTGCTGTAGACCGTGAAAACGGAACCCAAGGTCGTGTAATCCTTACCTTCGTAGTAGAGCGTGATGGTTCTTTAACTGATATTAAGGTTTCAAGAAGCCTTAGCGCAGGTACCGATGCCGAGGCGATACGTGCTTTGAAAGGTTCACCAAAATGGAAACCAGGTATTCAGAATGGCAGGCCAGTACGTGTACAATACAGCGTACCGGTGAGCTTTACTTTAGCCGGCGATAATTAAGATAATGTCACTTAATTCAAGAAATAAGCAAAAATCGCCCCAAAGGCGGTTTTTGCTTATTATAGGAACTACCGTATTCATTTGCTTTGTAGCTTTTGGGTTGATGATTATGTTTTGGGATAAGCTTCAATTGTCTTTGCAGCCATACCAGCGTATTATTTTTGGAGCCTTCATTATTGTCTACGCAGGTTTAAGGTTTTCGAGATTGTTCAAAAAAGATCAATACGACGAGGAAGATGAATAAATTAAAATATGCATTTCTGGCATTTGGTTTTGTAGTGGGTTTACAGGCTTGCACTCAAAAAACTGTAAAGGGTGTCTCCAACGATGATTTTACATCAGGTAAGGTAACCTTTGCCGTTGATAACTCATTTGAACCAATAGTAGGTCAGGAGATGTATATTTTTAAAAGCAGATACCCTAATGCTGATCCCACCGTTTTATACCTTACCGAAAATCATGCAATAAATTTGTTGTTAAATGATAGCGTAAGGGTAGCTATACTGTCGCGTGATTTGGATACAGCAGAAATTAATGTGTTAAAAAGGCGTTCATTAGATGTTAAGGTATTGCGTTTTGCTATTGATGCGGTGACGCTCATTGTAAATAAGAACTCAAAAGACACCCTTGCTTCGGTAGGCGAGCTTAAAAAAATGCTTAACGGATTGGGCGATCCCAATAGAAGTATTGTGTTTGATAACCCAAATTCGAGTTTGGTAAGATATTTGAAAGAGTTATCTGGTAATAAAGAATTTAAGCAAAAAAATATTTATGCGCTTAAATCGAACAAGGAGGTTATAAAATATGTAAGTGAGCATCCTGACGCTTTAGGGATAACAGGCTATAGCTGGTTAGTTGATCCGGATAAGGAGTATGCGCCCTATGTAGATAATATTAAAATTGTAGGGGTTAAGGATGAGGCTAATAAAAACTATCCAAATCAGTACTTTAAACCTTCGCAGGAGACGCTTGTCTTAAAACAGTACCCCTTAAGCAGGGGGTTATATATTGTCGACTGTTCAAGTAAAACAGGTTTAGCAATGGGGTTTGCCAGTTTTATAGCCGGCGATGTAGGGCAGCGAATTATTTTGAGGTCAGGTTTATTGCCTGACAAGATGCCTCCGAGAGAAATTAATGTAAGAAGTAAATTATAAGTAAATAAGATGAAAATGATCAGTAAAATAGCTAAAGCAACCTTAGGACTGGTATTAGTAGGTTCATCATCAGTTTTTGCGCAAAGTCTCGCTGACGCCAAAAAAGCTATTGACGCCGAACAATATCAGAAAGCTAAATCGATGCTTAAAAACCTTACGACCACACAGGCCGATAAGGACGAGAATTTCTTTTACCTGGGTTGGGTATACATTAAACAGGATTACTCCGACTCGGCAAAAACTGCCTTTAATAAAGGTATTGCTGTAAACCCTAAGTCGGGTTTAAACTATGCCGGTTTAGGCGCGGTTGCCCGTTTAGATAAAGATAAAGCAGGTGCAACAACCAACTTTAACCAGGCAATTGCTTTGGCCGGTAAAAGCGGAAAGCCTTATGTATATGTAGGTAAAGCTTACTTACTGCCGGTAACACCAGATGGTAAAGTATCTGTTGATGATGCCAGCGCTGCAATAGCTGTACTTCAGAAAGGTAAAGTTGTAGCACCTAAGGATGCGGAGTTGCTTATTACGTTAGGTGATGCTTATGCTTCACAAATAAAAAGTAATGAGGCTTACCAGGCTTACTCAGATGCAGCAACATTAGATCCTAAAGATCCGGGTGCTAAAGTGGCTACCGGTGTTTTGTGGAGATATGCAAATAACTTTACAGACTCTGAGCAACAATTTAAAGATGCATTAGCTATCGACCCTAATTTTGGTCCGGCGTACCGTGAGTGGGCCGAAACTGATAACCGTTGGGCAAATGCTGAGCCTAAAGAAGCTTCGGCTAAAATTAAAGAAGCCGTAGAACAGTACAAAAAATACCTGAGCTTAACAGATCTTTCGCCAGAATCGCAAATGCGCTATGCGGATTTCCTGATCAGTGCAGGTCAATATACCGAATTGCAGCCTGTTGCTGCTGATTTAGCAAAATCTGCAAATTCGAATTTAAGAGCTTACCGTTATTTGGCTTACGCAGCATACGAAAATAAAGATTATACAGCTGCGCAAACTGCCATGAACACCTGGTTAACCAAAGCTGATCCTAAAAGGATTGTACCACGCGATTACCTATACCTGGGCCGTATTCAAATGGCATCTGGTCAGGATTCGGTAGGTATCAATACTTTAAGAAAGGCGCTTACAATGGATTCTACCCAAACCGATGTTTACGGAGAGATCGCTAAATCATTGTTCCGTGGCAAAAAATATCTTCAAGCGGGTGATGCTTACAAATTGGTTACCCAAAAAGGCGGTCGTAGTGTAAAACTTACCGATTACTTTTACGAAGGTATCAGTTATTACTATGGGTATGATGAGAAATTGCCTGGTGCCGATTCTGTGATTGCTAAAGCTGATTCTGCATTTAGCTACGTTACTCAAAAAGCTCCAACCACTGCCGACGCTTATATCTATCGTGCCCGTGTTAACGAGTTAAAAGATAAAGACCGTAATAACATAGTTGGTTACGCTAAGCCTTTTTACGAAAAGTATATCGAATTGGTAACTGCTAAAGGTTCACCAGATGATAAAGCTAAAAAGAACTTAGCCGAGGCTTACGTTTATTTAGGTACCTATGCTGAGTTTAAGGAAAAAGACTTAGCAAAGGCTACAGATAATTATACAAAAGCAAGGGATAACGACCCTACCAATAAACAGGTAGTTGCATTTTTTGCCCGCAAAGGCGGTGCTGCTGCTAAAGGTAAATAAAGAGTAAAGAATCGAGATTTAAGAGTCAAGACAAGGGGAGCAAAGCTTTTCCTGTCTTGGCTCTTTTTTTTGAGCAATTTTTTAAGGACACTGAATAAGGATCAGTCAGAAAAGTTGTGGGACTACAGAATAAGGTGTCGGTAAAGAGCGCTTAATGGGAAACTTTTGAGAAGTTAAAAAGAGTTTTTTTTATCTCGACTCTCGATTCTTATTTCTTGATTCTTTTATTATTAATGCATTAGTATATTTGCAGCATGGAAGCACAAAGTTTACCGATTAATTATTTGCCCATCATATTTCAAATGCTGGTGGCTTTAGGGTTTGTGGTAACAACTATGTTTGTAACGCATAAAATTGGCCCTAAGCGTGTTACTAAAGATAAACTTACGCCTTTCGAGTCGGGTATCGAGGTGGTGGGTAATGCCCGTACACCTATCTCTATCAAATACTTCCTGGTTGCTATATTGTTTGTATTGTTTGATGTGGAGGTTATTTTTATGTACCCCTGGGCAGTAAACTTTAAAGCCATGGGCGAAAAAGGTATGATAGAGATGTTCATATTTATGGCCACCCTTTTATTAGGTTTTATCTACGTTATTAAAAAAGGCGCATTAGACTGGGATTAAGTTTAGAACGATTCTAAATATATACTCTGCCCACGCATAGTGTACCTTTTACATCGTTATTATTGTAAATTTGCGCTTGTTACTTGTAATAACAGGTAATGTTTTCTATTAACATTATTCAATGAGTGATATTCAAATAGTTAATGCCCCTATGGGGGTTGAAGGTTCCGGTTTTTTCGCTACATCGCTTGATAAAGCAGTTGGAATAGCCCGCGCTAACTCACTATGGCCATTGCCTTTTGCCACATCATGCTGCGGTATTGAGTTTATGGCAACTATGGCCTCTCACTATGATCTTTCGCGTTTTGGTGCCGAGCGTTTAAGCTTTTCGCCACGCCAGGCCGATCTGTTGATGGTTATGGGCACTATAGCCAAAAAAATGGCTCCTGTACTTCGCCAGGTTTATTTGCAAATGGCCGAGCCCCGTTGGGTTATGGCTGTTGGTGCCTGCGCATCAAGCGGTGGTATTTTTGATACCTATTCTGTTTTGCAGGGTATTGATGAAGTTATCCCGGTTGATGTTTACGTACCCGGCTGTCCGCCACGTCCTGAAGCCATTATAGATGGTTTTATAAATATTCAGGAGCTGGTTAAAACAGAAACCCTGCGCCGAAGAAACGAGCCTAAATACCAGGAATTATTAGCTAAATACGGAATCCAATAATGGCCACGATACCTAACGAAGAGCTTTTAAAAAGAATCGGCGAGAAATTTGGCGAACAGGTAACCTTAGTAGGCGAACCATACGGTTTACTTACGGTTGAAACCGGTCGCGAACAAATTATCGATCTGCTAACTTTCTTAAAAACAGATGCTGCTCTTCGCTTTATATTTTTAACAGATATTACTGCTGTACACTATCCCGAGCAGGAAAAACAAATTGGTATCATTTACCATTTGCATAGCCTTACTACTAATACCCGTATAAGGTTAAAAGTATTTTTGGTTGATGGTGATGTACACATCCCAACGGCTACAGTACTATGGGAAGGCGCTAACTGGATGGAACGCGAGACCTATGACTTTTTTGGA
Source organism: Mucilaginibacter cryoferens (assembly GCF_014205845.1). Taxonomy (GTDB): domain Bacteria; phylum Bacteroidota; class Bacteroidia; order Sphingobacteriales; family Sphingobacteriaceae; genus Mucilaginibacter. The sequence goes on from NZ_JACHCR010000004.1 coordinate 89,353, forward strand.
GTTATATTCGACGGACACCCCGACCTGCGCCGTATATTAAATGTAGACGATATGACGGCTTTCCCGATGCGTAAAGAGTTTCCGCTGGAAGATCCTAACCGCGTTGATAAGAAAGATTACTTTTTCGGAAGATAACATACATGCCGTATAGGGAAACCCGTACGGCATCACTATATAAAGAAATATAATTTATACTGATGCAAAATCATCCTGTATATACAGATAACGATCCGCAAAACGAGCTTTCGACCTTAAACCTCGGCCCAACTCACCCTGCAACCCATGGTGTGTTTCAAAACGTGCTGCAGTTAGATGGCGAAAGAATTGTGAGTGGTGTATCAACTATTGGATACATTCACCGCGCGTTTGAAAAAATTGCCGAGCATCGTCCGTTTTACCAGATCACCCCACTTACCGATAGGTTAAACTATTGCTCATCGCCTATCAACAACATGGGCTGGCACATGACGGTAGAAAAACTACTAGGCATTACTACCCCAAAACGTGTTGATTACCTGCGTGTAATTGTAATGGAGCTTGCCCGTATTGCCGATCATATTGTTTGTAACGGTGTATTGGGTGTTGATACAGGCGCTTTTACCGGTTTCTTATACATGATGGAATACCGCGAGGCCATCTACGAAATTTATGAGGAAGTTTGCGGTAGCCGTTTAACTACCAACATCGGTCGCATCGGTGGTTTTGAGCGTAACTTTAATACCATCGCTTTTGCCAAACTACGTAAGTTTTTGGTTGATTTCCCTAAAACATTAAAAGAGTTTGAATCGCTGTTTAACCGTAACCGTATTTTTGTTGACAGAACAAAAGACGTTGCCGCTGTTACCGCCGAGGATGCATTAAGCTATAGCTGGACAGGTCCGATACTACGTGCCACTGGTGTTGATTATGATGTAAGGGCCATGAACCCCTACTCATCATACGAAGATTTTGAATTTGAAGTGCCCGTAGGTACCAATGGCGATGTTTACAGCCGCTTTTTGGTACGTAACGAGGAGATGTGGCAGAGTTTGCGCATTATTGAGCAAGCTTTGGTGAAACTGGAAAAAGAGCCATCGGATATTTTCCATGCTGATGTGCCTGAGTTTTACCTGCCTCCAAAAGAAGAAGTTTATAATAACATGGAAGCTTTGATCTATCACTTTAAAATTGTGATGGGCGAAATCCCTACCCCTAATACCGAGGTATACCATTCGGTTGAAGGTGCCAATGGCGAATTAGGTTTTTACCTGGTAAATGATGGCGGGCGTAGCCCATACCGTTTGCATTTTCGCAGACCAAGTTTTATCAATTACCAGATGTATGCGCCAATGAGCCGTGGTATGTTGTTATCAGACGCGATTATTAATATGAGTAGTTTAAACGTTATAGCCGGAGAGTTAGATGCTTAGAGTTGAAGATACTCAGGTTTCGGTAGAGTTTAGCCCGGAACTGCTGGATAAATTTGCTGATGTGGTTACCCGCTACCCTGCAGGTAAGCAAAAATCGGCTTTGTTGCCTATACTGCACTATGTACAGGCCGAGTTTGGCTGGGTTAGCCCGCAGGCTATGGATAAGGTAGCGGCGTATCTGGATATATTGCCGATAGAGGTGTATGAAGTAGCTACATTTTATACCATGTACCTGCTTAAACCAAGTGGTAAATATGTGCTGGAAGTATGCCGTACAGGCCCTTGTGGCGTTGTGGGTGCCGATAAGATCATGGATCATATTGAGCAAACACTTGGTGTACCCGAAGGTGAAGTTACTACCGATGGCTTATTTAGCTGGAGAGGTGTAGAGTGCCTTGCAGCCTGTGGTTATGGCCCGGTACTGCAAATCGGCCCCGAATATACTTTTTACGAGAATTTAACTAACGCATCAGTTGATAAGCTGATTGGTGATTTGAAGGCGGGGAAAAAGGAATAAGGATAAAGGAAAGAGGATTGCTCTAACCCTTCGTTGCGAGGTACGAAGCAATCTCCGATCTGCAAAGCTGCTCTGAATAGTTTAGAGATTGCTTCGTACCTCGCAATGACGCAGTGAAAATGGGATTTGAACTTTAGGGTTTAGAATTTAGATATTAGGATTTAGAGTTTAGATATTAAACAAATGGGTCGCAAATTACTTTTAGAACATATAAACGTACCAGGCATCAATACATTTGATGTTTACCGCTCAAAAGGAGGTTATGCTTCTGTTGAAAAGGCCATAAAAACCATGTCGCCCGAGGCGATTGTGGAAGAGGTAAAAAAATCGGGTTTACGCGGTCGTGGTGGTGCGGGTTTCCCAACCGGTATGAAATGGAGCTTTTTGGCCAAGCCAGAAGGTGTAGAACGCTACCTGGTTTGTAACGCCGATGAATCTGAGCCCGGTACTTTTAAAGATCGTTACCTGATGACTTATATCCCTCACTTATTAATTGAGGGGATGATTGTAGCCAGTTTTGCGCTGGGTGCTAAAACATCATATATCTATGTACGTGGTGAAATGATGCCGCAGATCCGTATACTGGAACGCGCCATTGCCGAAGCAAAAGCAAAAGGATTTTTAGGTAAAAACATATTAGGATCGGGTTACGATCTGGAGTTGTATGTACAACCGGGTGGTGGTGCTTACATCTGCGGAGAAGAAACCGCGCTGTTAGAATCATTGGAAGGCAAACGTGGTAACCCACGTATTAAGCCACCATTTCCGGCTATTGCGGGTTTGTATGGTTGCCCAACTGTGGTAAACAATGTTGAATCAATTGCTGCTGTTGTACCTATCATTAACGAAGGTGGCGATGAGTATGCTAAATTAGGTATTGGCAGAAGCACAGGCACCAAGCTGATCTCGGCTGGTGGTAATGTGAAGAAACCTGGTGTTTACGAAATTGACCTGGGTTTACCGGTTGAAGAGTTTTTATACTCTGATGAATATTGCGGAGGCATCGCCAACGGCAAACGTTTAAAAGCGGTTGTAGCAGGTGGTTCATCTGTACCAATTTTGCCAGCTAACCTGTTCCTGAAAACCATTAACAACGAACCACGCCTGATGAGCTACGAATCATTAAGTGATGGTGGCTTTGTGAGCGGTACCATGATGGGGTCGGGAGGTTTTATAGCTTACGACGAAGACCAATGTATTGTACGTAATACCTGGAACTTTACCCGTTTTTACCACCACGAAAGTTGCGGACAATGTTCGCCTTGCCGTGAAGGTACCGGATGGATGGAAAAAGTATTACACCGCCTGGAGCATGGTCATGGTAAAATGAGCGACATGGACCTGCTGGTTGATGTATCTAAAAAAATTGAAGGAAATACCATTTGTCCGCTGGGTGATGCGGCTGCATGGCCTGTAGCCAGTGCTATCCGCCACTTTCGGGATGAATTTGAATGGCACGTAACACATGGAGCTGAGGCGGTAACAAGGAATTTTGGTATTGCTCACTATGCAGATCCGTTGCCGAAACCAGAGGTTTTGGCATAGTTAAGTCAAAATTAAAAAGTCAAAATTCAAAAATAGGAAGCATTGAATGAAAAACCTTATGACATCAAACACAGATGTTATCAGTTCTCGAAAGAGTTAGTACAATTTATATCAATAGCTAAATACGAAAGGATACACTTTTCAATGTTTGACCAGCTTTTAAGAAGTGGAACTTCCGTAGGAGCGAATATAATAGAGGCAAAGTCGGGCAGTTCGACAAAAGATTTTAAGAAGTTTTATATCATAGCTCTTAAATCTGCCAATGAAACGAAATATTGGTTGTGTTTGTTAAGAGACACCATATTTCAAAATGAAAAAGAACAACTAAATAAGTTGCTGAATGAAGCTGATGAAATATCCAAAATCATTGCTTCTATTATCATCAACCTTAAAAGTGAATAATTAGGTCCGCTCAAAAGTGATTTTTGACTTTTGACTTTTTAATTTTGACTTAAAAGATGAAAGTAACCATAGACGGAATACCCGTTGAAGTAGAACCAGGAACAAGCATACTTAATGCCGCGAGGCAGATAGGTGGCGATATTGTTCCGCCTGCTATGTGCTATTACTCCAAGCTGGAAGGCAGTGGTGGTAAATGCCGTACCTGTTTGGTTAAAGTGACTAAGGGCTCTGAAAAAGATCCTCGTCCGATGCCTAAACTGGTAGCATCTTGCCGTACCGGTGTTATGGATGGCATGGAAGTGCAAAATATCACCTCGCCCGAAGTTGTTGAGGCTCGTAAAGGTGTGGTTGAAATGTTATTGATCAATCACCCGTTGGATTGCCCTGTTTGCGATCAGGCCGGTGAATGCCACCTGCAGGATCTGGGCTTTGAGCACGGCGCGGCTAAAACCCGTTACGAGTTTGACCGCCGTACGTTTGAAAAGATAGATATCGGTGATAAAATTCAGCTGCACATGACGCGTTGCATCCTTTGCTACCGTTGTGTTTTCACTGCCGATCAGATCACCAACACCCGTTTACATGGTATTTTGAACAGGGGCGATCATTCTGAGATCTCTACCTATATCAGCAAAGCTGTTGATAACGATTTTTCTGGTAACGTAATTGATGTTTGCCCTGTTGGTGCCTTAACCGATAAAACTTTCCGCTTTAAAAACCGTGTATGGTTTACCAAACCGGTTGATGCACATCGCGATTGTGATAAATGCTGCGGTAAAGTAACGCTTTGGTACAAAGGTGAAGATGTGATAAGAGTAACAGGCCGCAAGGATGTGTATGGTGAAGTTGAAGAATTTATTTGCAACACCTGCCGCTTTGATAAAAAGAAAACTGCCGACTGGGTAATTGAAGGCCCGCGTAAGATATCGCATAAATCGGTTATCAGCTCAAATCATTACGAGTTTACACCGCTGCCGGTTATTAAAACCAACCCGGTGTTACTGGAAGCGAATAAAGAACAATTTGAAAGGGATACACGATTATAATGGGACTGGATTTAATATTTAGGATTGTATTGATAGTGATCATTTTCGCTATCAGTTTGGTTGTGGCCATGTACTCAACCTATGCCGAGCGTAAGATCGCCGCTTTTTTCCAGGATAGGATAGGCCCTAACCGTGCCGGTCCGTGGGGGCTTTTGCAGCCTTTGGCCGATGGTGGAAAGATGTTTTTAAAAGAAGAGATCATCCCTACAAACGCTACGCCTTTTCTGTTCATTGTTGGCCCGTCGCTGGCTATATTAACAGCTTGTATAGGTTCGGCAGTTATACCATGGGGGCAAAAAATGGTTATCGGCGGTCACACCGTCGATTTGCAGGTTACCGATATTAATGTTGGAGTGTTGTATATTTTCGGCGTAGTATCATTGGGCGTTTATGGCGTAATGATAGGTGGCTGGGCATCAAACAACAAGTATTCGTTATTAGGTGCCATTCGTGCGGCATCGCAAAATATCAGTTACGAGATTTCGATGGGCTTATCCATCATCGCCTTGCTGATGTTAACCGGTACATTAAGTTTAAAAGAAATTGCCGAGCAGCAACACGGTTGGAACTGGAATGTATTACACCAGCCACTGGGCTTTTTAATATTTATCGTTTGCGCTTTTGCCGAAACTAACCGTACTCCCTTTGATTTACCAGAGTGCGAAACGGAGCTGGTAGGTGGTTATCATACAGAGTATTCGTCAATGAAACTGGGTTTTTATCTGTTTGCAGAGTATATCAACATGTTTATTTCATCGGCAGTAATGGCTACCTTATATTGGGGCGGTTATAACTACCCTGGTATGGATTGGGTATTGGCACATACAGGCCCGGCAATAGGCCCGCTGATTGGTACAGTTGTACTTTTTGCGAAAATATTCCTGTTCATCTTCTTCTTTATGTGGGTACGCTGGACAATCCCGCGTTTCCGTTACGATCAGTTAATGGACCTGGGTTGGAAGATATTGATACCATTGGCAATTGGCAACATTGTACTTACCGGTGTGGTGAGCACAGTACTTAAACACTTTGGATTTTAATTAAATGGAATCATTAAGCAATAAGAAAAAAGTATTGGAAGTAAAGCCGCTCAATTTTATGGAGCGTGCTTATCTGCCTGCCATTATTGGCGGGTTGGCCACTACGATGAAGCACTTTTTCAGGAAACCGGTAACCATCAGTTATCCTGAAGAAAAGCGCGAGTTTTCTGAAAACTTTCGTGGTATGCACTCGCTTAAACGCGATGAAAATGGTAAAGAGCGCTGCACCGCATGTGGTTTGTGCGCATTATCGTGCCCTGCCGAAGCAATCACCATGGTTGCTGCCGAACGCCAGAAAGGTGAAGAAAATCTGTATCGCGAAGAAAAATACGCTGCTGTTTATGAAATAAATATGCTGCGCTGCATTTTTTGCGGTTTGTGTGAAGAGGCCTGCCCTAAGGAAGCCATTTACCTTGACGGAGATATTGTACCTGCCGACTATTTGCGGAAGGATTTTATTTACGGTAAAGACAAATTAGTAGAGGCACCCTTAAATCAATAAAGAAGTTTTATACCTTTGCCCCAACCTTAATTGGGGAAAGGGTATTTTGTAAATATAAACATGAGTACATTTTACTTCATCGCGTTTTTGTCCATATTCTTTTCGATATTGGTAATCTCGGCCAAAAATCCGGTACATAGTATCCTTTATCTTATACTTACCTTTTTTACGTTCACCGTACACTATATTTTGCTGAATGCCCAGTTTTTGGCAATCGTGAATTTTATAGTATATATGGGCGCTATCCTGGTATTGTTCCTTTACACGCTGATGCTCATCAACCTTAATAAGGAGAGTGAGCCGGTTAAGCCGTTTATGATAAAAATTGCGGGTGTATTTGGCGGTGGCATTTTGGCTGTTGCTATTGCATCCTCATTAAAATTGCTGGCCAAATCAAACCCGGTTGTATTGCAAAACCCTAACCTGGGTTTGGTGAAAAACTTAGGTAAAGTATTGTTTAACGAATTTTTACTGCCATTTGAGGTATCGTCTGTATTGCTGTTATCGGCAATGGTAGGCGCTGTTCTGTTGGCTACAAAAGACCCTAAAACTGCATAATGGAAAGTTTAACAAATACCATACACGCGGTACCGCTTAATCATTACATATTATTAAGTGCTATTATTTTTTCGATAGGTGTAATGGGCGTATTGATCCGCCGCAACGCTATCGTAATATTTATGTCGGTTGAGCTGATGCTGAACTCGGTAAACCTGTTACTAACCGCATTCTCTGTTTACAGGGGCGATGCCACAGGCCAGGTTTTCGTATTCTTTATTATGGCGTTGGCCGCTGCCGAAGTAGCCGTAGGGCTGGCTATCATAGTAATGATCTACCGCAACACAAACTCGATAGATATTAACGTGCTCAACAGGCTGAAGTGGTAAGCCCCCCGGCCCCCTGAAGGGGGAGGGTTAAAAAGAATAATCAAGATCTCGTTAAAGAGATTAATATATACAACATAAACAAACAAAACTTTTAAAGTCTCACCCTTTAGGGGGAGATTTAGAGGGGGCTCGCACTTATGAATCAATTAATCTGGCTTATTCCCATATTACCGTTAGCCGGTTTTATTATTAACGGACTTGGCCGTAATTCATTATCAAAAGGAGCAATAGGCTTTATTGGCAGCTTGCTGGTATTAACGTCTTTTGTATTAAGCATTGCTGTTTTCTTTCAGGTAAAGTCAACAGGCGCAATTAATGTTGCCTACTTTGATTGGATTAATGCCGGCCCGGTACACGTACCATTTGCATTTTTGGTAGATCAGTTAAGTTCTATCATGCTGCTCATCATTACAGGTGTAGGTTTCCTTATCCATCTATATTCTATAGGCTATATGCACGATGATAACGGTTTTGGTAAGTTTTTCGCTTACTTAAACCTGTTTGTTTTCTTCATGCTTTTATTGGTGTTAGGTTCAAACTACGTTATCATGTTTATAGGTTGGGAGGGCGTAGGTTTATGCTCATACCTGCTTATAGGTTTCTGGTATACCAATCCAAACTATGCAGATGCAGCCAAAAAGGCCTTCATCATGAACCGTATTGGCGATCTTGGCTTTTTAATGGGTGTGTTTTTAATTATTTACGCTTTTGGTAGTGTAGAGTTTAAAACCATCTTCCCTAAGGTTGCATTAATGAAATCGGGCGCTGCGCCACTTACCGCTATTACGCTGTTATTGTTTGTGGGCGCTATAGGTAAATCGGCACAGTTGCCGCTGTTTACCTGGTTACCAGATGCAATGGCCGGCCCAACACCGGTATCGGCATTAATACATGCTGCAACAATGGTTACAGCGGGTGTTTATATGATTGCCCGCTCCAACATCATGTATAGCCTTGCGCCGGATACTATGGAAGTTGTGGCTATTGTAGGTTTGGCAACGGCTTTGTTTGCCGCCCTTATTGCCCTTACACAAACTGATATTAAAAAGGTGCTGGCTTATTCAACAGTATCGCAGTTAGGTTATATGTTTTTAGGTTTGGGCGTTGGCGCTTATACAGGTGCTTTCTTCCACGTATTAACACACGCTTTCTTTAAGGCTTTATTGTTCCTGGGTGCGGGTTCTGTTATTCATGCCATGGGTGGCGAGCAGGACATGCGCAAAATGGGCGGTCTGAAAGGGAAAATTAAGATCACTTTTGGAACCATGTTAATTGGTACCATTGCTATATCTGGTATTCCTCCATTCTCCGGCTTTTTCTCTAAAGACGAAATATTGGCACATGCCTACGCGCATAGCACTACATTTTATGTAATCGGTGTTTTTACAGCCATGCTTACCTCGTTCTACATGTTCCGGATGATGTACCTTACTTTTTGGGGTAAATTCCGAGGCACACATGAGCAGGAGCACCATGTGCACGAATCACCGGCAAGCATGACCATTCCATTGGTTGTATTGGCTATACTTTCTATCGTAGGTGGTTTAATTGGGGTACCCGAAGTATTGGGCGGTCATCATGAATTAGCTCATTACCTTGCCCCGGTATTTAAAGATTCTGCTGCCGTATTACCATCGGCTGAATTATCATCAAGTACCGAATGGATATTGATGGGTGTTTCGGTTACAGTAGCATTAATAGCATTAGTATACGCTTATATAAAATACGTGCAGAATGGCAGTCTTCCGGTTGCAGATACTGAGGAGCGTCCGGCATTAACCAGCTTATCATACCATAAGTTTTATGTTGATGAGTTGTACGATTTTCTGATCCGTAAACCGTTGGATTTTCTATCTACCTTCTTCTATAACGTAATAGACAAAATGGGAATTGATGGCCTGGTGAACGGGCTTGGTAAAGGAACTATTGAAACCAGCAAAGGCTTGCGTTTACTGCAAACCGGTAATGTGGGTTTCTACATATTTGTAATGGTACTGGGTATTATAGCCGTATTGCTATACAGTGTATTTGGATTAACTAAAGTATAAACGATAGCGTTTAAAACATAAAATGACCGTTAGTATATTAATTTTTTTACCGGTAATTGCCGCAGTTATAGTTGCTTTTTTAAGAGGCGACGCAGCCAAGTACGGCGCATTATTTTTTTCCATTGCCGAACTGGCAATAGCCGGTTTGTTTTTGAGCAAATTTGTGCCCGATGCAACAATACAATTTAGGATCGACGCTCCGTGGATAGCAAAGTTTGGTATCTATTTTAGTGCCGGTATAGATGGTATCAGCATGATTATGGTGCTGCTTACCACATTGCTTGTGCCGCTTATTATATTAACCACCTTTAAGCACGATCAGAAAAACCCAGGTGCGTTTTACGGGTTAATCCTGTTTATGCAAGCCGGTTTACTGGTTGTATTCACCGCTTTAGATGGGTTTTTATTTTACGTTGGATGGGAAGCCGCGCTAATCCCAATTTACTTTATATGTGCCCTTTGGGGTGGCGAAAACCGTATCCGGGTTACACTTAAGTTTTTCATATACACTTTTGCAGGTTCGTTGTTTATGCTGGTAGCTATTATCTACCTGTATTTGCAATCTCCTGATAAAACTTTTGATATTCATAGTTTCTACGCTTTAAAATTAACAGCTCAGCAGCAGTCGTGGGTGTTTTTAGCATTCTTTTTGGCGTTTGCTATTAAGATGCCTTTATTCCCTTTCCATACCTGGCAGCCCGATACTTATACCGAAGCCCCTACAGGCGGTACCATGATGTTATCTGGTATTATGCTAAAAATGGGTATCTATGGTGTAATACGCTGGTTAATTCCTAACGCGCCACTTGGCTTTGCACACTGGCAAGCCCTGGTTATGCTGTTGGCCGTTATCGGTGTGGTTTACGCGTCTATCATCGCGTTTAAACAAAAAGATGGTAAACGTTTGGTGGCTTACTCATCTATTGGCCACGTTGGTTTAATTGCCGCCGGTATATTTGCCTGGAACCAGCAGGGTGTTCAGGGTGCTTTGATCCAGATGCTTAACCACGGTATTAACGTGGTGGGTATGTTCTTTATCTGGGATATCATCAGCAGGCGTTTAAATACCCGCGAAATAGGTAACCTTGGCGGTATTGCCAAAGTGGCCCCTAAATTTTCTATCGCGTTTTTAATAATTGTATTAGGTACTGTAGGCTTGCCGCTAACTAATGGTTTTGTGGGCGAGTTTTTGTTACTCAACAGCGTTTTCCAATACAGTGCATACCATTACATGAACATAGCATTGGCAATTGTGGCCGGTACCACCATTATTTGGGGCGCGGTGTATATGCTACGCATGTACAAAAATGTAATGCAGGGCGAACTGAATGAATTAACAACAAACTTTACAGATATCAGCGGCTCCGAGACATTGGTATTAGGTATCATCTGCATATTGATCATAGGCATCGGTGTTTATCCGCAGCCAATTATGCACATATCTGATGCTGCTGTTAATGGTTTGATAAGTACTTTGAACGGAAAATTAAGTTACTAAGTAAAACTCTAATTTCTAATTTTTAAATTCTAAAAAAAAACAGAAAAAGGCAAAGGAAGTAAATGGAAACCGGAGAGAACAATGCAAAGAAGTTTAATCTGGAGGACAGGACATTTGATTTTACCAACAACTGCAAGGAGTTTTTAAAAAGAATAGAGAAAAATATACACAATGTTGAATACTATAAGCAACTCATTAGATCGTCGGGATCGGTAGCTGCAAATTTTATAGAGGCCAACGAAAGTTTTAGTCGCAACGACTTTTCACACAGGGTGAAAATCTGTAGAAAAGAAGCAAAGGAGAGTCGTTTATGGTTGCGGCTTATAGATTTAAATGAACAGAAACTGGCAGATACCAGGGATGGGTTAATTCAGGAATCAATAGAATTGACAAAAATCTTTGGAGCAATGCTTGAAAAAATAAAGAATACAAATTAACAGCTAACCGGGGTTTTAGAATTTTAATAAGACTTTGGGGTTTTATTTAGAGTTTAGAAATTAGGTTTTAGGATTTATAAAAAATGACTACTTTAATCATCATATCTGTTTTACCAATAGTGTTGCTGTACCTTGGCTTGTACAAGGCTTCTAAGGCATTATTACCTGTTACTGTGATTGGCTTATTAGCCGCGTTGGGCTGCGCCATTGCCGAATATAAAACACCGGATACCACAGTACCAATTTATTCTGGTATGATGTTGTTCAATAACTTTTCTGTAGTATTTTCATCTATTGCCATTATAACTACCATTCTTATCGTACTGCTTTCGCGCGGGTATTTTGAGAAGATCAGCAACCATGTGGCCGAGTATTATGCTATCATATTGTTCTCTTTAGCGGGTATCATTGTAATGGTTTCTTATTATAACCTTACCATGATGTTTATCGGTATCGAGATCATGTCGGTGAGTTTATACATTTTGGCAGGTATTAAAAAGAGTGATTTCGCATCAAATGAGGCTGCACTTAAATACTTCCTGATGGGAGCGTTTTCTACAGGTTTCCTGTTGTTTGGTATCACGTTAATATACGGTACTACAGGTTCTTTTAGTGTTGAGGTTATCCGCGACTGGGTAGTTGCCAATCCACACGTCGATCCAATGTTTTATACAGGTATAGGTCTTATCATTGTAGGGCTTTGTTTTAAAGTAGGTGCCGCCCCATTCCACTTCTGGACGCCGGATGTGTACGAAGGTTCACCAACGTTAATTACCGCATTCATGTCAACCGTTGTTAAAACAGCTGGTTTCGCAGCGTTCCTGCGTTTGTTTTCGGCATGCTTTGCGCCATTGTCAGATTTTTGGGCGCCAATATTATTGGTTATCACTATAGCTACCTTATTTATAGGCAACATTACTGCATTATATCAGCAAAGCTTTAAACGCATGCTGGCTTTCTCCAGTATCTCGCATGCAGGCTACCTGCTTTTTGCTATCGTAGCCTTAGGCGCGGGTTCTGCCAATTCGGTATTTATTTACGCTACGGCTTATTCAATATCCTCTATCATCGCTTTTGGTGGGTTAATATTGGTGCAGCAACAAAGCGGCAGCGATAATTTTGAAAGCTTTAATGGCCTTGCCAAAAAGAATCCTTTCCTGGCATTTGTTATTACAATTGCTATGCTATCATTAGCTGGTATACCGCTTACGGCAGGCTTTATAGGTAAGTTCTACATGTTCTCGGGTGCTTTAGCTAAATACCAGTTTTGGTTGGTTATTATAGCGGTAGTAAACGCTATAATAAGCATCTTCTATTATTTTAGGGTTATAGTAGCCATGTATTTCCGCTCTGCGGATAGGACAGAACTGGCAGTGCCTTCGTATTATAAGGTGGTGTTTGCTCTTGCTGCCCTGGCCACTATCATTATCGGTATTTACCCCGATTTTATTTCCCGTTTCATTTAATGGTAACTGGGTACTGCAAATTGATTTAATATTTGTAGTTTTACAGATATAGTGAATGGAAAGTTTTTGGGAATACCTTCAAAATTTAACGGACGCTCAATCTATCATCAGCAGGGGCGGTTTTTATGTCCTGCTTGTTGTTGTTTTTGCTGAAACCGGGTTGTTTTTTGGTTTTTTTTTACCAGGAGACTACTTGCTATTTATGGCAGGCTTGCTGTGTTCGGCAGGCAAGGTTGACGTAAATATATCTACATTGGTGTTATCGCTCATTGCAGCAGGCATATTAGGAAATTTTACGGGTTATTGGTTTGGTTTCCGAACGGGGCCTGTACTATTCAACAAAAACGATTCGCTGTTTTTTAAGAAACGATACGTGATACTGGCCAGCGATTTTTATAACAAGCACGGTGGCATGGCCTTGATTTTGGGCAGATTTTTCCCTATTGTTAGAACATTTGCGCCTATATTTGCAGGCGTTGTAAAGGTTGATATTAAGAGATTTGCTTTTTACAACTTTGTAGGTAGTGTGGCATGGGTATGTACTTTTACACTGGGGGGCTTTTTTTTAGGAAAAAGATTCCCGCAGCTGAAAGATTATATGCAATATATAGTTTTGGGCCTGATAGTTGTTACTACCATCCCGCTTATTGTAGCCTACGTGCGCAAAAAAATAACAGAGAAAAACGAAGAGAATATAACATAGTAAAACATTCTATACATCACAAATGAGTACACAACACCCTTGGCACCAGGTTTCTCCAGGTGAAAACGTTCCCGAAATTGTTAATGCAATAATTGAAATACCTAAAGGTTCAAAAGCCAAATATGAAATTGATAAAGATTCGGGCTTATTAAAGTTAGATCGCGTTTTGTTTTCATCGGTAATGTACCCTGCTAACTATGGCTTTATTCCGCAAACTTATTGCGATGATAAAGATCCGTTGGATATCCTGGTACTTTGCTCTATCGACGTTTTCCCGATGTCTATCATCGAAGCAAAAGTTGTAGGCGTAATGCACATGGTTGATAACGGTGAGCAGGATGATAAGATCATCGCGGTAGCAAAAAATGATATGTCGGTAAATTACATTAACGATTTGAACGAGCTTCCACCACATGCCATGACCGAGATTGTACGTTTCTTTAAAGATTACAAAAAGCTGGAAGGTAAAAACGTAACTATCGAACATTTATTAGGCGTACGTTATGCGCATAAGGTAATAATAGAAAGTTTGGAACTGTACAAAACTACGTTTCCTGATCACCAATAATTAATAGATGGACCCCGGGCATTACGAAATAAGTGTTTTTTATATAGTTGCAACCCTGTTTTTGGTTTTGCTTAATGGTTTTTTTGTAGCCGCTGAGTTTGCCATGGTGAGGGTAAGGGGCTCACAAATTGAAATTAAAGCTAAAGGCGGCAGCGGCGTTGCTAAAGTTGCCCGCGGCATATTACATAATTTAGATGGATACCTGGCTGCTACGCAGTTGGGTATTACTATTGCGTCGCTTGCCTTAGGTGTTGTAGGCGAAGGAGTTGTTACCAACATAGTGCTAAGGGCTTTTTTAGCAGTAGGTATTACGCTTACCCCGGTATTTATTACCACCAGCCATATTTTGGCATTCACTTCCATCACCATTTTACACATTGTATTTGGCGAGCTGGCACCAAAATCAATTGCAATTCAAAAATCGGCACGCACGGTATTGGCAGTTTCATTACCCCTAAGGTTTTTCTTTGTATTTTTTAAGCCGCTTATTTGGCTGCTTAACGGTTTTGCAAATTTTATTTTGAAGCTGTTAGGCATTAATACATTAGAAGGAGGGGAGGCGCACCATAGCTCCGAAGAATTACAATACCTGCTTGAGCAAGGTAAGGAGTCTGGAGCTTTAGACTCAAACGAGCATGAGTTGATCCAAAATGTTTTTGATTTTAACGAGCGTGTGGTTAAAAACATTATGGTGCCACGTACTAAAATATCTGGCATAGATATTTCATCAACCAGGCAGGAATTGTTGGATATGATCATTGAAGAGGGCTACTCGCGTATGCCCGTTTTTGATGATGTGATAGATAAGATCATCGGTATTGTACATGCCAAGGATATTTTGCCTTTGCTGGCCCGTAACGAAGAAATAGTACTGAAGAATATTATCCGCAAGCCATACTTTATCCCCGAGACCAAAAAGATCAACGATTTGATGGCCGAGTTGCAACAAAAGCGCATTCAGATAGCCATTGTGCTTGATGAATTTGGCGGAACGGCAGGTATGGTAACGCTGGAAGATATTGTAGAGGAGTTGGTAGGTGAGATACAAGATGAGTACGATGAGGAAAAACCTATTGTTGAAAAGGTTAATGAACGCGAATTTATTGTAAACGCCCTGGCGCCAATTTACGATGTTAACGAACACTTACCACATGATTTGCCAGAGGATGGCGACTTTGATACCGTGAGCGGTTGGTTAGGCGATATTTTTGGCAAGATCCCAGATGTAGGTGAGCAAAAGGAATCTAACGGCTATAATATCACCGTGCTGAGAAAATCTGATCAGAATATAGAATCTGTTAAACTCGAATTGCTGATAAATGAAGAAGATGCAGTAGATTTACACTAATCTGCTTAACCAATGCAACTTTTTTATACACCCGATATAGCACCCTCACACCCTCAATATTTTTTGAGCGAAGAAGAAAGTAAGCACGCCATACGTGTGCTAAGGCTTGAAGCAGGCGAAGAAGTGCAGCTGATTGACGGTAAGGGCGGCTTTTATAAAGCCGTGATACATGATGCGCATCCCAAGCGTACCATTCTTAATATTACTTCGGTTACGGCCAATTTTAATAAGCGTAACCACTACTTGCACATTGCAGTAGCGCCCACAAAAAACATCGAACGGTTGGAGTGGTTTTTGGAGAAAGCCACCGAAATTGGGATTGATGAGATCTCGCTTATCATCACTCAGCGTTCCGAACGTAAGGAGGCCAAGGTTGATAGGTTGAACAAGATCATCACCGCTGCTATAAAACAATCACTTAAAGCATATCATCCGGTATTAAATGATGCGGTTAAGCTTAATCAGCTATTAAGCCAGCCTTTTGATGGGCAAAAATTTATTGCCCACTGCGAACCTGGCGGCAAGCTTGATCTGCGTAAAGAAATAACCCTGCAAGGTAAATATCTGATATTGATAGGTCCGGAGGGTGATTTTTCGCCGGCCGAAATTGAGCTTGCAGTGGAGAGTGGTTTTAAACCCATAACTTTAGGCGAAGCCCGGCTCCGTACCGAAACTGCCGCATTGGAGGCTTGCTTTGAAATAAACTTTTTAAACCGCGCATGAAAAAAGGCAGGTACGTCGGTATAGCTTTTGCCTCATTAATTATAATGTGCGGCTTTATTGAGCCTTCCTATAAAATTGCCCGCCTTAAATATGCGGGCGGCGGCGATTGGTATGGCGACCGTACAGCCTTAACCAACCTGGTAAAGTTTTGCAACCAAAACCTGAAGACTAACTTTGATACCGATGACGAGGTGGTTGAAGTTGGCAGTTCATCAATATTTAATTATCCCTTTGTTTTTATGACGGGGCACGGTAACGTGATATTTAGCGACCAGGAAGCCCGTAATCTGCGCAAGTACCTCACCGGAGGTGGCTTTTTGCATATCGACGATAATTACGGTTTCGACAAATTTATAAGGCCGCAAATGAAAAAAGTTTTCCCCGAACTTGAATTTGTGGAGCTACCGTTAGATCATCCCATCTATCATCAAAAATACAGCTTCCCCAACGGGTTGCCCAAAATACACGAGCACGATGGTACCCGTGCGCAAGGTTTTGGATTAATATACAAAGGCCGCTTGGTATGCTTTTACGACTATGAGTGCGATTTGGGTAATGGTTGGGAAGATTACGGTACTTATGCCGGTGATAGTCAGGAAAATCGCATCAAGGCGCTAAAAATGGGCGCTAATATGATACAATACGTGTTTACACAGTAATTAGTGCCCGGCGGTTTTATTAATCTGTGTTTTAGCACGTGCATGTGATTAGTTGTTATCAGAAATATTTCTTAAATTAGTTTTATATTATCTGTTTATGATAATATCTGGAGCTCATCACTCAAATTTTGCCTTATCCTATGTATCAATTAAAAGTAAACAATCTGTTTGATTTTGACACTGAAAGAATTGGTGACGACCTGTTGGTTAACAGAGACAAAATCCATGCTGATATTAAGCATATTGGCGGCGGACTCTATCACATAATAGAGGATAACCAATCCTATAATATAGATGTAGTATCTTTTAACAGCACCGAAAAAACAGCCGAAATTAAGGTGAACAATAACATCTACACCATTGCGGCAAAAGATCAGTTTGATATTTTATTGGATAAACTTGGCTTAAGCAGTTTAAACAGCACAAAAGTTAGCGAAATAAAGGCACCCATGCCGGGCATGGTACTTAAGGTTTTTGCAGTTGAGGGTGAGGAGGTTAAAAAGGGAGATAACCTTTTTGTGCTCGAAGCGATGAAGATGGAAAACATCATAAAATCGCCCGCCGATATTATCATCAGGAAGATTAAAGTAAAAGCCGGTGATAAAGTAGAAAAAGGACAGATTTTGATAGAGCTATAAAACTCCTGTTTCTTTTCGAATTGTACTTTCTGTGAAATTTGCAATAGTTATACTTATTTTTTGTTATTTTAATCGTTTATTTGCCTTTTTGTTAATAACTTACTTTTATTAATTAACTTTTTAACTTTATGAAGAAAAATCTACTAACAATTTTGTTGTTATTTTCTTGTATTTCATTTGTTTTCGCGCAAAACCATGTGATTACAGGTAAGGTAACAGATCAAAAGGATGGTTCGCCCTTACCCGGGGTAAGCGTAACCGTTAAAGGAGCTGCCACCGTAGGCACCCAAACCGACGTTAACGGATCGTATAGCCTTTCTGTACCTGCAACGGCAAAGGTTTTAATTTTTAGGTTTATAGGCTTTAAGCCGGCCGAGTTGCCGATTGGCAGTAAAGCGCTAAATGCACAGTTAGAACAGGATTCTAAACAGTTAACTGAGGTTGTTGTAGTTGGTTACGGTTCGCAAAAACGACAAGCAATAACCGGTTCTATCACTTCTGTTTCTTCAAAAGAAATTCAAAATACGCCCGTTACAACATTGGAGCAGGCTATGCAGGGTAAAGCAGCCGGTGTAAATATCCAGGCAAATAATGGTAAACTTGGCCAGGGTATTAAAATAAGCGTGCGGGGTACGGCGTCACTTTCGGCTGGTACCAACCCGCTTGTTGTGGTTGATGGTATTGTTATCAATAGTAGTGATATTTCAAGCACATCTGCAGCCACCAACCCTCTTGCCGATATCAATTTTAACGATGTTGAGTCTGTAGATATATTAAAAGACGCATCGGCAGCAGCCATATACGGGGCAAGAGCCGGTAATGGGGTGTTTTTGATCACTACAAAAAAAGGAAAGAATGGCGATGCCAAAATTAATTTTAATGCCCAATGGGGCAACAGCGATCCATCGCGCCACCGCGATTTCTTAAATACGGCCCAATGGCTTAAAATAGAAGAGCGTGCCGGTGTTGGAGCTGCAAAACAAGATTATGCAGCCGGCCTTTATGGTTCCTTAGCCGATGCCGAAGCTGATTACAAATCTTATGTAGAAGGTAAATTTACCGCTTACTCTGCCGGTAGTACCGATTGGACTAAAACCAACACTAACTGGGAGAAAGAAGCATTTCAAAGTGCGCCACAACAAATATACGACCTAAATATTTCTGGCGGTAATGATAAAACCAGGTACTATATAAGTGGCCAGTATCTTGATCAGGCTGGTATGCTTAAGGGCAACAATTTTCAAAGAATGTCTGGCAGGGTAAATCTTGACTCCAAAGTTTTTACAAATTTTGATGTTGGGATTAACCTCAATTTCAATCACTCGTTAAATAAACGGGTAGATAATGATAATTCTTTTGGTACACCACTTCAAATTGTAGCATTATCGCCGGTAACTCCTGTTATCGATCCCCGTTCCGGTTTGTTGAGTGGTAGCTTGCCTGGTTCGGCAAGTAGCTATCCTGTTTATTTTAACCCTTTGTTGAACGTTGATAATGCCTATTACCATACCAATGTTTACAGAACACTTGGTAATATTTATGCAAACTGGCAAATTATTAAACACCTAAGCTTCCGTTCGGAGTTTGGGGTTGACCAAACTAACCAAAATGAAGATAGTTACTCTGGGCAATTGGTTTTCAGAAACACAAGCCAGCCAAATGGTACCGGCGAAAATACCAATACCACTATTATTCACTATACAGTAAATAATTATTTTACCTATAAAAATGCATTTGGAACAGATCATACCTTAGATGCTACAGTAGGTACCAGTTACGAATACAACAATAATATGGGGAATGATATTCAGGGACAGCAGTTTCCGTCAGATTCATATAAACAGATAGTTGATGCAGCGGTTAAATCAGGAGGCTCTTCAACACAATCAGAGTATTCATTTATATCCTATTTTGCAAGGGCTAATTACGCGTTTCAAAACAAATACCTGTTATCTGTGAGTGGCCGTACTGATGGATCTTCCAGATTTGGAGCGAATAACAGGTATGGTTTTTACCCTGCTGGATCTGTGGGCTGGGTATTAAGTCAGGAAGATTTTCTGAAAAACTCAACTTTGATCAGCAATTTAAAAATTAAAGCCAGCTATGGTTTAATTGGTAATGCCGATATTGCTAACTACGCAGCTTTAGGTTTATTTTATGGCGATGCCGGCTACAACGGAGTGCCTGGTCAACGCTTTTACCAATTGGCCAATCCTAACCTTACATGGGAAAAAACAGCCCAGTTGGATATAGGTTTTGAAGTAGGTTTCTTCAATAACAGATTAACCGCAGGGTTTGATTATTATAAAAAGAGCACCCGCGATTTATTGCTTGATGTAAACGTACCGCAAAGTTTAGGTATTGCCACTCAAACACAAAACCTGGGCAAATTATATAACCAGGGCTTTGACGGTAGTATATCATCAGATAATTTTGTGGGTAAATTTAAATGGTCAACCTCATTTAATATTTCCTACAACAAAAATTTGGTTACCTACTTAAACGGGCAGGTAATTACAAAAAACAGCATCAACTATACCCGCGAAGGTCAGCCTATCGGAGAGTTTTATATGCCAGAATACGCAGGTGTTGATCCTGCAAACGGGGATGCATTATATTACTTAAATACAAAAGGTACCGATGGTAAAATAAACCGTACAAAAACCAATGATTATAATGCGGCCCAAAGTATAAATGCGGGTAACCCAACCCCTCCATGGAATGGCGGTATTACAAATACCTTCTCCTACGCGGGTTTTGATCTGTCATTTACTTTTCAGGGAGCATTTGGCTTTAAGATATTTAACTCTGCCGGCCAGTATATGAGTGCCAATGCAAGCAATGGATTTGACAATCAAACTGTTGACCAGATGAAATACTGGGATAAACCCGGGGATATTACAGATATCCCGGAGCCTCGTTTATTTTATGCTAACGGAACCAATACATCAACCCGCTATTTATCAGGTGGCTCTTATGTTAGGTTAAAAACGACCTCTTTGGGTTATAATATTCCTAAAAGCGTTTTATCGAAAATAAAATTAGATAGGGCCAAAGTATTTGTAAATGCTTACAACCTTTTCCTGATAACCAAATATAAAGGCTGGGACCCTGAGGTAAATTCAGATTATCAGGCAAGTAACTATAACCTGAGCGTTGATTTCTACTCGGCTCCGCAACCGCGTACAATTACTTTTGGCGTAAATATTGGATTGTAATTATTAATACTTACAGAGATGAAAAAAATTAGATCGTATATAAAATTTATAGCAGTCTTTACTACAGTAGCAGCCTTAAGCGCATGTAATAAGGAGTTGAATCTTAAGCCACATGATCAGATCGAATCTGCCCAGGCTATTAATACATCAGCAGATGTTCAAAGTATCCTTATAGGTGCCTATAGTTTGGCCGGAGGGTCTAATGTATATGGCGGAGGGTTTTTCCTGGAGCCTGATCTGATGGGTTCCCAGTCGGCTATAACCTGGCAAGGCACCTTTCAGGACCTAACTAATATGGTGAATCAACAGATTACTGTAAATAGCAGTTTTGTAAATAACATGTGGTATAATGCATACCGCATTATTAACCAAACAAACTACGTTATTGCCAATATAAGCAAGGTTGATGCAGCCTCACGCGATAATGTACTGGGGCAAGCCGAATTTTTAAGAGGGCTTACCTATTTTGACCTTGCAAGAATGTTTGGGAAGGCGTGGAACGACGGCTCTCCAACAACTAATTTGGCGGTGCCTCTTGTACTAACCCCTACTACGGTTATCGATGCCAATTCATATCCGGCCAGATCAACAGTTAGCCAGATTTATCAACAGGCAATAAGCGATTTAACCAGTGGCGAATCAAAAATGACTACGAGTGTAAGCTTTTATGCAAACTCATACGCAGCGTCGGCTATACTTGCCAGGTTATACCTTCAGCAAGGAGATTATGTGAATGCAGCAGCCGAGGCTACAAAAGTTATAAGCGGTGGCAAATATTCGTTGGTAGATAATTATGCCGATGAATTTCCTTTTCCTAATCAATCTGCAGCGCATGTTGATAACACAAGCGAAGATATTTTTGCCATACAGGTTACAACCCAGCAGGGGGTTAACGCCTTTAATACTTACTATGCATCTGCCGATTTTGGTGGCAGAGGCGATATTATTATAAAAAGTAGTTTTTTGAATAATTTCACAGCCGCCGATACCCGTCTTGCTGTTTATAATGACGATTCTGACGGGACATTGAGGTGTGATAAGTTTGATAACCTATATGGTAATGCTCATGTGATCCGTTTAGCCGAAATGTATCTTATACGTGCGGAAAGTAATTTCCGTTTAGGAACTTCAACCGGCGCTACACCAGTAGCAGATATCAATAAGATCAGGGTAAGGGCAGGTATAGTTCCTCTTGCTGCCGTAACTCTTGCGCAGATATTAAATGAGCGGAAGCTGGAACTTGCATTTGAAGGCGGATTTTTTCTGCATGATGGCAAACGCTTACAACAAACTATTGGCGGTGAGGCCTGGAACTCAACTAAATTGGTTTTCCCGATTCCGCAGACTGAGCTGAATGCTAACAAAAATCTGATACAAAACGACGGTTACTAATCTAACCCTTGTACACAAATTGAGGCCCCGGTAACTTATGTTCCCGGGGCTTTTTATTTGGTGTTTCGGGTTGGGTGGAATTGCTTTTATTGATTACGGTATTTATATACAGAGATTGTCACCTCTTATTTAACCCCTCAATAAACATTATGTATGCTGTTTATTGCTTCATAAATATAACCAGCATATAATGTAAACAACGCAGCTTAAGGCGGCCCTAGCGACCTTTTGTATCTTAAACTAAATGACGCTGGGAGCATGGATAAGGTTACTACAACATTAATAGCTTAGGATTAGGTGTAACTGTAAAATAAGCATCTGGTACGCCTGTTGAGTGTCTTATGTTGCCTTGCAATACAGTAAGGGCATGAGGCCCTGTTTACACCGAGTTTCATCAAACTAAAAAGGCCATTCATTACTGAACGGCCTTTCTGTTGGGTTTTAAATATGATAGCTTAGTTGGCTTTAAATTGTTTTGGCTTTTTGGTAGGGTAATGCGGTTTGCCATTAGGGTAAATTTCTGGTGCACCAACCAATGTCATAGCGCAACGGAAACCAACTTCGGCGCTTGATTCGTCCTCATCCATAAAGCGGCGGGTTGCAGGGTTCATCCAGAAAGCCAGATCGTTCCATGAACCACCTTTGTATACTTTAGAGTGATCATTAACCAATGTGGTTGTACCATAAAGTACAGTGCTTACTGTATCCTTTTCGCCCCTGAAATCGGGATCGTATTTTTTGCCCGAATCTTTTACCTGCGATGAGATTGCCGCTTTGTTTGCGGCCAGGTTACCTGCAGGCGTACCATTTGCCACTGCTGGTGGCGTTGTTGCGCCGTTAACCGTATTAGGATCTTGCCCAAGTTGTAATGCCAGGTAATCGGCATATTTCATCTTTTTATTTGATTTAGCGGCATCTTTAATTGGCTTACCATATTTGTCCTTGGCGTACAAGCCTTTTGATGGGTCGGCTAAACGCTTGTTGGTATACTGGTTACCACGAAAAGGGTTAAAATCTTCAAATTCCTCAAATGATGTTTGGCGATAGGTATCCTGCACCCACTCGTTAACGTTACCAGCCATTTGGTACAAACCAAAATCATTTGGCGGATAGGTACGTACAGGGGCAGTAATATCGGCCTTGTCATTCAAATAACCACCCACACCGGCGTTGTCACCTGCGCCACGTTTAAAGTTGGCTAAAATTAAACCACGTGTTTTGCTTTTTGATGATCTTACACCCATACCGTTCCATGGATACATTTTACCATCTTCGATATTTTCGAATTGGGTGTTGCCGGCTAATGCCAGGGCTGCATATTCCCACTCGGCTTCTGATGGCAGGCGGTAAGCTTGTTTTAAAATACCATCTTCCATACGTACCGGCCTTACAGGTTTTGAATTTTTGCCTGTACCTGTAGTAGCATTAGGACTGATGTTCGGTAGCATTTTTTTACCATCTACACCCGCGCCTTTTATCTGGCCGTTTAAGTAAATATCTGTATTAAAAGGTTGTGATGTAGTACCGGCGGCGGCTCCTCCACCTCCGGCATTTTTGCCTTTGGCGCTTTGGTCTTTCCAGGTAACTAGCCTGCCGGTTTCGCGTAAAATGTTTTCGTTGGTACGGTCTGTACGCCATGAGCAGTACTCCTGTGCCTGATCCCAGCTAACACCTACAACCGGATAATCCTGAAACGCAGGGTGGCGAAGGTAGTTATCTACATATGGGTCGTTATATGACAATGGTTTACGCCAAACCAATGTATCTGGCAAGGCATTGTAATACAATTCATGATCTTGTGGAAAGGTAACGCTTATCCAGTGCAGGTAATCCAGCCAATCCTGGTTAGCCACCTCGGTTTCATCCATATAAAATGACGGCACGGTTACCCTGCGGCGTACATTGTTGTAATCATAAGTAACGTCCTGATCGGCACTGCCACCCATTACAAAGGTACCTCCTTCAATAGGCACCAAACCAGGGCCCGGGGCGGGGTGGGTTTGTCTGTAACGCTCGTACCCACCATTATTTTTGTTATTATAAACTAAACCGGTCTTTTGCGATTGCGGTGGTTTACTACAGCCGCTTACCAATGCACCTGCGGCCATCAGTAGTAAAGCAGTTTTAGTAAAAAGTATTTTCATAATTTTACAATTATATTAATGACGTAAATTTAGAAAAAAATGGATATAAAGCTAATGCCGATGCCATTCTTCTAAATTAATCAAACAATTATTGGCCGTTTTTACGAAAAACAGGCGTAGTTGGTTGCGATATTTTACTTTTTTTAATAAGTTGTAACCAAAGGGGTAATTTCAAAATCCAAAGTAAAATACAAGCGTATATTTATCATTTAAAATAATAAACCTAAATTGCACCCAATGAAGTTTTTTACATTTCGGAATATTACTTTTTTGTTGTTGTATTTGTTACCGTTTGCCGTTATGGCGCAAACAAGTACCGATGGAAGTACTTACAGGGGATCACGCGTGGAGGTGCCGTTTTTAAATATCGCACCCGATTCGCGCTCTGGTGCAATGGGTGAAGCAGGTGTAGCATTATCTCCCGATGCCAATGCCAGTTTCTGGAACCCTTCAAAACTTGCTTTTATTGAAAGTAATGATGCGTTTGCATTATCATATAGCCCATGGTTAAGGCATTTGGTGCCGGATATCAGCCTATCGTACCTGAGCTATGCACATAAAATTGATGATCGTAATACATTGGGCGCATCGCTGCGTTATTTTAACTACGGTTCATTGCAGCTAAACGACGATCAATCTAATAGCCAGGGAACTTACACCCCCAGCGAGTTTTCTTTGGATGTAAGTTATGCCCGTAAGTTTGGCGAAAATTTTTCGCTGGGCTTAACCGCGCGTTATATTCATTCAAGCATTTCAAGTGTATCTTTTGCTACATCATCGGGGCAAACAGGTAAGGCCGCAAATGCATTTGCAGCCGATATATCTATGTTTTATAAAGCCCCTTACGGCGATGATAACCTGTTTGCATTTGGTGCCAACATATCTAACATTGGTACAAAAATTAGCTATACTGATAGCGGCCCCAAATATTTTTTGCCCGCCAATTTAAAGCTGGGCGTTGCCAACACCTGGAACCTGGACGAAAGTAACAAGATAACGCTAGCTTTTGATGTAAATAAACTGCTAACACCTACGCCCCCTATCAAAGATGCTAACGGAACAATTATAAGCGGCAAAAATGATGATGTATCTGTTCCATCGGGTATTTTTCAGTCATTTGGTGATGCACCTGGTGGCTTTAGCGAAGAGCTGAAAGAGATTAGCCTTTCGCCAGGCGCCGAGTATTGGTATAACCAGCAGTTTGCCTTACGTGCCGGCTACCTGTACGAAAACCCAAGCAAAAGCGACAGGCGTTACGTAACCCTTGGCTTTGGTGTTAAATATGATATTTTTCAGTTCGATTTCTCGTACCTGGCGGCAGCCCAGCAAAATAGTCCTTTGGCTAATACCTTGCGGTTTACCTTATCTGCAAGTTTTGGCGGTACCTCCAATGTTTCAAAATAATAATGGGTAAAATTAAAGTAGGTTTTGGCTTTGATGTTCACCAGCTGCGTGAGCAACATCCCTTTGTTTTAGGCGGAGTGCATTTAGAGCATCACGCAGGTGCATATGGACACTCAGATGCCGATGTGCTGTTACACGCCATTTGTGATGCCTTGTTGGGCGCTGCAAACATGCGTGATATAGGTTTCCATTTTTCAAATACCGATAACCGGTGGAAAGGCATCAGCAGCCTTATCCTGTTAGAGCATGTGGTGGCACTGATAAAAGAAAAAGGTTTCTCCATTGGCAACATCGATGCTATGGTGTGCCTGGAAGCACCTAAGATAAATCCGCATATCCCCGCTATGAAAATTCACATAGCAAAAGCCGCCTCCATCAGCGAGGACGATATTTCCATAAAAGCTACCACCAACGAGCAACTGGGCTTTATAGGCCGCGAAGAAGGCGTTGTGGCTTACGCGGTGTGCTTGATTGAAAGGGATTAGTTTTTAGAAGCGGTCTAAAAACTAATACACAGATCGGGATTGCATAGCTGCTCTTGCATATTGGGGATTGCTTCGTTTCTTATAATGACATGGTTGTAAGGTATTGATTTTCAGTATGTGTTTTTTAACACAAATCCCTCACCGCCGTCATTGCTTCGTCGTACCTTCTTATAATGGCATGCTTTTAAAGCATTGATTATCAGTGCGTATTTTTTCAAACACAACACCCTCGCCACCGTCATTGCGAGGCACGAAGCAATCCCCTACTTACAGAGTTGCTGTGCAAATCCGCCCTGTAAGTCGGGGATTGCTTCGTCGTACCTCCTCGCAAGGACGGTCTTTTTTTAAGATGTCATTACTGTTTTTTCTGGGCTACCCCCGGCTGTCACTCGTAATGACGATCTTTTTTTGGATGTCATCAATGTTTTTTCCAATCGAGCTGGCTGTCACTCGTAATGACGATAGGTATAAAAAAATGGCGTTGCCGATTAATCCCCGCAACGCCATTTTTTTGAATTTTGAATTTTTACTTTTGAATTAATTTTAAGGCTTCTTCACATTTCCCGTACGCTTCAATACGCCCCAGCCGCTCAATTCGCCTTTTAAGGCTTTACGCATCGATTTAAACAACACGTAGTACATGAGCTGCCTCCACAAGAAACGTTGTGGTATAATGTATACTAGTTTCCTGTAGTCTTCTTTTTCCATTTTGAAGGCAATAATGCCTACAATGAAATCGATAACCACAAAGGCCACGTAATAGATCAGCATTTTCTCCGGCTTCTCGCCAAACAGGGCGAAGATCATCATCAGATCGGCCAATGGAGAGAACAGTGGTAATATGATCTGGAAGATGAGGATATTTGGCATACCCACCATCCCGAAGAATTTATACTTTTTGTTAAACAGTGCGTCGCGGTTTTTCCAAAAGCTTTGGATAACCCCAAAACTCCAGCGGAAACGTTGTTTAAGCAGCATATTAATAGTTTCCGGCGCTTCGGTATAAGCTATAGCCTCGGCACAGTTTTTTACTATGTAGCCCTGTTTAAGTATGCGCATGGTTAAATCGCAATCCTCGGCAAGGGTATCATAAGTAAAGCCCCCGGCACGGAATATGGCCGATTTACGGAACGCGCCAATAGCACCAGGAACAACCGTAATGCTGTTGATGAGATCAAAAGCACGGCGATCCATATTTTGGGCGGTAATATACTCTATCGACTGCCAGCGGGTGATGATATTGGTTTCGTTACCTACTTTTACCGTACCTGCCACAGCGCCAATTTCCTCATCGGTAAAATAGCTCATTAGGTGATAGATGGCATCGTTTTTAAGCTGGGTATCGGCATCAATACAAACCACAAAATCGCTGCTGGCATGGGTTATACCAAAGTTTAACGCTGATGCTTTACCTCCGTTTGGCTTGGTTAGTATTTTAACCAACGGATGGCCTTCATAAGCGGCCGATACTACCTCGAAGGTTTTATCTTTAGATCCATCGTCAATAAAAATGATCTCGAAAGCCGGATACTCGGTTTTTAATAAGCTTTGTATAGTAGCAATAGCGTTTACTTCTTCGTTGTAAGCCGGTACAATAATGCTTACCGGAGGTAGCGGAAGATTATCGCCCCTTAATTTTACACTTTTCTTATTCTCGCTGTTTTGCCTTAATGCCAATATGGCAATTAAAACAATACGACCGATGGCCAGGAAAATAGCCGATAAAAATACGTAAACCAAAAACCAGTTAAAGTAGTAGTAGGCATGTACCGCAACATCATACATCGGGCCAAAAATGCCGGTGTGGTCGTCGTTAATTGGCGGCATCAGATCATCCTTGGTTTTATCCAATACATCGGCAATGGTAGTAAACTGGTAGCCGTGTGTTTTAAAATAATGGATAATGGCTGGCAGCGCTTTTACTGTTTCTTCGCGGGTATCGCCCCCGGCATCGTGCAGTAATATCATCGAACCGTTACCGGCTTGCCTTATGGTGCGTGCAACAATACTATCGGCGGTTACACCGGGCTGCCAATCCCATGGGTCTATAGATTCGCCAATGGTGATGTAACTTTGTCTGCGGCTTTCTGCTACCGGTATAACCTCAGCCAATGTTTCCGGCTCGGCATCAGCATTAAATGGCGGGCGGAAAAGGATGGTACTGCGGCCCGTTACCGATTCAATGATCTTACGGGTAGCGTTCAATTCTAACACCACGCGTTGCAAACTGATGGTTGAAATATCGGGGTGGAAGAAGGTATGGTTACCAATCTCGTACCCCTCTTCATACTCGCGCCTTAGTAGCTGAATGTTTTTTTCGGCCATGGAGCCTACCACAAAGAACGCTGCCGGTACCTTT
The DNA here is from genome assembly GCF_014205845.1 of Mucilaginibacter cryoferens. Taxonomy (GTDB): domain Bacteria; phylum Bacteroidota; class Bacteroidia; order Sphingobacteriales; family Sphingobacteriaceae; genus Mucilaginibacter. The sequence continues at coordinate 117,791 of NZ_JACHCR010000004.1, forward strand.
TCTTTTTTCAGGATGTCTAAAATTCGCGGCGTATAGTCAGGGTCTGGGCCATCATCAAAAGTTAAAACAACTTTTTTAGGCTTATACCCATACTTGCGTATCATGTACTTGGTGGGTAGCCGCTTATATTGCTGATCGGTTATAGTGTAATTACTGGTATCCAGCTTTACATTAATTTCTCCGGTTTGAGGCGTGGTTATCAAATCCAGCACCTCGCCATCGCCATCGTACTCTACGTTTTTGCGGGTATTTAAACCTACAGATGTTAGCCTTTTAATATCGACACCGGTTTTACGCAATGAATCAATGGATAGGTTTTTTTGGAAGAACGACCATAGTCTGGGGTCTTCGGTACCCATACGCCATAAGGCCACGCCGCCGGTAGCCCAGTCGTCGGCCATGCGGATAACGTTAAAGTTGGTGGCTGCATCGGCAAAGTAAATATTATGGTCGAGGCTATCCTTATCCATATAGGCAAAATGCGAATTGGCCGAAATTGGGTCAAAAGTAATCTTGCTGTGGTTTTCTTCGGCCGTACTAATAGCCTGCTGATAACCTATGGATTTGCCAATACTATTTTCGCGCCAGTCATAAGCGCCGCCGGCAAAGGTTAAAATGATTTTTTCGCTCGGCACTTTACCACATACATCATCCAGTATCTGCTCAACCCAGTGCTGGTTTGAGAGATCGCCGGCGTTGCTTAACTCATTATGCTCATCAATAGCCATAATGAAAAGAAAATCATTCACATGCTGCAGGCGTACAATGTCATAAGTTTCATCTTCGGGCACCACGTTTTGAGTAACCAAAAAGTTTTTTGCCTTTAACGTTTTATATAACTCGGTTTGGAAAGTGATATACGTTTTGCTGTTTCTGTCCTTAATCTCGTCCAGATCAACATTAATGCCCTTAAATTTATATTTGGTAAGGGCGTTGGTTATGCTGTTGATAAACTTAGTACGTAAAGCAGGGTTTTTAAAAATGCGCTCAATATCTTTACTATCGTATCCACCCTGCTTATTGTCGATATTAACATAGTTTGATAGCGTAAGCACAATAGGCTTATTGTACTTTTTGTTGAGGTTGATAAGTCCGGTATCAACCTTGGTTATCACGGTATCAACACCCGGGAGGATAGAAAATCCTTCGCTTACCACCATATCCAGCTTGGGTATGTTATCCAACAGCGAGTAATAGGCCTGTGGTTCCCATGGGCGGTAAAAGGCAACGTTTAACCTGTCTTTATTGTTAGGGAGCTTACGTTGGTGTATTTTTTTTGCGCGTTCAAGTGCCTCAATTTCGCCCTTTTGTATTTTAAACGAGCGGTATTTGGTTGAACGCTTTATCTGCTCAAGCTCTTCCTTCGACATTTTTTTAGGTGCAGGATCGAGGCTTGGCAAGCTTGGATAATAGGTTGATTTAATAGTAACAATAACGGCTATGATGCCAACTATCAAAAACGCAAGCAGCACACGGCTGAGCCACTTAAAGCGGTTCCATCTGCCTGGTGAATCTGCCTGAAAAATTTGCTTATTTGAAGACATTAAGTGAGATTACTTCTGGTTAAAAGTATAGGTAACAAATGAAGATATAATGAATGGGGCCTGCAGATTACTTGTGTGTTTTGCCGGGTTCGATGCCCGAAAAATCAACGCCGCATTTGCAGTTACCACCACAGCTTTTTTTTGCCGAAAGGCTTTTATACATCATTCTGCCGATGTGAAAAATAGCAGCGGCAAAAAGAACAATAACTAAAATTACCTGGATGTTCATGGTTACAAAAATACTTATTTTTTAATATATACGTATAGACCCTTTTTATAGTATAAAGTTTAACGCGGCATAAAGGCAATTGTTCCGCCAACCCAGTCAAAATCCTTGTTATAACGCACCCCAATCATTTTTCCGCGGCTTAAGCGGGCCAGGTTTATAGCTAATGTAGGTTTTTCATCGCCATTTGGCCATAAGTACAACAGTCTTATTTCGGCCTTAACGCCGCCATTTGGCGATTGTACAACAGGGTGGTAATTTACCTTTTGCTGTAGTATCCAGTTTTCGGGATCTTTTATACTGCGAATGTCGTCTATAGTAACATCAATAATAACGCCCTGGCCGGCAAAAGAGAACAATGGTTTTAACACATAGTTTTCCAGATCTGCCGGCAGGTAATCTATCTGGTGTAAAAATTGTGTTTTGGGAATATAGTCGCCGCTTAAAAAGGGCATAGTAAATTTGCTTACGCGATAAAACCAGTTGGGGTGGGTTATCCACTCTACATCAAGCGGTTTACGAATATCAACAACCTTATCAAATATCTCCAGATCATTGTCTATTTCATCAAATATCAAACGGTTATAAATGCGTTTGATGGTTTTCTTCTCCTTATTGGCCATGTAAAAAAGCTGCCGGCCTTCCTGTATCAGGTCGCTTAACGAAATTACCGGTATGCCCAGGTATCTTTGGGTTAAATAAAAATCGACTGCTGTTTTTTGCTCCGGCGCGTTTACATCCATTAATACAACTTCATCTGGCTGATGATTGCCAATGATGGTTTTTTTGAGCAGCCCGAGGTATGCGGATTTATCTAAGCCATTAAAAAAGATGGTTTCATTATCATCAATATCAAATACATCTTTATATACATCGCCCAGTAAAACCTGGAAGCCATAAAGGGATGGAAACCCTTGCATCTCTATCAGTTTAGGAACAATGTTGCCGGCATCATCCTTACAAACGCCAAAATCGAGCGCTATAAAATGCGGGTGATCATTTTCATTGGCCACACGCCATTTATCGGGAATGGCCCGCTCTGTAAGTTTCTTAAAATCGGGCCTTATGATGGCGTTCACAATATCGTTTCCGGCAGCAATTAATCTGTCCCTAAATTCGGCGGTTAGCAAAACCGGTGTTTCGGCTATGCGAAACTGCACCGGCTGGTGCAAGCCATCATTAAGCTTAGTTAAAAACTGCTGGTATTTGGCATTGGTAAAGCCCGCGTTAAATGTTTTCCTGGCTAATGGGTTCATAGAGGTTCTGTAGGTAGTTGTAATGGGTTGGTTATCAGTGTGTATATGATTCACTTGCGACCGTCATTGCGAGGTACGAAGCAATCCCAAACTATACAGGGCGAACCTACATGGCTACTCTGTAAATTGGGGATTGCTTCGTCGTACCTCCTTATAATGACATAATTGTAAATTATTGATTATCAAGTGTTTTATTTAAGTTTCTAATGCACGAGATACAATGAGGTGCCTTCATCATTTTGTTCCCCTCTCGAGCGGGGGCGGGATGGGAAGCGCGGTGGCAGGGGTGTGTTTTTCCGCGTCTTATTGCGCGTGCATAAACACACCCCTCCGCCCCTCTCGAGAGGGGAATCGCACATTCCCACCACTTTGTTTAAAGAGGCCCCATTATTATTTCATCCACAACCGCCCATTTGCAATCATGTCATTACTGTTTTTTTCGGGTTACCCCGGTTATCACTCGCAATGCCAGCCTTTTTTAAGCCACTCGTAATGAGAGGCGTTTTTTGATGGCAAACAAACTTAACTAAATTAGTTTAACGTTTAATTCGCGTTCCAAAAATCCTTATTCCAAAAGTCCTTTGTCTTTGCTCCGGTAACAGGGAAATCGCTTTTAAACTTTTTTACAGTTTTTAATGCGGAGACAGGTAACCCCTACGGGGCAAAAAGGAATCTTAGATAAATATTTCTACAAATTGGTAGCCTCTACGAGGCATAATACCATACTAATAAAGGTGCTTGCCTCGTAGAGGCTACCAATTTGTAGAATAAAAGTTTAAATGTTTCTTTTGCCCCGTAGGGCTTACCTTTCTTTCTACAACAAATTTTTAAAAGCGATTTCCCTGGCTCCGGTAATCCTTGCTCCAAAAACAAAATATATTTCATTAATTTGCCTCATCAATTAATACCTCCTGGTAATTCTGTTAATGTTAAACGAAAAGAAAAAAATAGCCGTTATTGGCGGCGGAAGCTGGGCTACAGCCAATGTGAAAATGCTGGTTGATAACACTACCGAAAAAGAAGTTTTTTGGTGGATGCGTAATGCACAGGCTGTTGAGCACCTGCACAAATTTGGCCATAACCCGTACTACTTAAGTTCGGTTGAAATAAGGCTGTCTGCCTCCAATATATCTACTGATCTTAAAGCACTGATACAGGCGGCTGATATTATTTTATTAAACGTACCTGCAGCCTTTTTAAAAGAAGCGTTGGCTGGTATTACGCCTGCCGATTTAGCCGGAAAAAAGCTTGTTTCGGCTATTAAAGGCATTGTGCCGGATGAAAATATGATAATCGGTGAGTTTTTAAACCAGAAGATGGGTGTATCGTTTGATGATTTTGTGGTGATTAGCGGGCCCTGCCATGCCGAGGAGGTTGCGCTCGAAAAACTATCATACCTTACTATTGCATCGCGCGACAGCGCCCTGGCTACAGAATTTGCCGGGATGATTAATACCCGTTACATTAAAACCATTGTATCTGATGATATTTATGGTACCGAGTGGGGAGCGGTTTTAAAAAATATATATGCCATTGCCGGTGGTATTTGTCATGGAGTAGGGTATGGAGATAACTTTCAGGCGGTGTTGATCTCAAACGCCATTCGTGAACTGGAAAGGTTTGTAGATGTTGTACACCCTATTGACAGGGATATCAAAGAATCGGCCTACCTTGGCGATTTGCTGGTTACCGCTTATTCGCAGTTTAGCCGTAACCGTACTTTTGGCAATATGGTTGGTAAGGGGTATACCGTAACATCGGCCCAGCTAGAGATGAATATGATTGCCGAAGGATATTATGCAGTAAATTGCCTACACCAGGTTAACAAACAGTACAAGGTTGATATGCCCATTTGTGATGCGGTTTATGCTATTTTATATCAAAAACGCTCTCCCGTTATAGAAATGCGCAATTTGGCAGAGAAATTGAGTTAATAGCAATATCATTAACTCAACTTACTTATTATGAAAAATTTATTCAAAGTTGCCATGCTTGCCGCGGGTACATTTATGATCTCGCCGGTTTTTGCCCAAACACATAAAGACACTACTTTTGGTCAAAAGGTAGGGATAGCCGCAAAAAAGGTAGGCCATACAACTAAAACAACGGCCGTAAAGGTTGGCCATAAAACATCACAAATTGCTGCCAACAGCGAATCGACAATAGTAGATAAAAAATATGATGGCAAGGTAGCTCCCGGAAATCATAATGTTTATATCGATAAAAAATCGCGTTACTACTATGTGAATAAAAAGGGCCATAGGATATACGTTAAAAAATCGCAGCTAATAGATAAGCCCGCTAAATAATTTTGTATCTTAACGGTGCCGGTAAGAGTATTTAGCTTAACGTACCTATCATGAAAAAATATCCTTTTATACTTGTGCATGCTGTTTGCGCTCTTGTTTTGTTTTCTGTAGCCTGTAATAATCACCAGAGCGCAAGTAATCCCGTTAATAAAAAGCTAATGGGCAAGTGGAAATCAAAAGATGGCGATACTAAACTGGAAATAACAGATAAGGGTTTTACTACTGATGACGGGCAGCCGGTTACCGAAGATTACTTTGTGCAAAACGATACCATTTTTACATCGTACCAGGGCAGCAGGCCCTATACCAAATTTTTGATCAAAAACCTGGACGATCATAAACTTACCCTGTTTTATCCGGATTCGGATGTGGTAGAGTTTGCGCGTTGAGGCAAAAAAGTCTTATGTCCGAAATAAAAAGTCCGAAGTCGTAAGTTAGAAGTTTTGCGACTTGTGACTTAAGATTTCGGATTTTTGACTTAAAAACAAAAGCCTTCATAATGCTGGCGGCATTGAAGGCTCTGTTAACAAAACTAAACTAAAACTTGCTTCCTTACCAGGGGAAGCTCATGAAAACTATCTTTTTAGAATCAAATAGTGAGTATCAAGTATCAAGATAGTTCCGGTTGGATTGTCTTGCTACTTGATACAAACTACTTGCTACTTTTTATGATCTTCTTTTGCGTTCCGGGCGATCTTCGCGGGGTTTGCCCGAGAAGTCACGGAAGCCACCACTGCTACGACGATCGCCGCCGCCTGAGTTGCTTCTGTCGCCACCACGGTAACCACCGCCACCTTCGCGGCGTTCGCCACCACGGTAACCGCCACCGCCTTCGCGACGCTCGCCACCACGGTAACCACCACCGCTGCTTTCGCGACGGTCGCTTGTACCTTCGCCAGATACTTCTATCCTTACAGGGCGGCCTTTGTATTCGGCACCCTGGAAACCGGCGTTAACTTTTTCAACATCTTCGTTAGGTACTTCAAAGAATGAATAAACACCCTTTACATCAATTTTACCAACGCTACGGCCGCTAATTTTTGATTGATTGCAAATATAACCTAACAAATCGCCACGGTTAAATTCATCAACCGAACCTAAGTTTATAAATAAACGGGTGTAGGCCGACGGGCCGCTTGATGCACCACGTTCGCCACGATCCGGACGATCATCTCTATCTCTGCGGCCACCTTCTTCAACGCTTGCGTTAAGGTCTGGCGCGTTTTTGTAGTAATCAAGGAAACGGTTAAATTCAATTGATGCAAAGCGTTTTATAAACTCTTCTTTGCTCATATCCTTAAACTCATCCATTATACGCGGGATGTATTGCTCAATTTGCTGCTCATTAACCTGTACATTATGTACTTTATGAACAATTGAGAATAATTGTTTTTCGCAAACATCAAACCCGGTTGGTATTTCGGCTTTAACAAAGCGTTTACCTAAGGTGCGCTCAATCTGGCGAATTTTACCTAATTCTTTTGCGTTAATGATGCTGATAGATACACCTGTTTTACCGGCACGGGCAGTACGACCGCTACGGTGGGTGTAGTTTTCAACCTCATCTGGCAACGAGTAGTTAATAACGTGTGTTACATCATTAACATCAATACCACGTGCGGCAACATCAGTAGCAATTAATAATTGCAGGCTGCGCTCGCGGTAACGTTTCATTACCTTATCGCGTTGTTGTTGTGACAGGTCGCCGTGCAATGAGTCGGCGTTGTAACCGTCTTTTATCAGTGCTTCTGCAATATCCTGAGTTTCTATTTTGGTACGGCAAAATACGATACCAAAAATATCAGGGTTAAAATCAACAATACGTTTAAATGCGGCATACTTGTCACGGGCACGTACAATGTAGTACTCGTGCTCGATGTTGGCGTTGCCGGTGTTTTTTGTGCCCATGGTAAGCTCAAACGGCTCATTCATGTACTTTTTCGCTATACGGCGAACTTCAGTAGGCATGGTGGCCGAAAATAGCCAGGTTTTTTTCTCGTCCGGAGTGGTAGATAAGATATTATCAATGTCTTCCTGAAAGCCCATATTGAGCATTTCATCAGCTTCATCCAATACTACAAATTTTACCTTCGAAAAATCTATCGCCTTACGGTTAATGATATCAAGCATACGGCCTGGTGTGGCCACAACAATCTGTACACCGCGTTTAATCTGGCGTAACTGATCCATAATGCTTGCTCCGCCATAAACGGCAACAACGTGAACGTTGTCCATTTTTTTGGAGTAATTTTTAATGTCGTTCGTGATCTGTAAACAAAGTTCACGTGTTGGGCATAAAACAAGTGCCTGAGGATGATTTTCTTCAAAATCCAACAGTTCTAATAATGGTAGGCCAAAGGCAGCAGTCTTACCGGTCCCGGTTTGGGCTAATCCGACAAAATCGTTGCTGCCTGTTAACAATACCGGAATTGACTGTTCCTGGATTGGTGTTGGGTTTTCAAACCCTAACTCAGAGATGGCATTAACAATATCATGACGGATTCCCAGTTCAATAAATGGGTTCATGAATTAAAATAACGAATTTGGCAACATCGCCAAATCGGGCGCAAAGATAGCGCTAATATTTGGCAATGGCAATAGATGGTGCGCTTTAATTTTAATATGCAATTGCATGAAAATTTGATAGTTACGCTTTGTGTAGCGCAGGGCCATTAATCAGTTTTGAAATTCACTTTGGCAGATAGGTTTTTTTATGTAGGTTTAAACCCGTTAATTGATACGGAAATGAACGATCTGGAAATATATTTTAAAAATAATACCGAACGCGTAATCTATAAATGGCAACACTACTTTGATGTTTACGAGCGTCATTTTAGTAAATACCGGGGTAAGGATATTGTGATTTTGGAAATAGGTACCCTGCACGGCGGTAGCTTGCAAATGTGGAAAAGCTACTTTGGTGATAAGGCTAAGATATACGGCATTGATATTAATCCAAACTGTAAAGCGGTTGAAGAAGAGAATATTAAGATACTGATTGGCTCGCAAACCGACCGCAATTTTTTGCAAACCGTTAAAGAACAAATACCTCCCATTGATATTTTAATTGATGATGGCGGCCATACCATGTTACAGCAAATAGTATCGTACGAAGAATTATTTAACCATATAAAACCCGATGGCGTTTACCTGTGCGAAGATATACACACCTCGTACTGGCTAAAATACGGCGGCGGTCACAAAAGACGGGGCAGCTTTATTGAATACTCTAAAAACTTTATTGATAAGTTGAATGCCTATCACTCGGTAGAAAAATCACTAAAGGTTGATGATTTTACCAGGTCTGTAAACTCAATACATTATTACGATTCTATTGTGGTGATAGAGAAACGCCCAACACCGCAGCCAACATCGTCAAAAACAGGTACCATTACTACCCCGTTCATGAACCTCGAAAAACAGGGTTTGGCCAAAGTGCAAAAAAATGCCAACTATCGCCTTAAACATATCTGGAATGTAGTTACCGCCTTTTTTAAACTACCGTTTAAAAAGGGAAGTTTCGACTATTCGTAGGTATAGGCAGCGCTATTTGGCGGAGTAAATTCAAAGACTGTGTCGGGGGATGATGTAAACTGACCAAGGTTAAGACTCACCCTGTCGAGGCTACGCCCGACATCCCTCTCTTCAACTTCGGTGAGCGTTGCACAACTAAGGACTTTTTTTCCGATGCCTGTGTCCTCACAGGCATCTTCCCGAATATAGCGCTGGTTTACCCACCCTAAACGTGGAGCATTCGGAATTGCGGTCTGTGAAGACACAGACCGCGGGTGGAAAAGACGCTGATTCTGATAACAGCGAGTTGTGCAACGCTCACCTTCGTTGGAAAGAGGGAGTTTGAAATTTGAAATTATTTTTACTCGTTTCGGCGAAGCCGAAGAAAATGGCTTTACCCTCTATGCGACGCAGGCGGAGAGAGGGGCGACCGGCGGAGCCTGGTCGGGGTGAGTCTTCGTCAGTATACAGAGCCCATTGTTGAGCTGTGTTAAAAATTCAATAGGTTGCGACGATTAGCCCATTACATTAATGGGTTAAAAATAAGGCATCAACAAATAACTACCTCAACCTGTCTGCAGATTTAACCAGTTTTTGGTCCCGCTGGATGCTTTTGACTGCCAATATCAGCATCACAATACTAATAGACGTTAAGAAAAGGCCTATGCCCATAGTTTTGGTACCCAGTTGTACGCCTTCGCCTACCGCTTTTTTAACGGTTTGCGCCATCCAAAAGCTGTAGCCAAACAAAACTAAAATTGTGCTGTAGCAAAAAGTAATTTGCTGTTTGCGGTTTTTGAATAAAAAAATGATAACCAGTGGTATAATAGCCACTATGGCAGTAATAACGGTAAGCGCTGTAAAAGATTCTATATGTTTTTGTACCCCGTTAACATCCTGAAAAATGCCGGTAACCAAAATGGTTACGGGTACATCATTTACATAAACGTTGTGCGCCAACGGAAAAAAATAAAGGGCAAATAGTAACAGGCTGGCGGCAAGCAGGTAAATGCTTTGTATTCTTTGTAGCATGATATTAAAATTATAATGGCAAATATAGTTGTTTTAGTTATTGCCGCAGGAGGATTTTTATTGCTGCTGTAATTTGCTTTTAATGATAATTAATATAGTATATTTAAAGTGATTTTCTGATTAATTATTAAGTGATGACCCCAAGCCCCGATAAAAACCTATCTCCACAGGAGGTGAAGTTTGAAGACGCCCACCTCAAAAAAATATTCCTCGAACATTTAAACAGTATTTACTGCGGCAAAGAACACCTCATTCATTTTTTTGAAGAGATAAAAACACTGGCAACCCTGCACTATTTAAAGGATGCCATACAAGAGTGCAGCAACGATGCCCGAAACCAGATTGAGCATATGGATGGAATATTTAAAGCCATTGGCGAAGATCAATCTAAAATAAGCGTACTGGGTATGAAGGCCATGACATTGGAGGCTTATATAACTGCCATCCGATCGGGTAAAACGCCTATGGAGCGCGATGTTTTTATTGTTTTTTACCTGCAATTGGTTGAAGGTATTGAAGTAACCTACTTTAAAGTGTTAAAAAATCTGGCCAAAGCCATAGGATATAGCAATACCTTTTTAGATAAACCATTTAACCAGGCGGTAGAGGATAAGCTGATGTTTGAATCGATATATAAAGAGTACATTAGTGATCCATCAGTAGGATAGCACCAGGTAATTACTTATGTTATATTTGGGGCATCCTAATTTATCGACTAATGTTTTACAGAATTTTATCTAAAATTGAACGAGTTTGTGCTAACTACCAGGGTAAGGGGGTACATAAAATAAAGGGTGAGGTTAGCACTATCGCTAAATTCATCAGCAATCCCAAACTGGCTATTGATATAGGAGGGAATATCGGAGCGTATTCGGCCTTGTTAAAATTAAAATTCCCGGATATATCAATACATTTATTTGAGCCTGCGCAATACAATTATGATCAGCTTATAACCAGGTTTCGGGACGACGATAAAGTAACCATAAATAAAGCGGCAGTATCTGATAGCAATGGAGTTGTTAACCTATTTTTTAATGTGGCCGGTTCTGAGTTAGCAAGTTTAAATAAAAGACGACTTAACCATCTGGGTATCAGTCTTGAACTAATAGAGCAGGTTGCTTCTGTTAAATTTGAGGATTATTGGAATACTAGTCTGTTAAAGAGCAATATCGATATTGTTAAGTTAGATGTTGAGGGGCACGAATTAACGGTATTAAAAGGTATGGGCGAAGCCATCAAGCATATAAAGGTTATTCAGTTTGAATTTGGGGGATGCAACATCGACTCTAAAACCTATTTCCAGGATTTTTGGTATTTTTTTAAAGAGAACGGTTTCAGCATTAATCGTATTACCCCATTTGGTGTAATGCCAATTAATTTTTACAGCGAGCATCACGAAGCCTTTGTTACTACTAATTTTATTTGCGTGAATACAGGCCTATTTTAGTTATACTTAATCCGCCGTATAATTGGGGTGATGTTTATTGCAGCGGTCGAAATAATTTTGAGCGCAAATGCTATCGATACTTTGACCAAATTATGAATACCCAAGCCCGCCATAATAATTAACTTTGCCGCGTGACGGTTAAACAACGCTACTTTATTGAATTGGCTTATGATGGCACTGCATATCATGGCTGGCAGGTACAGCAAAACGCGCACAGCGTTCAGGAAGCGCTCAACAAGGCGCTTACAACCATACTGCGCCAACCTATAGAAACCACCGGCTGCGGCCGCACCGATACCGGCGTGCATGCCAAAGAGTTTTTTGCGCATTTTGATGTGGACGAAGAAGTTGATGGTTCATCGTTTATAGATGATGGTAAAGAAAAGGAGGAGATACAAAAATCTTCGGCCATGAACCATCAAGCATCAAACATGAACTCAAAAGTTCGAGGTCTTAATTCAATTTTACCGGCAGATATTGCCATAAAAAGTATCATCCCTGTACATTCCGATGCGCATGCCCGGTTTGATGCCACACTGCGATCATACCAATACCACATTCACTTTAATAAAGATCCGTTTTTGCGTGGAGGCTCCTGGCAGGTACGTGATGTGCCCGATCTGGAACTGATGAACCAGGCGGCTGCCATGATTATGGATTATATTGATTTTAGCTGTTTCAGCAAATCAAATACCCAGGTAAAAACCAATAACTGTAAAATAAGCCGCGCCGAATGGGTGCAAACCGAACATGGCATGATATTCCATATCTCGGCCGATAGGTTTTTACGCAATATGGTGCGTGCCATAGTAGGTACCCTGATGATGGTAGGCCGCAAAGAAATACCTCCCGAAGCCGTAAGGCAGATCATCGAAAGTAAAAACCGCTCAAACGCGGGCATGAGCGTACCCGCGTGCGGGCTGTATTTAACCGAGGTGAAGTATTAGCCCCCTAACCCCCGAAAGGGGGAATGATAGAAGGGTAAATTTATTTATAACTACATTTGAAATAGGTGAGTACAAATAAACAAGATACCGAAAAAAAAGCAGGCGATGCTGCCAATCAAAAAGTACCCCCTTCAGGGGGCTCTGCTGGCTCTGCCGTTACCGGGAAAGCACTTGATTGGAAACTGTTAAAGCGGGTGATGCACTACGTAAAACCATACAACACTACGTTTGTGGTTGCTGGCTTTTTAACCGTGTTTTTGACAGTAAGTGCATTGTTGCAGCCAATTCTTATTCGGCGTACGCTGGATGTGGATATCCTGAACGATAATTACGATGGACTGGTTTTTATGGTGGGGTTAATGATAGTACAGCTTATTGTTCAAACCGTGGCGCAGTATTATCAAACTTATTTAACCAACTCGTTGGGCCAATCGGTGATCCGCGATCTGCGGATCGATATTTTTAACCACATTACCAGTTTAAGGCTTAAGTATTTCGACAGAACACCCATCGGGATGCTCATTACCCGTACCGTATCAGACCTGGAAACTATTGCCGATATATTTTCTGAAGGTCTCATCAGCATTGTAGGCGATATGCTGCTGGTGTTTGCCGTTATTGGTTCTATGCTTTGGCAGGATTGGAAACTGGCCCTCATTACCTTAATCCCTATGCCTTTCCTTTTCGCGTCCACCTATGTATTTAAGGAGGCCATTAAGTCCTCCTTTCAGGAAGTGCGTACCCAGGTAGCCCAGTTAAACACTTTTTTGGCCGAGCATATTTCGGGCATTGGCGTAATACAGCTTTTTGCACGGGAAGACCAGGAGATGCGCAAGTTTAAATCTGTTAACGTAAAATACCGCGATGCCAATATCCGCAGTAACTGGTATTATTCTATCTTTTCCCCGGTGGTAGAAATCCTGTTTGCTATTTCTATGGGGCTATTGGTTTGGTACGGATGTAAACGCATGCTTTCTGATAGTCAGCTAGCTGGTTTGTCGGCATCAAAAAAGGGAATAACTCCGGGTTTAATTACTGGTTTTATTGTGTTGCTGAACATGCTTTTTCGGCCTATACGCCAACTGGCCGATAAATTTAATACCCTGCAAATGGGGATGGTTGGCGCCGATAGGATTTTTAAAGTACTGGATACCGATGAGGTTGCCGTTAACACAGGTACTCTTAAAACCGGCAGGCTACAAGGCGAAATTGAGTTTGATAAAGTTTGGTTTGCCTATAACGACGAAAATTGGGTATTAAAAAATATCAGCTTCCACGTAAAACCCGGCGAAACCCTGGCTTTAGTTGGTGCTACAGGCGCGGGCAAGTCGTCAACTATTAATATTCTTAACCGCTTTTATGAAATAGGGCAGGGTAGCGCCAAGGTTGATGGGCGCGATATAAGGGAATATGAGGTAGAATTTTTGCGTTCGCAGATAGCTACCGTGATACAGGATGTGTTTTTGTTTACCGATACCATTGCCAATAACATCAGCTTAAATAACCAATTCATTACCCGCGGGCAGATCATAGCGGCAGCAAAAGATGTAGGTGCACATGAATTTATTGAACGCCTGCCCGGTGGTTACGACTATAATGTAATGGAACGCGGCTCCACGCTTTCGGCCGGTCAATCGCAATTGATCTCTTTTATCCGCGCGCTGGTATATGACCCGGCCATATTGGTTTTGGATGAAGCCACTTCGTCGGTAGATACCGAAACCGAAATTTTGATTCAAAATGCAATTAACAAACTAATGCAGGGCCGTACGGCTATAGTAATTGCCCACCGCCTCTCTACCATTCAAAATGCCGATAGGATAATTGTGCTCGACCATGGCGAGATCATGGAAATGGGCACTCACCAGGAATTGCTTAAAATAGAAAACGGCCACTACCGCAAATTGTACGACCTGCAGTTTAACTCGGCGGGGATAGCCCGGTAGAGCCTCACCCTGTCCTCTCCAAAGGAGAGGGTTCTTGAGTTGTGTGGTTAGTTGCTTATAAATCAATGGATAAACCGCCGTCATGCAAATCAAAAGTCTTCTCCGTGGAGAGGATTTAGGTGAGGCTATTTAGGCACGGCTTTAACAGAATGTACCGGCTGCTCTTCCTGCTCATGCTTTTTGGCAATATCGCCTCCATGCGGTTCAGCGGCATTATATTGCCTGTCTTCCTTTTTTATCTTGCTTTTACCGCCATTATCATTTGGCCTATTGGTTGGCGTGTCAGATGGCGACTGTTTGTCTTTATTGTTTGCTGGCTTTGTCATAAAGGTACAACATGGCGGGAAGAGTAATTGTTTAATCCCGGTTGGGGCAATTGGTTAATAAATGTTAAAACCAACACACTATTATGCCATTAAACCATTTTTATAAACAATAAACTTTTACCTTTAAGGCGTGTTTCTTAATTTCGCACGAATATAGATGTGAGATATTAGATATGAGATATGATACAGGCTTCAAAGCGGGGCTGTTTTTTTGATCTCAAATCTCAAATCTCACTTCTCATATCTAAACAACATGGAAGAATTTGAAGCAAGTGCATCGGCAAAAAAGGTAAAAACCATATACATTTCTACCGTATTTGGTATTGCCATGGTATTATTGATGGTGGGCTTGTTAGGCTTGTTACTAATAGATGCCAATAACATATCGCGGTACGTAAAAGAAAATATAGTACTTAATATTTTTGTTGACGATGCCGCGCACGAAACGGATGTACTGCAACTGCAAAAACAGCTGGATGCTAACCCTATGGTGAAGCAAAGCCAATATGTAAGTAAAGAACTTGCTGCCCGTAACCTGCAAAAAGATCTGGGAGAGGATTTTGTTAAGTTTTTGGGTTACAATCCCTTATCGCAGTCGCTGGATATTTATATGAAGGCCGATTTTGCCAACAATAAAGACATTGAAAAATTTAAAGCCGATCTGCTTAAAAATCCATTAGTTAAGGAGGTTAAATACCAGCAATCGCTGGTTGATAAGATGAACGAAAACGTGAAGTCTATCAGCCTTATCATCTTAGCATTCGCGGGGATATTTGTGGTGCTATCGGTAGCTTTAATCAATAATACCATCAGGCTTGCCATCTATTCGCAAAGGTTTTTGATCAAATCAATGCAATTGGTTGGTGCCACAAAAGGGTTTATCCGTAAGCCGTTTTTATTGTATGGCATCTGGCATGGCCTTTTGGGCGGCCTTATCGCCATAATACTGCTTATAGGTATGCTATACCTGGCCTATCAGCAGGTGCCAGACCTGGTATTTTTGCAAAGCTATTCAGAGTTTGGGATGGTGTTTATTGGCATAGTTGGCCTGGGGATATTTATATCGGCATTTAGCACCTTTTTGGCAGTTAACAAGTTTTTACGTTTAAAAATATACGACTTGTACAGGTAGTTTATAAGTCAAAAATCAAAATTAAAAATTCAAAAATTGATTTGTGGATTCAATCAGTAATTCAGTAAATCAATAATTAAAAAGAGACAAGTGATTTGCGGATTCAATCAGTAATTCAATAAATCAATAATTCAATAATTAAAAGATGGCACAGCAATTTAAACCAACAACGCCTTTAAAAACATCAGCACAGGCAGCTAAACCAACGCTTAAAAGCACCAGCACCGAGCCTGTTGAATTTATATTTGACAAAGGCAACTATAAGTTTTTAATCATCAGTGTATTGGTAGTAGCCTTCGGTTTTATACTGATGTCTGGCACTACAGATATTTACAGTAATACCAAAATTGTAATTGCCCCAATAGTAGTATTGGCAGGTTTTGGTTTAGGCTTTTACGCTATTTTAAAGAAACCAGAAGTTAGTAAATAGTTGATCGGGTTGATGAAGGATCGGTTGATTGGATTTTCCTTTCTTCCTGGTTTGCTAAATCAACCTGTATTATTTTACTACGCTCGCAGCTTACTATAAAACATACCCCAACCCCAAATTACAATGAATCTTTTTCATGTTATAATACTTGCAATTATTGAAGGTATTACCGAGTTTTTGCCGGTATCTTCAACCGGCCACATGGTTTTAGCTTCCTCCTTTATGGGGATAGGGAAAGACGACTTTGTAAAGCTATTTGAAGTTGTAATTCAACTGGGCGCTATCCTGTCGGTTGTAATTTTATACTTTAAGCGTTTTTTTAAATCATTTGATTTTTATTTTAAACTGGTAGTAGGGGTTATTCCGGCGGTTATAGTTGGTGTTTTATTAAAAAAGAAAATAGATATTTTATTAGAGAGCCCGCTTGTTGTGGCTTGTTCTCTTTTAATAGGTGGTATAATTTTATTATTTGTTGATAAATGGTTCAATAAGCCTGCTGTTAAAGAAGAGGAGCAAATAAGCTATGCAACCGCGTTTAAAGTAGGTGTTTTTCAATGTTTGGCCGTTATACCGGGTGTTTCCCGTTCGGCTGCAACCATTGTTGGGGGTATGAGCCAAAAGCTAACCCGCACCGCTGCTGCCGAATTTTCTTTCTTTTTGGCCGTACCAACTATGTTTGGCGCTACGCTAAAAGAGATCTGGGATTTCCATAAAGTTCATCAGGGGCAGTTATTTACCGGCGAACAGATCAAGTTTTTAGTTGTTGGTAATGTTATCGCTTTTATAGTAGCCATGCTGGCCATTAAATCGTTCATCACCTTTCTGGAGCGTAAAGGCTTCAGGCTTTTTGGCTGGTACCGTATAGTTGTTGGCGCTGTTATTATCGTTTTAATATTAAGCGGGCACCAGTTGCAGATGTCATAAGCACCATCCAAACCCTCTGCAGTAGGGGTGGCTTTAAAAAGCAAAGCCTCAAAATCAGGAGATTTTTAAAAGTCTCCCCATCCGGGGGAGATTTAGAGGGGGCTTTTACCTACCTTTGCAGCTTTAACAACAATAATTGAAAAAAACGTACAATAATATCCAGGAGTTTGCCGAAGGGCAATTGCTGCTGGTTAACAAGCCCTATGAGTGGACAAGCTTTGACGTGGTTGGCAAAATCCGCAACTCCTTTAAGCCCCTTAAGCTAAAGGTTGGCCATGCCGGCACGCTCGATCCTTTGGCTACCGGCCTGCTCATCATCTGTACCGGTAAAATGACCAAGCAGATAGACACCTTTCAGGCCGAAGAAAAAGAATATACCGGTACCATGGTGCTTGGCGCAACCACGCCATCGTATGATATGGAAACCGAGCCCGATAATAAATTCGACATTAGCCAACTAACCGAAGATATGCTGCGTAATAACTGCGGGCAGTTTACCGGCGATATACAACAATATCCGCCAGCGCACTCGGCAATAAAAATTGATGGTGAGCGGCTGTATGAAAAAGCCCGTCGGGGTGAAGAGGTTGAACGCCGGCTGCGCTTTGTAACTATAAGCGAGTTTGAATTAACCCGGGTTGAGTTACCCGAAGTTGATTTTAGGGTGGTATGCAGCAAAGGTACTTACATCAGATCGTTGGTACACGATTTTGGAGCCGTTTTAAATAATGGCGCATACCTATCAAACTTAAGGCGTACCCGAAGCGGAAATTACAAGGTAGAAGATGCCTGGGAAGTGATGGAGTTATTTAATACCATCAAGGCTTTAAAAACTCCGACAGAGCCTGTTACCGATAATGGTTGATGGTAAATACATCTGTTGGTCAAAAAAAGTGGTTGGGCATAGCCAGGTAAACTAAAAAACTAAATTTGTGTTTTTACTCATCAAATGAGGATATACAACAATATTGACGAATTTACAGCGATAAAGAACGCGGTTGTTACCATCGGCACATTTGATGGCGTACACATCGGTCATCGTAAAATTATTGCAGGTATCAAAGAGCTTGCCGATGAGATAGGTGGAGAAACTGTTATTCTTACCTTTTTTCCACATCCCCGAATGATATTGCATCCCGAGGATGAAAGTATTAAGCTGATTACTACCATTACCGAGAAAGCCCAGCTGATGGAGCAATTAGGTGTAGATCATTTGATAATTACTCCCTTTTCCCGTGATTTTAGTAACCAGACTGCCGAGGGCTACATTCGGGATGTACTGGTGAACAAGATAGGTACAAAAAAAATTGTGATAGGGTACGATCACCGTTTTGGGAAAGACAGGCAGGGCGGGCTGGACGATCTGTTAAAGCTTGGTCCGGTTTATGGCTTCGATGTTGTAGAAATTCCCGAGCAGGATATTAACGAGGTGGCCATCAGCTCAACCCGTATCCGTACTGCCCTGTTAAACGGTAACATAGATTTGGCCAATGCATTTCTGGGATATCCTTTCTTCATTACCGGCAAAGTGGTTCGGGGCGATCAGATTGGCCGGCAAATTGGCTATCCAACAGCTAATATCGTAGTTGAAGAAAAATATAAGCTCATTCCATCCGATGGTATTTTCGCGGTAACAGTAGTTGTAGCCGGCGAAACCTATAAAGGCATGGCCTATATAGGCAGCCGACCAACAGTAAACGGTCTTACCCGCAACATTGAGGTAAACATTTTCGATTTTAACGAGGAGATCTACAATCAAACCATCAAAATGGAATTTCACCATTATGTAAGGGGCGATGTAAAGTTTGCCGGCCTTGATGAACTGAAGCTGCAACTGGCGCAGGATAAAGTGGATGTACTGGGGGTGTTAGCCTCTCCTAAACCTTCCCCCGAAGGGAAGTCTTAAAAAAAACAGGCCAAATAAAGTATATAAAAAAATAAAGTCTCCCCAACCGGGGGAGATTTAGAGGGGGCTTCGTACCTTTACCTGTCAATATGGCTCTAATTGTCGCTGTGGCGTAATTATTGAGTTTGTTGATTCATATCAAAATAATATGTTAGATTTTATCAGTAAGCTTTTTGGAAGCAAATCAGAACGGGATGTAAAAAGTATTAAGCCGATAGTTGAAAAAGTAAAGGCTGAATTTGCAAAACTCGGTAACATCAGTAATGATGAGCTTAGAGCTAAAACCATAAGTTTTAAACAAACAATAGCTGATGGCCTTTCGGGCATTGACAGCGAGATACAAGCCATAAAAGATCGTACCGAAAACGAGCTGGATATGGATGTAGCCGAAAAAGTTGAGTTATATACCCAACTGGATAAGCTGGAGAAAGACCGTAATAAAGAGCTGGAAGAAATATTGATCAATATATTGCCAGAGGCTTTTGCTGTTGTTAAAGAAACCGCGAGCCGCCTTGCAGCTAATGAAAGTATAGAAGTTACCGCAACCGAGTTTGACCGTAACCTTGCCGCACGTAAAGGCAATGTAACCATAAAAGGCGACAAGGCTTTTCACGCAAGCACCTGGCTTGCTGCCGGTAACGAGGTTACCTGGAACATGGTGCATTACGATGTACAGCTGATTGGTGGTATAGTATTGCACCAGGGTAAAATATCTGAAATGGCAACAGGTGAAGGTAAAACGCTGGTAGCTACGCTGCCTGCATACCTTAACGCACTTGCCGGGCAGGGTGTACACATTGTAACCGTGAATGACTACCTGGCACGCCGCGATAGCGAGTGGATGGGCCCTTTGTATGAGTTCCACGGTTTATCGGTTGATTGTATTGATAAACACGAGCCTAACTCTGAGGAACGTAGGACAGCTTACCTGGCCGATATCACTTTTGGCACAAACAACGAGTTTGGTTTTGATTACCTGCGTGACAATATGACACGTAGCCCTGAAGAACTGGTTCAGCGTAAACTGCATTTTGCAATGGTAGATGAGGTCGATTCGGTTTTAATTGATGATGCCCGTACACCTTTAATTATATCCGGCCCTATTCCACGTGGCGACGAGCACGAGTTTTATGAGTTAAAACCACGCATCGAGCGTTTGGTTAACGCTCAAAAAACGTATGTTAATACCATATTGAACGAGGCAAAAAAAGCCATTAATGAAGGTAATACCGATGCCGAAGGTGGCGGTCTAGCTTTATTGCGTGCATACAGAGGTTTGCCAAAAAGCAAGGCATTAATTAAATTTTTAAGTGAAGGTGGTAACAGAAGTACCCTGCAAAAAGTAGAAAACCACTACATGCAGGATCAGGGTAAGGATATGCCTAAGGTAGATGCCGACCTGTATTTTGTTATCGACGAAAAAAATAACCAGGTAGAACTGGCCGAAAAAGGTATCGAATTGATTACCTCATCGGGCGAAGATCCGCACTTTTTTGTGATGCCGGATGTGGGTACCGAAATTGCTGAGATCGAAAAATCAAATCTGTCTACCGAAGATAAAATTGCCCGTAAAGACGAGCTGATGCGCGATTTCTCTATTAAATCAGAGCGTATTCACTCGGTTAACCAATTGCTTAAAGCTTATACCTTATTTGAAAAAGATACAGAGTATATTCTTGATGAAGGCAAGGTGAAAATTGTAGATGAGCAAACCGGCCGTGTATTGGATGGCCGCCGTTATTCTGATGGTTTACACCAGGCTATTGAGGCTAAAGAGAACGTAAAGGTTGAGGATGCTACACAAACATTTGCTACCGTTACGCTGCAAAATTATTTCAGGATGTACCACAAGCTTTGCGGTATGACGGGTACTGCCGTTACCGAAGCAGGTGAGTTTTGGGAAATATACAAGCTGGATGTGGTAGAAATACCAACCAACACCCCTGCAAGCCGCGAAGACAGGCAGGATCTGGTATATCGTACCATCCGCGAAAAATATAATGCTGTTGCCGATGAAATTGTGAAACTGACACAGGCCGGCCGCCCGGTACTGGTAGGTACCACATCGGTAGAAATTTCTGAATTACTAAGCCGTATGCTTAAGCTGCGCGGTATTAAACATAATGTACTGAATGCCAAAATGCACCAGAAAGAGGCCGATATTGTGGCCGAAGCAGGGCAGGCGGGTACAGTTACCATTGCTACCAACATGGCTGGCCGTGGTACGGATATTAAATTGGGTGCAGGTGTACAGGCAGCGGGCGGTTTGGCCATTGTAGGTACCGAGCGCCACGAATCCCGCCGTGTAGACAGGCAGTTGCGCGGTCGTGCTGGTCGCCAGGGCGATCCGGGTTCTTCACAGTTCTTTGTATCGTTGGAGGATAACCTGATGCGTTTATTCGGCTCAGAAAGGATCTCTAACCTGATGGTACGTATGGGTATTGAAGAGGGCGAAGTTATTCAGCACTCTATGATCTCTAAATCTATAGAGCGTGCGCAGAAAAAGGTTGAAGAAAATAACTTTGGTATCCGTAAACGTTTATTGGAGTATGATGATGTGATGAACTCACAACGTACTGTAGTTTACACCAAACGTAAAAACGCCCTGTTTGGCGAGCGTTTGGATGTTGATTTGAGCAATACCATTTTTGATGTGGTTGAAGATATCACCACCGAATATAAAGAGGCTAACAATTACGAAGGCTTCACTTTAGAGATGATTCGTTTGTTCTCTGTTGATGTAGAGATTGATGCCGATAAATTTGGCGCCAACTCTATCAACGCCTTGGTTGATCATACCTTCCAAACGGTGATGGACTTTTACAAACGTAAAGGCGATGCGGTATCGGCACAGGCTTACCCGGTATTAAAAGATGTTTATGATACCCGCGGCCAGTATGTAGAGAATATTGTGGTACCGTTTAGCGATGGCATTCACGGTATCCAGGTTTCTGTTCCGTTGAAAAAGGCGGTAGAGAACCACGGTCACGAAGTGTTTAAATCATTTGAGAAAAACGTTACCCTGTACCTGATAGACGATGCCTGGAAAGAGCATTTGCGCGAGATGGATGAATTAAAACAATCTGTACAAAATGCCGTTTATGAGCAAAAGGACCCGTTATTGGTTTACAAGTTTGAAGCTTTTGAATTATTCCGTGGCATGTTGGCCAATGTGAATAAAGAGATAGTAAGCTTCCTGTTCCGTGGAGGAATCCCGGTTCAGCAGCAGGCCGAAGAGGTGAGGGAAGCTAAACCAGAGCCAAAACTGGATCTGCGTAAGCTAAAAACCACCAAAGCCGAAATGGTAAGCGAAAGTAATGGCGTACCGATGGATGATTTCCCGCAGGAGATACAGAAAGCCACACCGGTAAGGGTTGATCCCAAAATTGGTCGTAACGATCCTTGCCCTTGCGGAAGCGGTAAAAAATATAAAAACTGCCACGGCGTAGGGCAGAATTAAGAAGCCGAATAGCCAGCCCCTCCCAACCCTCCCCGGAAGGGAGGGCTTTAAAGAAACGTATAGATATTAATAAATAACTTAACAAAAACCAAAAGTCTCCCCTACCGGGGGAGATTTAGAGGGGGCTGAAGGGGCTAAAATGAAAAAAGCAGTATCTGATCATAAAGCTAAACCAAGCCTCATCAAGTACTGCTTTTTTGTTGTGCTGGTACTGGCATCAACCCAAACCTTTGCCCAAACCCGTGGCAAGGTGGAGGTGGTTAAAGACCCATTGGTTGATACCCTGATAGCCAAGCGCCTTACGTTAAATAAGGAAATCTGGGTTGCACCGGGAGTAACTTCGTCTTTTGGTTACCGGGTGCAGTTCTTCAGCGGCTCGAGCAGGCAGGAGGCCTACAGTGCCCAGGCCAGGCTGCAACGCGATTATCCCGAACTGCGTACCTATATCCTGTACAGCGAACCCAATTTTAAAGTACGCGCCGGCGATTTCAGAACCCGCCTTGAGGCTCAAAAACTGATGCAGGAATTACGGGCATCGTTTCCGAGCCTGTTTATCATATCCGAAAAAATAAATCTACCTAAAGCAGATGCCAACGATGATTAAAGAAAAAATACAGGAGCTATCCCAAAAAATATTTGATGATGTGGTAGCTAACCGCCGCCACCTGCACACCAATCCCGAGTTATCATTTCATGAGCAAAAAACATCTGCTTTTGTGGCCGGCAAGCTGGAAGCGCTGGGCTTAACGTATGAAAAAATGGCCGATACCGGCCTGGTAGCCCTTATTAAAGGCGATTTGCCATCTGATAACGTAGTTGCCCTGCGGGCCGATATGGATGCCCTCCCTATTACCGAAGCCAACGATGTACCTTATAAATCGCAAAACGTAGGTGTAATGCATGCCTGCGGCCACGATGCGCATACTTCATCATTACTGGGTACTGCCCGTATTTTAACGGAGTTGAAAAGCCAGTTTGGCGGTACCATAAAACTGATATTTCAACCGGCAGAAGAAAAACTGCCCGGAGGTGCCAGCCTGATGATCAAAGAGGGTGTGTTGGAAAATCCGAAACCACAGGCCGTATTAGGGCAGCATGTGATGCCTTTAATAGAGGCGGGTAAGGTAGGTTTCCGTGCGGGTAAGTACATGGCATCAACAGACGAGATTTACGTTACCGTGAAAGGTAAAGGCGGCCATGGTGCCCAGCCACAACAAAATATAGACCCGGTAATTATCACCGCCCATATATTAACCGCTTTGCAGCAGGTGGTAAGCAGGTTTGCCGATCCTAAAAGCCCTTCGGTATTGTCATTTGGTAAGGTAATTGCCAATGGCGCCACCAACGTGATCCCCAATGAGGTTTACCTGGAAGGTACCTTCCGTACGATGGACGAGAACTGGCGCACCGAGGCCCATAAGCGCATGAAAAAAATGGCCGAAGGCATTGCCGAAAGCATGGGTGGTAGCTGCGATTTTAATATTATGCGTGGTTACCCATTCCTGATCAATGAGGAAGTGCTAACTAATGCCACCCGCGGCCATGCCGAGGATTATTTAGGTAAAGAGAATGTATTAGACCTGGATATCTGGATGGCTGCCGAAGACTTTGCCTATTACTCGCAGGTAGCCGATAGCTGTTTTTACCGCTTAGGTACCCGTAACGAAGCACGGGGCATTACCTCATCGGTACATACACCTACTTTTGATGTAGAAGAAGATGCCTTTAAAATAAGTACCGGACTGATGGCTTACCTGGCTATTAAGCAGTTGGGTAATTAAAAAAAACATTGCGAGGAACGAAGCAACCTCGTAGCCTACAGAGCGGCTGTGTAAATCCACTCTGTAGGCTACGAGGTTGCCGCGCTATCGCTCGCAATGACAAGATGGGGCAACTCAAGCCCCAACGACAAGATGTGTTAGATGTAACAATCGGCACCCACCAAACGTCAGTAGTATGATGAAGAAATTATTATTAGTTGTAGGATTTACTATTGTTAGCAGTTTTGCCTTCTCGCAGCAAATAAACCGCTTTAACCCAGATACCATCCGTACCATTGTTATCGATTCGTTGGTTGATATCCGGTCGCATAGGTTAAACGCGCAGGATTTTATTGACGCTGTAATGGCCGATACCAGTTTTTACAAGGCGTTTCAGAACATGAAGAAGTATGCCTTTACCGCCGAGAACCGTATTTACACCTACGATAAAAAGAACAAGGTTGATGGAAAAGTGTACCGTAAGCTGCGCCACAGCAACGTTGCAGGGCAACATAAAGTAGAATACCTTGCTAAGCAGGATACGGGCGCAGTTTATAAAAAGAACGGTAAGTATCAATTGTATACGGTAGAGATGTTCGATTATATTTTCATGAACGCCTACAACTCCGATTTTGTGCAGGGCGATGATTTGCCGGGCGGTGGTGGTAAAAATGAAAGTTACAAGGCCAAACTAAAAACGTTGGTATTTACGCCCGGTCGCCGGGTGCGGGGCATTCCTTTTATTGGCGATAAAACCGAGATCTTCAGCAAGGATATGCAGCAATTTTATTACTACGAGTTTGCCCGTGGTAAATACCTGGATACCATTCCTGTTTATCGTTTTAAGGTGCGTTGCAAGCCAAGCACATCTGATGGCGACACGATGATTAAAGAGATGACCACCATTTTTGATGAGCGCACCTTCGAGATACTGGGCCGGTACATCGATCTCAAATTCAGTAACATGTTTGTTGATTTTAACGTGCAGATGAACATCGAACTCAATAACTTTAACGGCCAACTGCTGCCCACCAAAATTACCTACCAGGGCAACTGGAATATCCCCTTCCACAAAGAAGAACGCGCGAGTTTTTTAATTGTGCATAAAGATTATAAAAGGGAGTAAGCGAATTGATCAATACAAATCCGATTGTCTGACGGGAGACGCAGGTGATGCGCCTCTGCAAGAATCTCAGTTTGAAATTACGTTATTCCCGTTTTTTCCAGATTAACTCTCTGGTTGTCACTCGAAATTCCGTTTTTTTAATATATTATTCTTGTTTTTTCCAGGTTAATCCCGGTTTTACTCAATGACGGCCGTATATGTGCTTAACGGAGTGCGGAAAAATATTTTGGAAAGAAATTTAAACAGGCTCTAATGGTTAATTTTTTTGCTTTTTAGTTTTAGCCACCAGCCGGATTGTAAATATTACGATATGGTAGAGGATAGTATGTGATTTATACACGTGCATCGATAAAAAAATATACTTTTGGCTGATAACTTTTTGAGTTATACCAATTAATGCACCGATTCTCCCTAAAATTAATTTTATTGATATTAACGCTGGCTTTTACAAAAGCCAAGGTGCAGGCACAAACCTGCGTTGGTAGTTTAGGCGATCCGGTGGTGAGTGAAACTTTTGGCGCGGGAACAAACCCCGGATCTGCATTGCCAGATGGTGTAACCAATATGTTATTTACACCCTACTGCCCCAATGATGGCTCATACACTATTGTTAACAGTACCGATTTTTTCGATGGTGGTAATTGCCACCCCAACACCTGGCAATCTGTTACGCACGACCATACCGGCGACCCAAATGGTTATATGATGATGATTAATGCATCTTACAATCCCAGTGTTTTTTTTACCAAAACAACGCCCGCGGTTTTGTGCCAGAATACTACTTATGAGTTTTCGGCTTATATCTTAAACATGATAAAGGTAAATGATGCCATAGAGCCGGATATAGAATTTTCTATAGAAACGGTAGATGGGCAGGTATTAAAGCAGTACGATACCAATGCCATTCCTCCATCTCAAAGTGCAAACGACTGGGTGCGGAAAAGTTTCTTTTTTACAACCCTATCCAATACAAGCCAGGTAGTTTTAAAGATGATCAATAACGCGCCCGGTGGCAATGGCAACGATTTGCTGATAGATGATATCAACTTCAGAGCCTGCGGCCCCGTTATACAAACCGGGTTTACCAGTATTGGTTCAACTCAACCCCAAAATCAATGTGTTGGGCAAACTGTAAGTTATACCATTAAAACAAAAATAAGTGATGGATATACCAACCCACAAAAGCAGTGGCAGGTAAATAAAAATGACGGCCATGGTTGGGTTGATATTGCAGGCCAAACCGGAGATGACTATTCATTTACTATATCTGATAATGATTTAGATGTTTACCAGTACCGCATTGCGGCTGCCGAAGGCTCAAATATCAACTCCCCAAATTGCAGGGTTTTTTCGGAGCCTTTAAGCGTTACTGTAAACGCCTACCCGGTGGTGCCGGATATTGCGCCATTGGTGGGTTGCGAAGGGGAAACGTTAACACTTAGCGCTTCTGGCGGTGTTGCTTTTGAGTGGAGCGGCCCCGGTATAACCGCTGCCAATAAAAATCAAAACCCTATAGTTATAAGCCCTATTACAGCAGCCAATGCCGGTACGTATTCTATAGCGGTAACGTCTGCTGCCGGATGCACAACCACAAAATCAACTACGCTTACCGTAAACCCCAAGCCTGTTATTACGGTTAATACACCAACAGCAACCATTTGTAAAGGAGGATTTGCCACTATAAGTGTTACTGCTGCCAATGTAAAAAGCTATAGCTGGACACCTGTCACCGGGCTCTCCGACCCTACCATTGCTAACCCGGTTGCCAGCCCTGCCGATACCACTACCTATAAAGTAATTGTTACAACCAACGGCGGATGTGCCGATTCGGCCAAGGTTACGGTAAATGTTTTGCCCCGGCCTATTGCAAATGCCGGCGGAGGAAAGAAAATATTTGAAGGGCAGTCTACCACGCTAAATGCCACGGCCAGCAGCGCCGATACTTATTACTGGACACCAACCACCGGGCTCGATAATCCTAATGCGTTGAGGCCGGTTGCAAGTCCGACCGATGATATTACATATACCCTGCACGCCTCATCGTCCTATAACTGCGGCATGGATACCAGCAGCGTTTTTGTAAAGGTTTACCATAAAATAGTTATACCCAACAGCTTTTCGCCCAATGCCGACGGGCAAAATGATTTCTGGAATATAGAAGCGCTGGAAACTTATCCGCAAAGTGTTACTACGGTGTTTAATCGCTACGGCCAACAGGTTTTTAAAAGTACCGGTTATGCCAAACCCTGGAAAGGCACATACAATGGCGCCCGGCTGCCCGGCGGCACTTATTACTACGTTATTGATCTTAAAATAGGATCGCCGAAGCTAACCGGCTGGGTACTGATAGTTAATTGAGATTTTTGGACTTTCGGATTTTCGGACAAAGGATTTTTGGAGCAAGGAACAAGGATAAAAATTTACGAAGCTGTTTATTCGATAGGGAAAGTAAGATCCTAAATTAAGAGAGGAGCCCTGGATTTAAAATTTGATAAATTTATCTATCTGCTCGTTGGTAAATTTTAATGTATCTGTATTTACCAGTTGCCCGTCGGCATCAAACTCTTTGCTAATAGCCGCAATGTGTAGTTTTAGGGGCATTACATTAAGATGTATATAGTGGCAAACACCGGTAAAATGATCGATGCCCCTAATGTTACCGTACTTGCCTGATGAGATGCCTACCAGTGCCGCCTTTTTATCGTAAAAACTATCGGGAAAGGTGCAGGCGTCAACAAACACCTTTAATACGCCGGGGTAGCTGCCATTGTACTCGGGTATTATAAATATAAACTTATCGGTTTGGGTAATTATGGTCTGAATTTTAGCAAATTCCTCACTTCTTTTGCCGTACAAGTCGGTCTGCAACAGGTTGGGGGGTAGCTGTTCTAATGATAAAAGGCCGGCATCAATTCCTTTTTGGCGCAGTTGTAGCTGGTAATATTTAGCCATTTTTAATGTTGAACTGCCCGGGCGGTTGGTAGATGCGATAATAGTAATCATTAGTAATTATTAAATTGTTGATTTATTGAATTATTGATTTTATAGGTTATTAAGTATTTAAATTGCTGATTATGAGTATAATTTAAATACTTCCTATAGATCTATCGAATTAATGAGTTTAACTAAAAGGGCATGCAATGTAGTTTATTTTAACTAAACGTTTTTTTTGTCAAATATCATTCAGTCAATCAATAATTCAATAAATCTGTAATTCAATAATTGCTCTAATTTGTTTGTAAATTGGCCAAACCTGTGGATTTCGTAATTGTTTAATTCCGTATCTTTATCCCCAGAGAAAAACTTTACGAAAGTAGAAATTTCTGAACCTACTTTGCGTTTATATAAATCATTGTTACATCAAATTTTTTATAATATAGAATGAGTAAAATTATTGCTTTAGCCAACCAGAAAGGCGGCGTAGGGAAAACTACATCATCTATAAATCTGGCTGCAAGTTTGGCCGTATTAGATTTTAAAACATTATTGGTTGATGCCGATCCTCAGGCAAATTCCACCTCCGGGATAGGTTTTGATCCCCGTAATATAAAGAATAGTATATACGAATGCATTATTAACCAGGTTGATCCTCACGAGGCTATCCAGAAAACGGAAACGCCTAACCTGGATCTGTTACCTGCCCATATTGATTTGGTTGGTGCCGAAATTGAGATGATTAACCTGAGCGGCCGCGAATATAAAATGAAGCAGGTTTTTGACCTGGTAAGAGATGAATATGATTTTATCATTATTGATTGTTCGCCTTCGTTAGGTTTAATTACAATTAACGCTTTAACCGCTGCCGATTCGGTAATTATACCGGTACAGTGCGAGTATTTTGCGTTAGAGGGTTTGGGTAAATTGTTAAATACCATAAAAATTGTACAATCGCGCCTTAACCCGCAGTTGGAGATTGAAGGTATTTTATTAACCATGTACGATGTGCGCCTGCGCCTGAGCAACCAGGTTGTTGACGAGGTAAAAACACATTTTGAGGATATGGTTTTTGATACCATTATACAACGTAACACGCGTTTAAGCGAGGCGCCAAGCTTTGGTGTATCGGTTATTATGCACGATGCCACCTGTAAAGGGGCTATTAACTATTTAAACCTGGCCCGCGAGATAATCCAGAAAAACGGATTGGTAAAAAGCGACGAGAAAACGGCAACAGCAATAGTATAAGTAAATGAGTAGTGAAAGAAGAAATGCCCTGGGCAAAGGATTAAGCGCGCTGTTGAATGATTCTGTAAACGTACAACCATACCAAAACAAAAACGCCAGGCAGCAGCCAGAAGAAGCGTCAACATCGGCCGCCGAGGTTAATAGCCTGGGTTCGGTTAATGAAATCAGGCTGAGCGAGATTGAGGTTAACCCTTTTCAACCCCGTACCGATTTTGATGAGCAGGCGCTAAATGAACTTGCCGATTCTATTAAACTGCAGGGCCTTATTCAGCCTATTACGGTAAGGCGCATCAACGCCCATAAATATCAGCTGATATCCGGCGAACGCCGTTTCCGGGCCTCAAAACTGGCTGGGCTTACACAAATGCCCGCTTATGTGCGTACGGCCAATGATCAGCAAATGCTGGAAATGGCACTTATCGAAAACATTCAGCGCGAAAACCTGAATGCCATTGAAGTTGCCCTAAGCTTTCAGCGTATGATTGAGGAGTGTAACCTTAAACAAGAAGAGCTGGGCGATAGGGTGAGCAAAAACCGGTCGACAGTTACCAACTACCTGCGTTTATTAAAATTGCCACCAAGCATCCAGGCATCTATTCGCGATGGCGTGCTAAGCATGGGCCATGCCAAGGCATTGATCAATATTGATGATCCTGCTAAGCAATTGTATCTTCATCAGCACATTATTCAGCAGGGTTTATCTGTACGTAAGGTAGAGGAGCTGGTTAGGGAGATGCAGAAGGCACCGGTAAAAAAAGAAGGCAAACAACCCGAGCCGGTATCGTACCAGTTACAAAAAATTCAGGACGATCTGGCTTCAAAATTCAGCTCAAGGGTAACACTTAAGTTGGGTAACAAGGGCAATGGCGTTATCGAAATTCCATTTCTTTCCGAAGACGATCTGGGCCGTATACTGGAGATGCTGGATTGGTAAGTAAATAAATACAATCAACATATTTAAAATACAAACCGCGAGTAGTAATTATTCGCGGTTTGCTTTTTTAACGTAATTGATATAATAGTTAAAGCATATATAATAATTAACAGTTAAACCTGTTAGTTATTTGTTTAACAGGATGTTTTTGTGCCGGTTTGATATAACTTCATAATCCGGGTATAAAAATTACCTTTGTAACAGGGTAAAAACCAGCGCTTATCACCGCATTTTAATAGCTTGTTTTTACTTAAATTTTATAAACTGCATGTATAAATATTTGTTAATTATTGGGTTTGCAATGGTATTTGCCTTTACTGCCAAAGCGCAGCAACAGCATGTAGATACCGCATCGGTAACAAAAAAAGATACTTTAAAAAAAGCATCCCATACCGCGCCCGGTTCATTTGCGCCCAAAATAAAGAAAGAGAAGGAATATCATCCCGATAGTACCCATAGCCCGCGTAAGGCTGTGTTACATTCGTTAATGATACCCGGCTGGGGTCAGTTGTATAATCACCGCTGGTGGAAGGTTCCCATTATTTATGGCGGGATAGGTTTGCTTACTTCGGCTGTTATTTTTAACGAGCGGTATTATAAGCAATTTGATGTTTTGGCCCATTATTACCGAAACGGGGTTACACCAGGCGTTAATGATAAGTATTATGCCGAGTGGAAGGCTTATACCGATGCCCAGGTGCCGGCGCAAAATATATACGATGCGCTCGATGGCTATCGGCGTAACCGCGATTTAAGCATCCTGGGTATATTAGGGGCATGGGGGATACAAACAGTTGAAGCTTACATAGATGCCAAGTTTATAAATGCCTATACGGTTGATAATAATTTTTCGATGAGGGTAACACCTGGGCTTATCAATCAGCCGCTTTACGCACAAAGCTCCTTGGGTGGTTATATTCCGGCTGTAAAAGTTACCTTTACGTTTTAACAGCACATTTATATCTTAGCCGTTAATTCAACACAAACATAAAAAATGAAGATAGCGTTACTTGGCTATGGAAAAATGGGCAAAATAAT
The DNA here is from genome assembly GCF_014205845.1 of Mucilaginibacter cryoferens. Classification (GTDB taxonomy): domain Bacteria; phylum Bacteroidota; class Bacteroidia; order Sphingobacteriales; family Sphingobacteriaceae; genus Mucilaginibacter. The sequence goes on from NZ_JACHCR010000004.1 coordinate 149,232, forward strand.
CGAAAAGATAGCCCTTAGCCGCAAGCATGAAATTGTTTTAACTATTGACCATAATAATTTGCATGAGCTTACTGCCGAAAACTTGCAGAAAGCCGATGCGGTTATTGAGTTTACCCGTCCCGATTCTGTGTTAGACAACATCAACCATTGTTTTAACGCCGGGGTACCCATTGTAGTGGGTACAACAGGCTGGTACGAAAAATTGAACGACGTAAAACAACTGTGCGAAGAAGGTAACAATTCTCTGCTGTACGCTACCAATTTTAGTGTAGGCGTTAATATATTTTTCCATATTAATAAAGTACTGGCCAGAGTGATGAATAACTACCCGTACTATGATGTGCAGGTTGAAGAGATTCATCACATGCAAAAGCTGGATGCTCCAAGCGGCACCGCTATAACTATTGCCGAAGGGATTATTGATAACCTTGACGCTAAACAAGACTGGGTTAATGTTTTAACTACCGACGATAAGGACGACGACCAAAGTGTTACTCAGCAGGAGTTACTGATAGAATCGTTGCGGATTGATAGCGTGCCGGGCACCCACACGGTTATTTATGATTCTGAAGTTGATTCCATAGAGTTTAAACACACCGCCCATAACCGCAATGGTTTTGCCTTAGGCGCAGTGCTGGCGGCCGAGTGGATACACGATAAAAAAGGATTTTATTCGGTTGATGCCATGTTCGATTTTAAGAGTTAAGCATCGCATTAATTAAATGGGAATAGCAGGTTATATTGGGGTTTATATTTTATTAGCCCCATTATTAATTTTAGGGCTTGCCGGTTATTGGAAATTGTTTCAAAAAGCCGGTCGCCATGGCTGGGAGTCCCTTATTCCCATTTACTCCACCTACGTTATGCTCAGGCTAAGCGGCAGGCCATTATGGTGGCTGTTATTGCTTTTTATACCCGGCATAGGTATAGTTGTTGAGTTAGGTATTTATATCGATTTTATTAAATGTTTTGGTAAAACCAAAATGAGCCAGCAGGCAGGTGGTGTACTGTTGCCGTTTGTTTTTTTGCCAAAATGGGGTTTTGATAAAAATACCCGGTACCTGGGCCAATCTGCCGGGTATGAGTTTAGGGAGCAGTACCAACACCTGCTGCATAAATCATCGGTACGGGAGTGGACAGAGGCCGTCTTCTTCGCCGTAATAGCCGCAAGCCTTATCCGTTCGTTATTTATCGAAGCTTATACAATTCCATCGGCATCAATGGAGGGCTCGCTGTTGGTGGGCGATTATTTGGTGGTAAGTAAGTTTAGCTATGGGGCACGTTTGCCTATTACCCCCGTATCATTTCCATTTGCACATAACCAGATGCCTTACTTCGGCACAAAATCGTACTGGGATGGCATTAAGTTACCCTACCTTCGTTTGCCAGGCTTAAGCGATGTAAAAAGAGGGGATATAGTGGTGTTTAACTATCCCATAGAGGCCGATTCGCCCTGGTACCGGCCGGTTGATAAGCAGGAAAACTATATTAAGCGTTGCCAGGGTATTGCAGGCGATACATTGAGCCTGGTGGCCGCACAGGTATATGTGAACGGTAAACCTGCAATTACTCCGCCGCATGGCGAAATGGAATATATGGTAAATGCTGATAGCACCGCATTTAGCCGCAAATTACAATACGATCTTCACCTGTCAGATATCCGCGCCTTTACAAGGGTTGATTATATGATAAACATGACGAAGCAATCTGCCGCAGCGTTAAAACAGGTTCAGGGTGTTAAATATATCCGACCAAATACCCAATTCAGGGGTATTTACGATCCCGAAGTTTTTCCGCATACGCCAAATCACCGGTGGAACGTAGATAACCTCGGCCCCATCATCATCCCCAAAAGAGGGTGGACGGTAAAACTGGATACACTTACCCTGCCCATATACCGCCGGGCCATTGAGGTTTACGAAGGCAATAAGCTGGAGGCTTACGGAAATAACATTAGCATAAACGGCAAAAAAACAAACAGCTATACATTTAAAATGGATTACTATTGGATGATGGGTGATAACCGTCACAATTCATTAGATTCTCGTTTTTGGGGCTTTGTACCCGAAGATCATATAGTAGGCAAAGCCGTTTTTGTGTGGATGAGCTGGGATGCCGCATCGCCATTTAAAGATAAAATAAGATGGAGTAGGGTGATGAGTATGATTAGATAGATTTCAGATTATAGATTTTAAATGTGCAAATGAAGGCGCTAATGGCTGATGTGATTGAATGCATAATGAAGGGAAATCAGATTAAGAAGTTTTGTCAAGAATGACAAGCGTTTTGAAAAATAGCAAGTTAAAATAACCACTTTATCATCTGCACATCTGAAACCTGTAATTTGCACATCTAAAAACCCGGGTAACATATCGCTTACATGATAGTCTTAGGTAGTAATTAATAGATATATTCATTTAAAAAATAAACAAATTTGTAAATCGGAGTTGAACATTTGAAATCGATCATCTGCACATCTGAAATTTGCATATCTGCACATCCAATAAATCATGACCTGGAAAATTTTTAAGAAAGATAAAAACGCGGTAAAAACGAAAAAAGGCCCTGTTAGGGAATGGGCCGATGCTATTTTGTTTGCTGTGATAGCCGCAACGCTTATCCGCACGCTGTTTATTGAGGCGTACGTGATCCCCAGCGGATCGATGGAAGGATCGCTGCTTATTGGCGATTACCTGTTTGTGAGCAAGGTAAATTATGGTGCGAGGATGCCCATAACACCTATCGGTATTCCGTTTACGGCACATACTATTCCGTATACCGATACAAAATCGTATGTGGATGTGCAATTGCCTTATTACCGGTTGCCGGGCTTCAGCGACATTAAAAAAGGCGATATTGTTGTGTTTAACCTACCCACCGAAGCCGATTCGCCGTTATACCGGCCGGTAGACCGCCGTGAGAACATTATCAAACGATGCCAGGGTACGGCGGGCGATACACTGAGTTTGGTTAATGCGTTGGTATATGTCAATGGAAAACCCAGGCCGCCGGTTTCAGAAGGTAAAATGGCTTATGTGATAAAAACAGATGGCAGCGGAATAAACCCCAATTTGGTTAACGAATTACACATAGACGATTTTGGCGCTGTCGATAACGCCACTTTTACCGGTAATGCTACCCTTGAATCAATTAAGCAGCTAAAAACATATTCCAATATAAAATCGATAACCCCGAATATCGCGATTAAGGGCTTTGTTGATGATAGGTCGGGGCCGGTTTATCCGCTGTCGCACCCGGATTATAAAATAGGTGAAATGCCCAGGTACAACTGGAATGTAGATAACTTTGGTCCGGTTATTATCCCTAAAAAAGGGTGGACGGTTAAGCTCGATAGCCTTACCTTCCCCATCTATGGCAGGGCAATTGCCGTATATGAGCACAATACTGTAAAAGTTAATGGTAAGGATATTTTTATAAACGGAAAAAAAGCCGATACTTACACCTTTAAAATGAACTACTACTGGATGATGGGCGATAATCGGCATAATTCCACCGATTCGCGCTACTGGGGCTTTTTGCCCGAAGATCATGTGGTGGGTAAAGCCTTATTTACCTGGATGAGTATTGATAGCACAGCATCGTTTGCTAACAAGATAAGGTGGAGCAGGTTGTTTAGAGGTATAAAATAACAAGTATTTAAAATAACATATAGTGAATAGTATAATTGCGTTTTTATTATTAGTAGTACTGCCTTTTGTTGGTTTGTATAAATTGTTCGAAAAAGCCGGCAGGCCGGGTTGGGAAGGCGTTATTCCTATCTATAATATTTATGTAATGATAAAGTTAAGCGGCAGGCCATTGTGGTGGCTGGCGCTGATGCTGATACCGGGGGTTAATATTCTGGTGTTTATTGGTTTATTGGTAGATTTTTTAAAATCATACGGTAAATTTGCACTACTGGAGCATATTGAAGGAGTTGCTCTGCCTTTTATATTTTTACCAAAATGGGGTTTTGATAGAGATACCAAGTACATAGGCCCATCGGCAGCACCCGAGTTTAGGGAAAAGTTTAAAACAGCGCTTAAGAAAACACCTGCCCGCGAGTGGGCCGATGCCATTATTTTTGCGGTGATAGCTGCTACCATGATCCGTACGCTGTTTATTGAGGCTTACGTTATCCCCAGCGCATCTATGGAAAGCTCTTTACTTATAGGCGATTATTTGTTTGTAAGTAAAGTTAACTATGGCGCCCGCTTGCCCATGACACCGGTTGCATTTCCGTTTGCGCACCATACCATGCCTTTACTTAATACCAAAGCTTACTGGGATGGTATTGAATTGCCCTACTATCGTTTGCCTGGCTTAAGTGATATTAAAAAAGGAGACGTCGTGGTATTTAACTACCCAATGGATGCCGATGCGCCGTTAAGCCGGCCGGTTGATAAACGCGAAAACTTTATAAAACGTTGCCAGGGTACCCCGGGCGATACGCTGAGCGTTGTTAAAGCACAGGTGTACATTAACGGTAAAGCAATGATTACGCCACCCAATGGCGAAATGAAATACATTGTAAAAACAGATGGCAGCGAAATAAATACACAGTTGATAACCGATCTTCACTTAGCCGATTTTGGAGCTATTGACAATACTACTTTTACAACCAATACAACAGCTAAGGCTGTTGAAACTTTAAAAGGTTATTCAAACATAAAGGGGGTGAGGCCGGATACTGCCGTAAGCGGTCATGCCGATCCGGTGAACGCGGTTTATCCTACGTGGATACCTAATAATAAGATACTCGGAAAGCTTCCGGATTATAAATGGAACGTAGATAATTTCGGCCCCATTATTATACCTAAAAAGGGCTGGACGGTAAAATTAGATAGCCTCACCTTTCCGGTTTATAGCCGCGCTATAGAAATTTATGAGGGGAATAAGGTAGAAGTAGTTGGTAAAGATATTTTGATAAACGGCGTTAAAACCGATAGCTATACCTTTAAACTCAATTACTACTTTATGATGGGCGATAACCGCCACAACTCCGAAGATTCGCGGTTCTGGGGCTTTGTACCCGAAGATCACATTGTAGGCAAGGCTTTGTTTATCTGGATGAGTGTAGACGATCAGGCAGGCTTCCTGAACAAGATAAGATGGAGCAGGTTGTTTAATATTATCAGATAGGGTTAAGTCAAAATTCAAAAAACAAAATTCAAAAAAGGGAACAGGCCGGATTCGGTTTGTTCCCTCTTTCAATTTTATATCGACCTTGTTAGGTGTTAGCTTACTGGTCCAGTTCTTTCAAAAGCTCGATGCCGGCTTGCCATTCTCCTAAATTTGAAGATGCGTTGATATGGCCGGCTGCGCCAATATTTACCAATTTGCTGCCCCAGGCATCGGCAAATAGTTGGGCGCGGTTATAGCGTACATAAAAATCGTCGGTGCTGGCTACTACAATACTTTTAAAGGGGAGTTTATTTAAGGGTACGGGAGCAAATCCTGTTGTTCCGGTGGGATAGCTGTCTGCTTCGGTATCACTTGGGCCAACCAATAGTGCTCCTTTTATGGCTACATTAAATTCTTTTGCCCAATAAGCAATAGTGGAGCAGGCAAGGCTATGGCCTACTAAAATTATTTCTGTAGGGTTGCGGTCAGCTATATATTGCTGCAGGGTATTTATCCAGTCGGCACAAACTGGAGTATCCCAGTCCTGTTGTTCTACACGGGTAAAACCAAATTGCTTTTCCCAGATGGATTGCCAATGTTCCGGCCCCGAATTACCCAGGCCAGGTACGATAAGTATAGTTGAATTAAACACAATTTTTATAATTTATACGATTTAAGGACAAGATAGTATTTTTCACGAAAATGTTATGTTGCCAGCGCTTCCCCTTTAGGGGGCAGGGGGGCTTCAGCCACTTTTTTAATCTCCAGGTTGCGTTGTTCTAATAACTTACGCATATACTGTTTCAAAAAAAGGAAATTAGCTATAATTCCTAAAAACCCCAAAGGAGCATCAAACATAAAGATGTCCTTCATCAATGTTTGATTGTTAATGGCATAAAAATAATGCTCATGCCTGAAATTCTTGAAGGCGCCCTTTACCATTTCATCGGTAAAGTGATTGTAGGGCTCCATTTCGGTAACTTTAGCGGTTAAGGTTTGCCAGATGCCAAAATGCTTTGCCCGCCAGGTTACAGTTTCTCCCAGCTCAATTAGTCCGCCGGTACGCCCCCCTACGGACGATTCGCCACTTTGCCGCATCGAATCTACATGCATATCAATACTCCTTGCCAAATCGTAGCATTTGGCGATGGGGGCGTTGATGTGGGTAGCTAATTCGATGATAGGCATGGTTAAGCCCCCTCTAAATCTCCCCCGGCAGGGGAGACTTTCGTTTTAAAAGCCCTCCCTGCCGGGGAGGGTTGGGAGGGGTTATTAAAATTCCGCATTCTTCGGGAACCTTGGGAAAGGGATCACATCGCGGATGTTGCCCATGCCGGTAACAAATAGTACCAGGCGCTCAAAACCTAAGCCAAAGCCCGCGTGTACACAGGTACCAAAGCGGCGGGTATCCAGATACCACCAAAGCTCGTCTTTAGGGATACCCAATTCGTCCATCCGTTGCTCCAGTTTATCCAAACGTTCTTCACGCTGCGAACCACCTACAATTTCACCAATGCCGGGGAAAAGGATATCCATGGCTGCCACTGTTTTACCGTCATCATTCTGGCGCATGTAAAACGATTTGATCTCTTTAGGGTAATCGGTAAGTATCACCGGTTTTTTAAAGTGTTTCTCTACCAAATAACGCTCATGCTCGCTTTGCAGGTCGGTTCCCCAGCCCTCTATCAGGTACTGAAACTTTTTCTTCTTATTCGGTGTCGATTCTTTCAGTATCTCAATAGCCTCGGTATAAGTAAGGCGCTCAAAGTTGTTATCTAAACAAAACTGCAATTTCTCTAACAAGGTCATGTCAGAGCGCTCGTTCTGTGGTTTTTGCTTTTCCTCCTCCTGCAAACGCTGGGTTAAAAACTCAATATCATCCGGGCATTTATCCAGCGCGTATCTGATCACGTATTTCAGCATGTCTTCGGCCAGGTCCATGTTGTCGTGCAAGTCGTTAAAAGCAACTTCCGGCTCAATCATCCAAAACTCGGCCAGGTGGCGGGTAGTGTTTGAGTTTTCGGCACGGAAAGTTGGTCCGAAGGTATAAATATCACTCAGTGCCATAGCGCCCAACTCGCCTTCCAGCTGACCGGATACGGTAAGGTTGGTAGATTTGCCAAAAAAATCCTGCTTGTAATCAACCTCACCGGTATCTGTTTTAGGGATATTGTTAAGATCAAAGTTGGTTACGTGAAAAGCTTCGCCCGCGCCTTCGGCATCAGATTGCGTGATAACCGGGGTGTGCAGGTAAACGAAGCTACGCTCCTGGAAAAACTGGTGCACAGCAAATGCCAGGCTATTACGTAAGCGGAAAATTGCGCCAAATGTACTGGTACGGAAACGCAGGTGAGCGTTTTCTCTCAAAAACTCCAGGCTATGCTTTTTAGGTTGAATAGGGTACTTTTCAGGGTCGCTATCGCCTAATATCTCAATTCCGGCAGCAATAACTTCAACCGTTTGGCCTTTACCTAATGACGCTATCAATTTACCGGTAACACTTACGGCGGCACCAACGGTAATGCGTTTTAACAACGCGGCATCGGTGTTTTCAAAATCAACTACTACCTGGATGTTATTATTGGTTGAGCCATCATTCAAAGCAATAAAGCGATTTGACCGGAAGGCGCGTACCCACCCTTTAACTGTTACATCGATATCGGTTTGCTGGCTCTGCAGCAATGCTTTGATCTTTGTGCGCTCACTCATATAGTATATTTTTTAGAGTCGCAAAAATACAACTATTTCTGCAATGCCACAGTGAATCTGCCGTTTAAAAATTGGAGGCTGGCAGGTTTATCTGCCGGGTAAGTATGTTTAAATTTAAGGCTAAAGGTGCCGGTTATTTGATTGTTGGGTTTATCAAATGCAGTTATCGTTACCGTGTTTGCAAAGGTATCATCAAGCTCATATTGGCTAACAATAACATCGCGGCCAATGGTATTATAGTAGCTGGCCTGGGTTCCTTTTAAAGTGTATTTTCCGGGTGCTGATGCTTTAAATTGCATAGTAAGGGTTTCTTCCAACTGGGTACTAAAATTAGTACCGAATATGCCGATCGTATCATGCCGTACGGCGCTACTTGTTGGGTCGGCCATCCACTGTATGTTGTTTTTATAGGCGGCTATGTATGGCCTTAGTGGTAATAAGCAGCAATCTTTTCTGTTGCATGCGCTTAAAAGCGAGAATAGCAGGATAAGTGCAGGGATGTATTTTTTCATAAGTGCAGGAGGTTTAAATGCCATTACGGCAATAAGTTGCCTTATGATACATTCCGTATCAAATTGATTTGGTTAATACCTAATCATAGGCTATTTGATTAAGTTTGCGCCACAGTAAAATACGTTATCATGAATCCTAAAGTGAGCCTGGTTATTGGCATTTTATGCATTTCGTTTTCGCCAATATTTGTAAAGCTTGCAGGGGTATCGCCAATTGGCTGCGCGTTTTACCGGGTGTTTTTTGCCTGGCTTTGCCTGCTGCCGTACTGCATAGCCAAAAAGAAATTTAGGGTAGAAAGAAGGCAATTGATCATCGCGCTTATAGCCGGTATTATATTCGCCTCAGACGTAGCCGTATGGAATTTGTCGCTGTTAAAGATCAGTGCCACAGTATCCACCTTAATAGCCAACCTGGCACCGGTTTGGGTGGGATTGTTTAGCTTTCTGCTTTTCAAAAAAAGCGGGGGCGCATTGTTTTGGATAGGTACACTGGTGGCTATATGCGGCATGGTGGTATTGGTAGGCTATCAGCATATTTTACACCTGGAACTTAACACCGGTATCTTGCTTGCGGTATTGGCCAGCTTGTTTTATGCTACTTATATCATGATCACCAAAAACATTATGGCCGGTATTGATGTGTTTACCTTTATGTTTTATAGCATGTTAAGCGCCAGTGTTTTTCTGCTGGTGGTTAATAGCTTTATGGGTACCAGTATCCTGCATTTTTCGGTAAAGGTATGGCTATGTTTTACAGGCATGGGCATCATATGCCAGTTAACCGGGTGGCTTACCATCAATTATTCACTACGCTACCTCGAATCAACAAAGGTGGCCATTACCTTATTAAGTCAAACGGTTTTTGCCGCCATACTGGCAGCTGTTTTTTTGAACGAAAAACTGGAACTGAACGAAATTGTTGGCAGCGCAATTGTACTTGCCGGCATAGCCGTAACATTTTTAAAGCCAGGGAGAAAGCCTGTTAATTCAATTTAATGTGGTTTTCCTGTGGTAAACTTATTATCTTTGTATTGATGATCGCAAATTAAATGAACCTTATCTCTAAGCCAACTTTGCTCTATTATGTTGATAAATATCCTGTTGCATCAACTTCGCTTTTAGTATGGTACAGGGACTTTTTAAAGGTTTCTTTTAATAATTTTAATGAGCTAAAATCGGTTTATAATAACGCAAGCATTGTAGCGAATAATAGAGTGATCTTTAACATTAAGGGAAATGCTTTTAGGTTAATAGTTTCGATAAATTTTAGAAAACAAGACACGTATTTAATTTGGTTTGGAACTCATAAAGAGTATGATAAGATAGATGCAGCAACAATAGAATACATTGATATAATATAATGAATTGAGTCAAGCGGTGCAGCTTGTAAAACTCTGCCAAAATTTATGAACGAGCAGTGGAAAGTGTTAAAAACAAACGAGCAATATAAAATAGCGCTTAAACGGACTATTGAAATTTTTCATGCAGAAGAAGGTACTCCTGAAGATGAAGAACTTGATCTGTTATTGCTTTTGGTAAAAGACTACGAAACTCGTCATTATAATATTCCCGACCCCGACCCACTCGAGGTAATTAAATTAAAGCTTGAGGAAAAGGGATTGAAACAAAAAGACCTTGAACATATTATTGGTTCAAAAGGCTATGTTTCGCAGGTGCTTTCGGGGAAAAAAGAATTGACATTGAAAATGGTTAAAGGTTTGCATAACTTTTTAGGAATATCAGCTGATATTCTCATTGCAGACAGATAACAAATAATTAAAGATAAGTACTCGTTTTAGCTCATGATCATAAAATCAACTATCGACCGTATTATGGAAGCCACCGACATTGTGGAGGTGATAGGGGAGTTTGTGCAGTTAAAAAAGCGTGGAGCCAACTATGTGGGCCTGTCGCCATTTGCCAATGAGCGTACACCATCTTTCACGGTATCGCCTGCAAAGGGTATTTTTAAAGATTTCTCTACAGGTAAGGGTGGTTCGGCGGTTACGTTTTTAATGGAGCTGGAAAAATTTAGCTACCCCGAAGCGCTTAAATGGCTGGCCAAAAAATACGGCATCGAGGTTGAAGAAACCATAGAAGCTCCCGAGAACCGTGAAGAAGACCTGCGCCGCGAAAGCCTCATGATTGTATCTGGCTATGCTGCCAAGTTTTTTCATGAAAGCCTGCTTGATACTGATGAAGGCAAAAGCATAGGCTTAAGTTATTTCAAAGAGCGTGGTTTCAGTAACGATATCATCAAAAAATTTGAGCTGGGTTACTCGCCCGATCAATGGGAGGCTTTTACCGGTAACGCCATTAAAGAAGGTTATAAAGAGCAGTTTTTAGTTGAAAGCGGCCTATCCGTTAAGCGCGATAACGGCACGTTATACGATCGTTACCGCGGGCGGGTAATGTTCCCCATTCATAACTTTACGGGCCGGGTTATCGCTTTTGGCGGCCGTACTCTTAAAAAAGATAAAAACGTACCTAAATACGTAAACTCGCCAGAGAGTGAGATCTACCATAAATCAAACGTGCTTTATGGTTTGTATTTTGCCAAAAAAGCCATACGCGAGGAAGATAACTGCTACCTGGTAGAAGGGTACGCCGATGTGCTTTCGGTAGTACAGGCCGGGGTAGAGAACGTAGTGGCCTCATCGGGCACATCGTTAACGGTAGAGCAGATCAAGCTCATCAGCAGGTTTACCAAAAATATTACCATTTTGTATGATGGCGATGCGGCGGGTATAAAGGCAGCTATCCGCGGGTTAGATTTGATTTTGGAAGAGGGGCTGAACGTAAAGGTGGTATCTTTCCTGGATGGGCATGATCCCGACTCATACGTACAAGCCAACGGTTCGAGTGCGTTTAAAAAATACATCGAGGATAATAAAAAGGATTTTATCCTTTTTAAAGCCGATACGCTGTTAAAAGATGCCGGCAACGATCCGATAAAAAAAGCAGGCGTTATCCGCGAAATTGTGGAAAGCATTGCCAAGATACCCGATTCTATTAAGGCATCGGTATTTATTAAAGAGTGTAGCTACATTTTACAGATAGATGAGCGGGCACTGCTATCCGAGCTCAATAAAATGCGGCAGGCCAAAGCCAAAAAGGATGGTCAGCAGCAGCAAAACAATAGCAGGTACCCTGCGGAACTTCCACCAGATGAGCCTCATTTTTTTGATGAAGTGGATCTTGCTCCAAGTGCACCTAAAAAGGAATATTTTCAGGAGAAAGAGATCATTAGGGTGTTGTTGTTATACGGCAACAAGATGATCGATTGGGATGGCATAGCCAACACTTATATCGGGCCGTTTATGATAGCCGAATTGGGCGATGTTACTTTTGAACATGATGCCTGCAAAATGTTTGTTGAGTTATACCGGCAGGAGGTTGAGAATGGCGTGCTGCCCGAGGATACTAATTTTATCCACCATAAGGATAAAGGGATTGTTGATATCACCATCGACCTGCTCTCTTCCAAATATATCCTGAGCGAGAACTGGTACGAAATGCACAAGATAATGATTCACGATGAGCAGCATAATATGAAGGCTACCGTACTTGGCGCAATCTTTCATCTTAAAAAACATAAGGTGGAAGGGATGTTAGATAATCTTCGCCTTGAACTTAAGAATGCCGAAACGGAGGCTGACCAGGAGATACTGCTTAATCAATACATGCGCATGAAAAAAGTAGAGAAAAGTATCTCCGACTTTTTAGGCTCGGTAATTATCAAATAAAATGGCTCAACACCTCGAATTGGGTCGCGCGGGCGAAGCTTTAGCCAAAACACATCTGGAAAATGCCGGTTACGAAATACTGGACGAGAACTGGACCTTTGGCAAAGCCGAAATTGACCTGATTGCATATAAAGACAAGGTTATTATATTTACCGAAGTAAAAACCCGCACAGGCACCGGTTTTGGTATGCCCGAGGATTTTGTAGATGCCCGCAAGCAAAAACTACTGGTTAGCGCTGCCGACGAGTACATTTACCTCATGAACCACCAGGGCGAAGTGCGGTTTGATATTATTGCTATTTTGTTTGATAAGCATAAAAACTATACAATAAACCATATTGAAGATGCGTTTTGGCCGACAGGTACCTAACTCTATGATGAATAATAAATTAAAAATATTTTTTGCAGCAGCTTTATTGCTGGCATTTGGCTGTAAACAGAAACCATCGGGCAGTGGCGCCGATTATACCATAAGCCCCGAAGCAGGCACTACTTATAAAGCCGGCGATGTAGTTAAAATAAAGGTTAATGTGCCTGCTGATAGTAAACCCGATTCGGTAGTGTATTCGATAGAGCAAACCCGCTTAGGTTTGGGTAAAGATACATCGGGTATCAGTTTAAAAACAGATACCATTCCGCTAGGTATAAAGCTGATAACGGCTAAGGTATACCAGGGCGGTAAGAGCCAGGATGTAAGTACCAATATATTGCTGTTGGCCGGTAAAGCCCCGGAAGCTTATACTTATAAGGTTGAAAAGACTTACCCGCACGATACAAGCTCATACACCGAGGGGTTGCAATACCAGGATGGCGTTTTTTATGAAAGTACCGGCGATTACGAGCACTCTACTATTCGCAAAGTTGATCCAAATACCGGCAAAGCGCTGGTAGTTACTAAACTGGATAAAAAGTACTTTGGCGAAGGGCTGTCTGTTGTTGGCGATAAAGTGATCCAGCTTACTTATCGCGAAAAAGTTGGTTTTGTGTACGATAAAAATACCTTAAAGCTGCTGAATACATTTGTAAATAATGTTGGAGTTGAAGGCTGGGGTATGTGTTTTGACGGTAAGAAACTGTACATGGATGATAGCACCAATAAAATCTGGTTCCTGAACAAGGATACCTACCAGGAAATGGGATCAATTAACGTTTGTGATGATAAAAAACAAATAGACTCGGTAAATGAATTGGAGTATATAGACGGAAAGCTTTATGCCAACGTGTACCAAACAGACGATATACTGGTAATTAACCCTAAAACGGGTGCAGTTGAACAAAAGATCAACATGAAAAACCTATATCCCGAATCGGAACGCCCGACGGGCCGCGATTGGAGTAATAATGTACTCAACGGAATAGCCTACGATGCCGCCACTAAACGCATTTTTGTAACCGGTAAAAAATGGCCTAAAATGTATCAGGTGAAGTTTGTGAAAATATAGATATGCATCAGATCAGATCATTCTGTAGATAGTGATTTGGTACGCATTTGAAAAAGGAGTCGAAAGTTCGACTCCTTTTTTTATCTTAGTAGCATACCTAATCATATATCATGTTTAAAAATCTATTTTCTTTTGAAGGCCGTATCCGCAGAACTGAATACGGAATTAGCTTCATCGTTTATGTTATCTGTTATTTAATTATCAGGATCTCATCTGGAGGCGCAGGTGGGTCTAAAATGATTTTGTTCGGGTTTATACCCATGTTATGGTTCTTGTGGTCGCAGGGGGCAAAGCGCTGTCACGATATTGGGAAAAGTGGCTGGTGGCAAATAATTCCATTCTGTTTTCTTTGGTTAATATTCCAGGAAGGTGAAGCTGGCGATAATGAGTATGGTGATAATCCTAAAAATAATGGTTCATATGATTCTCAGCAATATGAGAATCCCTTCCCAGAAAAGCCAACAATTAACGACGGCAATTCAAACACCCAAGAGCACAAAGATTAGATTCTTTAATATTAAGAGCCTGTTTAAAACCTGATGGATTCTCGCAATGACGATCTGGCTATTTATTTTTAAACAGGCTATAAGTTAAAAGGGAAATAAGCAACAAAAGCCGGTTTCGAAGAAACCGGCCTTTGTTATATGCTATTCAAAAAGCTCCCCCTTCAGGGGGCCGGGGGCTCTACCTCCAAGCCTTATACAAATTGATCAACCCGTTAGTTGATGAATCATGGCTGCTGATCTCTGCGTCATCTTTCAACTCAGGAAGAATTTTGCCGGCCAGTTGCTTGCCTAATTCAACACCCCATTGGTCAAAGCTGTAAATGTTCCATATGATGCCTTGTACAAATATTTTATGCTCATACATGGCAATTAACGAACCTAGGCTATGCGGAGTGATCTTTTTAAGCAGGAAAGAGTTTGTTGGGCGGTTACCTTCAAAAACTTTAAAAGGTGCTATCGCTGCAATTTCGGCTTCAGTTTTACCTGCTGCTTTTAATTCATCAATAACAACCTCTTCGGTTTTGCCGTTCATCAAAGCTTCTGTTTGTGCAAAAAAGTTTGACAACAGCATGTTATGATGTTCGCCAAGTGGGTTGTGTGATTGTGCCGGAGCAATAAAATCGCAAGGGATCAACTTGGTTCCCTGGTGAATAAGCTGGTAAAAAGCGTGCTGGCCGTTGGTGCCCGGCTCGCCCCAGATAATTGGCCCGGTTGAGTAGTCTACATGTTTACCGTTACGATCTACATGTTTGCCATTGCTTTCCATATCGCCTTGTTGAAAGTAGGCGGCAAAGCGATGCATATACTGGTCGTAAGGTAAAATAGCGTTAGTTTCTGATTCAAAGAAGTTATTGTACCAGATACCAATTAAAGCCAGTGTAACGGGGATGTTTTCTTCAAATGGCGTATTCTTGAAATGATTATCAGTAGCATGTGCACCATCAAGTAATTCGGCAAAATTATTGAAGCCAATGCTTAATGCAATTGACAGGCCTATAGCGCTCCATAAAGAGTACCTGCCGCCAACCCAATCCCAAAACTCAAACATGTTTTTGGTATCGATACCAAATTTTTCAACAGCGGCAGCATTGGTAGATAGGGCAGCAAAGTGCTTGGCAACATCGGCTTCAACAGCGCCGGCGGCTAAAAACCAATCGCGGGCACTATGGGCGTTGCCCATGGTTTCCTGTGTGGTAAAAGTTTTAGAAGCAATCAGGAATAAGGTAGTCTCCGGATCAACCACTTTCAGGGTCTCGGCTATATGTGTGCCATCCACGTTACTTACAAAGTGGAGGGTTAAATGATTTTTGTATGCTTTTAAAGCCTCGGTTACCATTACCGGGCCAAGGTCAGAGCCGCCTATGCCTATGTTTACCACATCGGTAATTGGTTTGCCGGTATAGCCCTTCCACGCGCCGGATATGATGGCTTCGCTAAACTCCTTCATATGATTAAGCACCTTGTTTACATCGGGCATTACATCTTTACCATCTACATAAATAGGGGTATTGCTGCGGTTCCGCAAGGCAATGTGTAACACCGGGCGGCCTTCAGTTACGTTTATTGTTTCGCCGGCAAACATGGCTTCTATTGCCTTATTTACTGAACATTCTTTAGCCAGTTGTATCAATAAGGCTATAGTTTCATCGTCGATGCGGTTTTTGGAATAATCCAGCAAAATATCCTCAAACTGAATAGAGAATTTATTAAATCGCTGATCATCAGCTTCAAACAATTCCTTCAAGCTTTTTGATACAATATCAATGTAATGGTCTGCTAAATATTTGTAGCTCTGGGTGGTGGTAAAATCGGTGTTTGGCAACATAATTGAAGTGTTTTTACAAAAGTAACAAGTTAATTGTTAGGTGGATATTAATTATCAAACTTACTATTCTCAGTGTTGTTTTAACACCATTTACATAGTGTTTGTTTTACACCTTAAAATTGCGATATTTTTAAAAATATTTAACAAATGTTTTGAAATTTGAAATAATTATTTGATATCTTTGTGTTGTTGATAGTCAAATGAGTGATTTATCATCATTTTGTAAATTTTAATGTATAAACTTTTACGATCATGTTTGGAAAACTTTTTTTGCTTGTAAAAAATAACTCCGGGACGGCAGTTATTAACAATCCCGCAATTCCCGTAAAGCACCATGAAAGTGTAATGATAGAAGCATCGAGCGCTATTATTGAGGTATTGAAAGGGCAAATGGAAAACGGTAAGTTGAAAGACTTAGTAAAGTATTTTCGTTCGTCGGGTGTTTACAATCAATCATTGGTAGCAAGCATGGTAAGCAGGTTTGCCAACAGGCTTAACACTTTTTACCATATTGATCCTGTACAGGCCATGATCACTGCGAAAACATTGATCCCGGTAGTTATGATCGAACTGGTAAAGGCCTCAAAAAGCGAGCAGGTTAAAGAATTTGGTTTAAAAAATATGCTTACGAAGCTAAACGGAAACCGTGCCGATTTAAGTTTGCTGCTTGATCGCGCAATGGTGGCTTAAAAATAATTCATCTACTTTTAAAACGGGCCTACAGGTTGTTAAAACAATTTGCAGGCCTTTTTTTATTTATGCCGATTATCTAATTGTATATATTTGCCACATGACTAAAGAACAGATTCAGGATTTAAGGGATAGAGCAGCTTCCCTGAGGAGGCATCTTTGACATCGACAAGAAATTAGAGCTGTTAGCAGCCGAACAGGAAATAACCATTGGTCCGCATTTTTGGGATCACCCTAAAGAAGCCGAAAAAGTACTGGCATCCATCAAAGTAAAAAAAGTATGGACAGATGAGTTTCAGAAAGTATTGGCGGTAATTGAAGATACCGGCGTGCTGTTTGAGTTTTACCAGGGCGGCGATGCTACCGAGGCCGAAATGCTGGAGCAGTATAGCCTTGCAATAAAGGCCGTAGAGGAGCTGGAATTTAAAAACATGCTCTCGGCCGAAGAGGATCAGTTTCATGCGGTATTGCAAATTACGGCAGGCGCAGGTGGCACCGAAAGCTGCGATTGGGCTGGCATGCTGATGCGTATGTACATTATGTGGGGCGAAAAAAACGGCTATAAAGTAACCGAGCAGGATTATCAGCCTGGTGATGTGGCCGGTGTAAAAACAGTAACGCTGCAGCTGGAAGGTGATTTTGCCTATGGCTACCTAAAAGGCGAAAACGGTGTACACCGCCTGGTGCGCGTATCGCCGTTTGATGCCAATGCCAAGCGCCATACCTCCTTTGCGTCGGTGTATGTTTATCCTTTGGTTGATGATACCATCGAGATTGATATTAACCCTGCCGATATTGAGTTTGAAACTTTCCGCTCTGGCGGTGCTGGCGGCCAAAACGTAAATAAGGTAGAAACTGCTGTACGCTTATATCACAAGCCCTCTGGAATTGTGATTAAAAACCAGGAGTCGCGTTCACAATTACAAAATAAGGATAATGCTATCCGCTTACTGAAATCGCAGCTGTATGAGGCCGAGATGCGTAAACGTTTGGAAATTACCAACACCATTGAAGGCAACAAAAAGAAAATAGAGTGGGGATCGCAGATCCGTAACTACGTTTTGCACCCTTATAAACTGGTGAAAGACTTACGTACCGATCATGAAACCTCAAACGCCGCCGCAGTACTTGATGGCGAGCTTAACGAGTTTTTAAAAGCTTACCTGATGGAATTTGGCGGACCGAAAAGTTAGGAATTGATATATTTATTAGTTTAAACAACAATAGCGATGGGGGTAAAATCTATCGCTATTGTTGTTTAAAAGAAATTTGTAATTTGCCGCAACCTTTTATCTCTCTAACAAATTATGAAAATCATTTTATCTGCTTTTATTTTGACTATTGCAACAACCATAGCCTACGGCCAGGAAAAGCCAATGCCATTGTACCCTAAAGGGATACCCAATTCAAAACCTACGCCGGTAACGTATGTAGAGAAAACAGATAAAAGCAACTGGATTACCGGTGTAAGTGTGCCAACCCTTACTGCTTATTTGCCAGAGAAAGGGAAAGCCAATGGCGCCGCCGTTGTAGTTTGCCCGGGTGGAGGTTATTCGGGCCTGGCAAACGCGCACGAGGGCATGGCTATATGCCAGGAGTTTAACAAAATAGGGGTAACCGCGTTTTTATTAAAATACCGCTTGCCAAGTGACGATATTATGGTTGATAGATCAATAGGCCCGTTGCAGGATGCGCAGATGGCGATATATACCGTACGTAAAAACGCTAAGGAATGGGGTATTAACCCGGCTAAGATCGGTATCATCGGGTTTTCGGCAGGTGGTCACCTGGCATCAACCGAGGGTACGCATTTTGATAAGCCGGTTATAGAAAATAAAGAGAACATCAGCCTGCGTCCGGATTTTATGATGCTGATATACCCCGTGATAACCTTTGGCGAGCAGGCGCATGTAGGTTCGCGCGAGAACCTGATAGGTAAAACGCCCTCGCAGGCACAGTTGGATTTATACTCCAACGAAAAACAAATAACAGCCAACACCCCACCTACATTTTTGGTACATGCCGAAGACGATAATACGGTACCCGTACAAAACAGCCTGATGTTTTACGATACCTTATTGAAAAAAAAGGTAAAGGCCGAATTGCACTTGTTTCAGGAGGGTGGCCATGGCTTTGGGATGAATAACTCAAAAAACAAAGGCAAATGGTTTGAATGGGGTACAAATTGGCTGGAAGAAAATGGTTTTTTGAACGGAAAGTAATTCGAACTATTTAGACTGAGTTTTTAAAACTGTGTGAGTCTGGTAAGGTTTTAATATTTATGAATAACAAACTTTTCGTTTTAGCTTCATTGCTGATCTTTCTCTTTTCGCACGCCAGTGCCCAACAACTTAATGACAGTACTGTAATTGCCCATCCCAAACGCGAATTTCGCGGCATTTGGGTTGCCACAGTCGAAAACATCGACTGGCCTGCTACGCCCAACGAAACAACGGCTCAGCAAAAGCAGGAATTGTTAACTATTTTAGATGCGCATCAAAAAACGGGCATTAATGCCATTATGTTTCAGATAAGGCCGGCGGCCGATGCCTTTTATGCCAAAAGCCGTGAACCCTGGTCCAAATGGCTTACTGGTAAGCAGGGGAAAGCGCCCGATCCTTTTTATGATCCGCTTGAGTTTGCCGTTACCGAAGCCCACAAACGGGGTATGGAACTGCACGCCTGGATAAACCCATACCGGGCAACAAAGGATAGTAGTTATTCGCAGCTTAGTCCGCAACACATTACACGAATAAAGCCCGAATGGTTTTTTACCTATGGCGGCATGAAATTGTTTAACCCCGGCTTGCCCGAGGTGCGCGAATATATAGTACAGGTGGTGCTGGATATTATGAATAATTATGATGTGGACGGCATCCATATGGACGATTATTTTTATCCCTACCGTGTTGCCGGCCAGCAAATAAACGATCAGCAAGCCTATCAACAATATGGCAGGGGTTTTACCAATATTGACGATTGGCGCCGCGACAACGTAAACCTCCTGATAAAAATGCTGAACGACAGCATCCATCAGCATAATCCGCGGATGAAGTTTGGCATCAGTCCCTTTAGTATCTGGGCCAACAAAACGCAACTGCCAGATGGCTCTGATACCCATGGCAGCGATTCTTACTTCGCCCTGTATGCCGATTCGCGCAAATGGGTACAGGAGGGTTGGGTAGATTATATAAATCCGCAGCTTTACCGGCCCTTGGATGATAAACTGGTGCCCTTTAAAACCATGGTTGACTGGTGGGGCAATAATGCCTATGGCAGGCATTTGTACATTGGCCAGGCACCATACCGTATCATCGAAAATAAATTGCCAGGTTTTAAGCAACCCGGCCAGTTGCCGGGGCAAATACAATACCTCCGCAAAAACGCAAGGGTACAGGGTAGTGTGTATTTTAGTTCCAACTCGTTAATGAATAATCCATTAGGGTTTACAGACTCGCTGAGAGCCAATTATTATAGGTATCCGGCGCTACCGCCGGTAATGCTCTGGCGCGATTCGGTTGCGCCAAACGCGCCTGTAGGACTTATAACAAAGCCTGATATCAATGGCGTTAAACTGATGTGGCAAACGCCATTGCCCGCAAAAGATAACGAACCGGTTTATGGCTATGTAATTTATCGTTTTGGGGTAGGAGAGAAGATTGATCTTGATAATGCCGAAAATATCCTGCACATAGCTTACAACCACGATACCATGTATTTGGATACTACTACAGAAAAGGGTAAAACGTATATTTATGTGGTAACCGCTATTGACCGGTTGAAAAACGAAAGCGAGCGAACGTTACCTGTTGAAGGGGCGAGGTTATAAATTTGGATTTTAATAAAACCGTGGAAGCATTGGCAACTCTTCTTATTATTCTGTTCGGCTTGTTGCCTTATTTATGGCTTTTTTACAAAGAGGTAAATCTTCGCATAAGGTTGCTGATGGCAAGCGTGACAATGTTTGGTATTTTTGCAGTACTATGGATTGCCGTTTATTGGGGATGGGAAAGTATAGCGCTTGTGGCCTATGGTTACAGCGGCGGCATGTGGATCATCTTTATGATAAATTTTAGCATCATCATTGTTAGCTGGGTAATTTCAATATTAGCCAAATGGTTTTAAACTGATATTTTGAAAATCAACCGGATTTCCTGATCCTGCAATATTGCTATCCCAAAATGTTTAACAATTCATTCAATTCCGCAACCTTTTCTGCCGAACCCAGGTTTTCATACGCGCTTATCAAATTGCGGATAACGCGTTTTATGATATCGGTGTTGGAGCATGGTTCGTAAAATTGCTTGTCGAATTTAAGGTTGAGCTGTTTCAGAAACATATCTACATCCCTGCGGCCAAAAATAAGGCCTTTGTTAAATGCGTTGATGTAAAACATGATGCCGCTTTCAAAATCACTTTCCCTGCTTTCGTCAAGGTAAGCTAAAATAAAGTACTTGGGCAGGTTTACACCATATACCGGGATATCCAGCTTTTGGGCTATAACAGAATAAATAATAGCCAGCGAGATCTGGTTCCCTTTTTTGGTTTCCAGCACCTGGCTCAAAAAGCTGTTTTGCGGGTCGAGGTGGTTGGAGGTATTGCCGCTAAAGCCGTAAATATTATAAAAAACGTGGTTAATAAGTTTTATCTGCTCTTTAGGGCTGGCCTCGTTCATCATCTGTATCCAGATATCGCGTTTTATGGCTTCTATCTGGTTTATTACCTTTTGGTCGTCCAGATCGGGGTATTGGTAGCGGTTAATAATGAGGGTGCCTTGCAGCAAATCAAATGCCCCGCTTTGATGCCATAGTTTCAGGTCGTTTTTTAAGGTGCTAAACTGAATTTCGTGTACCAGGTTGGCAATCCGCTCCTGCTGTATTGCATCAAAGGCCTGTTCAAACGCGGTTTCCAGGTAGGCTATTACTTCGGTACCGTAACCAAGCAGTTTTTCATGAACATGATCGTAGATCTCGTTATCAGGGTCATCCAGTAAGCGGATCAAAGAGTTTACTTCCGTTGGATTTATCATACACTATAATGCTAAAATACTAAACTTTTTTATTTTTGCGTCGATGTTAAATCTCAGATTAGTGCAAGATTATTTGCTTCACCGCATAAAAGCTAATAACCGGCACGGTGTACACTCGCCCTTTGTGTATAACCTCATAGATACCGTAATTTACGATTACAGCAACCAAGCGGCTTATAGCGAGCTGGAAGCAGGGGCCGAAAGCGGAGGTTTAAAACCCAAAGTAATCAGGCTAATTTATCGCCTTGCTAAGCATTTTAACCCGGTTGGCATTACAATAATTGGCAACGGTAATGCATCAGCAAATCTGCACCTGCAAAAGGCAGTACCAAAAGCAAAATTTAATACAGCTGTTACCGATCAGGAACTTATCGGTATAACAAAATCAGATCTGGTTGTTTTTTATGGCGATAATCTTAAGGCATCAACGTTAAAATATTTTGAAGCCTGCCTGCCCAAAGTAAATGAAGAAACAATATTGATGTTTACCAATATGCATCAGGATAAAAATTTAAAGCAAACCTGGAACCACGTAAAAGCACATCCCCGGGTAACATTAACAATAGATCTGTTTTGGATCGGCCTTGTGTTTTTCAAAATCGGCCGGGCAGAGAAGGAGCATTTTAAAGTGAAGTACTAAATATGTTTATTGGTTCACTAGTCTATTTTGTTCATTGGTACTTATCAATTCTGCCATTGTAGATCAAACCTACAACCTGAGAACTGCCAACTGATTAAAACGCTTGCCCCAAAGCTGCATAGAAACCGCTTTGCCTTTTTTCGCCTGGGTTTTTCTGACCAATACCATAATCAGCACGGATGCTGAGGCCTTTTTCAATATCGAAGAAATAGCGTACGCCGCCACCATAATTGGGTTTTAACTGTGCCCAGCTAAAGCTTTTGTTAAAAACTTCGCCCGTGCCCACAAAGCCAACAAGGCCAATACGCGGACTTAAACGATACCGTAACTCGGTTTGGCCTGCAAGCATGTTGCGATCGCGGTACCGACCATTATAATAGCCCCGCATCATCTCATCATTGCCCAATGCAGGTAACCAGTAAAACGGCGATCCGCTGCCGGTTAAGCTTTGCTCTTGTATGTCAACCCCTAAAACAAACTTTTTACTTAAAGCAAAAAACTGTGAGTACTCTACATTTAAAAAGCCGCCGTTGTATCCTTTATTACCAAATCCTTTTATCGCTTCAAACGAGCTGGTAATTATAACACCCCTGGTGCTGTAAGTATTGTTATCGCGGCTATCAAACGTTACGCTTGGACCCAGGTAAATGTTGCTGCCCCCTCCATGGTTTTCTACCCTTTGGTCGGTATAAAAAATACTATTGGCTTCGGCAACAGGGATTTTGTAACGGATGGCTCCTGCCACAATGCCCGCGTACAGGTTATCGGTTAACTTTTTTTCGGCACCCAGGTAAGCTTTTATTCGTTCTTGCCCTACCCGTACAACATCGGCAGCACGGGTGTTGTTGCCAATACCATAAAAGTTAAAAGGGAAATTAATGTAGCCAACCCCGGCTGTTAAATGGTAGGTGTTTTTGGGGGTCCAATAGCTGGTGTTTATACTAAAGCGACTTTGCCCCTTGGTTGTACCTGTAGCGTAACCGAAGATACTAGATACCCTGGTATTGCTTTTTATCGAATCGGAATAGAAGGAAAATAAACCCGCCCCGCCCGCTTCTAGGCCTGTTTCTGGTGCCGAAGTAAGTACCGGCAAAATAGCAAAACTGCTTTTGCGGGTGGTATCCTTACTCAAATACATTTTACGGATAAACTTAGGAATGTAGCCTTGAGAAAAGCCGGTTTGCACAAAAAATAAGAGCAGTATGAAAGTTACGAGTGTTTTCATTGGCAAAAGGCCGCTAATATACCGTCATTTTTTAGTTTGGTGAGTAATCAATCGGGCTATTTTCAAATTAAAAGCCATAATTAAGTAAAATACCTATTTTTGCACCTGAAATTTTATTGATACACTATGAGCATCACACGAGGACCTATTTCGCAGTTTATTGAAAAAAACTACCTGCATTTTAACTCCGCAGCATTAATGGATGCCGCTAAAGGATACGAGACCCACCTGGATGAAGGCGGTAAAATGATGGTAACCCTTGCCGGCGCCATGAGCACTGCCGAGCTGGGAATTTCACTGGCCGAGATGATTCGCCAGGATAAAATAGCCATTATCTCTTGTACAGGTGCCAACCTTGAAGAGGATATTATGAACCTTGTGGCGCACTCGCACTACAAAAGAGTACCTAACTACCGCGATCTTAGTCCGCAGGATGAGTGGGACTTGTTAGAGCACCATTATAACCGTGTTACCGATACCTGTATCCCCGAAGAAGAAGCATTTCGCAGGCTGCAAAAGCATATTCACAAAATATGGAAAGATGCAGACAACAGCGGCGAACGCTATTTTCCGCATGAGTACATGTACAAAATATTATTAAGCGGCGAGTTGGAGCAATACTATGAGATAGACCCAAAAAACTCATGGATGCTGGCCGCTGCCGAAAAAAATCTGCCAATTGTTGTGCCAGGATGGGAGGATAGTACCATGGGTAATATTTTCGCTTCATACCTTATCAAAGGCGAGCTTAAAGCGTCGACCATGAAAAGTGGCATTGAGTATATGGCCTGGCTTGCCGATTGGTATACTAAAAACTCATCGGGCAAAGGCATTGGCTTTTTCCAGATAGGTGGTGGTATAGCAGGCGATTTTCCTATTTGTGTTGTACCGATGCTTTACCAGGATATGGAAATGCACGATGTTCCTTTCTGGAGTTACTTCTGCCAGATCTCGGATTCTACAACATCTTACGGTTCTTACTCTGGTGCAGTACCTAACGAGAAAATAACCTGGGGCAAGCTGGATATTCATACACCCAAATTTATAGTGGAGAGTGATGCTACAATTGTGGCTCCCCTAATTTTTGCGTGGATATTAAAACAATAGGCAAAATTTATAATTGTTGGTAGGGTATTAAACCTCCAAATAATTTGCTAAATGGCGTAAATATGCTTAAAGCGGTGTTTAAATGACGTTTTTGCATTTATTTAGAACGATTATAAATTATAGGTTACTGTCATTTATGTGTCAGCGATACTGTAATAAATTTTACTTTTGTGGCTGTAATATTCAGATGCGGCATACATCTTTACAGCGGAATAATACATTAACATAAAAATTATTTAGCATAAATACACTTTATGAGAAGTTTCTCATTGATTTTTAAACAATTCTCAAGGTCGGTTTTACTGATTGTTGGGTTTGCTTTTTGGGGTTTTTCGGCTGCTTACGCGCAAACGGACGCTGCTAAGGGCGAAACCATTTTTAAATCCAAATGTACGGCCTGTCACAAAGTCGATCAGATAATGACCGGTCCGGCGTTAGGCCCGCAACTTACTGAGGAAACCGACGACAAGTACCTTACCAAATGGATTCAGAACAACCAGGCCCTTATCGCGGCAGGCAATCCAAAAGCACTTGCAATAGTTAAGAAGTTTGACGGGAAGGCGATGACCACCTTTACAGAGCTTTCTGATGCAGATGTTGGTAATGTGATCGCTTACGTTCGTGCCGACTGGAAACAGATTCAGGACGATAAAGCTAAAGCACCAGCCGGTGGCGCAGTGGCCGAAGATAAAGGCCCAAGCGAATTGGTTGTTTGGGGTTTAATAGGCATTATTGTTATAGCCTTCATCGTAATACTTGTTTTAAATAAAGTAGTTGGCACTTTAGAGCGCCTGCTGCTTAAAAATAAAAACCTGGTAATTGAAGATGAGCCTGTTGCGGTTGATGAGCATGGTAACGCGGTTGATAAAAACGCACTGCTTAAAAAGATCCTTAAAAACAAAAAACTGGTATTCTTTATACTCTTATGCGGTACCATTGCTATGGGCAGCTGGGGATGGGTTACGTTATGGAATACTAATGTACACCAGGGTTACCAACCGGTACAGCCTATAAAATACTCTCACGAGTTGCACGCCGGTACTATGAAAATAGATTGCCAGTACTGCCATACAGGTGCATACAAATCAAAAAACGCGTCAATTCCATCATTAAACGTGTGTATGAACTGCCACAAGGTTGTTAAAACCGAATCGCCAGAGATTCACAAGATCTATGATGCTTTGGGTTACGATCCTAAAACGCAGAAATACGACAGTACAGCAGCTAAGCCTATTCAATGGGTACGTGTTCACAACCTGCCAGATCTGGCTTACTTTAACCACTCACAGCACGTTAAAGTTGGCGGTATCAAATGTCAGACTTGCCACGGTCCGGTTGAAACCATGAAAGAGGTTTACCAGTACTCTCCGCTTACCATGAAATGGTGTATTCAGTGCCACAAACGTACCGAGGTTAATGCCAAAGGCAACGCTTACTACGATAGCATACTGGCCGCTCATGATAAGATCAAGAAAGGCGAGAAAGTTACTGCCGCAGTATTAGGTGGTATCGAGTGCGGTAAATGTCACTATTAATAAATAAGAATTTAGCATTACAGTTTATATAGCTTAAATGGACAGCAATAAAAAATACTGGAAAGGTTTAGAAGAACTAAACAGAACACCAGAATTTGTTGAGAAAAATAAAAACGAGTTTGCAGAGCCAATTCCTATTGAGGATTTGCTAAGCGGATCTGGTTTATCGGCTAAAACTCCCCGCCGCGACTTTTTAAAGGCGCTTGGCTTTGGTGTTGGTGCTGTTACACTGGCTGCTTGTCAAAAAGTGCCTGTGCACAAATCAATCCCTTATTTAATAAAACCTGAGGAAGTTACACCTGGTGTGGCCAACTACTATTCTTCTACTTACGAAGGACAGGCTATATTGGTAAAAACACGCGAAGGTCGCCCTATTAAAGTAGAAGGTAACCCTAACGATGTTTTTGCAAAGGGTGGTTTAAGCGCGCAGGGCCAGGCTTCGGTTTTGGATCTGTACGATGTAAACCGTACCCAGGACCCTAAAATTAATGGCGCTGATGCAGCATGGCCAGAGGTTGATGCTTTTGTTTTACGCGAGCTTGCCGCTGTTGCAGCTGCAGGTAAAGGTATCCGTATAGTTACTTCAACTATTCACAGCCCATCAACTTTAGCTGTTATTGCCGATTTTGTTGCCAAATACCCTACGGCCAAACATATCAATTATGATGCGGTATCTTATACAGGTATTATCCAGGCTAACCAAAATAGCTTTGGTAAAGCCGTATTGCCACATTACAACTTTGATAAAGCAGAAGTTATAGTAAGCTTCGGTGCCGATTTCCTTGGTACCTGGATCTCGCCAGAAGAGTTTACCCGCCAATACGTATCAAACCGTAACGGCAAATCGTTAGAAGCCAAAAAAATGTCGCGCCACATTCAGTTTGAGACTGGCATGAGCATGACTGGTACCAACGCCGATAACCGTTATCCTATTAAACCATCCGAAGAAGGTATCGCTTTATTAAGTTTATATAACGCGATAGCAGGTGCTGGTCTTGCAGGTTCAAAAAAACTAAGCAATAAAGCTGTAGATAACGCCATTACCCTTGCCGCGAAAGAATTACTTGCAGCTAAAGGTAAAGCGTTGGTTGTTGCAGGCTCAAACGATGTTGCTACACAAACTTTAGTAAACGCCATCAACTCATTATTGGGTAGCTATGGTAACACTATCGATCTTAACAATCCATCAAAACAATATGCTGGTAACGACCAGGATTTTGCCGGATTTGTAAGTGAGTTAAGCAACGGCAGCGTTGGCGCAGTATTATTTTTGAATGCCAACCCCGCTTACGATTACTTTAAAGCAAAAGAATTTACAGACGCACTTAAAAAAGTACGTTTAAAAATATCATTCTCAGACCATGCAGATGAAACCGCTTTACTATCAAACGTAGTAGCGCCAAATCATCATTACTTAGAGTCGTGGGGAGATGCTAACGCAGTTGAAGGTTACTACACCGTAGTGCAGCCAACTATCAACCCTGTTTATAACACCCGCCAGGCCGAGCATAGCTTACTGGTATGGGGCGAAAATCCGGTTAAAGATTACTACACTTACGTACGTAACAACTGGGATAAAGGCTTATTAGCAAAAGCGGGTTTATCTGGCCAAAAAGGCTGGGAAACCCTATTGCAAACAGGTATGATTAAAACAGCGCCTGTTGCAGCAACCAGCTATACTTTTAGCCACGATTTAAATGCGGTAGCACAAACAATTATTGATCATAGCAACAGCCTGGTATCGGGTGATAGCTTTGAGTTACAGGTTTATCAATCTGTTGCAATGGGCGATGGCAAGCGTGCCAACAACCCGTGGTTACAGGAGTTGCCAGATCCGGTTTCTAAAGTTACCTGGGATAACTTTGCAGCAATGTCAATTGCCGATATTCAGAAATTGAAGTATGAAGAAGGTGATGTAATTAAGATAGAAGCTAACGGTTATACCGTTGAACTACCAGTTTTGGCACAACCAGGCCAGGCGCAGGGTACTATTTCTATCGCTGTTGGTTACGGCCGTCAAAGTGCTGGCCCGGTTGGTAATAATGTAGGCGAAAACGCATTCCCTTTCTATAGCTACCGTAACGGAACATTCCAAACTACAGCTATAATTAAGAGTTTTGCTAAAACCGGCAGAATATCAACACTTGCCCAAACACAAACTCACCACTCTTACGAAGGTAGAAGTGTTATCCGTGAAGCATCATTTACAGCATATAAAAAGAACCCGGCTGCCGGTAGCGGTAACGAGGGCGAGCATAAAGATTATAACAAAGAAAGCCTTTGGGATGATCATGATCGTCCGGTTTACGACTGGGTTATGGCTATCGACCTTAATGCCTGTACCGGTTGTGGTGCCTGTATTGTAGCTTGTAGCGCCGAAAACAATATCCCTGTTGTAGGTAAAGACGAAGTTAAACGTCGTCGCGAAATGCACTGGATACGTATAGATCGTTATTATAGCTACAACGATAATGGTGAAAGCGAAAAAGCGGTAACCAAAGAAGATGAAATTGCTAAACTTACCAATTTCGATAACGTATCTGTAGTGCATCAGCCAATGCTGTGCCAGCACTGTGATCACGCTCCTTGCGAAACAGTTTGCCCGGTATTAGCAACCGTACACTCATCAGAAGGTTTAAACCAGATGGCTTATAACCGTTGTATTGGTACACGTTATTGTGCAAATAACTGCCCTTACAAAGTACGTCGCTTTAACTGGTTTAACTATTGGAACGACTCTCGTTTTGATAACTACCTTAATAACGAACATACACAACTGGTATTAAACCCGGATGTTACTACACGTTTCCGTGGGGTAATGGAAAAATGCTCTATGTGTGTGCAACGTATCCAAGCCGGTAAATTGAAAGCCAAGATCGAAAAACGTCCACTTAAAGACGGCGAGATCCAGGTGGCCTGCCAGCAAACATGTTCTGCAAACGCAATTGTATTTGGTAACAGAAACGACAAAACTTCTGAAGTTTACAAAGCGTTACAAAGCGAAAGAACTTATTACGTACTCGAAGAGTTAAACGTACAGCCAGGTATAGGTTACCAGGTTAAGGTTAGAAATCTAAACGAATTAGAGGCTTAAAATTTTTGTATACAGATATTAAAATATATGTCATCTCATAGTGAATCAATAATAAGGGAGCCGTTAATTACGGGTAAAAATGTCACCTACGGTCAGATAACTGACGATGTGTTGCGCCCCGTGGAGAATATGCCAGGTAAGGCCTGGTGGATAGGTTTTAGTGTTGCCTCATTGGGTGCCATGCTTTGGGTAGTTTCTATAAGCTATACATTCTGGTTCGGAATTGGGTCATGGGGATTAAACAAAACAGTAGGATGGGCCTGGGATATTACCGGTTTCGTATGGTGGGTAGGTATCGGTCACGCTGGTACGCTTATATCAGCCGTTTTACTCTTGTTCCGTCAAAACTGGCGAAACTCCATTAACAGATCGGCCGAGGCGATGACCATCTTCGCGGTAATTTGTGCCGCCACCTATATCGGTGCTCACATGGGCCGTCCATGGATGGCTGTTTACTCATTGCCTTTACCAAATCAATACGGATCGTTATGGGTAAACTGGAACTCTCCGCTTATCTGGGACGTATTTGCGATCTCAACTTACTTCTCGGTTTCATTGGTGTTCTGGTATACAGGTTTATTGCCCGATATCGCTACCATCCGTGACCGTGCTACAGGTGTTCGTCGTCGTATCTATTCAGTACTGTCATTCGGATGGACCGGCTCTGTTAAAACCTGGCAACGTTTCGAGACTGTGTCATTGATTTTGGCAGGTGTCTCAACGCCACTGGTATTATCCGTGCACACCATTGTATCAATGGACTTTGCAACATCACTGGAACCAGGATGGCATACTACTATCTTCCCTCCATATTTCGTTGCGGGAGCTATCTTCTCTGGTTTCGCGATGGTACAAACACTATTGCTGGTTACCAGGAAAGTATTAGGCCTTGAAAACTACATCACGATGTTTCACATCGAATCGATGAATAAGATCATTCTTGTAACCGGTTCAATTGTAGGTGTAGCTTACCTTACAGAGTTCTTTATCGCTTACTACTCTGGTGGCGAATATGAGCAGTATACATTCTTAAACAGGTTTGTTGGTCCGTACTGGTGGGCAGGTTGTATGATGTATGGCTGTAACGTGTTAATGACGCAGTTAATGTGGTCTAAAAAAATACGTACCAACATCGCTATTTCATGGGTACTATCTTTGGTAGTAAACGTAGGTATGTGGTTTGAGCGTTTTGTGATCATCGTTGTATCATTACACCGCGACTATATCCCTTCAAGCTGGGCTATGTTTTATCCTACCTGGGTTGATGTAGGTGTGTTTGTAGGTTCGATAGGTTTATTCTTTACCATGTTCCTTTTATTTATCAGGGTACTACCTGCGGTTGCAATGGCCGAAGTGAAACTTATCCTGAAAACTTCAAGTGAGCAAGCCAAGAAAAAATTAATTGACGCAGGCCATCTGAACGAGGCCGATGTAGATTTCTACAAACAGTCGTTGATCAAGTTTGATAGTGTTGACCAATCCGAATACGAAAAAGTACAATAACAAATGAGCAGTACAAAATATATATTAGGCATTTTTGATGATCCCGATGATCTGATGCACGGGATTGATAAGCTACAGAAAAATAGCGTACCTATTTATGATGTTTATTCTCCTTGTCCTATCCATGGTATTGATGCTAAATTGGGCATAAAGGATTCACGTTTAGGTTACGCAGCATTTATGTTTGGCTGTTTAGGAGGTAGTATCATGTTCAGCATGGTTTATTATATGCTCACCCATGACTGGCCAATGAACATAGGTGGTAAAAACTTTTTCCCTATCCCAAATTTTGTACCGGTAACTTTTGAGTGGACGGTACTATGGACATCGTTTGGTATGACATTTACTTTCTTTTTTGCCACGCACCTTTTCCCGGGACGTGCACCAAGAGTAATGGATTTGCGCGCTACCAACGATAAATTTGTTATCGCCATTGACGCTAAAGGTAATACGCCACACGCTGATATAACCGATATATTAAAAGAAGCAGGAGCTGTAGAAGTTAAGCATAACGACAGAAAATATGTTAGCTATGAATAAATTTAGATTATTAGGAACAATAGTTATCATTATCGCTGCTTCGATACTTATAACATCATGCAAAGATAAAAGAAGCACGGGTTGGGAATATGCGCCTAACATGTATGAGCACATCGCTTACGATCCGGATCAAAGGAACGATAACTTTAAGGATGGTAAAACCGCGCAGGTACCACCGGCAGGTACTATACCTGTAGGCTTTACCAAGTTTGATTATCCAAACACCAAAGATGGCTATGAGCTGGCAAGCGTAGAGGTTAAAACTGTAATTGCGCAAACTCAGGCAAATTATGCAGATGGTAAATTACTGTTTGCCCATTTTTGCTCACCATGCCATGGTTTAAGTGGGCAGGGTGATGGTTTAGTGGTTCAACATGGATACCCACCTCCGCCATCATATTCAAAAGGGCAATCATCACGCGGTGGCGCTATGAAAGATTTAACAGACGGTAAAATTTATCATACAATTACTTACGGTGTAAATGCTATGGGGTCATATGCTTCACAGTTAAATCCCGAAGAGCGTTGGAAAGTGATCATGTATGTTCACCATTTACAAACTTTATAAGAATAAAATTGAATGAGCACTCATAATAGTTTTGACGAGCAATTTGAATTTACCGGTAAGGTAAAAACACTTAGCCTCGCTGCAATAGCGATCGGGGTTATAACCATAGTTATCGGGTTTTTAATGGATGGCGAACGTACATTTGCAAATTTATTGCTAATGGGTTATTACTTCGCATGTGTTTGTATGGCCGGGGTATTTTTCTGTGCATTGCAGTATGTATCGCAGGCAGGATGGTCTGCATCGTTACTACGTGTACCACAGGCTTTCGGAAAGGTATTGCCAATAGCAGGCATTATTTTATTAGTTATTATTGTTGCGGGTTTATCTCTTACCCATAATACAGATATAGAGGGCAAACAGGTTGTTGCACCTTATTTATACAAATTATGGGCTATTAAAGGGGTTACTGTACCCGGCAACGCTAACTATAACGCAATTATTGCCGGTAAATCGGGTTATTTAAACGAGACCTTCTATCTTATCCGTATGGTAGGTTATCTTGCCGCTTACTCGTTTTTCGGTTGGTTATTAAATAAGTATTCAGAAACAGAAGATGAGCTGGGTACGGTTTTCTATTACAGCAAAAGTTTTACCGTTTCTGCAGCATTCCTGGTAATATTTGGTTTTACCACTCCATTGTTTTCTTTTGATGTAATTATGTCACTGGAAGCTCATTGGTTTTCAACTATGTTTGGTTGGTATAACTTTGCTGCCATGTGGGTAAGCTGCCTGTCTATAATAACACTTACGCTTATTTATTTAAGGCAAGGTGGATATATGAAGTGGGTAACTCAAGATCACCTGCATAGCTTAGGACAGCTGATGTTCGGCTTTTCTATATTTTGGACCTACGTTTGGTTTGCCCAGTTTTTACTGGTGTACTACGCTAACATACCCGAGGAGTCTGTTTACTTCTTAAGAAGGTGGGAGCCCGAGTTTAAACCATGGTTTTGGTTAAACATTGTGATTAACTTTTTGGCGCCTTTGCTGATCATTATGTCACGCGACTCTAAGCGTAGCACCACTGTGTTAAAAGCTACCTGTATCATTTTAATCTGCGGCCATTGGCTTGATTATTTTGTAATGATAATGCCAGGTACTGTAGGCCCTCAAAAAGAATGGTATTTAGAAATTGGTCCTATTGAGTTAGGTGTTTTTGCAGGTTTTGCAGGTCTGTTTGTATTTTTGGTGATGAACGCTTTGAGCAGATTCAAATCTACCATCCCTAAAAATCATCCATTCTTACAGGAGAGCCTTCATCATCACATATAATAATTGTTATTTTTGCATCAAATACAGAATACCAAACAAACATTAAAATGGCATTCAAAAAATTAATAAATTCTAAAACTATACTATCGTTTTTCGCGGCGTTTATGCTTTTTGGCACAAACCTGCTGATGGCGCAAACAACACCAGGCGCAACCGGTGCGGGCGAAGATGCCAACCAGGTTAACTGGACGGGCGTTGCCTATTATGTGCTGCTATTTTTCCTGATATGCCTTGGTATAGCCGCAGTAGGCAAAATTTTAAAGATCTACGATCTGAGCCTTAAAATTCAGGGTAAAAAAGGCCTTAAATGGAACAATGTAATGGGCGTTATCTGCCTTGTTTTCCTTTTGGCAGGTTTATATGGTGCTTACTGGTCATTTACTGTTCAGGGCAGCATGACCTTACCAGAGGCTGCGTCTGTACATGGTGTTAAAGTTGACGAGATGTTTACCCTTACTACGGTATTAACCATGTTCGTTTTCTTTGTTACCCAGATATTGCTGTTTGGCTTTTTGTTTAAATACCGTCACTCTGATAAACGTCGTGCACATTTCCTTCCGCACGATAATACCATTGAAAAGATCTGGACTATTGTACCTGCTGTTGTATTAACTATCCTGGTGGTGTTTGGGTTTTTTACCTGGCAGTCAATTATGGATACGCAACAGGTAAAAGGCGATATTAATATAGATATTACCGGCCATCAGTTTGCATGGGAATTACGTTACCCTGGTAAAGATGGTAAATTGGGTCCTAAAAACTTTAAGCTTACAACAGCTTCAAATAAACTGGGTGTTGATTTTACCAAGAAAAGTAGTTTTGATGATCTTTCGGCCGATACCATGTACTTGCCGGTTAATAAAGCTATTAGGTTAAACATAGAGGCCCAGGATGTTATCCATAGCGTTTATATGCCACACTTCAGGGTTCAGCTTAACGCGGTACCCGGATTACCTACCTTTTTTAAATTTACCCCAACTATTACGACTGCGCAAATGCGCAGCAGGTTAAACGACCCTACATTTGAGTACTTAGTGTACTGTAACAAAATATGCGGCGGCGGGCACTACAACATGCAAAAAGTTGTACGTGTGGTAACTGAAGCCGAATACCAGACATGGTTATTACACCAAAAACCTTACTTAACAGATGGTTTAAGGAAGGAATTGCATTTCGCAGCTGCGGAACCGCAAAAAACAGTGTCTCAAAATAGGTTAGCGTTAAATAATTAATATAAGATAAGCGATTATGTCAACAGTAGCAGTTCACGATCACGGAGTAGCACATCACGACGAGCACGGTCACGAACACCACCATAACGAAACTTTCGTGTCTAAATACATATTTAGCATGGACCATAAGATGATCGGCAAGCAATTCCTGATAACAGGTATTACTATGGCGGTTATCGCAATGATTTTATCCATTCTTTTCAGGATTCAGCTTGCTTACCCTGATAAAACTTTTCCTTTACTAACTACTTTACTGGGTCACTTTGCACCTAACGGACGTATCAGTACAGAGTTTTACCTGTCGTTGGTTACCATTCACGGTACCATCATGGTGTTCTTTGTGTTAACAGCCGGTTTAAGCGGTACCTTTGCCAACTTATTGATCCCATTGCAAATTGGTGCACGTGATATGGCTTCGCCTTTCATGAACATGCTATCGTATTGGTTCTTCTTTTTGGCCAGTGTGGTTATGTTATCCTCATTTTTTGTACAAAGCGGCCCGGCCAGCGGTGGCTGGACAATTTACCCACCACTATCTGCGTTGCCAAAAGCGATGCCGGGTTCTGGTGAAGGTATGACCTTGTGGTTGATCAGTATGGTACTGTTTGTTGCATCATCATTAATGGGTGGTATCAACTACGTAAGTACAATATTAAACATGCGTACAAAAGGTATGGATCTTTGGAAAATGCCTTTAACTATCTGGGCTTTGTTCCTTACCGCTGTATTAGGTATCCTTGCATTCCCTGTACTTGTTGCGGGTGTTGTATTGCTGATATTTGACCGTAGCTTTGGTACCAGCTTCTATTTATCTGATATTGTATTGAACGGTGTACAACAACCTTATGAAGGTGGTAGCCCAATCCTGTTCCAGCACTTATTCTGGTTCTTGGGTCACCCCGAAGTTTACATTGTAATTATGCCTGCGATGGGTATCTCGTCAGAGATTATGTCTGTAAACTCACGTAAACCAATCTTTGGTTACCATGCAATGGTTTACTCACTTATCGGTATCACTGTATTATCATTTATAGTGTGGGGTCACCACATGTTTGTAACCGGTATGAATCCGTTTTTGGGTGGTGTGTTTATGATCACTACACTAATCATCGCGGTTCCATCGGCTGTAAAAACATTTAACTGGCTGGCAACACTGTGGCGCGGTAACATCAGGTTTACACCTGCTATGCTGTTTGCTATCGGGATGGTTTCGTTCTTTATCTCGGGTGGTTTAACAGGTATCTTCCTGGGTAATGCTGCGCTTGATATCAACTTACACGATACTTATTTTGTTGTTGCCCACTTCCACCTGGTAATGGGTTCGGCAGCTATATTTGGTATGCTTGCCGGTGTTTACCATTGGTTCCCTAAAATGTTTGGTAGACTAATGGATGAGAAATTGGGTTACCTGCACTTTTGGTTAACTTTCATCGGTGCTTACCTGGTATTCTTCCCAATGCACTTTATGGGTCTGGATGGTGTTCCTCGTCGTTACTACGCGTTTACCGAGTTTGCTTCGATGCAAAAATGGTTAACCATCAATACATTTATTACATGGGCAGCTATCATGGCAGCTTTAGCACAGGTTGCATTCCTGTATAACTTTGTGGTATCTATTTTTGCAGGTAAAAAAACCACGCAAAATCCATGGGAATCAAATACCCTGGAGTGGACTACACCGGTAGAGCACTTACATGGTAACTGGCCTGGAGAGATCCCAACTGTTTATCGTTGGCCATATGATTATAGCAAGCCAGGTGCAGAGGAGGATTTTATCCCGCAAACGGTTCCTTTTTCACAAACCATGAGCTCTAATCTTCCACACGATTTTGAAGATAATCCAGCTGGTTTGGCCGAACTGAATAGATTTAAAAGTACGCTGAAAGCCGAAGAAAAAGTAAAATAACTTTCTAATTTGAAAATTTGAGAATTTGAAAATTTGAAAACACCAATCTTCAAATTCTCAAATTCTCAGATCATCAAATTGATAAATGAGCATAGCCGCATCCAATAAACGATTTCAAAAGATAGGCCTCACAACAATCGTTCTTCTTTTTGTTTTGATACTTGCAGGTGGCGTTGTACGCAGTACTGGTTCTGGAATGGGATGCCCCGATTGGCCTAAATGCCTGGGCAGGTACATACCGCCAACTAGTATTAACGATTTGCCAAAAGACTACAAGCAAAAATATGTTGATCAGCGCTTTGCCAAAAATCAACGCTTTGCAAATGCACTCGATCTTTTCGGTTTTTCAGATCTTGCTAAAAGAATCCGCGAAGACAGGTCGATTTTGATCCCCGAAGACTTTAATGCCGGCAAAACCTGGACGGAATACGTTAACCGCCTGATAGGCGAAATAACAGGTTTGTTTCTGCTGGCGTCTACCATTTACGCCTTTAGTTATTGGAAAATGGATAAGCGGATACCCTTGTTAAGCTTATTTAACCTGGTGCTCATCGCTTTTCAGGCATGGTTGGGCTCCATAGTAGTATCAACTAATTTAGTGGCGTGGATAGTTACCGTACACATGCTGTTGGCTTTGGCTATTTTGGCTTTGTGCATTTATACCTATCATTTGGCCCGGGTTTACGGTAACAATAAGTTAAATACCAGCCCGGCAATTTATATTATCACCTTAATTGCTTTAGCGTTGAGCGTTCTGCAGATAACCTTTGGTACCGAGGTGCGCGAGAAAATAGATGCGGTTGCAACACATTTTCAGGGTGGTTACCGCGATAATTGGATAAAGAACGCCGGCGAGATATTTACCCATCACCGCGATATGGCTATTTTGGTGTTTATTATAAATGTGGCTTTGTATGCATTGGTACGTAAGCGTTTTAACAGGCATTCTATCCATCAGCAGCTAATGAGCTTTAATTTTTTAATGATCATGCTGCAAATTGTTACAGGTATACTATTATCATATTGGGCACTGCCGCCGGTGGCCCAGGCCGCTCATATTTTATTGGCAAGTTTAATATTTGGCGCGCAGTTTTATTTGCTGTTGAATTTACACCAGTCGGTTAATGTTAGGGGGCTAAGCAAATGAAATGGAGTGATTATTCGAAACTGATTAAATTGAGGCTTACCTTTTTGGTAACCTTTTCGGCCTCTATATCATTTTTAATAGGCAGTATGGCTAATAACCATGCCCACTGGGTAAACGGTATTAACTGGTTAAACTGGGTTAAACTTATTATTGGGGGCTTTTTGGTAACATCTGCAGCCAACGGCTTTAACGAGATCATCGAAAAAGACCTGGACAAACTGATGAAACGTACTATGGATCGACCGCTTCCATCGGGCAAAATGACCAACGGACAGGCGCTGGTTTTAAGCCTGGGGATGGGTATGGCAGGTACTTACCTGTTGGGTAGTCTTAACCTGTTAACGGGGCTATTATCGGTATTTTCGATATTACTATACGCCTTTGTTTATACGCCATTAAAGCGCAAATCGCCAATTGCTGTATTTGTGGGCGCTATACCAGGTGCGTTGCCACCGCTTATTGGTTATGTAGCCGCGCAACAACATGGCCGTATTGACGAGATCGCATTGATTTTATTCGGCATTCAGTTTGTATGGCAGTTTCCGCATTTTTGGGCAATTGCCTGGGTGTTAGATGATGATTATAAGCTGGCTGGTTTCAGGCTGTTGCCTACCGGGAACCGTAATTTAGGAAGTGCGGTAATTACCTTTATATTTACATTGATATTGGTGCCGGTAAGTTTATTGCCAACTATTTACGGCTACGGTGGTTACTATGTAGGAGCCGTATCATTAATCTGTAGCATAATATTTTTATACCAGGCTTATAACCTGTTACGCACGCAGCAAGTAGAAGCAGCCCGTAAACTGATGTTTGGGTCGTTTATGTATTTGCCAATAGTGCAGCTAATGTTTTTATTTGATTTTATAGGAAAGTGAAAGTAATGATGGCATCGATTCAGAAAAATCCTGACAGACTTGATTTTGAACCCAAAAAATTCAACATGTGGATCTTTATATTCACATCGTTTATGTTTTTTGCAGCTTTAACAAGCGGTTTTATTGTTTACAGCGGGGGTAAAGGGCATGGGCTAAACGTTATTATGCCCAGCGCGTTTATGTACAGCACCGCGGTTATTATATTAAGCAGCGGTACCTTGTTTTTGGCCCAAAGGGCGGTTAAAAGATCACAAATAGGTGCGCAACAATTATACCTTTGGTTAACATTTGCATTGGGCGTAGCGTTTTTTGTCATTCAGGTTTATGCCTGGAGTGTATTAACCTACAAAATGAATGTGTATTTAACAGATCCAAACGCATCCCGTTCTTTTCTTTATATATTTACAGGCTCGCATTTATTACACATAATTGCGGCTATATTATTATTACTAAGCACCCTTTGGGGCACATACAGAAAAGTTCCGCAGGCACGTAACCTGTATAAAATGCAAATGACTTCTATTTTTTGGCATTTTCTCGGAATTATATGGATTTATCTGTATGTTTTTTTACTTTTGAACCAAAATTAACACACCATTATTTTAAGTACAGATGAGTACAGCAGTATCACAAATTGATGAAGTAAAAACAACTCCGTGGTCGGGAGGGAGATCTCCCTTCAATGTAGAGTACGGAAAAATTATGATGTGGTTTTTTCTCCTTTCGGATGCATTTACCTTTTCATCATTACTAATTTCGTACGGTGCATTGCGTTTCAGCGCAAGTGTATGGCCGGCGGCAGATAAAGTTTTCCAATCGGTACCAGGTATGATAGATCACGGTGCGCCGTTGGTTTTCGTAGGTATTATGACTTTCATTCTTATCTTAAGTTCGGTTACAATGGTATTAGCTGTAGAGGCTGGTCATCGTAACGCCAAAAAGGAAGTATTTTGGTGGATGATAGGCACTATAGTAGGTGGTTTCTTATTCCTGGGTTGCCAGGCCTTAGAGTGGAGCCACTTACATCACGAAGGTTTCTGGTGGGGAAGTACGCCCACTCATGAAGCATTAAAAGAATTTTTTAATGTGAGTTCGTTAGCCACCGATGCATCAAGACATTTGACGGCTCAGGAATTTGCCAATTTGTTTTTCACCATTACCGGTTTCCATGGTTTCCACGTATTTACAGGTGTTATCATTAATATCATCATAACAGTTAACGTATTAAAAGGTACTTACGAAAACCGTGGTAGCTATTTAATGGTTGAAAAAGTTGGTTTATACTGGCACTTTGTAGATTTGGTTTGGGTATTTGTGTTTACTTTCTTTTACTTAGTTTAAAATATTATATATGTCAGCAGAATCACACGAAGTTCACCACGATGGTGAACACGAAGGAATGACCAAGAAGAAGATTTGGCAAATAGCTCTTGTACTGTCAATTATTACAGGGATTGAATTTATTATTGCATTGGTAATTGTGCCAGGGCATCCGGATTATCTTAGAATTGCAAATCCAGTATATATACTCTTAACATTGTTAAAAGCATTCTTTATCGTAGCTTATTTTATGCACTTAAAGTTTGAGAAAGTAGGATTGGCTTTGGCTATCATTGTTCCAATATTATTTATAATCGGTTTAATCCTGGTACTTACTAACGAAAGCCACCACTGGATTACACTACGGGGGTAATGAAGACAGCCATCTGGAAAAAAATTGCAGTCCTGGTGCTCATATTAGCAGTACCAGGATTTTTGTATTATTTACTAACCGTTCAAGGTAAAAACCGCTATAAGCCGCTTCCTTTCTTCGGCCCCAAAGAGGTAGCCAAAACCTCACACAGGTTTCACGGTAAGGATATACCCGATACCAACTACTTTAAGCTTCCTGCGTTTAAACTAACCGATCAGGATGGTAAACCTTTTACCGAAGGCAACCTTAAAGGGAAGATTTTTGTAGCCAACTTTTTTTATACCCATTGCCCAACCGTTTGTACTACCATTAATAATAATCTTAGTTATTTGGTAGGCACTTATTGGAAAAACAAGATGGTGTATTTTACCTCCATCACGGTAGATCCTGATCGGGATACGCCCGATGTGCTTAAAAAGTACCTGCAAAGCTATAAGCCCGAATCAAACCGCTGGGTGTTTTTAAGTGGGGATACCACGGCTGTTTATGGCCTTGCCCGTAAAGGTTTTTTGGTTGATGCCCTGCAAGCCGGTAAAGACGATTTTATATACAGCGATAAGCTCGTTCTTATAGATCAGGATAAACACATCCGTGGATATTACTCCGGCGCCAACACCACCGATGTAAACCGCCTGAACGACGAAATTAAAGTACTGATTGCCGAAGAGCTGCGCAAAGTTGACAAAGCTCTTTACTAATGCTATTTATATAGTGAAGGAAGCAGTTGAGGTTGAGTACTTTTAACTTAAACACTAATTGATATGACCGATAAATTTATACTTCGTTTTGTAGCGGCCGTTACCATATTTGTAATAGCTGTTGTAGTTATATTAAACAGGCACCTCATCCCCGGGCCGGCTGTAGCCCCGGCGTTTACGCCATACCTGCCCATGTTAAACGCTGTGCTAAACGGAACCTGCACCGTGTTGCTGCTTACATCACTATACTACATTAAACAGGGTAATATAGCTGTTCATAAAAAGCTTAATATTATTACTTTTTGCCTGTCATCTACCTTTTTGGTATCGTACATACTTTTCCATTACCTCATGCGTAACGATACATTTTACGGCGATGCCAACTTTGATGGCATCCTTTCCGATTCGGAACGCGCAGCGGTGGGGGGGATGCGTACACTGTATTTATCTATATTAATACCGCATATTGTATTGGCAGCCGGTGTTTTGCCTCTAATATTGCTAAGCTTTTATCGCGGTTTGCAAATGCAGGTAGAGAAACACCGCAAACTGGTTAGGTTCACTTTCCCTATATGGTTGTTTGTAACGGTAACCGGTGTTATAGTTTATTTAATGATAAAACCTTATTATCATTTTTAAAGGGTAATAAAGGCGATGCCTGCGGCCCGGGCTGTCCATTTATACGCCTGCAGGCATTACGCGCGTTGGCCGGTATCCATTTCCATCCCTATCGCATTTGTATGAATCAGAACTAAACTGTGGTTAGTAGAAATAACCGGGTTTATAGAAATTCCATTTCTAACTAATTATTACTTAAATTTGTTGCTATGAAACGAGTGTCAAAAATTATTCTTTTCGTAATGGCCCTTGGGTTGTTGGTGTGCGTTAAGCTGCCCGTAAAGGCGCAATGCGCGCAATGTGCTGCCACAGTTGAAACCAATACAAAAAGTGGCGGTAACGCGGCTAAAGGCCTTAATAGAGGTATTCTGTTTTTGCTGGGTGCTCCCTATATCGCTGTAGCGGCAGGGGGCTATATCTGGTACAAAAACTATCGTCGCAAAAATGTTAATCTTAACGATATGCGCCAGGAAAAATTGAACCTGAACTAGGTCTCTCCCAATTTTATCTATAAATATTAGTCATGCCGGAAACGTCAAAGTCATGGGCAATGTTGCATTGTAAATGCCCGCGATGCCGCAGAGGGAATATGTTTCAGGGTGGGGCTTATAGTTTTTCGAACAAAATAAATCTCAATTGTCCCCGTTGTAATTTGTATTTTGAGATTGAGCCAGGCTATTTTTATGCAGCTATGTACGTAAGTTACGCGCTTAATGTATTTGAGGCATTGGGCTTGGCCTGGCTCACATACACAGTTACACACAATGCCGATTCGCCGTGGTTATACCTTGGTGTTATAATTTTAGGCTGCCTGGTACTGGCACCCATAAATTTCAGATATTCGCGGGTGCTTTTGCTGTACTGGCTGTCGCCCAAGATACATTACCAGGCTTATTTAGATACCGATGATTTACCAGGAAAGTCTTGAATTTTTAAAAGATCTGGCCGATAATAATAACCGCGAATGGTTTTTGGCCAACAGAGGGCGGTACGATATTGCCCGCGAAAACGTAATTGATTTTACCGGTCAGCTGCTTACCAAACTGCAAAATATCGACCCTGCCATTGATGAAACCATGGACCCCAAGAAGCGGGTGATGCGCATTTACCGCGATATTCGTTTTAGCAAAGATAAAACACCGTATAAAAATAACTTTGGTGTAAATATCCCATCAACCGGCTTAAAGGCGGGCACGGTGGAGTTTTATTTACAGATACAGCCCGGCAACTCTTTTATTGGCGGTGGCTACTGGATGCCCGAGGCCGCCAATTTGAAGATTATCAGGCAGGAAATTGATTACAATGCTTCGGAACTGAAACAGATAATTGACGATAAAGCCTTTGTGAAATTATTTGGCGAATTTAGAAAACAGGAACAACTCAAATCTGTACCGAGGGAATATAGCGCCAAAAATGAGAATATCGACCTGCTGAAACTTAAAAGCTTTGTAGGCTGGCATAAACTAACCGACGAAGAAATTACCCGGGAAGGCGCTGTACAATTAGTTGCCGATATTTGCAGCAAAATATACCCGCTAAATGTTTTCCTTAAAAACGCGCTCGCTTAAAATTTATCAACCCTATAATTTATTCCATGAAAATTAAATATCTGTTATTAATTGCCACCATTTGTGTTGCCATTAGCTCGTGCAAAATATTGTCACCTAAAGAATACCGCTCTTTAGTAGCCCAGCGCGATTCGTTAAGTACCCGTACGGGCAATTTGGAAGAAGAACTTTCGCGCCTGCAAAATGATACCAGCCGCCTGCATCGTAAAATTGCCGATCTGAATAGTCAGATTGCCGATTTACGCAGCAACAACAGTACGCTTAACAGCAACCTGGATGCTACCGCGAGCAAAGCCAACCAACTGGCTGCCGACCTGCGAAAACGTGAAGCACGTTTAAAAGAGGTAGAAGAGATTCTGAAAAAACGAGATGAAGCTACCAATGCCTTAAAGAACAAATTGCAGCAGGCCTTGCTTGGTTTCCAGGCCAATGGCTTAACGGTTGATATTCGTAATGGTAAAGTATATGTATCGCTTACAGATAAGTTGCTGTTTCCTTCGGGCAGTATAGTTATTGATGATAAAGGTAAAGAAGCGCTTAAGCAATTGGCTGCGGTGCTAAACAAAGAACCTGATATTAATATGGCAGTTGAAGGCCATACGGATGATAAAAAGGTAAAAAACCTTGGGCAGATAAAAGATAACTGGGATTTGAGCGTACTGCGCGCCACATCGGTAACCCGTTACCTCACCGAGGTGGAAATGATTGATCCGCACAGGTTAACAGCTACCGGCAAAGGCGAGTTTCAGCCCATTGATGCTTCTAATACAGATGAAGCCCGAACAAAGAACAGGAGGATAGAGATTGTACTCACCCCTAAATTGGATGAACTTTATAACCTCATCACCAAATAGCAAAAAAGCTCCCGGTGTTTGCCAGGCACCGAAAAAGTAACTCCTTGATCAGGAAGACTTAAGAAGGTATCTGGGTAAAAAAGAGGCTGGTCATGATTTTTGATGCAGCCTCTTTTTAATTCTTTAAGTATGAAGTGATTTTTCAGTATTATCGCAATACGCCGGGAGTTTTTTTATTCAGTTTAATAATTTTGGCGTCTTGGGTTTTGTCTATTGTCAGTAAATGCTATTAATTCGATGGTTTGATTTTTGGATCTTACCCGATATACTACCGAAACCTGTTTAATAATAACACCAATATGTGTGTGCTTCAGTTTTGATGACTTTCGAAACATTAACGGTTGTGTTTGCAAAGTTTCTAAGTATTCATTTACTCGTTTGATAAAGTTAAATATTTCTTTATCTGTCCAATGTTCTTCCAGATATGCAATTCTTTTGCCGAAGGTCTCAACCGCTTTGGGTGTTCAGACTATTTTAAGCCCCATTTTCCAAATATCTTTAGCACTTCATCGTGTGGAACAATTTCGCCACGGTCGGCCTGGGCGATGCCTTCCAATACATCTTTCTGTTGTTCGTCGTTTAATTCGTCAAACCAATCAGTTTTTCTGTTCGATAAAAATGCTTTTACATCCATAATCAAGCTTTCGTCATTGGTACCTATAATGGTTTGCAAAATATCTAACTTCTCTGCCTGTATATTCATGATATAAAGTTTAACACTAAA
This sequence comes from Mucilaginibacter cryoferens, assembly GCF_014205845.1. Classification (GTDB taxonomy): domain Bacteria; phylum Bacteroidota; class Bacteroidia; order Sphingobacteriales; family Sphingobacteriaceae; genus Mucilaginibacter. The sequence continues at coordinate 193,620 of NZ_JACHCR010000004.1, forward strand.
ATAAGCATTTATTTGTTATAAACTGTGCGCTGTACATAACTTGCTAAATGCTTTAATCTATGAATTTAAGTAGTTTTGAGTTTGTATTTTTAATACGGTGACGGTGGGCGTAGGTATATTGAATTTACTCTACCTCTTCCATCACTGTATTAAATATCACAAACTTTTCATCAAACATTTGTTGATGTGCCGCTTGTAACTTGTGCAGGTGGTTCATGTAATACTGCTGAAAATGTTCGATACTATCGGCATTGTACTGAACGCAATAGGTAACCCCCTCGTTTGGCGAATCAATTACGGTTAATATACGGTATGAACTAAAAAGTCCCGTAGCCATAACGGCCGGTATATGAATAGTTTTCATGTACTTAAGCCATTCTTGGTGGATGGCTTCGTCTAATATTATAGTGTCGTTGTATACAATCATGGTGGCTGTAAAGGTAGTTATTTAGTTGGTTAGGTTAAATAAGTTGATTAAGTTGAACTATTTAAAATGATAAAATCAGTTAGCTACATCATTCCGAACTTAACCAACTCAATCCAACCTAATCTAACCCAACCAACCATCACGAATCCGCCTTATCGCCCCTTAACAGTCTGAAGCGTTTACGGGCTTCATTTATCCATAGGCTACCGGGATAATCGGTAATTATTTTTTGGTACCATATTTTGGCCTGAGCTTTATCGTCGAGACGGTTCTCGTAAATATCGCCCAACATAAAAACGGCATCATCGGCCCATAGCTCGGTTGGGTGATCGTCGAAGATCTTTTTGAGCAAAGGCACGGCATCCGCATAATTTTTTTGCTGGATAAGGATGCGCGATTTGGCCATTAGGATATCGTCGCTCAGGCTATTTCCCGGGAATTTTTTATCGATGCTATCCAATGCCATCAAAGCTTTGGCGGGCTGCTCGGCAAAGATCTGTAAATCGGCGCGGGCGTAGATCTTAAGGGCGGCGCCAGAGCTGTCAATGGCTATATTATCGTTTATCAATAACAGCAAATTGAGGGCATCGTTGGCTATCAGCTGCGATGTGGCGGCCTTTAACACATCCAGCTGGCCCTTGGCCCAGGTAAAATCGCCGGTATAGTAAGCCATTTTAGCATTGCGGAATTTGGCATCCTGGGCTACACTGGTGTTCGGAAAATCTTTTTCTACCTGGCTATACAGCAGCGTGGCTTCCCAGGGTAGGCTATTTAGCAGGTAAACATCGCCAAGGTCCAGCTTGCAATCGGCCAGCAGATCGGCGCGGATATTGGGAATGGCAATAGCACTTTCTAATAGTTTTTGTGCATCATCAAGCTTGTGCAGTTTAAAGGCCTGAAGGTTGGCCAGTTTTTGCATGGCGAACACGGTATTATTGTTTCGGCCAAACTCGGTAAGCAGGGCTGTGTAATCCTGTTCGAGGCTCAGCAGATCGGCGGGCAGGTATTTGCCGGTGGTAACTTTAAGGTTTTTGGTATTGATGAGCTCAATTTTTGCCGGTATATACAACGGGCTACTTACGCCTTTGGTAATCAGGTACTCGTACCCGCGAATGGCGGCATCGTAAGCCTCGCTGGTGGTAAGTGTACGGCAAAGTTCATAAACACTGTTTCCATCATCATTTTGCCGTCTGCTAAGGGCCAATGCCTGGTTAAGCGCCAGATCGTACTCCTTTTGCTGCATGTATTGCCAGGTAAGCAATTGCGGATAAATAGCCTGTTGCGGATCTTTCTGGATACGACGTAAAAGCGCGGCTTTCAATAAATCATAATCGGCCTCGCCTTCAAATATGGTAGCAAAGTTACTTTCGGCCTGGGTAATAAAATTAGGGTTTGAGGGTAGAAAGTTAAGGTACTCTTCGGTAAGCGATACTTTGTCGCGTTTAAAACGGTACAGGTTTATAAGTTCGTAAGCAAACAGGTCGTCGTTTTTCAGTTGCTTACGGCCTTGTAAAAATATTTTAATGGCGTAGTCTATGTTAGCGTTTTGGTAAAACTGATTGGCCAGGTTGGCAATTTCCATTTGGTCGGCAGGCAGATTTTTCAGCATATCGTCGTAAATGGCGTTTGCTTTATCAAGGTTGCCTTGTTGGGTGTATATGTTGCCCAGCGTTATCTGGTACTGGTTAACCCCGGGATGTTTGCGTACAAGTTTTTTTGTAACGCTTTCGGCCTCATCAAATTTTTTAAGGCTAAGCAGGGTATTTATATAGTACGAATAATAAGTTTCGTTGTTTTGCTTGTATAGTTTCTGATAAATCTCGAGCGCTTTTGGGGTTTCGCCGTTGGCATTGTATTGCATGGCCAGCTGCAACTCATTATCTTGCGCAAACAGGCCGGTTGTACCCAGCAAAAACAACGTAATAATTGCGAAAAAAGCCCTCATCTAATCAAAAATAAGTAAATAATATTTATACCACGGCCGTTTTGGGTTAATATTCGTATAAAGGTAACATAGGGTAAAATTGTAGTGACATTTTGATTACGTTAACTAAATTTATCTAATTTAACCTGATTAATAAAATGGGGTAGTACTACTATGTTAAGCCGTTTAAGGATTTTAGTGTTTATTGGCGTTGTTACGGTTATATGCTCTTGCAAGGATCATGTTAAGCAGATCCCTATTGTTGATTTTTTTAAAACACCCGAGAAAAGTGCTTTCAAAATATCGCCCGATGGCAAATATATATCGTACTTAAAGCCGTATAAGGATAAGCAGAATTTATTTATCCAATCGCTGGCAGATGGCACCGAATGTATGGAAACGTCTTTTGAAGACTATCCGGTAAGCGGTGGTTACTTTTGGACCTACAATAATCAACTGGTTTTTAACCAGGATATTGTGGCCAATGATGGATTTAAAATGTATGCCCTTGATGTAGCTACACAAAAGCTACGCACCATTCTGTCATTAGAAAAAGTAAGGGTAAACCTGGTAAATCGCAATAGGGAACAGCCGGATATCATCACTATACGAATGAACGAACGCGACCCGGCCAACTTTGATGTTTACCGTTTAAATATTAAAACCGGCGAACTGAGCCCGTACCTGATAAATCCCGGTAATATAACCGAGTGGTTTCCAGACCCTGATGGCAAAATCCGGCTGGTAAAATCATCAGATGGGGTAGATGAGGCTATTTTGTACCGCCCGAATGATGAAACACCATTTAAGCCCATTATTCAGAATAATTTTAAAAATACAGTAAGGCCGATTGCTTTTACCGGAGTAAAAAATAATTTCTACGCACTATCAAACGTAAACCGCGATAAAACAGCCCTGGTTGAGATTAATGCCGAAGATGGTAAAGAACAGCGTATTATTTTTAGCAACAACAACGCTGATATAATGAATGTGGAGTACTCCAAAAACAAGCACCGGCTTGAACTGGCAAGCTGGGATGAGGCTAAACCACACAAACACTTTTTGGCACCTGATATCGAAAGCTTGTACGGCACTTTGCAAGGGATGCTAAAGGGCACCGAAATAAGGGTTGTAGAGAGAGATAGCGCCGAGAACAGGTTTATACTAAATACCTATACCGATCGTAACCCGGGATCGTACTATCTTTTTGAAAAAAGTACCCGTAAACTAACCAAGTTGGGCGATAATAATTCTTCGCTTAAACCCGAAGAATTATGTACCATGCAGCCCATAAGCTATAAAGCAAAAGATGGGCTAACAATAAACGGGTATTTAACCATGCCACTTGGCAGTAAAAAAATAAACCTGCCGGTTGTTGTAATGCCACATGATGGGCCATGGGGGCGCGATTCGTGGGGGTACGATGAGCAGGTGCAGTTTTTGGCTAATAGAGGTTACGCCGTTTTCCAGGTTAACTATCGTGGGTCAACCGGCTATGGTAAAGCTTTTAAAAGCGCGGGCTACAAACAGGTAGGTGGTAAAATACAGGATGATATAACCGATGGCGTACATTGGCTTATTGATAAAAAGATAGCGAACCCTAAAAAGATAGCCATTTTTGGCGGTCGTTTTGGCGGGTTTTCGGCTTTGTACGGTGTTTCCTTTCATCCCGAATTGTATAGTTGCGCTGTTGTGCAGTATGGGCTCATCAACTTTTTTACCTATATAAAAGATGCACCTCCGTTTTTTAAACCATATCTGAAAATGACCTACGAGATGGTGGGTAATCCCGAAACCGATGCCGACCAGTTTAGGGCTATTTCGCCGGTTTTTCATACCGATAAAATAAAAGTGCCGCTTATTATTTTTCAGGGGGCTAAAGATCAGCGTGCCAACATCAGCGAGCTAAACCAATTTGTGCGCGAATTGCGTAAACACGATGTAGATGTTAAGTACTTTTTAAAACCTAACGAACGCGCCTATTTCAGGAGCGAACATAACCGTCTTGAAATGTATACCGAGATAGAGAAGTTTTTGGATAATAACATGAGGGTTAAACCATAACGGTTATGCCGGCACAAAAAAACGTTTACCGAAAAAATTTTTCGCTGATCATCATCTTCCTGGTGCTCATATCCATTACGTTTGTTGTGGCGCTTTTTATATCGTATAATCTTACTTCAAAATATGTAGAAAACGAGTTTGCATCAAAAAAAATTGAAGTGCTGGAGCAAACCATTAAACCCTATAATGATTTTTTTCAGAACAAAATACCCGAAATAACCTCGTACCAGGGCTTTTTAGATTCGGCCTCGGCCGGTAAATACACTGCATCGGTGTTTCACGATTATACTTTTGTAAAAAGGGTTGTTTTTTATGATGCCCTGATAGGCCCCGCTACACCTATCACCGTGCGTAAAAATAACCTCAACATATCGCTTAAAGCTACGTATCTGTTTTGGCGACAAAAAGGTAAGGTAGGAAGTGCGAAGCAGGTGCACCCGGCCGACGAATCGGATTTTAGGGAGATGGCTGTGAAGCTGAGCAACTACATCGCTTTTTCGGATACTACTCGGGTATCCAGCCAGGATGAGCTGTACAAAACTTTTTGGGATGTAAAGCCCAGCAAAATAACCTACTCCAATATTTTACGCCGGCAAGATGTAAAGGTGTACCGGGAATTAGCTAAGCATAATGCTTCGGCAGAACTGTATAAGCAAAACATGATGACCTTTTACCTCGATCCATTTTTGCTGAAGGTGAAAAACACCCATCATGAACTATACCAGCATGTATCTATACAGCCGGTAGTATATGATCCTATCGATAGCGAGGGAAATAAGTTGATAACCGAGGTATCGTTCCCCGGTGCTTTTTCTGATTATAAATTGTTTTTCAGCTCAGACCAGGGATATTTAACTGCCGAGACCAATCGCCGGTTTATGCCCATCGGGGCCGCTGTATTAGTGATAACGCTGTTTTTGGTGGCCATAGGCTGGCTCATATACCGTAACCTTAATGTGAACATTAAACTGTTTAAACTCCAGTACGATTTTATAAACAATTTTACCCACGAGTTTAAAACCCCTGTTAGCGTAATAAAAATTGCCGGGTCGAACCTGCGGGGCGATGGTGAACTTACCGAGCGGCAGCGCAAGCACTACGGTAAAATTTTAGATGAAGAAGCAGATAAGTTAAACGATTTGATGAACAAGTTGTTATCATTCACCCAGCTCGAAAATAAATCCATCAACATTAAAAAAGAAGAGATTGTTGTGGCCGATTTTGTAGGCAGGTATATTGATACGTTTAAAATTAAATATCCCGACTTTAAGCTGAAATATACCACCGATGGGGTGGATAATTTTTATACAGATCCGGTACTTTTGGGCAGTGTTTTTCAAAACCTGATGGAGAACGCTTACAAGTACTCGCACCCTAAAAAGAAGGAATTGAGTATTAATATAACGCGTAAAAAGGGAAACCTGGTGTTTGCATTTATTGATAAAGGCATAGGGATACCAAAAAGCGAACAGCATAATGTATTTAAGAAATTTTACAGGATAGAGAATCAATATAACCAAAACGGAAGCGTAGGATTAGGTTTGGCATTTTGTAAAGAACTGGTTAATTTTATGAACGGAGATATTACCGTTAATAGTAAGGTTAATGAAGGCTCGGAATTTATAGTTACGCTTCCAAACGAAAATTAAATTATGAACAAAGAAATTAAGATCGCGCTGGTTGAGGATGATGAAAACCTGCGTTTTTTGGTTGCAGAACGTTTGCAAACCGAAGGCTACAAAGTTTTGGAAGCCGATAATGGCGAAGACGCGGAGGCCATGATATTGGCCGAACAACCCGATATTGTACTGTTAGACTGGATGCTGCCCGGTAAAACCGGATCGGAAGTGTGTGGTAACATTCGCGAGCAGGGTTACGATAAACTGGTAATTATGATGACTGCCAAAGCGCAGGATGTTGATAAGATAGAGGCTTATAATTTTGGTGTATCAGACTATATTACCAAGCCGTTTAACATGGATGTGTTGGTGGCGATGATTGATAACAAGATAAAATTTAGCCTCAACAGCGAAAAGGCAGAATCGTATAAGTTTGCCAATATGGAACATTTGCCAAACACCCACCTGTTGATAAGGGATAGTCGTAAAATAGAGCTTACCATACTGGAAAACCGCATATTGTTATACTTTCTGAAAAATAAAAACAAGGTTATAAACCGCGAAGAATTAATGATGGAGGTTTGGGGCTACAACGCCGATGTAAACACGCGTACCCTGGATATGCACATTGTTCGTCTCCGTAAAAAAATAGAAACCAATGCCGATTCGCCACAGTACTTGCAAACGGTAAGGGGAATAGGGTATAAGTTTGTATATAATCAGTAGGTAAGATGTTTCGGAATTTGGAATTTCGATTTCGGATTTAGAATTTACTTAAAGATGCCATTGCCGATGTGGGGCAATGGCATCTTTATTTTTAATAAACACTAACGAAGGGGATAGGGCCTGTTATTTGCCTTGCATCACTTTAAATTCGGCCAATGAAATAACGAAGGTGTTTTTATATGATTTTACCTTTAATAGAAGTTTATCCCCGGTAATAAAGAAGTTTGCTGCTGCGGTTTCGCATAAGGCAAAAAGGTAATTGTCTTTTTCGTCGGTTACCACTTTAATAATTTCATTTATTTCAAATGGCTTAGTTGTTAACTTATAAAACTGAATTAATTGTTTGATATAAGTTTCGGAGAAATACTTTTTAAATTTTGGTCTTAGCAGAACATCTATAAGTTCATCTTGTAACTCCCGGCAGGTAGCTATTGTAACTTTATTTTTTGTAGATAAGATATAAAATCTAAATGTTGTGTTAAGGCGAGCGATACCCAGATATTACAATCAAGCACAATAAGCATTAGCGTTTTGCCCTAACAGCGCGTACTTCCTCAACAATCTCATCCATGGTTGGTTTTTTTCCGGGTTTAATCATGGCGTTTAGCTCGGAGGCAAGTTTGAAAGTATCATTTTCAATAATTACACCTAATTCTTTAAGGAGCGATTTTATTAATTTTGATTTTTTTTCCGGAACTTGTATCATCAATCTTTCCATAATCAAATATAACAATTTTAGATTTGTATAGGAATAAGTCTATTACCTGCCGTATACCCTCGCCACAATAAATCCGCTAAAAAAAAACTTTTCGCCAATAATGTTATACTGTTTTGAATGGAAGCAAACGGTTATTTTGGGTAGTTTACTCGCTTCAATCCCACAGATTAACCTAAAAAATAAAAACATACTTTTTAGCAGAAAAGTCTGCCACCATTTACCGGTGAGCTGAAAATCGCAATTGAGCCAAAGGCTGCCTGGTTTTAATAGTGAATGGATATGATCAAATACTGTTTTTAAGGTACGCTCTGTAAAATTATCAAACAAAAAAGGGGTGATGGCTGCATTAAAATCGGCTACGAGGGTTACATTTTCAATGGCATCATTTATAAAAGTAACCTGGTTATTGCCTATGTTTCTTTTTTGAGATAAGGCCATCATACCTGCTGCTACTTCAACATAGGTAATTTGTAAGCCTGATGGGTGAAGCCGGGTGAGCTCTTCCAGTATCCAGCCGGTGCCGCCGCCAACTATCAGTATTTTGTTGTGGGGTTTTATGTAGCTTAATAAATAAAGCTGTGTATTTACAATGGCCTTGCCGTAAACCAAACGAGAGAGGCTATCATAAAACCACGCTGAGTTGCTGAAATTGGCAGCCATATTATTGGCCCTTAAAAATGAGTTTAGCAACTAATAGTACCAGGTATTGTACTATGAGCACACCATCCATAAAAAAGAAGTAATAGTACTCGTCTTTTTTCCAGGCCGATTTAAAGATGAGCCAGCCTGTTAAAATTACAGTAAGGGTTAAGGCAAAAAAATCTGTGTTAAAGCCGTTATCTCTGAAAATGAAAAGTAATACCACATAACCGGCTAACAATACCTGGCAAAACAGGTAGGCATTTTTCTCGCCCCAAACTACGGGTATGGTTTTTAAACCCATTTTGCGGTCGTCAAACAAATCGCGGATGTCAAACGGGATAGTAAGCGCTCCTATAAATAAAAAGCGCTTAGCAATTAGTATGGTGGTATCACGCATAGATACATCTGCGGCATGGAAGTGCATGGCCTCCAGTATGGGGAACAGCACGCAGCTCATGGTCCATACCAGGGTGATAAGAAATGGCTTTAAGCCGGGTATATTGCGCAGCCCAAATTTTTGTTCGCCCACGGCAAACAAGGGCAGGCTGTAACCAAATGACAGAACACCCAAAAAGATGAGCAGTATTTTTGATTCGGTAGTAATGAGAAAAAACAGCGGGATGAGCGAGAGCAACGAAACGATGGTAAACGTTACCATTAGCCGGTAATGTGCAAAAAACCAGCGTACGCGTTTATAAGGCGATGTTTCGGGCTTTTTAGGCTTGGTGATGAGGATACAAAAGTTGTAAATACCCAGGGTAGAGGTAAACAGCAAACCCAGTACCGATAAAACGGGTTTAGAACCAATAAGCTGAAAAGTAACCAATGCCTGTGCCACAGCGCAAAGCGACATGAAGATATTACTGAACAGCAGAAAATCAAAAACGGATTGAAATATTTTCTTCATTGATAATGATCTGCCTGTGTCGATCTTTTATGTTCGTTTGCCTAAAGGATCGTGGCCGGTTTTTAATGTAAATATCGTAATCTCCGGTAATATTCCAACCCTGCCATACAAGCCAACAAAGCCATAGCCCACATTTACATATAATTGTTGCAAGCCTTGTTGATAATGCCCCGCCCACTCGTTATAAATGTACTTTATTGGGCTCCATTGAAAAGTTTCGGTACGCACGCCAAACTGCATGCCGTGGGTATGGCCGGCAAAGGTTGCATCAATTTGCGGGTACTTAGGCAGCACTTCTGCACGCCAGTGCGATGGGTCATGAGATAATAATAGTTTTACAGGCAGGTCATCGGTGTTTTTTGTGGCCAGATCCATGCGGCCATACTTGGGAAAGCGGCTAAACTCGCCCCAGTTTTCGATACCCAGGATGCCTATTTCTTCACCATCAACTTTAAGGCGACGGTGTTCATTCAACAACAGATCCCAGCCCATATTTTTGTGGGTGAGGATAAGGTCCTGGTGGTTTTTTATTTTATCCAATGGATTGGGCCAGTCGCCATAATCACCATAATCATGATTGCCCAAAGAGGAGTAAACACCCAGCGGGGCTTTTACTTTGGTAAAAATATCCTGGTAATCTACCATTTCGCTGGCTTCGCCGTTAACCAGGTCGCCGGTGAAAAATATAAGGTCGGGTTTTTCTTTCAACAGCATTTCAACGCCGCCTAATACCGCTTTTTTGTTGTAAAAGCTACCGGAGTGAATATCAGAGATCTGCCCCAGTTTAATGCCGTCAAAAGCTTTTGGTAAATTGGGCAGGTATAGGGTTTGATAACGTACATGATAATCATACAAACCTTTGGGCATATTAACTTTTATAGCCGCTAAAGGTACCGCCCCGGCTAACAACCCTGCTTTTAATAAAAACTCGGAGCGGGGAATAGTATTAGGGGGCATTAATATAGCCTTATCTGCAGTTTGGTTTTTACGGCTGTTTTTACGCCATAGCCGCAGGCGCCTTATATCATCTATTACCAGGAACGGTAAAAAGGTAAGTTTGCCTATAAAAATGAGGGAAAACCCCAGCAAGCCTGCCGCGCGCATACCTAAGCCAACCTCGCGCACGTAAACCCCGGTAAGCAACCCGCATATGATGATAATGCAAATTGCCCAGTAAACGGCCGCGAAACCGGCAGTGCGCAGCAGCTTCCATTTTTTGAAAGCTCCGCGTAGGCCATGTAATACATACAGATCTATCAGTAATGGTATGGTGATGATCAATATGATATTAAGCGCCTGTTCTGTCATTTATTACAAAGGTACCGATTAATAGCGGTCGTCATCTAAATCCATATCGTCTTCATCCGGCTGAAGGTTGAACAGGCTGTTAAACATATCCGAAAACGCGAAACCGTTATCGAGGAAACCTTTATTTAATTGAGAAAACTCTGATAAGCCGTGTAACACAAATTCCATCAACAATAGTTGTTGATTTTCGCTCAGGCGTGGATGTTGTTTTTTAACCAGGTCTTTTAAACCTGCCACTTCATTCAGTTCTTTTTTATAATCTATAAAAGACATGTCATCAACCAATGCAAGGTTATTGCCTTCGCCAAACCAGTTAATGATGCTGGCATAAGGGTTTACACCTTTTGCTTTTTTTGCTTTTTCGGGATCAGGGAAAAAAGTTAGCAATAAAGTTTTAATGGCTTTGCCTATCAATATGTTAGCTACTTTGCCGGGGCCTTCCAGTTCGCCCTCGTATACCAGCTCAATTTTACCGGTAATGGCAGGTATAACGCCTAAAAAGTCGGTAATACGCACAAAGGTGTTTGGCTCATGGTTCATGATCATGCGGCGCTCGGCATTGCTGATCAGATTTTCGTAGGCCGAGATGGTTAAACGGGCAGATACACCCGATTTTTTGTCGATATACTCGGAGTTGCGTGCTTCGAAAGCAATTTGCTCAACCAGGTCTTTAACCAAATCATCAGCCTCAACAGTGCTGCGCTGTTCATCTGTTAACGAAGCTTCCTGCTGGGTTATTTTCCTGCTTATCTCAACCGTACGCGGGTAATGGGTTAATATCTGACTTTCTATCCTGTCTTTAAGCGGGGTAACTATCGAACCACGGTTGGTATAATCTTCGGGGTTGGCAGTAAACACAAACTGGATATCTAACGGCAAACGCAGTTTAAAACCGCGGATCTGGATATCCCTTTCCTGTAAAATATTAAATAACGATACCTGGATACGGGCCTGCAGATCGGGCAGTTCGTTTATCACAAAAATACCGCGGTGCGCACGTGGGATAAGGCCGAAGTGGATAACCCTTTCGTCAGAGTAAGTTAGTTTTAATGTAGCTGCCTTTATCGGGTCAACATCGCCAATTAAGTCGGCAACGGTAACATCTGGCGTAGCCAATTTTTCGGTATAGCGCTCCGAGCGGTGAATCCAGCCTATTGGGGTATCGTCGCCTTTTTCCTGGATAATGCTATGCCCGTACCACGAAATTGGGGCATAAGGATCATCAAACAGATCAGATCCTACAATATAAGGCACGTATTCATCCAGCAGGTTGATAAGCAGGCGGGCAATACGGGTTTTGGCCTGGCCGCGTAAGCCCAGCAATAAAATATTATGGCGCGATAAAATAGCAGTTTGCAGATCTGGAATTACGGTATCCTCAAAACCTATAATGCCTTCAAAACCACCTTCGCGTTTTTTAAGTTGTTCAATAAGGTTGGCACGTAGTTCATCTTTAACCGAGCGGCTTTTATATGCAGTTTTTTTAAGCTGACCGATGGTTTTAATATCTAATAATTTATTCATTCTTTTTTATGATTTCTTCGATAGGAAGTTGATTCCTCCGATTAATTTTTAGGTTGATAGCCGCTGTTTTTTCCTGCTCCCCCTTTAGGGGGCCGGGGGGCCTCATCTTACTGTTTTTCTTCTATTTTTAATGTAATCCTCAAAAATATATTCGCCTAAACCGTTCAGTGAACTGTAAAATGCTTTGCCTCCGTTTGTTTCGGTAAACTGGCGTACAAACTGTTGCAGGTAGGGGTCTTTAGCAATCATAAACGTAGTGATAGGTATTTTTAGGCGCTTGCATTGGGCGGCCATGTTAAGGGTTTTGTTAACCACTTTTCTATCCAGCCCTATGCTGTTTTTATAATACTTGGTGCCCTCCTTTAAACAGGTGGGCTTACCATCGGTTATCATGAAAATTTGCTTGTTGTGCGTTTTACGGCGGCGCAGTAAATCGGTAGCCAGCTCTAAGCCTGCGTAGGTATTGGTGTGGTATGGGCCAACCTGTAAATAAGGCAGATCCTGCAGGGTTATAGGCCATGCATCGTTGCCAAACACAACAATATCCAAAGTATCTTTAGGGTATTTGGTGCGGATAAGTTCGGCCAGGGCCATGGCTACCTTTTTGGCAGGCGTTATCCTGTCTTCGCCATATAGGATCATGGAATGGGAGATGTCTATCATCAGCACGGTAGAAGTAAGGGTTTTGTAGTCCATTTCCTCTACTTCCAGGTCGCGCTCGGTCATCATAAAATCGCCGATACCGTGATTTACCTGGGCGTTGTGGATAGATTGCGTCATATCTATCTGGTCTAAACTATCGCCAAACTCAAACTCGCGACGTTCGGCATTTTTTTCATCACCCTGGCCTGATTGTGGCGAACGGTGATTTCCCTTACCCGATTTTTTAAGCTTGCCAAAAATCTCCTCCAATGCCGACTGACGGATGCTTTGCTCCGTTTTAGATGTGATATTAAAGCCACCGCTTTGGCTGTCTTCGCTCAGGTAGCCCTTTTGTTTCAACTCATCAATAAAATCGCCCATACCATAATCATCATTGGTAAGGTTATATTGTTTATCAAGTTCGTTAAGCCAGGCCAAAGCTTCGCCCGCATCGCCCGAAGTATAGTTGAGCAATTCGAGAAATAATTTTAGTAATTCTTCAAATCCGCCTTTAGGGATCTGGTTGGGTTTAAACTTGGAAAATCCAAAACCACGCATATTTTGTCCTTTCTGTACTATAAAGGAACGGATAATTTTCAGGAAAAGTTTTGGCGCTAAGGGATTAAAGCAAATTGTTAGGTAAGTATGACAATTTGTAGATGTGCAGATTCTTGATTTGAAAATAAAACAGGTAAAAATTAATGGCCAACAGTTTCTAACTATCGGCCTTACAAGTGTTTTTGAATTTTTACTTTTGAATTTTATATATACGCCAGGCTATTCAACAACGCTGATGGGTAAACCGGGTTGGCGCCGCGTTGGCTGGCTACGTATGCGCCTACAGAGCAGGCTTTATCAACTACAATTTGCATGGGGTGATTAGCCATTAAACCGGCCACAAAGGTAGCCAGGAAGGCATCACCGGCGCCTACCGAGTCGCCTACTTTTACGGGGCAGCCGGGGCTTTCGTAAAACTCATGATCGTGCCAAACTATGGCGCCGTGTTCACCGCGGGTTACGCAAATGGTTTGGTTGTGGTATTTAGACCGAAACTCGGCTATCTGGTCTTTTAACGAATTACTGCTGCCGCCTATAAGCAGGGTGGCTTCTTCCTCGTTCATTTTTACCACGTTGGCACGGGCCACCAAGGTTTCAATAGTTGATAAGGTATAATGTGGCGGGCGCAGGTTTACATCGAAAATTTTGAGCGCCGGTGTTTCATCAAGCAGGTTTAGCAGCGTTTCGCGGGTTTTAGTTGAGCGGCAGGCCAGGCTGCCAAAAACAATGGCCGCCGAATTTTTAGCCGCTTCGGTAAGCGCGTCTGTTGTTTCAATACAATCCCATGAAACAGGCTCGGGAATAATATAGGTAGCCTGGTTATTTTTATCAAGCTGTACAGTAACCTCGCAGGTTGGATACTCATCTTCCTGCTGAATAAGATCAGAGTATAAGCCGTTCGATTTCAGAAATTCAATCAACTTATCGCCGCTGCTATCCATCCCAACAGAACTGGCAAAGGTAACGCTAACGCCTTGCTGCACCAGGTGCCGGGCTACATTCATTGGCGCGCCGCCTGCTTTTTTACCATCGCCAAAAGCATCCCACAAAACTTCGCCGAAGCTTAATACCTGGTTTTTCATAGATAGAGTTTTTTATAAAGGCAGTAAACTCAAAGATAGTTTATTTTTTTTCTGAACCGGAAATCAACAGAACTAAAGAATTTGCTGAGTTTTTTTAATTTCTGCTGATCTGGCAAATGTGATTAATCTCATTCAAACCAAATCGCTATATTCAACTTATGAAAAAGCTTATCCTATCTCTTCTCCTTATTTTAAGTGCTTACCTGGCTCATGCGCAAGACAGGCAAGCCATATTAACCTTAATGCACAACCAGGAGCTGGCCTGGAACAAGGGCGATGTAGAAGGTTTTATGCAGGGTTACTGGAAATCAGATTCGCTGGTATTTGTTGGTAAAACCGGGCCCGATTACGGCTGGCAAACTACACTCGATCATTATAAAAAGCGTTACCCGGGCAAAGCGGCCATGGGGCAGCTTAAATTTACCATTCTGCAGGTAAAAGTGCTCGACCCGGCCAACGCTTTTGTTTTGGGCGGATGGCACCTTAAACGTATTAAAGACCAGCTTGGCGGCTACTATACCCTTTGGTTTAAAAAAATTAAAGGCGAATGGAAGATAGTTTGCGATCATACTTCGTAGCTTTGACCCCTGTATATATCATTTGACACAGGAAATTTGCCAATGAAAAGAGGTTTGGTTATAGGTAAGTTTATGCCTTTGCACAAGGGGCACATCGCCTTAATTGATTTCGCGCTGGAGCATTGCGATGAGTTAATTGTTTTGGTAAGCGCCAGTTATGATGAACCTATATGGGGTAGCAAAAGGTTGGAGTGGGTTAAAGAGAGTTATAAAGAGAACAGCAAGGTAAGCCCCTGGTTGTTAAATTACGATGAAGCGGTTTTGCCAAATACCCCGGCATCATCAGACGGGGTATCGCGTATTTGGGCAAATTATTTGCAGAAAGAATTACCCCAGATAGATATAATTTTTGCTTCGGAACCTTACGGGGCCTATATGAGCCGGTTTTTGGATTGCGAAAGTATGATATTTGATGAACCACGTAAATTGGTGCCTGTATCTGCCAACCAGATCAGGGAAAAACCTTTCGCTTTCTGGAATTACCTGGCCGAAGCCGCGAAGCCTTATTTTACAAAAAAGGTATGCGTGCTGGGTACCGAATCGACCGGGAAAACCACCATGGTAAAGCGGTTGGCCCATCATTTTCATACGCTTAATGTGCCCGAGATGGGGCACGATATTTTGGAGCGCACCAATGATTGTACCGAAGATGATCTGTTACAGATAGCCCAATTGCACGCCAGAACCATTAACGAAAAATTAAAGGAAGCCAACAAAATTCTGTTTGTTGATACCGACCTTAACACTACCCGTTCATACAGCCATTTTTTGTTTGATAAAGATCTGCTGGTGCCAGAGTGGGTTGAAACCGCCAATCATTTTGATTTGTACATATACCTTAATGTTGATGCCCCTTACGTGCAAAATGGCACCCGGCTTAGTAAAGAGGACAGAAACAGACTTGACGAAAGCCACAAACAGGAATTAGCCAGTCATGGTATCCACTACGTTTTGATAGAAGGCGACGACTGGGACGAAAGGTTTGAAAAAGCAGGTACGGCGGTTGTGCAGTTTATTAAAAAGGGCTCGGCGTAATTTTTGATATATTTAGGGAATGGATTTTTTATTGAAGCTGAGTTCCTGGAAGCTTTAATTTCGATATATCGTGCCGGTTCACAAACTCGGTATAGGTAATGATGATTTGCTTTTTTTAGTAACCGGAAAAGCTGCGTTTACAAGTAACAATAAGGTGCGGATTGCTCAAGACATTGCCATGAAGAGAACGAAGAATTAAGGCAAAGCCGCGAAACTATGCAATGCTGCGCTTTTCCAGGCGACCCAATGGAACGCGAGAAACAAAATTCTGTTGCCGAATTTTCTGATTTAGGGAGAAAGTTTTTGGGATTGGAAAAGTAGTAGGATAAAGCTAATGTTTGAATTTTAGCTTATAAGCAAAGGCTTACCCGTTTAGCATGTAAACAGGTAAGCCTTTTATATAGTTGGGTATATAGAAAAATATACAGATTTGGAGTGTTACGCTTCGGCTTTCTTTTCGCCGGCGTAAGGTAAAGTACCCATGTAAATTACAAGGCCTATACCAAATACAATTAAGCC
This sequence comes from Mucilaginibacter cryoferens, assembly GCF_014205845.1. Classification (GTDB taxonomy): domain Bacteria; phylum Bacteroidota; class Bacteroidia; order Sphingobacteriales; family Sphingobacteriaceae; genus Mucilaginibacter. The sequence continues at coordinate 209,893 of NZ_JACHCR010000004.1, forward strand.
ACTAAAAACCAATGCTGCCGAAGCATCTAAACCGCTAACGGAGTCGGCAGGGTTAAAAGTATGTTTTGGGGTAAAAATGAAGCCGTATGCAACAGCTAAAATACCGGCGAATGTAACTGCGAGCCCTAAAATCTTTTTCATATTGCGTAATATAAAAGCTAAATATTCGGCAAATATATATAAACTTAGTGTATATGGTAATTTAATTAAAAAATCCTGCTATTAAGCGTAAGCCTATAAAGGTTTACCTGCAGCAAGTTCTTTGTTAGCCCATTTAACAGCCAGTTCTTCACGAAACTTGGCATATTTTTCTTTAAAGGCCATTTTAAGTACGCTATCTACCCCACCTTTAATAGCCAGGTTATACAAACTTGCGGCCTTACGACCTAAGGATGCATCCCAGGCACGCAGGCTCAGGGAGTACGAACCGTCTATGTATTTCATCCAATGCCAGTAGCCGGTGGGCATAAACAAAGTATCGCCATGCTCCAAAAATACTTCGGTGCCTTCTACGCCATCCAATGCCGGAAATTTTTTAACATCTGGGTTTAATACATCATAATCCTCCAGCGCGTAAGTAGCGTTTGGGATACAATATAAACGTCGTTTCCATTTGTTTTCAAACAATATCACATGCTTGCGGCCACCAAAGTGGGTGTGGAAAATATGTGGAAGATCGATATCGTAATGTAAAAAGGTAACCGAGTTTGATCCGCCGAAGAACATGCCCGGCATGCTTTCTAAAAAGCCCCCCATAAGGTCTTTAGGCAATACAATGTCGTTTAGTAACTCGGGCGCTTGTTTAAATATGTTGAAGAAGAAAATGCGCAACTCGGTAGGTTTGCTGCGGATGAGATCAATATATTCATCAAAAGGCATTTCTGTAGCCGAAGAATTGATTGGTTTTGATGGATCGGCTTTGGAGTTATCATACAAAGGCACTACCTTTTTACCAACAACTTTTTTTAAATATTCGGGAGTCCATTTTTCGCGGGCAGGCCAGTTTTTGGTAAGGCCTTTAATTACCAACGGACGGCGTGGATCTAAATAATTCTTCTTGAAATCTTCAGGAGAAATATTTTCAACAGTATCAATCGGGTTAAGAATAAAACTCATATGCGTTACCTTCCGGTTGTGTTAATTTTAATTAGGGTACTTTAATATTACCAAAAAGTAAACAAAGAAACGAAATAAAACCCCAAAAGGTACCTTTTGAGTGTCAAAATAAATAGAGCAACTTCATCATTTACTCATAAATCAACACTGTTTTGAGTTCTCGTTCTGGATTGAAGTATTCCATACTCGGGTAACATCAAGCAAAACGGGCGATGAGTTTAAAACCCATCGCCCGTTGTATTATAGCGTGATTAACTGAAAACTGCTTAGTTAGGCATTAACACTGCGTTAACCACATGTATTACACCGTTACTTTGGTTAACATCGGCAATGGTGATCCATGATTTACCACCTTTTTCGTCAACCAGATAAAGTTTTTTGCCTTGCGCCATAACAGTTAAGGTACCACCGCTTACAGTGCTTAGCTCTGCTTTGCCATTACCTTCTTTTACTTTGGCCCATAAATCGGCTGCGCTTAATTTACCGGCAACAACATGGTAGGTTAAAATTTTGGTTAATGTTGCTTTGTTGGCAGGTTTCACCAATTCGTCAACAGTACCGGCAGGTAGTTTGTTAAAAGCCTCGTTAGTAGGAGCAAATACAGTGAACGGGCCGGCAGACTCTAAAGTTTCTACCAAACCAGCTGCCTTAACTGCTGCTACCAGTGTGGTATGATCTTTTGAGTTTACAGCGTTTTCAACAATGTTTTTTGTTGGATACATGGCCGCGCCACCTACCATTTTAGTTTGCGCATTTGCTTTGGGCGCTACTGCAAAAGCTGCTAATGCAAAGGCCGCGATAATTAATTTTTTCATTATAGTGATTTCTTTAATTAAGTTTTTTAATGGCACTTGTTAGTGCCTGGTGGTTGTTTTGAAGATAGTTTAACCATCACGAGCTCTTGATGATTAAACTACCTTTTAATTATTAGTTATTTATAGGAAGATACGGGCCGTTGAATAGATCGGTTTTACAATACCCGATGTTTCTTACACCTTTTTAGGGTGTAGCAGGTTAAAAGAATAAACCCGCGGCAATATTATCGGCATAAAGCTTGCCGGTTGGGGTTAAAAAAATGGTGTTGTCTTTTTGACTTATCCACTCCTTGTCGAAAAACTCACGTGCCTCAATCTGTAGTTGGTCTGCGGCACCTTTTGCAATGGTGTTAAGCCTGTTCAGATCGAGCCCCCACATGGTACGGATGGAGGTCATGATGTACTCGTTAAGGCGGTTTGCCTCGGTAAGGGTTTCTGTTTCGGCGGGTATTTTGCCGGTGATTATGGCCTTGGTATATTTGGCGTTATTAGCTACGTTCCATTGCCTTACCTCGCCATTATAAGAGTGCGCCGATGGACCTATCCCCAGGTATTTTACGCCTTGCCAGTAATTGGAGTTATGTTTGGAATAATGCCCGGGCAACGCAAAGTTAGAGATTTCGTAATGCTCAAAACCATGATCGGCCATGGCCTCCATCAGCACCATAAATTGGGCGGCGCTTTGCTGGTCGTTCATGGGCGGTTGCTTCTTTTTGCTGATAAAAGCTGCCAGGGCAGTTTGTGGCTCCACCGTCATCGAATAGGCCGATATGTGGGGGATAGCAAGCTCAAACATCTTATCGAGGTTTTGCTTCCACTTGGTATCGGTGAGTAGCGGGTAGCCATATATCAGATCGGCGGTGATGTTTTCGAACCCCGCATCCTGCACCCTTTTTACTGCCGACTCGGATTCCCGCGCACGGTGCGCTCTATTCATCCAAACCAGGTCTTCATCAAAAAAAGATTGAATGCCTATGCTAAATCGGTTAACGTCGGTTTGCCTCAAAGCTTTCACCTTAGCAACATCCAAATCATCGGGGTTGGCTTCCAGCGTAATTTCGGCGGTAGATGATACCGTATGCAGCTCGGTAATGGTGTTGATGAGCAGATGGATCTCATCGGCTTCTAAAACCGAGGGGGTACCGCCGCCAAAATAAATGGTTTCTATTGTTTCGCCATTGAGGTAGCTTTTTTGAAGCTTAATTTCGCTTACCAACGCTTGCACCAACTCGTCTTTATATTGAGGCGATGTGCTGAAGTGGAAATCGCAATAATGGCAAGCCTGTTTGCAAAAAGGAATATGGATATAGATACCTGCCATTGGGAGGCAAAGCTAAGAAAGTTTTGCTGTGATATTTTAGGACAATTTGCGCTTTGGGTCCCTAACTGCGAAATGTGAGAACCTGTATAGCTTGTTTATATAAAAATACTTGTAAGCTGTAATTTTTTAGTGCGCCATGATTCTAATATCTTTAAAAAGTTAATTCATTCGCAACACGGATCATGAAATTTATAAATTTCGGCACTCAATTTTTTAATAATAAGATTGATTATCCGTTAAGATATCAATCAACGTATTTATCCAGAATTGTGTTGATCCAGTTTTTATTAATTTTTGTTACCCTCTACTTATTCAAACCATTTACTGTAAATGTGGCAGAGCAAAAATTTAATTATTTAACAATCTGCTGCCTGCATGCACTATCACCTGCATTAATAGTTTACCTGTATGTTAGTACACTTACCCGCTTCAGAAAAAGGCATCTAACAAATGACTGGACACTAAAAAAAGAATTTTTTCACGTAGCAATTATATTTTTGATTATAGGCTTATCAGGCTTTTTATTACGGGGTGTGATCTACACTAATCCCGACAATGTTTCATGGCACTATTTATGGGCAGAAATAAGAAATGCTTATTTAGCAGGCATAGTATTCTGTTTTTATTTAATTTTTACTAAGCTTTATGTTAACTCTATCATCGATAAATCTACTGGTTATCATGGTGTTGCGGTTGCGTTAGGGTCTGTAAAACAGGATTTAACTGCGCCCTTAATATTTATTAAAGCACACGTTAGGATTGACGATTTCTATTTTAAAGCAGAGGACCTGCTTTTTGCCAAAGCAAGTGGTAATTATATTACCTTCACTACCTTCAAAGATGGTTTTTTAAGAAATGAACTTAAAAGAATTTCCTTAAAACAATTGGAAATACAACTCGCCGCTTATCCTTATTTATTGCGATGCCATCGCGGTTATTTATTGAATGTTCAGCGGGTAGTTAAGCTTTCAGGAAATTCACAGGGGTATTTAATTTCATTTGATAGAACAGAAGATAAAGTACCTGTTTCACGGGCATACTTAAATGTGTTTGACCAGATTTATAAGCAGGCCAATGTAGCCTGTTAATTGGTGTCTTTGTCATTCATCACAAAACATAGTTACTCATCACAACCTTTTAGCATAGCCTTTTAGTTGATGTATTTTTGAAGCGTCGATGCAGCAGTTATTACTGCGGCTTTGGTTTTCTCCATAGAATCATGAAAAACGTAAAAAACACAACTTTAATTATTCTTCTATTTTGTGTGATAGAGTTAATAGTACACCTGATCGCTGATTATAATTCGGGATTTCACGGGGACGAATTGCTGCACATCGCAACGGGGAACCATCCTGCCTTTGGTTATATGGAGTTTCCACCAGTAATTGGCTGGCTGGCCTGGATACAGGATCAATTTGGATCAACTTCGGTATTTGTCCACCACATTTTCACCCACATTGCCACCATACTAATTTTGATCCTGATAGGATTAAGTACTGTAGAATTGGGTGGAAAATCGAAAGCGGTTTTTATCGTGCTATTTTGTATCATGATCTCGCCCGGGTTTGACAGATCACAGCAGTTATTCCAGCCGTTTGTATTCAGCGAACTTTTTTGGGTGCTGGCTTTTTACCTGCTGGTGAGGTTTGTAAAAGGGGCAAATAACAAAAACTTGTTTTACTTAACTGTTGCTCTCGCATTTGGCTTCTTGAACAAGTACGATATCGTGTTTTTTATAGCGGGGATTTGCAGTCTTTTCTTTTTTAAAAACACGCAAAAAATATTGTTAAGCAAGCAGGTATGGAAATTTATATTATCCTTCTTTGTTATCGTGGCACCTAATCTATGGTGGCAATATGTGCATGGTTTCCCCATGTTCCAAATGTTTTCGCGCTTATATGAAACCCAACTGGATAAATTGAGCATTGGCGGTGTTTTCGGCGAATTAATAATTGACCTTAACCCGGTTACCCTGTTAATATGGCTGCCGGGATTGTTTTATATGTTTAATCGGAAGTCTAAAGCAACCTATCGGCCCTTAGCTGTTTGCATCGCATTAACGATACTGTTTCTGGCACTGGCAAAAAGCAAGCATTACTACTTTTTTTCAGCCATTATATTTTTGATCATATTCGGCAGTATCTGGTTCGAGCAAATAGTACTGGCATGGCGAAAGTGGCTGTTATATCCTGTTATCGCGCTGTTTATTTTAACAGGGTTGTTCCTGCTGCCATGGGGGTTAATGGTATTGCCTTTGAACGGTTTTATCAGTGTTTATAAGTTAAAAAAGGAAGAAAATAGGTATCAGATACCTTTTGATGAATACTACACGAAAAGCAAATGGGTGAAAACGATGACGGCTATAAAGGCTGTTTATGATAGTTTGCCTGCTAAAGAAAAGCAGGGTTGTTTAATCTGGGGGAAACATTACAGCCAGGCAGGTGCGGTGAATCTGTTTGGCAGCGCGTATGGTTTACCCAAAGCTTTTTCTTATCATGGTAGTTTTTACTTATGGGCGCCCGGCGGGCAAATGCCCGAAACGGTTATAGCCTTTACAAATGGTGAAGCAACTATTGATTTCTTTGAAACCTATTTTAACTCTGTTGTTGCAGTAAAAAAGGTATACAACCCTTATGCGGATTTTGATAAGGATATGTACCAAACCATTTATATCTGCAAAAGACCCAAACAAAATTTTGATGGGTTAAAAGTGCTTTTCAAGAAAAGGGTTTTTGAGTAAATAATTACCAAACTATGATGCTGATTAAACACAAAGTATTGAATACCAAAGCATAAATGCGTTTGTGCCATTGGAAGGCAAAGCTAAGAAAAACAGTTGGCCTTGTTGTTGTCGTCAACGGTACCTCGGCTTTAGCATTTGATCTGTTCTTACGCTTTTGGTACCGAAGCGTTGAAAATTGGATTGAGTGTGTTGAGGCTTAAAACTAATTATTAAAATGATTGATCAGATGTTTCAAACTTGGGTTTGGGCTGTCTTTTCTGTAAAGCATAATAAGCGGAATACTTTCATCACAATTTACTATTGGTACAAATTTTAATTTTAAGCTGTAGCCCTGGGCAATTGATACGGGCAACAATGAAATACCGAACCCACTTTCTACAAGTCGTAACACCGAATTAAATTGGGTAGCCTGATGCAATATATCAGGAACAAAACCGGCTTTAGTGCATAGTGCTAAAAAAGAATCGTAAATTGTTGGACCGCAATCTCTCGAAAACATAATGAATGTTTCATTCTGCAAATCTTTTACTTCGATATGATCACATTTTGCAAGCGGATGCTCTTGTGGAACTACCAGTACAAAAGGTTCCTTTAAAATTAGCTTTTCTTCCAGGTTTTTAGGGTGTAACCAGCTACGTACAAAAGCAATATCTATAATTCCATTACTTAGGGAATGCAACAATGTGAGGTTGGGCTGTTCATCCAGATTAAAGTAAATATCCGGATACTTTGCCACAAATGATGAAATTAATTTAGGTAAAGAACTATGCATCGTAGCGCCTACATATCCAATTCTAAGCATACCGCTATCTCCCTTACCTATTATTTTCAACCGTTTCTTTATGGTTTCCATTTGCGTAATCATTTGCCTTGTTTGCACAAGCAGCTCTTCACCTGCCAGGGTAAGCGACACCTTTCGCTTGGTACGTTCAAATAAGCTTACACCAAAACTGTCTTCAATTTGCTTGATCATCCGGGTGAGGGGTGGTTGCGAAATATGCAGCCGTTCTGCAGCTCTGCCAAAGTGAAGTTCTTCTGCTAAAACTATAAAGTAATTTAAATGCCTTAAATCCATATTAATACTATTTAGGTATTACTGATTGATAAAAATAGCATTTTCGGAATTAATTGCCATTGCCTTATTTAGGATTAGTAATATTCAATCAATGAAAAAATTAGGTTTTCTTATTTTATTAATTAATTCGATTTATACTATGGCACAGGAAAAACCGGTAAGTGTATTACCATTTAGTAAAATAGTTTCGGCAAATGGTTTGCTGTTTATTTCGGGACAAATAGGAGTTGATTTATCAACAGGTAAACCTGTAACAACAAGTTTTGAAGCGGAGGCTAAACAGGTTATGCGTAATTTAGAGAATGCACTTAAAGACGAGGGCCTAAACTGTAATGATTTGATAAATGTAACTATCTATTTAAAAAATATGAGCAATTACCAGGTTACTAATCAAGTTTATGCTTCATATTTCAATGGTAAATTCCCGGCAAGGGTTTGCATTGCTGTTGCTGATTTACCATCTCATGCCAATATTGAAATAAGCGGAATTGCTAAAATTTCATCAAGTAGTTCAACGTCAAATAAAGAGGTGATACAACAATTTTTGAAAGAAGTACGTTCCGGGCAATATCCGGATAAAGCATCCTTGTATATGGCTGATACCGTATCTGCTCACCAGATGAATGCAGAAGATGAAGCAACTGTTAAGCGCACTCCCGAAAACTATGCAGAGCATGTTAAGGAGTTTTTGAAAATGTATGGTAATTTTTCTTTTGAAGTTACCGAGTTGATTGCAGAGCATGATAAAGTTTACGTCCGTTGGAAACAAACGGGAAAGCATCTTGCCGAAATAGATGGACACCCAGCCACCGGAAAACCTTTAACTGAAATTGCCAGTGTAGTTTACAGGCTTGAAAACGGCAAAATAGCCGAGTATTGGATACAAATAGACCGGTTGGGTTTTGAAAAACAGTTGCAATCCAACTAGATACCGTTATTGGCACCGGGTTATACTCCACAAAGGAGCCTAATGCCACTGGTTGCACATCACAACGGTCTGCTGTTATTTGCTCGCCATTTGGCCCCAACGTAACCTCAACTATTTAGCAGCCTCAATAGCTCCGGGAGGGTTTTGGTTTGAATTGCCGGTGTTGCCCGGTTTTTGTTCGGTACCAAAGCCGCCTGGAAAATTAACCTGGATGTCTTTTTGGCCTTGCGGTATTTCTACACCTTCTTTATCAAATGCTATATAAATGGCACGCATTACACCGCTTTTTAAACTCTGCCATTTAGAGATCTCGGCAGCCCAGAACAAAGCTCTGAACTCAATGGCCGAATCGCTGAAGTTATTGAGAAAAACAGATGGGGCAGGGGTTTTCATAATATCATCATTACCTTTTATAATGGTATTCAAAATATCCTCAACTTTAATAACATCAGAACCATATGCAACACGGATTATAAGTTCGACCCGGCGATTATTGTTGGTAAGCGTCCAGTTAACTACGTGTTGAGATATCAGATCGCCATTGGGTACAATTAGCTCCGAGCCGTCGCCACATTCTATCTTGCTCGATCGGATGCCTATCTCCTTAATAGTGCCCGATTTGCCGCTTACTTCAATAATATCACCCACCTGTACCGGTTTTTCAAAGGCCAGTATTACGCCCGATACCAGGTTGTTTACTATGTTTTGTAAACCAAAACCAATACCCACACCCAATGCGCCAATAACAATAGTTACCCTATCCATGGGGATGCCAGCGGCTGTAATAGCCACAAAAAAGCCCACCACAAAAATGGTTAGGCGGATAAGTAATATCGACGACCTGGTTTTTTTGGCTTGCGGCGTAAGTTTGGTTTGCTGGCCGGCAAAATCGTAAAAGTAGCTTATAATGCGGGCTACCAGGCCCGAGATCCATATCACAACAATAAATACCAGTATGCTTTTAAAAGTAAAAGCAGTACTGCTCACTTTGTGCGGAGAGTTTAAAAAATCATTAGCCTGATCATATAAAAAATCATCAATAGCCAGGTTTTTGGCTAAAGCTACAAGCCACAATATGCCCGTAATTTTAACTAAAAAGCCTTTTGATTTCTTTTGCAGTTCCTTAAAGTCCAGAAATGAGGTTAAGCTATTATCAGATTTTTTGTTGCCCTCTAATTGTAAAAACAGGCTTTCCATTAGTATTTGCAATAGCAAATAAAAGCCCATAGCCAGGCATATGTTTAACGTGGCGCTAACACCTACTATTTTAGCCAGGCTAAACCGGCCCGTAATGTTTAGCAACGCCGACGCGGTTTGCAGGCCTATAAATACCTTCAGTATAAGTTTTATGTAAGGTGGATATTGATCTGCCGACAACTTTAATTGCTTCAGAAACTGTATCGAATAATAAATAAGAGAACCGGATATCAGCAACAGCACAATTCTGTCGGCATAGGTTATCATCACCATTAAGCTGCTTATGCAATAGAAAAACGCGGCAATAAACAGTACCGCCCAAAGTTTAAATAAGGGCCTTGGCCAGTTGTTTTTTATGAGCAGGCCCATGCTTGCCATCATAGTTAATAGCATGGTATTTACAAATGCCTGTGAAGGATGATTGTACAAATAGGGCGCTACGATGCTAAAAAGTGTTAATGCAGATAGGTAAGGGTACTTTACTATATAGTTTGTTTGATCAAAAATGCTGTTATGTTCGGTATTTGTACGCGCTATTTTTTTGCGGCTACTGTATATCCATACAAAAAATGAGACCAGTATTAACAGGTTACCCACGTGGCCAACGAAGTTGGCTTTGTTGGTTAAAAAATATGCATACAATAAATAGCTTAAGCGAACGGTTTTAGATAGCGCGGTATCTAACTCTGCCGAATTTTTAATTTGATCCATGTTCCAGATAAAGCCATACTCGTTGGTGAGCGCTTTAATGGTAAAGTCGTGTATCTTAAGGTCAATCCGGTCGTCAAGGTCAATCAGCAGGATGGATAAGGCCGATACCCTGTTTTCTAAAAGCCCTATTTTTACAATTGATTTTTCGGCGCTGCTATCTAAGCTTTTCCATTTTTTATCAAGGTCTTGTATCTGTATAAAGCATTTAACCCGCAGGCTGCTATCCGCAGGGGCCGAACGCAAACCAGTGTCTGCTTTAAAATCTGAAACTTTGTTACGGATATCGTCCAGCTGGTCGTTATAAACAGATATCTCATCTTCCCAGGAGTTCATCTGGTCTTTTAGGTGATCTATCATCCCTCTGATGGTAACCAGGTTGCTCAGGGTAGATGATTTATCGATAGTATTGCGCATTGACCCCATGCGTTTCTCTAATGGAGGCAGTTGCTGGCTTATCTCCAAAGTATCAAATCCGCGAGACAGATCTGAGTTAGTTTCTACAAATGAAGTTGTATAATCTTCAATTTTACCAAGCAGAATGTTTACAGATCCATTCCCGTTTTTAAACGACCGGATGACCGAGTCTCGTCGCAAAACTTTAGCCCGCAAAGAGTCTCTCATCGATAGATGACCTTTTCTCTTCTTTGCCTGTGCAGCACAATCCTGTGTAAACGCCTGTACAGCAATTAAAATAATAAAGCTGAGTTTAAGTAGATTTCGCATCATCAATTATACGTATTAGTTACGGTTGATATTTTATCGAGAGTAAAATTGTTTCAGTAAACTGATTGTATTAAGGATAAGTAAGTTACCTATATCATCTAATTTTGGGGCGTAATTTTTATCTAAAGCAAAACACAAAACATTCCCTCTTAAATTTTACCTCTACTATTTGGGTTGAATATTTTAAATTAAATAATTGTGTTTTTAACACTTTTTAAATTTTATTTATACTTTAGTACTTCAATAAACCGAACTTGAATTTAAACAGTTGACAGGCTTGAGCAAAAGCTCAGCCATCAATTACCATACTTAAAATTAATTTTTATCTATCTAAATATATACTCAGGTGATATATGTTGATGTTTTGCTTTAATTAAAGCTAAGGGATGATGTATCATTTAAACAAGGATTTAGGCAGAGACGTTGCTGTTCATAAAATCAGATGAAGATAGCTTTAATTAAAATAGTGTGTTTTTAACAATAAAAAATAATTATATATTCTTTCTGATTGTTGTTTTAAAGGTTAATATCTGCTGTTATGAAAAGAAGCGCGCCAATTATAAGATTTAGCTACAGTGTTGACGTTTTTAAAGCGGCTTAATTTCAGTACAGAAATTTGAAGAGTAATTATATAAAAATACGAGCATCTAATTAAGTTAATGATATCAATGAGAAGAATAACCACTATCGCCGGACTAATTTGTTTTATGGTATATAGCAATCTGGCAGCACAGGAAACCAGTTTAACGCTTGATTTAACAAAACCCGCGGCAAATGTTAGCCCCAGGTTGTATGGGCTGATGACTGAAGAAATCAATTACTCGTACGACGGAGGCTTGTATGCCGAATTGATAAGAAACCGCATTTTTAAAGATGATGGCAAATCGCCAGTAAATTGGTCGGTAGTACAGGATGCTGGTGGAAAGGGAAACATCATATTAGATCATAAAAATGATATTAATAGTGCTTTAACTACCTGCCTGCAGCTTACTGTTGAGGATGCCTCGGGGCGGGTAGGTGTAGCTAATGGAGGGTATTGGGGTATCCCTGTTAAGCCATCAACCGCTTATAAAGCATCGTTTTATGCAAAAGCAACAGATAATGCTGTTGGTCCGCTTACGGTATCTATCGAAACTAGTGATGGAACGGTTAAGTTTGCCGAGGCCCAGGTTACGCTGGATAAAGGGGGATGGAAAAAATATGCTGTAACGCTAAATACCGCGGCCGGCATTAAACCAACCAATTTAACCCGTTTTGTAATAAGTACAAAAAAGGCAGGTACCTATTGGTTCAATCTCGTTTCCCTGTTTCCGCCAACATTTAACAACCGGCCCAACGGTAATCGCATAGATATTATGAACCTGATGGCAGATATGAAGCCTTCATTTTTACGATTCCCTGGTGGCAATTTCCTCGAGGGCGATTTTTTCGCAACCCGCTTCCCCTGGAAAACTACCCTGGGAGCATTGGAAGATAGGCCCGGGCACCCCGGTTGCTGGAGTTACAGGGCATCAGATGGTATGGGGCTGCTGGAGTTTTTACAATGGTGCGAGGATTTAAAAATGGAGCCGCTATTGGCGGTTTATGCAGGCTATACGCTTAAAGGCGATCATATGGATGCCGGCCCATTTCTAAAACCTTTTGTTGATGAAGCCCTGGAAGAAATTGAATACGTTACAGGTGATATACATACCAAATGGGGGGCGAAGCGTGCGCAGGACGGGCATCCGGAACCATTTAAGTTAAATTATATTGAAGTAGGAAACGAGGATGGTTTTGACAGATCGGGAAGCTACGAAGCACGTTTTACCCAGTTTTACGATGCCATAAAAGCAAAATACCCTCAGTTGCAGATCATCTCTACTGTGGGCGGGCGCGATCCGCTTGGTATGCGGTTTAATGTTAAAACAAGTACGCCGCAGGTAGTAGATGAACATTACTACCGTACAGCCTGGGAAATGGAGGAAGATGCCGCCCACTATGATAATTATGACCGCAGCGGCCCCAAAATTTTTGTTGGCGAATGGGCTACAAGAGAAGGGAGCCCTACTACCAATATGAACGCCGCTATTGGCGATGCCGCCTGGATGACGGGTATGGAGCGCAATGCCGATCATGTGATCATGTCATGCTACGCTCCGTTATTTGTAAATGTAAATCATGGGGGAATGCAATGGGAATCAGACCTGATCGGCTATAACGCGTTATCCAGTTATGGTTCGCCATCTTATTACGCGCAAAAAATGTTTAGCACTTACCTGGGCAATCAGGTTATAGCTATTACGGGTAATGCCATCCCTGTGCAAACGCGCCACGCAACAAAAAAAGATAGTGCCGCCAGAGTGGTGCCGAAGTCAATACCCGCGTTATTTTATGTTGCCACCCGGGATACTAAAACCAATATGCTGTATATAAAAGTGGTAAATGCATCTGGCAATGTAACGCCTGTAACCATCAATTTGCAAGGTGTTGAGAAGATAGCTTCAACAGGCAAAATTACGGTATTGAAAAGCGATAAGCCCGATGATACCAATACTATAGATGAACCTTTAAAAATTAAACCACAGGAATATGATATCAAAGGTATAAAAAAATCATTCACCCGTAAGTTCGATCCTTATTCAATAAGCATACTTCAAATTAAATTGGGTAAATAGTTTTTAATATAAGACTGTTAATAACGAGGCCGCTCCGTTTTGGGGTGGCCTTGTTAGTTAGTGATTCTTTTCAGTAAAAGGAATTTTGATGGAAATGAAAATTTAAGGTACTTTTATTTGTTTCAATCAAAAAACAACACTGCATGCCAAACTTATATATTATAGCCGGCTGTAATGGTGCAGGTAAAACTACAGCGAGTTTTACCGTTTTGCCAGAGATTCTTAATTGTAACCAATTTGTTAATGCCGATAATATAGCAGTTGGCATCTCTCCATTTGATCCCGAGAGTGTTGCCATTGAAGCTGGCCGGGTCATGCTGGCGAGGATTGAGAACTTTTAATAAAGAAGATTGATTTTGCGATAGAAACAACACTTTCTACAAGAAGTTATGTGGCATTAATTAAAAAGGTTCAACAACAAGATTATAAAATTACGTTACTTTATTTCTGGTTAAGTTCGCCGTAAATGGCAATCGAGCGTGTTGCTACACGGGTAAGTGAAGGCGGTCACAATATACCCGAAGATGTGATTATTCGTAGATATTATAGAGGGATAAGCAATTTAATAAAACTATATATTCCTATTTGCAATAAATGGCTTGTAATTAATAACACAGGCGTAGGGGCCGAATTTGTTGCTCAAAGCCGAGACCAATTTGAAATAAACATATTAAAAGCCGATATTTGGGATACAATTTTAACTCAAAGCAATGATAGCCAATACAAATACTGATATGAGTATAGATGAGTTAGCATCAAAAGTTATGGAGGGTATAAAAAAATCCAATCGTAAGTTGGTTGAAAACGCCGCTTTGCATAACAGAAGCCTTATAGTTGGCGATGATAAAGGCTGTTTTAAGGCTGTACCTGCAAAAGAATTGCTAAAAAAGCTGCTTAAATAGGGTAAATGGCCTGCATAAATCGCTTCATAGGGATTTTATCATTCCTTCTCCGCCTGCGAATAAAGCCCATTAATTCCCTTTGATAAAATGTTTATCAGTTGAGTTTAAATAAAAGTAATTGGTTTATATATCTTTAGCCTAACCAATTACAATCATGAATTTAAAATCGGTAGCTTTTTTAGCATCACTTATCTTGGTTTCGACTATAGCCTATGCGCAGCAAACAATAAAAACCATCCAGATCAATATAGATACACTGCTCAACGCCCGCCCGGTTACCACATTTGCCAATGGTAAATTAGCAAGCTGGACAAAAGGTATTGATGGCAATGGCCAGGGAGATGGCTACCTTACTATGGCGGCTGCTTTGTTTAATGGCGATAAAAGCCCGCATGCCTTGCCCGATAATCCGCTTATTGCGCCAACATCGTTGCATCCGGCAATTAAACTGCACTATAATAATGGCGATAGTATAAGTTCTCAGGCGCGTTATGTATCTGGCGAGGGAGAATTTGCCTTTGATGTGCCTGATAAAAAATATAAGGGGCTTTATTTAAGCCTTACCAGTGCCGAGGGCTCATCGCAGTTGTTGGTTGAATTTATTTATAAAGATGGTTCTGAAACGCGAAGTTTTACATTGCCCGATTACTACAACGATATTGCCCAGGGCGATGAAAACCTGAGCTATGCAGTGCATAACCTTGCCAAGTGGGGCAAAAAAGATGTGATGGCCGAAACCGACCATCATAACATTGATGTGCTCAATATTCGCCCCAACCCTAAGCGGGTGCTTAAACGTATCAGCGTAAAAAAAAATAAGCCCGGTTTCCTGGTTTTTTGGGCAGCTACGGGTGTGGTGTTTTAAACACCAATTGTGTTAAAAATATGCTGGCGAATACCATTAGCCAGAAAGTGCATCAGCGTTAAATGGCTTTTATTTCCATTATCTTATGTTCAAATTCATCATTGCTGATATTTGACTTGCCTTTAATACGGGCCTTGTAATTGTAAATGGTGTTTACGGAGTACTCCAAAATGTGCGCTATTTTTTCGGTATCGCTGATGCCTAACCTTATCAGGGCGAAAATGCGTAAATCTGTATTGAGTAATTGATTGGGGAGCAGTTTTACATGGTTGTCTTCGCAAAACAAAGCATTATAGTCATACACAAAATTGGGGAAGATCTTGAGGAAAGCTTTATCAAAATTAATGAACAACTCTTCGCGCTCTTTGGTAAGGTTAATGTTGTTTACCAGTAACCGGATATCATCATAGCGTTTGGTGGTAAGCTTGTTATCAACCGAGCGTTTAAATTTATCTAGCTTGTTAATATATTCTGCTATAAGGTTAAAGTAATAGCCTATATACTCTTCCTTTATCTTGTCAGCTTCGTTTAGTTTGTTGATGCTTTGCTGTAGGTTATGGTTGGCTTCAAGGATCACCTTATCGGCCAGTTTTAGTTTTTGTAATTGTTTATAAATAATCACGGCAAAAACCACCACAATAATAGCCAGCACGGTTAACAGGGATGCATACAGGAATAAAACCTGGCGCTGTTGCTCTACATAACTAATGCGCTCGCCGGCAATAACGGGCAAAATGGCGCTTACCTGAATTTTGCGCTGCCGGGCACCGTAATAAACGGCATCGTCGAGGGCTTGCTTTATAAATACATAGGCATTTTTTACATCGCCATGCTGGTGCAGTAGCTGAGCCAGGGTGGTCATGGCAGCGGCTTCTTTGGTTGATGATTTGGCATCGGCAATGGCGGCCTGGATGAGCAAGGCAATAGCTTTTTCGGGTTGGTTGGCCCGGATATAAATATCGCTTAGCGTTGATGTGGTAACTGCAAATTCATGGTCGCTTAGTTTATATTTATTTATCAGTAAACTTAAATTGGCTATAGCCTTATCTGTATAGCCGCTTTTTAAAAACTTTAATCCATTATAATAAAGATAACCGAAGGAGTTGGTTTTGCAAAGGGCGCTGGCAGAATCGATATACTTCACAGCACGGCTGTTGTAAATGGGGGTATAGTAGTTATCCTTATCAAAATCGGCCAGGTCATAATACGTTCGTGCGGTTAAAAAGTAGTATTCTTTGCGGGCTTCGTTATCCAGCAGCTTTACGTTTACAGTTTTAAGTGAATCGAAAGTTTCTTTAAACATCCCCGATGACAGGAGTATAAAGCCCAGTTTAATACGGCTGTAAGCTATCTTTTCGGGGTCGTTTAATAAATGACCAACCTGTTGCAGCCTTTGGGCGTAATTAAAAGCTTCATCGTAATTAAATGATTTATATTCATTATACAGGCTTAGGTATACCTTGTACTTAAGGTTCAGATCGGGGTTTTCGGCATTGGAAAGCTCTTTTTTTAGTTTTTCAATGCGGGCCAGTTTAATATCGTCGTAATCCTTTTTCTTGTTAATCACGCTGTTAAGTCGGGTTAAAAGGCTGTCATAACCTTCGGCCCAAACAACGGAGCAGGTAAATAGAAGAGCAAGCAGGAGTAAACTTTTTTTCATACAAAAAGGGGTGGATAAAGGCCTGGAGCCGATAGCCATACAGTGATTTTTAATTGGTTTTATGGTATCGGTACCATGTAGCACCGATACCATAAAATTATAAAAATAAGTTAACATGACGGCAGTGATTTTGGAGCCGGCAAAGGAGAGCAGGGCTAAACCGGATTAGCATACAAACAGCTATGGCGATCAATAGGTAGCATTGCATCAACAGATTTAGTTGTTTTTAGAGCAAATTATTTAAACATTTATGCTCCAAATTCCTTTTACTACCGGCAAATACCTGCTGCTGATGATTACCAGCATACTTTCCGGATGAAGAACAACACTTTTTTACCAGCTAAAAGGCTATTAACTCTTTTGTTAATGTGTATTGTTACCATGGCGATAGTCAGCTTTGTAGTCAATAATAAAAAAATCAGAAGCCTTGCCGCCAACCCCGATAATGGAGGCCTGTTCCTTCCGGGGAATTTTAAGGCAGTTGTTGTAATAGATAGCCTTGCCGGGCGGGCAAGGCACCTTGCGGTAAACAGCAATGGGGATATTTATATAAAACTACGCTTCCCGGATTCTATTGGCGGTAATGTTGCAGCACGTGATACCGATGGCGATGGTAAAGCCGATATTATAGAAAAATTTGGTAATTACGATGACAAAGGGCCCTATGGTACAGGCATGCGCATTCACAAAGGGTATCTGTATTTCAGTTCGGAGGTAAATGTTTACAGGACTAAGTTGAACCCCAATACATTGGTGCCCGATGGGCCGTTAGAGTTGATATTGCATGATGTGCATGGCGAGCACGAGCATGATGCCAAGCCCATAGCTTTTGATAATGACGGCCATATGTACATCGCTTTTGGCGCGCCATCAAATGCTTGCCAGGAGCAAAACCGGGTACCCGGTTCGCCGGGAATTAAGGGGTGCCCGTTGTTGCAGGAGTACGGCGGCATATGGCAGTTTGATGAGGCTAAACCAAACCAGCAGCAAAAGGATGGTATACGATATGCTACGGGTTTGCGCAGTGTGGTAGCCATGGATTGGAATACTGCCGATAACTGTCTTTATGTAGTAGCGCACGGCCGCGATGATCTGCGCTTGCTATTCCCTAAAAAGTTTAGCGCCTGGCAAAGCGCGGTAGCACCGGCCGAAGAGTTTCTGAAAATAAAGCAAGGTACCGATGTAGGTTGGCCATACTACTATTACGACCCTATAAAACATAAAAAACTGCTAAACCCGGAGTATGGCGGTGATGGGATAAAAACAGGCAGCGGCGCTAAATATGCCCAGCCGCTGATTGCCTTCCAGGCGCACTGGGCGCCTAACGACCTGCTGTTTTACACCGGAGACCAGTTCCCGGCAAGGTATAAGAACGGGGCGTTTATAGCTTTCCATGGCTCTACCAACCGCTCGCCTTACCCGCAGGCTGGTTTTTTTGTGGCATTTGTGCCGTTTAAAAATGGTATACCAACCGGCAAGTGGGAAATATTTGCCGATGGTTTTGCAGGCCGCAATACCGTGGTAAGTGTAAGTGATGCCGTTTGCCGGCCAATGGGGCTATCCATGGGGCCCGATGGTTCGCTTTATGTGAGCGATACGGAAAAAGGGAGAGTATGGCGCATTTTTTACCAGGGCAATAAAGCCCGGTTTAACAATGGCATGCTTGCCAAAATGGAGTTACGTAAAAAATTGCCCAACTTTAAAATACCAGATCAGCGGCGTAACAATATAGCCACCGGTATGCTTAAAGGCGGGGCAAAAATATATGCTACCTATTGCGCTAACTGCCATCAGAAAAACGGCAGGGGCGATGGTAATTTATTTCCACCCCTCGGTGGCTCCGAATGGGTTACAGGTGGTAAGTACATGGAAAAAGACCTTGCCATACAGGTATTGCTTAATGGACTTGAAGGGCCTGTTAAAGTAAAAAACAAGCCTTACAACAGCGTAATGCCTAAACATAGCTTTTTAAGCGACAATGATATTGCGCAGGTGCTCACTTATATCCGCAGTAATTTTGGTAACAATAGCAGTTTGGTTACGGCATCGGAGGTAAAAAAAAATAGGGCAAGTTTACCTGTTAAGTAAGCCTTGCCCTGGTATTAATAAGGAGCAGTCAGTCTTAGTTTTAACCCAACCAGTTCCTCATTTTGCGGTTTTACCAGTATTTCTGGACTTAAGCCGCATTCGCGGAGCAATTTGGTGTGGTTGTAGGATACTCTTTTTTGCAACTGGGGATCGAGATTCATTAAATGATCGCTGTTGAGCAATATAAAATGCACGAGCAGTTTAGGTAGTTTATTGCCAGACCCATCGCAAACGTTATAAAAGTTGCTTAAGTACGCGTCGATGGCAGAGATATCGTTGGTTACTATAGCCTTCTTTATTTTAATGCAATAGTACATTGCCCGCATAAATGGTGTAGCCTTATTTTCCTGCTGTTTATAAGCTGCCGCCATCGAATCGCAGATGAGCAGCATTTCGTTATCTGCATGCATAAAAAAGTAAGCATCGGCAGTTAGTACTTTTAAAAAGTAGCGGTAAGTGAACGATGATTCAATACATGATTTGCAGGTTTTTTGCAATGCGTTAACAAAGCGGAGTATTTTAACCGGCTTTTGGCATATCAATAATGAATAGCCCGCCAGCAGGTATATCAGATCATTTGATTTATAATTATGCAACGCATTATGATGTTTAGGCGGGTTGAAATAAAACTGCGTTAATTCGGCAAAAAAATCTGTTTTTACTATTCCATACTTCATGTATTGATAAATAGCATCCAGGCAATGTAAGGGGTTGATATCAAAGTGCTGGAAAGCATCTGGTGAGAAACTTCTGAGCTTTTTAAGGCTGTCCTCTAACCCGGCAATATCTAACTGGAGAATAGAAATGGTGGCTAGAGCCGTATAAGTGAGTACTTTTTTATTATTAGGTAACTCAAACCGCAATAAGGTTTTTAATGTGTTTTTGTAATCGAGATTTACAAATTCCAGCCCGAAGAAGTAGTAAAAAAGGTCATCTCCGCAATCGTATTTAAAATAATTACCAACAGACTCGGCGTAGTGCGGCGATGATGATATTTTTTGGAGCAGATCACCAAGAAACATCAGCAGTTCTGATTTCTCCTGTGGGTTAAATTTGGTATAGGCCAAAAGCTCAAAGCTTTCCTGCTGCCCGTTTTTAACAGCGCTCATTACACACCATTTTAATATTGGCAGTTTATGCTCGTTGTTGTTAAATTTATCGTTTATAATATGGATGAGTTGCAGGTTAAAGTTCAAATCGTTTTCAAACAATAAGGTTTTGGCAATAGTGTACTCTAAAAAATTATTGTTGCCAAATTGTATGTTGGTTTTAAACTGGATTTCGCTGCTGGTATTTATCTCCCTTAAAAAACCAATACTTAAAAGCTCGGCATAGGCATGGCTATATTGTTTCAGCAGATCGTTAACCTTTAATTTATCTATCTCATAAATATCCCTGGTAAAATCCATGTGGCTTACCAGTGTGCGTAGCAGTAATATTTTTTCGGTGGCGTAATGGCCCAGGTAAACCTTGTTGAGTATAAAGGTTGAGATCAACTCGTGAATGCAAATATGATCTACATTGTTAAAAGAAAAATCGTCTTTGTGCTGTTTATAATAAAATTGAAAATATAAGGGATGGTTAAAGCTCCGGGCGGTATCAAGCGCTATAAAGTTCTGAATATTGGGGTTAATGTTGCAGCAAAGCTCCTTTATTTCGTCTATGCTGAACAACGGTACATTGGTCATCAGGCTTCTATTGGTTATATAGCCGTTAAACCATTTTTCGTGGTCAAACTCCATCTCGTGCCGGTTGTTTATCCAATTGGAAGGCCGCATGGTGAGCACCAGTTTAAACCAATCATGCGATTGATAAAATGAGAAAATATTAGTGAGCTGGCTCAGTAAAAGATTAAACTGTTCAATCTTAAACATGTGCTCATCAAGGCCATCAATTATAAAGTAAAATTTTCCTCGGTTACGTTTGTTAACATCAAATAAAGCGGCAATATCATCTTCGGCCGAGTAGCCAAGCAAAGCCAACAGCCAGTCGTTCATATCCCTGCCGCTTAAAAAAACATTCATAAGGGCGCTGCTGCTAAAAAACAGGATGATATCTTTATTGTCATTCAACGCAATCTTTTCATCTATCCAGTGGCATAGGGCAACGGTTTTGCCATATCCGGATGGCGCGGTAATAACGGTGCCGGTATAATCACCATTTAAAAATTCTTCTAAATGGTCGTCAATAAATTTTCGTTTTACGGTTTGATTGAAAGGAATGCCCGAGCGGTTTTTTAACGCCTGCAAAGTGAAGCTGGTGATTTTAGCCGCGTTTTGGCTCAAAGTTTTCCAATCCACATCGGCATTGGTGGCTTTTGTAGCCTGCGATTCCCGTTTTGCACAAAAATCGTCCCAGCCTACATAACCGCAATACTTAGCCATTACCTCAATGGTAAATAGCGAAGGTTTGAATTTGCTGAACGCAAACCCGTACACCCTTTTTAACGTAGTTTCACTAACCGTTAGCCTGGTGTGTTTGAAAATAAACGCCGAAAGCGCCTTGCAATCACCGGGTGTAATGCTCTTAATATCTGAATGCTCCAGCATCTCAGATTTCAGAATTTCGAATAGTATTGGCGAAAAGGTTATCATTGGTCTTTTGTATTTATTATCTCCATACTTTATAATTATACGTATTCTCTATAGGAAAATGTTTTGTTTAATTTTCTTACTTCGAAAGTACTTTACAGCAATAATGAATACTTACGTAAATAAAATAGCCGCTGGTTGTGAGAAATATTTCAATGAACAAAATGAACAGTATTGTTATTTATGAACGGTTTTTAATCATTACGAAATAAGTGAATAAGATGTATTAATAATATTGCCCGGGGGGGATGTAATTTTAGAGCGTGCAATTATTTGCACCTACCTTAAATTCATTTGCATGAGAACCTCTACCTTTTATAACAGATACATAAAAGTTTTATGTCTGTTATTATTACTATCGAGCAGGCTATTTGCACAGCATAATTTTGCAACAACACAAAATAGCGGCGCATCCAGTCTGCTTTGTTTGGGTTGTACGGTAACCAATCCGGCAAACGCTGTGGATGGTAACCTGCAAACCGCGTCTACATTAAATGTAACGGTTGGTTTGTTAGCTGCAACATACCAGGAAATGATTTTCCCGGGAGCATCAAAAGTTGCGGCAGGTACGCCGGTAACCATTAAATTAGGAACAGGGGATAATCTGCTCAATTTAACTGTGCTGGGGGCTATCTCTATACAGCCTTATAATGGCAGTGCTCCTGCGGGTGCGGCTGTTACGGCGGCAACCTTGCTAACCGCCGTAAGTAATAATAACCAGGTAGAACTTATTGTAACCCCAAACCAGGTATTTGACAGAATTAGGGTAACCCTTAACGGAGGGGTTGTAGGGGCTTTAAGCAGTATTTATTTATATGATGCGTTTTATACGGGCAGCAATGCCGCATCCTGTAACGTGCCATTTGATGAGTTGCACGGTATTTCGGCCGGATTGCTCAACCTGGGGGTAGATATAGGAGGGGTAGCCAATCCGCAAAATGCCATTGATGGTAATATTAATACCGCCTCGACACTCAACGCCGGGGTTAACGTGTTAGGGGCCTATGCTCAACAAACCATTATTTTTCAACAAACCTCGGTCTTGGGCGATTCTGTTCGCTTAACACTGGCAGTACCGCAAACTTTATTAAGCGCCAACGTATTATCCAGTATCTCTTTAGTAACTTATAATGGCAACACCAATAATAACGATGCCGTATTTTTAAACAGTAATTTGTTAAATGTACGCTTACTTGGTTTAATAAGTATTGGCTCAAACCTTAGCAAGGTTGTTGTAACATATGCGCCCTCCAAATTATTTGATAGGGTACAGGTAAGGCTGGGGAGTGTAGTAGCCAATGTGCTATCCACCTTAAATTTATACGAGGTTGAAAAACTCATCCCCCGCCCTGTAGTAAAAATAAACGGAGTAGTAACCAACAATGCATCGTTATGCGCGGGCAGTACGGCTACATTTAATGTAACGGCTGTGCCTAATACTACCTTTGCCTGGTACACCAGCGCTACAGGTGGTACGGCTATAGCCGGTGCCGGTGCAACATTTACAACGCCGGCGTTAAACGCAACAACAACCTATTATGTAGGTGCCAGCCGTGTAGGCTGCACCAATGAGTCGGAACGTACTCCTGTGGTTGTTACCGTTAATCAAGTTCCGGTTGCGCCGGTTATTGCTAACGGCAGTGCAACGGTTTGCCCCGGCTCAACAGCAACATTTAGCGCTGCCGCAGTTACTGGTGTAACGGTTAGCTGGTATGCCAACCCAACAGGTGGTACCGCGTTATTTACAGGTAACAGCTATACAACAGCGGCTTTAACCCAAACCACCAGTTTTTATGCCGAAGCGGTAGCCGGTGGTACCTGCTTTAGCGCAACCCGTACAAAAGTAACGGCTACCGTTAGTCCGCTGCCTGCTGTGCCAACCCTAACCGCAATCAACACTACTATTTGCGATGGCGATGTAGCCATATTATCTATAGCCAGCCCTGTTGCAGGGCAAACCTATAACTGGTACAGCACCGCTACCGGCGGCACTGTATTATTTACCGGGGTTAACTTTACCACCCCGGCACTGCATGCCAGCACCAGTTATTATGCCGAAGCTGTAAATGTAACCGGATGTGCCAGCGCAACGCGTGTGCAGGCCAATGTTGCTGTAACCCCAAAACCAGCCGATCCGGTTTTGGCTGCTAATAACCAAACGGTAAGTGCAGGCCAAAGTGCAACCATAACCGTTAGCAACGCGCAGGCAGGCATCACTTATAACTGGTATACATCGGCTGCTGCTGCAACACCGGTATTTACCGGTAATCCGTACGCTACGCCTTTATTATATAGTAGCACTACTTATTATGTAGGCGCGGTTAATGCTACAGGTTGCCAATCGGTAAACCGTACGGCTATCACTATTAATGTAACCATCAATAATAATTCGCCATGTACTTTTGCCAATGCTCAAACCAATGATGTAAATGGCGTTTGTGTGTTGTGCGGTATCACTAATCCCGCGCTGGCTACAGATGCCGATACCACAACGGCATCAACACTAACCGTTACCGCCGGTTTACTGGGTGGCTATAGCGAACAAACTGTACAATTTCAGCAGGCCGGTTTTGCGGGCGATACTATAAAACTGGTATTGCAAGGCCCTGTTGCCCTGGCAAGTGTAGGTGTGCTGAGCAATATTCAGGTTGCTTTCTTAAACGGCGCAACTGTGGGTACCACCTATACGCTTGATAATTCGCTTATAAAAGTGAGGTTGCTGGCCGGCACAAACCGCTATGTGGTTTATATACCAGCTAACGCCGCTTACGATAGGATAAGGATCAGGCTAAACTCTGGCGTGGCAAGCTTGCTTACCTCTTTACAGATCTATTACGCTTTACAACAATATCCGCAACCGGTATTTAACCCGGCATCAACGGAGGTTTGTAAAGGCAGCCCGGCAACAGTAGCAATTACTGCTCCAACACCTGCCAACGGTACATTTAACTGGTATGCAGCCCCAACAGGCGGCACATCATTACATGCCGGTACAACTTATACTACACCTGCATTAAATGCAAACACTACTTATTATGTAGAATATAGCCGCGGTACCTGTGTGAGCCCGGTACGTTACGCGGTACAAATTACGGTTGATGATCCTCCGGTTAAACCAACCGTTACGCCTACAAGTGCAACTATTAACGCGGGTCAAACCGCTACCTTTAAGGCTACAGCAGCTACCAATGCCGTTATCAAATGGTATTCGGCAGCTACCGGTGGTACGGCTTTGTTTACAGGCAGCACTTTCACTACACCAAATTTATCGGCCAGTACAACCTACTATGCTGAGGCAGTTTTAGGTAATTGCGTATCGCCGGATAGAACGGTTGTACCGGTAACAGTTATACCATTGGTAATACCAAATGTAACTGTAGTGCCGCCAACACAGGCGGTTAACGCGGGTACATCGGCTACTATAACAGCCTCATCAACCACACCTGGTACTATATTTAACTGGTATACTACGCCAACAGGCGGTACCAGCATTTATACCGGCGCAACATTTACATCGCCGGCTGTATTTACGCCAATAACTTATTATGCCGAAGCGGTGGTAACTGCAACCGGCGCCATCTCGGCCACCAGGGCAGCAGGCAGTGTAACGGTAAATCCTATAAGCAGTAATCCTGTTCCCTGCGATGCGGCTACTATTCAAACCAATACCACCAGCGGATTATTGTGTGTGCTTTGCGGTATCAGCAACGCGGCAGGGGCGGTAGATGCCAATAGCAATACTTTCTCGCAATTATCGGTACCGGTAGGTTTATTGGGTGGTTATGGCCAGCAAACTTTACAATTTGCCAACGTAGCCCATGCCGGTGATAGTGTTATAGTTGATTTAGGTATTCCAGGAACCTTGGCCAGTGTAGGTGTGCTATCGCAGATAAGTCTGGCTACCTATAATGGTGCTACTTATAATAACGACCGTTTCAGCGTAAACGGGGCATTGCTAAACATTCAATTGTTGAGCGGTACCAACCGTTTCCGGGTAGCGTTTAAAGCTGCTTCAGATTTCGATAGGGTTGAGATCAGGTTAAACTCTGGCGTTGCAGGCGTATTAAACGCGTTAAATATTTATGATGCTGCCCAGGAAGTTGCCGCGCCGGTTATAACCATAGCCCCAACTACTGCCTGCGCAGGTTCGCAAAATACCATTACCGCTACTGTGCCTGCTTACGTAACCGTAAAATGGTACACTACCGCAACAGGGGGTACACCGGTATTTACAGGCGCCGTATTCACTACGCCGGTATTAAACACTACCACTATCTACTATGCCGAAGCCAGCAGAACGGTTGATGGTTGTACACAAACACAACGCACACCGGTAACTGTTACTGTAACACCAACACCGGTTGCTCCGGTTATTGCCAACAGCAGCGCTACCGTTTGTCCTGGTTCAACAGCAACGTTTAGTGCTGCCGCTGTTACGGGTGTAACTGTTAACTGGTATGCCAACCCAACAGGAGGTACCGCCCTGTTTACAGGTAACAGCTATACAACAGCTGCTTTAAGCCAAACCACCAGTTTTTATGCTGAGGCAGTTTCTGGCGGTACCTGCGTTAGTACTACACGTACAAAAGTAACGGCTACTGTTAGTCCGTTGCCGGCAACGCCAACACTTACAACAGCCAGCGCCACTATTTGCGATGGCGATGTAGCCATATTATCTGTAGCCAGCCCTGTTGCGGGTCAAACTTATAACTGGTACAGCACCGCTACCGGTGGTACTGTATTGTTTACAGGGGTTAACTATACAACGCCGGCTTTACACGCTAACGCTGTTTATTACGCAGAGGCCGTAAATGTAACGGGCTGCGCCAGTACCAGTCGTGTACAAGCTAATGTTACCGTAACACCAAAACCAGCCGATCCGGTATTGGCAGCCAATAATCTTACTATAAACGCTGGTCAAAGCGCAACTATATCGGTTACCAACGCGCAAACCGGCATTACTTATAACTGGTATACATCGGCAGCTGCCGCTACGCCGGTATTTACAGGTACCCCTTATGCTACGCCATTACTGTACAGCAATACTACTTACTATGTAGGTGCGGTTAATGCTACCGGCTGTCAATCGGTAAACCGTACAGCCATCACTATTAATGTAACCATCAATAATAATGCGCCTTGTACATTTGCCAATGCTCAAACCAATGATGTAAATGGAGTATGCGTATTGTGCGGTATCACCAATGCTGCACTGGCAACAGATGCCGATACTACCACCGCATCAACCTTAACTGTTACAGCAGGTTTATTGGGTGGTTACAGCGAACAAACCGTACAGTTTCAGCAGGCTGGTTTTGCAGGCGATACCATCAGGTTGGTATTGCAAGGCCCTGTTGCCCTGGCAAGTGTAGGTGTGCTGAGCAATATCCAGGTTGCTTTCTTAAACGGCGCTACTGTGGGTACCACCTATACGCTTGATAATTCGCTTATAAAAGTGAGGTTGCTGGCGGGCACAGGCCGTTACGTTGTTTATATACCCGCAAACGCCGCCTACGATGGGTTAAGGATCAGGCTAAACTCTGGCCTGGCAACCTTGCTTACCTCGTTACAGGTTTATTATGCATTACAACAATATCCGCAACCGGTATTTAACCCGGCATCAACCGAGGTTTGTAAAGGCAGCCCTGCAACAGTAGCTATTACTGCGCCAACACCAGCCAACGGTACATTTAACTGGTATGCAGCCCCAACCGGCGGCACATCATTACATGCCGGTACAACTTATACTACACCTGCGTTAAACGCAAACACTACTTATTATGTAGAATACAGCCGCGGTACCTGCGTAAGCCCGGTACGTTACGCGGTGCAAATTACGGTTGATGATCCACCGGCTAAACCAACTGTGGTACCAGCCAGCGCTACTATTAACGCAGGCCAAACCGCTACCTTTAAAGCTACGGCAGCTACCAATGCCATTATCAAATGGTATTCGGCGCCAACCGGTGGTACAGCCTTGTTTACAGGCAGCACTTTTACTACGCCAAATTTATCGGCCAGTACAACTTACTATGCCGAAGCAGTTTTAGGTAATTGCGTATCGCCGGATAGAACGGTTGTACCGGTAACAGTTGTACCATTGGTAATACCAAATGTTGCCGTTGCGCCGCCAACTCAGGCTATTAATGCAGGTACATCGGCTACATTAACAGCATCGTCTACCACACCGGGGACCATATTTAACTGGTATACTACTCCAACGGGGGGTACCAGCATTTACACCGGTGCTACATTTACATCGCCGGCCTTATTTGCGCCAGCTACTTATTATGCCGAAGCGGTGGTAACTGCAACCGGCGCTATCTCTGCCACCAGGGCATCGGGTAATGTTACTATCAACGCAATCAGCAATAACCCTGTGCCATGCGACGCAGCTATCGACCAAACCAATACCACCAGCGGTTTATTGTGTGTGCTTTGCGGTATCAGTAATGCTACCGGTTCGGTAGATGCCAATAGCAATACCTTCTCGCAATTATCGGTACCGGTAGGTTTATTGGGCGGCTATGCACAACAAACTTTACGCTTTGCCAATACAGGCCGCGCAGGAGATACTGTTGTGGTCGACCTTGGGATTCCCGGTACTTTGGCCAGTGTAGGTGTGCTATCACAGATCAATCTGGCTACCTATAATGGAGCCACTTATAATAACGACCGTTTCAGCGTAAACGGGGCATTGCTAAATATTCAGCTATTGAGCGGCACCAACCGTTTCCGGGTAACGTTTAAAGCAACAGCCGATTTCGACAGGGTTGAGATCAGGTTAAACTCGGGCGTTGCAGGCGTATTAAACGCGTTAAATATTTATGATGCTGCCCAGGAAGTTGCAGCGCCGGTTATTGCAACAAACCCGGTAACAGCTTGTGCCGGTACGCAAACAACCATAACCGCAACTGTGCCAGCATACGTAACCGTAAAATGGTATACAGCAGCAACAGGCGGCTCGCCAATATTTACAGGTGCGGTATTTAATACTCCGGTATTAAACAGTACCACCACTTACTATGCCGAAGCCAGCAGAACGGCCGATGGTTGTACACAAACACAACGTACACCGGTAACTGTTACCGTAACACCAACCCCGGCCGCCCCGGTTGTTGCTGTGCCAACAGTTACTGTTTGCTCTGGCTCGCCTGCAACATTTGCGGCAACACCTGTTAGCGGTGTAACCTTTAACTGGTATGCGGCCGCCACAGGTGGTACGCCAATATTTACAGGTAATAGCTATACAACAGGTGCTTTAAACCAAACTACATCTTATTATGTAGAAGCTACAGGCGCAGGCGCATGCGGTAGTTCAACCCGCACACAGGTTACGGCTAATGTAACAACTACGCCGCTGGTACCACAGGTAACACAGGCAACAGTACAAACCTGCTCTGGCTCATCGGCTGTATTATCGGCTACATCAACCCAACCGGGCGTAACCTTTAACTGGTACACAGCCGCAACCGGTGGTACACCAATATTTACGGGGCCACAATATACAACCCCGGCACTTACTGCCAATACATCTTACTATGTAGAAGCAGCTGCAGGCAGTTGTGTTAGCTCAACCAGGGCAAAAACAGATGTTGTAGTTAACCCAACTCCTGTTGCACCAACAGTAACTGTAACGCCATCAAATGCTCAGATCTCATCTGGTCAAACAGCGGTTATTAAAGCTACATCAACCACGGCTGGCGCTACCTTTAACTGGTATACTGCTGCAAGCGGCGGTACGCCAATATTTACCGGCGCTACATTTACAACCCCGGCGCTTAGCTCAAGCCAAACTTATTATGTAGAAAGCACACTGGGCGCCACAGGTTGTACAAGCCCAACGCGCACGCCGGTTACTATCACCGTAAATCCAATATTCTCTACCTCCTGCGATTTTGCATCAACCCAATCGTTTTCGGTAACCGGTTTATGTGTGGGATGTACGGTTAATAATCCTAATAACGCGGTGGATGCTGATACTACCAATGTTAGTCAGCTTCAGTTAGCAGTATCATTGTTAGGCGCCAATGTTAGCCAGCAATTGATATTTGGCGACACCGGAAATGCAGGAGATACCGTGAGTGTAAAAATTGGTTTACCTGTAAGCCTGCTTACAGCCGGAGTGCTTAATGGTTTACAGATACGCTCCTATAACGGTGCCACTGCCAATAACGATCTTACCTTATTAAGCAGCAATTTGCTTACCATACGCCTGTTGGCCGGCTCGCAAAGCGGTATTGTACGCTTTGCACCTAAAGGCACGTACGATAGGATAGAAGTTACTTTGTTAGGTGGAGTTGCATCGGTACTAAACAGTGCCAATATATACTACGCTACCAAACAGGTTGAAGCACCTAAACTGGCAGCTTCAACCGTCAATATTTGCCAGGGCAGCACCGCTACATTTACCGTGAGCAACGCCCGTGCCGGTGTTACTTATAAATGGTATACCGCCGCTGTAGGTGGTACGCTGGCCCATACCGGTGCTACGTTTACCACCGGTGCGTTACTGGCTACCACTACTTATTATGTAGAAAGCAGCCGTACCTCTAATGGTTGCGCCAATCCAAACCGGGTTTCGGCAACGGCCAATGTTACTCCATCGCCTGTTAATCCGGTATTGGCACAAGCCAGTTTAGAGATTTGCGCCGGGGATAATGCAACCCTGTCTGTAACCAACGCAGGCACTGCTATTGTTAAATGGTACGATGCCGCTACAAATGGCAACCTGCTGTTTACAGGAGCAACCTATATTGTAAACCCGGTTACTACCAATACCTATTATGCAGAGCTGAGCAATGGTACCTGTACCAGCCCGGCCCGCACAGTGGCAACGGTTAAGGTAGATGCAAGGCCATCAAAACCAGGTGTGGTTGCTGCCAATGTACAGGTTTGTGCAAACAGCACCGCAGTATTGGCAGTGTTAACTCCCGAAGCAGGTGTTACCTATAGCTGGTATACAGCCGCAACCGGCGGAACAGCAGCAGGTACCGGTACTACATTTACAACGCCAAACATCAGCCAAAATATTATTTACTACGTAGAGGCATCAAACACTACAACAGGATGTATCAACAACGGTGGCCGCACCCCGGTAAATATTACCGTGAGCGGAGCGTTAACCGCGCCTGTATTAAGCGCTGTAACCACGCAGGTTTGTAGTGGTGGCAGTGTTACACTCAGTGTAAATAGCCCGGTGGCAGGTTTGGTTTATAACTGGTATACTGCCGCAACAGGTGGTACTCCAATATTTACAGGTACAACTTTTACAGCCAACAACTTAACTTCAGATATCTCCTACTTTGTAGAAACAGCCAATAGCAGCGGCTGTGTAAGCGCTACGCGTACTAAAACAACCATTACCGTGTTGCCAATACCAACGCCGCCGCAGGTAACCGCGCCAGCGGGTGGCCTTAGCGCCTGCGATGGCTCAACCATCACCATCAGCATAACTAACCCGCAAGCCGACCAGGTTTACCGTTGGTATACTGCTGCCACAGGTGGTACGCTGCTATTTACCGGTACCGTGTTTACAACACCTGCAATTACTGCCACAACAACCTATTATGTTGAAGCTGCAACCGCAGGTAATTGTAATCCATCGGCCCGTACACCGGTTACGGTTACCTTAACACCGCTTCCGGCAGATCCAACGGTAACGGCTACTACTGTGCCGGTATGCTCTGGCGCAAGCGCTACTTTATCGGTAGCATCGCCACAGGCTGGTATTACTTATACCTGGTATAGTTCGCCGGGTATGACCACCGCGCTGTTTACCGGGGCAACTTATATTACCGGCCCTATATCGGCTATCACCAATTTCTATGTATCGGCATCAAATTCATCAGGTTGCAGCAGCAATGGCCTGGCCCAAGTGCAGGTAACTATTACGCCACCGCCATCGGCTCCGGTTGTTGCAGGTGGTGTACCGGTACAAAGTTGTGTTGGCTCAAAAGCTACGCTAAGCATTGATAACCCAACCGCGGGCTTTACCTATAACTGGTACAGTGCAGCTACAGGCGGCACGCCAATATTTACAGGCAGCAGCTTTACAACCGGTAATTTATCGGCCGATGTTTCTTATTATGTTGATGCTGTAAATGCTACAGGTTGCGGCTCATCTGGCCGTACCCAGGTTGATGTGCATGTAAACGCACTGCCAATAGCGCCAATTATTACTGCATTAGGTGGTTCAACAACTCCATCGGTATGCGCCGGTAATTCGGCAACGCTGGTTGCTACAAGCGCTACAACAGGAGTAACCTTTAACTGGTATGCTGTTGCTACAGGTGGTACGCCGATATTTACAGGTGCCACTTATATAACGCCACCATTATCTGCCGCTACAACTTATTATGTAGAGGCCGTGAGCAACGCAGGTGGTTGTGCATCATCAACCCGCACTGCTGTGCAGGTAACCATAACACCACCGCCATCGGCTCCGGTTGTTGCAGGTGGAGCACCTGTACAAAGCTGCATTGGCTCAAAAGCTACATTAAGCGTTGATAACCCAACCGCAGGCTTTACCTATAACTGGTATAGCGCTGCTACCGGCGGTACGCCTATATTTACCGGCAGCAGTTTTACAACGGGTAATTTATCGGCAGATATTTCTTATTATGTTGATGCCGTAAATGCTTCAGGCTGCGGCTCATCTGGCCGTACGCAGGTTGATGTGCATGTAAACGCGCTGCCAACGGCACCAACCATTACAGCATTGGGTGGTTCAACAACACCATCGGTATGTTCTGGTAATTCGGCAACGCTGGTTGCTACAAGTACCACAACGGGAGTAACCTTTAACTGGTATGCTGTTGCTACAGGTGGCACACCGGTATTTACAGGAGCTACCTACGTTACACCACTATTATCGGCTGCTACAACTTACTACGTGGAGGCTGTGAGCAACACAGGTGGTTGTGCATCATCAACCCGTACTGCTGTGCAGGTAACCATAACACCACCGCCATCGGCTCCGGTTGTTGCGGGTGGTGCACCGGTACAAAGCTGTATTGGCTCAAAAGCTACATTAAGCGTTGATAACCCAGCCGCGGGCTTTACCTATAACTGGTACAGTGCTGCTACCGGCGGCACGCCAATATTTACAGGCAGCAGCTTTACAACCGGTAATTTATCGGCCGATGTTTCTTATTATGTTGATGCTGTGAATGCCTTGGGCTGCGGCTCATTTGGCCGTACGCAGGTTGATGTGCATGTAAACGCGCTGCCAATAGCGCCAATTATTACAGACCAGGGTGGTTCAACAACACCATCGGTATGCGCCGGTAATTCGGCAACGCTGGTTGCTACAAGCGCCACAACAGGGGTAACCTTTAACTGGTATGCTGTTGCTACAGGCGGTACACCGGTATTTACAGGTGCCACTTATATAACGCCACCATTATCTGCTGCTACAACTTATTATGTAGAGGCCGTGAGTAATGCAGGTGGTTGTGCTTCATCAACCCGTACAGCTGTACAGGTAACTATTAATAATAACACCGCGCCAACACCAACGGTTGATGCAGCAGGTTTAAGTACCTGCCAAAATAGTGCGGCAACTATAAGCATAACCAACCCAGTTGCGGGTACAGTTTATAACTTTTATGCAGCAGCCACAGGTGGAAGCTCGTTATACACAGGCACCTCCTTTGTAACACCGGCTGTAAGTCAAAACACTACTTACTACGTAGAAGCCAGTAACGCAACAGATTGTAAGCCATCTGTACGGCTGGCGGTAAATGTGGTAATAGTGCCACAGCCAGGTACGCCGGTACCAACGGCTGCAACTGTGCAGGTATGTATAGGTAGCCCGGCAACGCTTTCTGTAGCATCGCCGCAGGCAGGCCTTACTTATAATTGGTATTCGTCGCCGGCAAAAACAACCAAACTGTTTACAGGGGCAACTTATGTAACCGGCCCGGTTAATGCCAATACAACCTATTATGTGGAGGCTGCTAATGGCTCGTGCAGCAGTTCGGCACTGGCCGCAGTGCAGGTAAATGTAAACAGCCTGCCAACCGCGCCGGTATTGGTTAACAATGGAGTTATAAGTTGCCAGGGCAACCAAACTACACTAAGTGTAGCTAACCCGCAGGCAGGCTTTACCTACAGCTGGTTTGCCAACGCTACAGGAGGTACATCACTATTTACCGGTACCGATTTTGTAACCCCGGTATTAAATGCCAGTGCCACCTATTACGTAGAAGCTATTAATGCAACAAGTTGCTCGTCGGCAACGCGTACCAGTGCTACGGTTACCGTAACCGGGGCACCTGCCGCGCCGCAGATAAGTACTGCCGGTACAACCGTTTGTCCGGGTACCAGTGCTACACTATCGGCAACAAATGGTGCTAATACTACCATAACCTGGTACGCCGCGGCAACCGGTGGTACAGCATTATTTACGGGTAGCAGTTATACCACACCTGCCCTTACTGCTACAACCATTTATTATGCCGAAGCGGTTAATAATATAGGTGGCTGTCCATCGGCCGTACGGGCATCGGTAACGGTTACCGTTACACCAGATCTGGCAGCACCAACTGTAACCGTGGGTACTACCACCATATCTACCATCACATTTAATTGGGATGCAGTGCCGGGTGCTACAGGTTACCAGGTGAGTTTAGATAACGGTTTAACTTTTGTTACGCCAAGCACAGGCAGTGCCGGTACAACACATGAAGTTACCGGTTTAACAGCCAGCCAAAGTGTAACCATTATTGTAAGGGCGGTAGGGCCATGCGGTCAGGGTGCTAACTCAGCTGCGGTTACCGGTAAAACCACCAATCCGTTTGGTAACGGAATATTTGTGCCAAATGCCTTTACACCTAACGGCGATGGTAATAACGATCTGTTGCAGGTGTTTGGTAACAGTATCCAAAGTCTCACCTTCTCGGTATATGATCAATGGGGTGGGTTGCTGTTCCGCACTACCAACAAATCGGCAGGATGGGATGGTACTTATAAAGGTACCGGTCAGCCGGTGGGCGTGTACGTTTGGTACCTAACCGGTACAACAACCGATGCGCAACCAATAAAAATGAAGGGTACTGTAACGCTGTTAAGATAAAAATGGCTCATATGCCCTTCCTGCACGCGTGGGGAGGGCACATGATCAAGCATCAACATAAATAAACCTATACTATGAAAAAATTACTCATGATCATGATGACTGTACTGCTCCAGGTTGGGGCTATAAGTCAGTTACGGGCACAGATTGATCCGCACTTTTCACAATATTATGCCTACCCACTATACCTTAACCCGGCCTTAACAGGCGTAATAAACGGCGATTTACGGGTTAATGCCAACTTTAAAAATCAATACGCAACTATCAATAACGCTTACCAAACCGAAGCTGTATCGGCCGATTTCAGGCCCACAGATAAAGTAGGTGTAGGTTTAAACATATTGAACCAGGCAGCAGGTAGTGTAGGGTACAATTATTTTTCGGCTTATGGCACTTTTGGTTATGCCATAGCGGTATCAAATGATGGCTATAAAAAGGTGAGTTTTGGTATTAATGCAGGTGTTATTAACCGCAGTTTCGATCCATCAAAAGCGCAGTTTGGCAGCCAGTATAACCCAAGTAGCGGTTTCGACCCCAGTTTACCAAGCAACGAGAATTTTTTAAATACAAATGCCACAATTTTTGACGCGGGCGCAGGTGTCTTCTATTATGACGGTGATCCACTGCATAATGCCAACTTATTCGGGGGAGTAAGTGTTGGACACCTCGCCCGCTCAAAAGACCCCTTTGCCGTTGATGGTAGCAGCAGTAAACTCCCTTTACGCTATACCATTCATGCAGGGGTAAAAATTAAGGCATCCGATTTTTTTGATATCACCCCGCATGCTATATACATAAGGCAGCAAAAGGCCGAAGAAAAGGCCGTAGGCGCTTATACCGAATTGAAGTTTCAGGATGAAAAAGGATTGATACTGGGTGGTATGTACCGGTTTAAAGACGCCGCCATTTTTAACGTAGGCTACCACATGAACAGTATGATAGTTGGTGCAAGCTACGATTTAAATACATCGTCGTTAAGGGGGGCAACGGGTGGCCAGGGCGGTCTGGAATTGTCTGTTAGTTATGTATTTCGTAAACGCATCCAGGAACCCGAAGCGGTTTGTCCAAGGCTTTAATCTACCATCACATGAAGAAGATATTTTTAACCCTGTTTTTACTCACTTCGCTTATAACGGTTAAAGCCCAGTATAAAGCCAATCCCGTTGCCTTTGGCGATAAGGCCTTTAATAATAAGGATTATTACGAAGCGGCCTATTACTATAAGAAAGCAGCCGAGGGGCTTAGCTTAATTAAGCAACAAGCCATTCCTTACCACTCATCGGGTAAAGATGATAAAAAAGGCAAAGTGCAAGACCGCGCCTATGTTTGCTACCAACTGGCCGATTCTTATCGTTTATATGAGAATTACCTGGAAGCCGAAGGCTGGTACTATAATGTGCTGAACGAGAATTACGAAGCTAAATATCCGCTAACCCGGTTATGGTATGGTGTGTGCCTGCGGGCCAACCAGCGTTTTGACGAAGCTATTACCCAGTTAACACAATTTAACCAGGCCTTTGCCGGCGAACAGAAATATAAGGATATAGCCGAAAAAGAGATCAAAAACTGCCGTTTTGCCAAAGACCAATACAAATATCCGCAGCTTATAGAGGTGGTTAAAATGAAGGATGCTTATGCCTCGGATGGATCTGACTATGCATTGATCCAGCGCGATGGTAACAGCTATTTCACCTCATCGCGTTTTGTTAAAAACGATAAAAAACACCTCAACCGGGTATACGCTATCAGTAAAGATAAACCTAATGACCCGGTAGTTATCAATTTTAAAAACGACGAAAGTAAAAACGAATTGGAATACGGCACCCCGGCTTTAAGCGCCGATGGGCAAAAAATGTACATTACCCGCTGGTATAAAGATGGCAGTAAAATACTGCACGGTATTTACTACAGCCAGTTTACCAATGGCGAGTGGGGAACTCCCAAAAAGCTGAACAGCAATATAAATGCCGATGGCTTTAACTCTATACAACCATTTGTTACTGCCGATGGCAAACACCTTTACTTTACATCAAACAAACCCGGTGGCCAGGGTGGCGATGATATATGGACGAGCGATTTGGACGATAGCGGCGATGCCCTTAACTCTACCAACCTGGGCAGTACTATTAATACGGCTTTGGATGAGCAGGCTCCATATTATGATATGGCCAGTAAAAGATTGGTTTACAGCTCTAAAGGTTTTATAGGTTTAGGTGGGTTTGACTTTTTTGAAAGCTGGGATGATAGCGGCAAATGGAGCGAGCCTAAAAATATGGGCTACCCCATGAACTCGGCCAAAGACGATCTGTATTTTTTGCCGGATAAGCTGGATGCTAAAAAATCATACATCAGTTCTGACAGAGAGTCTGACTGCTGCCTGGGCCTTTTCTCGGTACAGGATAAACGATATACCCTAAGTGGTATTGTGATAGATTGTGATACCCACAAGCCATTACCGGGTGTAACGGTAAGCTTTATTGATTCTATCTCTAAACAAACCATTAAACAAATAGTAACTGATAATACCGCCCGCTATGCATTTGATATAACCACCAAACGCCCGCATAGCCTGCTATTGGAAAAGAAAGGCTATTTCAGTAAAAACCTGCCGGCACCTGCGAATGGCCAAATGAGCGGCGATACGTTAAACAGCCCTGAGATATGTTTGCAGGCATTTGAGGTTGAGAAGCCTATTGTTATTAAAAACGTATTGTACGATTTTAATAAAGCAACTCTGCGGCCCGAATCAAAAACAGTATTGAACGAGTTGGTTACCATTTTAAAAGATAACCCTAAAATAAAAGTAGAATTAAGCGCGCATACAGATTCTATAGGATCTGATAAGTATAACCTTAAACTATCGCAGGCCCGTGCGCAAGCATGTGTAGATTATATTATAGCCAGCGGCATAGAAGAAAGTAGAATTTATGCTAAAGGTTATGGCAAGCGTAACCCAATAGCACCGAACTCGCTGCCCAACGGTAAAGATAACCCCGAAGGCCGCCAACTTAACAGACGTACAGAGTTTAAAGTAACAAAAGTAGAATGAACAGAACTGAAGAGAGTTAAGAATTAAGAGTCAGGAATCAAGACGGAGCAGGGCGGAGATCCGGTCATTAAAATGGCAAAAGGATGTTTACACGCAACAGAACGTGGCCGCTTTTCATTCTGCCTTAATTCTTGACTCTTAATTCCTGACGCTAATATTAACCCTTAAAATCCCTCAAAAACAATGACAGCAACAACAAGCAATCTGCACGCCCTGCCCTATGGGTATTTAACCCTTGTGCTAATACTGGCCATGGGTACGGCAACCTACGGAGTTTTAAACCTACGGAGTGCGGTGGCCGGGTACCGGTCGCCGGTAGAACAGTCTGATAGGTTGGTCATTGGCTTTTTTAATGTGGTGATAAGCTTAACAGCTATCGGTGCCATCTTATTTATTGCCATATAAAAGATGGATAACGATTTTAAACAAACACCTAAAATTAAAAAAGATGAATCACGATAGAGTTTCTCAAAGCAGGCCCTTACTAAAAACCAAAGGTTTCTCTACCCTGCATGTAGATATATTTGAAATGATATTAATAGGCAAAACCAACCGCGAAATAAACCGGGCTCTGGGCTATACCCAGCGATCGCATGCCGTGGTAGATCATTCGCGCAAGGTGATGTACAAGCTACTGGCTATGGAAGATTTGCACCGTGCCGACTATACCGAACGTGTAGCCTATCCCCGAAAGTTTCAGTTTTGGTGGATGAAGCTGCTTATCACACATAAAGATGCCCTGGCGTTTAAAGCCATTGCACCTAAGTTTTATGAGTAGGAGAGTTGTGGTGAAGAATTTATTCTCCGCCATATTTCTTCGGGCTGTATAGTTGCCGGGTAGGTGCTTCGTACCTACCGAAGACAAGGTAAAAAAACGCTTGTCATTCTGGGAGGTACGAAGAATCTATTATCTGCCATACTTCGTCGCTCTGTATAGTAGGCGAATAGATCCTTCGTACCTCAGGATTGTAAACCTAAATAATGTCATTTCCTCTTCAGAGTCCCCGGATTTTAACTCTCAGCGTGACAAACTTTGGCTTAATATTCCGCGAAATAAATAGCCGGTATCATAAATGGCAAACTTATTCGTTAGGGATATTGCCCTGCAGTACAACGAAATTATTGTTGATAAAAATTTTACTTTATCACAAACTATACTGTAATTTTCGGCATTACCAATACTTATGATATCCCAAAGCCAGTTAACGGGTTCGCCTCGCCCAGATCTTATTAAAAATGAAACCATCGCCGATATTTTCAGAGGTGCCGCTGCCGAATTTAAAGATAAAACAGCCCTCGTTTTTGGCAACAGGCATTTAAGCTATAAACAGTTAGATAAATGGAGCGATAATATTGCGCACTTTATAGCCACCCAGGGAATTGGCAATGGCCATTCTATTGGCGTTTGGCAATCGCGCGGGCTGGAGTTGCATGCCCTTATATTAGGAATTGTTAAATCGGGAGCCGCCTACGTACCGCTGGATAGGGAAATGCCCGAAGAACGGCTGCAGATAGTTTTGCAGGAAGTTGGCGCTTCGGCCTGTTTTAGTGATGGTGCGCCGGTGCTTTCGTGCCCGATATTTACGGTGCCGCTTTTACAGAATGAATATGAAGAGTTTACCGTACCCGCCGGCCCTACAGCCGACGACCGCGCGTACGTGTTATATACATCGGGCAGTACCGGTAAGCCTAAAGGCATCCCAATACTG
Organism: Mucilaginibacter cryoferens; assembly: GCF_014205845.1. Lineage (GTDB taxonomy): Bacteria > Bacteroidota > Bacteroidia > Sphingobacteriales > Sphingobacteriaceae > Mucilaginibacter. The sequence continues at coordinate 249,121 of NZ_JACHCR010000004.1, forward strand.
CACCGCAATATTTGCCACCTCATAAGGTCGGAGCAAAGCGTTATTAACATTACCCCGGCTGATAAGGTGTACCAGGGTTTTTCGGTATCGTTTGATATGTGGTGCGAAGAAACCTGGATAAGCCTTTTTGCAGGGGCCACCATTTGGGTTGCCGATGCTACTACCGCAAAATCTATTGATGAGCTGAGCTATACGTTAAGGGAGCAACAGATCACCATTTTACACGCTGTACCCAGTTTGCTGGCTGTTATTGATGATGATATCCCGTTATTGCGCCTGGTTAATGCCGGTGGCGAGGCCTGTACCACGGCGGTACTAAACCGCTGGAGCAAGCCTGGTAAAAACGTTTTTTATAACAGTTACGGCCCTACAGAAACTACGGTTACATCAACCATGGTGGCGCTTAAACCCGGGGACGCCATAACCATTGGTGGTCCGCTGCCTAATTATAACCTGGCGGTTATTGACGATAAGTTTAATATACTGCCCGTAGGCCAACAGGGAGAGCTCATTATTTCGGGCCCTGGCGTTTGCGAGGGTTATGTTAATCGCCCGGAGCTTACCAAAGAGAAATTTTTAGATAAACCGGCCTCACTTGCCGATTTGCCCGGCGACAGGATATACCTGAGCGGTGATGCCGTAGTAATGCAGGCCGATGGCAGCATAGATTTTCATGGCCGGTTGGACGACCAGGTAAAGCTGCGCGGGTATCGTATAGAACTGGGTGAAATTGAAGTACGCCTTAACCAGTTGGAGGAAGTGGCCGCGGCCGCCGTTGCCCTTAAAAAGGATGCTTCGGGGCAAGATCAGATGGTGGGTTACATTACCCTTAAAAATGGCTATGCCCTCGAAGAACATCATGCCCGTTTAAAACTGGCCGAAACCCTGCCGCCATATATGGTGCCGTTGGTTATTGTGGCGCTTGATAAACTACCCCGCCTGCCAAGCGGTAAAATAGACCGCAAAGGCCTGCCCGTACCCGAAGCCCTTTTGCAGGTAAAGGTGCAGGAAGAGATAAAAATAAATGCTGACGATCCGCTTGCTGTACGCGTAATGGCGGGTCTTCATCATATTTTCCCCGGCAGGGAAATTACCCCCGAGTCTGACTTTTTTACCGACCTGGGAGGGCATTCGTTGCTTGCAGCCAGCTTTTCATCGTGGTTACGGCAGGAAGCCGGTGTACAACACGCGTCGCTTAAAGATATTTATACCAACCGGCCGGTTAAAAACCTCATTAACGCCTGGGAGCGTGCCGAAAAGGATAAAGAGCAAAAGGGATATGTTAAAAAAGAGCTTTTTCAAAAGATCCCGCCGTTAAGGTATTTTTTGTGCGGTATATCGCAGGGCTTCGCATTGTTGGTTATATACAGTTTATTTGCCATACAGATATTTATCCCGTACCTGGGGTATTATTATGTAGTAGCCAGTACCGAAACCGGGCGCGATAACCGTACCATGGCCATTGTAACCGCCTTGTTTTTATACTGTCTTATCCCGCCTTTATTGTCGCTGATGGCCATAGCCTCCAAATGGCTGTTGCTGGGTAAAGTTAAAGAGGGCGATCATCCGTTGTGGGGTGTTTATTACTTTAAATACTGGCTGGTTGATAACCTCATCAGGCTGTCGCCGGCACAGTTTATGAACGGCACACCAATTTATGCCCTGTATCTGCGGATGTTGGGAACCCGTATTGCCAAAGATGTACAACTAAGTTCTATAACCGTTGGCGCTTACGATCTGTTGGAAATTGGCAGCGATGCCAGCCTTAGCTCTGGCGTGGTGCTTGATAATATGACGGTAGAGAACGGTCTCATCAAATTTCGTAAAATAAAGATTGGCGCTCATGCCTATATTGGCAGTAACGCGGTTATCTCTGGCGGAGCCGAGATAGAAGACTGGGGCGAGCTGCAGGATCTGAGTCACCTGCAAAGCGGCCAAACCATTAAAGCTTACGAGGTTTGGAAAGGTAGTCCGGCAGAACGGTCACACACGGCTAAACCCGAAGAATTGCCGCAACCACTTAAAACGCCGTTTTTAAAGATCAAAATTTACGGTCTTTTATACAGCCTGCTGCTCATTATTTTCCCGGTGGTAGTGTTGCTGCCGTTATTACCGGTGATAGAGATCCTGAACTATATGGACCTTAACTCGCCCGATTATAACTTCAGCTATTTTATGAACGTGCCTTTACTAACGCTGCTCTATATCATCATTTATGCTTTAGAAACCGTGGTACTTTCGCGTGTGTTGTTGTGGGGTATTAAGCCCGGCACTTACCCGGTTTTCAGCAGTACCTATGTGCGTAAATGGTTATCAGATCAAATGATATCTGTTGCACTTATTGTATTACACCCGGTATATGCCACGGTGTTTGTTTCCTTTTTCTTTAGGATGCTTGGGGCCAAAATTGGCAAAAATACCGAGATATCTACAGCCAGTAACGTTACCCATACCATGCTGAGCATTGGCAACGAATCTTTTATTGCCGATGCGGTAACGCTTGGCGAGGAGGATATCCGCGCGCAAAGGCTTATTTTAAATAATACCACCATTGGCAACAGCAGTTTTGTTGGCAACAGCGCGCTTATACCGCAAGGATATACTTTAGGCGATAATATGCTTATTGGTGTATTATCTGTACCGCCAACGTTAGAACAGCAGGCAAATAACCCGCTTGGCGATTGGTTTGGTTCGCCGGCTATTGCCCTGCCGCGCAGGCAAAGCAGCGGCGAGTATCCGCCATCGTTAACAACTACACCATCCTGGGGGCGTAAAATTGCCCGTGGCATTATCGAAACCTTGCGCATCATACTGCCAGAAACCGTGATCATTTGCTGTAGCGTATTGTTTATCGCCTACTTTCACGATCTGGTTAAAGACCGCACCGCTATGCAGATTCTGGCAGAATTGCCCAAACTGCCGTTTTATTACCTGTATTATATGGGGCTGCCTGCCTTATTAATTACCGTAGTTTTAAAATGGGTGATTGTAGGCAAATATAAAACCGAGCAAAAACCTATGTGGACGCATAAGGTTTGGCGCAGCGAGGCTATTACCAGTACCTACGAGGCGCTGGCCGTACCTTTTATGCTCGATTTTTTACGCGGAACACCTTATTTGCCTATGGCGTTACGGTTGTTTGGGGTTAAAATTGGTAAAAGGGTATGGCTAAATACTACCGATATTACCGAGCACGATATGGTAAGTATTGGCGACGATACAGCACTGAACGAAGACTGTGGTCCACAAACCCACTTGTTTGAAGATAGGGTAATGAAGGTTGGCACCATTAAAATAGGTGCCAGGTGCAGCATTGGTACGCGCAGCATTATTTTGTACGATAGCCAGATTGGCGATGATGTAAAACTGGAACCACTATCCCTGATCATGAAAGGCGAGCAGCTGGCCCCCCAAACCGAATGGACCGGCAGCCCTATCAAGGCGCTCAATTAGTGTTTGGGATAATTATCTGATATATAACAAAGCCTGCGACGTTAAAAATTGCAGGCTTTGTTGTTGTGAGTTATTTATTATCAGTGTATTATCGCACTCAGCACCCTCGCCGCCGTCATTGCTTCGTCGTACCTTCTTATAATGACGAAGTTGTAAATTGTTGATTATCAGGAGTGTTTTTAACGCAACACCCTCGCCGGCGTCATTGCGAGGAACGAAGCAATCCCCGACTTACAGAGTCGCTATGCAAATCCGCCCTGTAATTTGGGGATTGCTTCGTCGTACCTCCTCGCAAGGACGGTCTTTTTTTTAGATGTCATTACTCTTCCTTCCAGCTAACCCTGGTTCTCACTCGCAATGGCGATCTATTTATTTATTTTAAAACTGGGTCCAGGTTTATCGCTCCAAATCTCAATCGTTTGCGTAATTTTTTAGGCGGGTATTGTGGGCTTTGCAATCATATTTCCATTTCAGGATTGATCTGTCTTTCGTTTTTTTTGCTCCTGTTAGGTATTTAAATACTTCATAGTCATTGTTATAGGGCTGTATTGTTCGGTTTAAGGTTTGGGTTAATGATTATGCCCGTTTATAGCCCAATATTTCCCGGTATTTGAAGTGACAATGCCCAGCTGCGAAAGTTAATTTCGTTTGTGGTTATAACAACATTATGTAATTATGCTCATTTAAAGCGTGTTACAAACGTTTGTGTAGTAATTAAGTAATTGATTAACTATTGGTTGTATAACTTGAGTTACAATTAATCAACAAAATTTTAATCAAACTTAAATTATGAAAAAGTATCACTTACAGTATTGGGTATGGTTTATGTTGGTTGCACTGGTTGCCTGTAAAAAAAACGTACAGGAACCTGCAACACCAAATGCGGCAGTTAAGGGTAACAGGCTTAAAACGCAATCGCTTGGCGGTACATCGTTAAAACTTTCTATGGGTGGCAACGCTTATGTAACCAAGCTGGCACCGGGCGGGGTAGAAACCGTAACCACCACCACATTGGCTAACTGGACCAACGCCAACAGCATCTTCTCGGCCTATTTTCGGTTGGGCAACACAGGCTCGTTAACCGTAAAAATGAAGGCTAGTGTAGCAGCTGGCAGCAGTACGGTAAAGGTTACCGTAAATGGTACGCCTTTTACGGTGGCGCTGTCGGGCTCGGCGTATGCTACGTATAATGTGGGTACGGTAAATATTACCAGCGCAGGTTATGTAAAGGTCGATTTTCAGGGGGTAAGCAAAACCGGATCGTACTTTGCCGATGTATCTGATCTTATTATCAGCGGACCGGTGGTGGCATCCAATGTGGAGTTTGCCAACGATTCTACAAATTACTACTGGTCGCGTAGAGGGCCGTCTGTGCATTTGGGATATACCGCGCCTGCAAATGCGCAATGGTTTTATAACGAGGTTACGGTACCTGTGGGGCAAGATCCTGTTGGGTCGTACTTTATGGCTAACGGTTTTAACGAGGGCTATTTTGGTATGCAGGTAAACTCATCAACCGAGCGTCGCATCCTGTTTTCGGTGTGGAACCCAACGGGTGGTACCACCACCAGTACAAGGGCCGGTGCAGGGGTTGTGGTACAAACCTTTACCGGCGAAGGCGCGGGCGGTCAATCGTACCTGGTATTTAACTGGGTGGCTGGCAACAAATACAAGTTTTTAACGGAGGCTTTGCCCGATGGTGCCGGCAATACCACCTTTTCCTCGTGGTTTTACGCGCCCGAGGTCGGCTCGTGGAAGTTTATCACCTCCTGGCTGCGCCCATCTACCAATACCTATTTATTGGGCTTATACTCGTTTTTAGAAAACTTTCAGGATACCAATGGTTACCTGGGTCGCAAAGCTAATTATGGCAACCAATGGGTATGCGATACCGGCGGCACCTGGACCGAACTAACCAGCGCCTATTTTGACGGCGACGCCACTGCCAATAATGAACAGCGTATGGACTACGCCGGTGGTACCAGCGGCACACAGTTTTACCTGCAAAACGGTGGCTTTTTTACCAATTACACCACCCTCAACCAAACCTTTACCCGTACCGCCACTGGTACGCACCCGGTAATTAATTTCTCTACATTACCGTAGGTTTAACTAAACGAGCCTCTTCTGCATTTTGCAAAAGAGGCTCGTTTAGTCCTTAGTGTGGGCGTACGCCATTTAAAAGGCCGGCGTATTGCGCCTGCATATTATTTTATCAATGGTATTGCCTATAGCTGCTATAACCTGTTGATCCAGAAAATCTTCATTTCGCTGCATCCATTCGCTGCCCATTTTAAGCAGGGTGGCCGCCCGGCCATCCTTAAATTTGATGTTCCATACCCGCCAGGTTTTAAAGTAAGCGCTGGTGATACTGATGATATGTGCTGTTCCGTCGGCTAATATTATTTTGTGTTCCATTGGATGTGATGTAATGCTGATGTATTATAAATACGCTTCATTAATTTCATTATTGCCAATTTGATAGAATTTAACATAATTTAAGATAGTGGTTACAATGGCGGTCGGCACCCGTATGTCTGGGTATGTTAATATTAATTGGTAAGCTGTTTAAGGCTAAGTGTATAGCATTATAAGCGGCGTATGCTTGTTGTTGGTCGTGAAAATTACTTTTGGGATGATGATAAGTTTTTTACCCCGCGTTTTTCTTTTAATAGCCGTAGTACCTGTAAACAAACATTGATATATGAGTTACAATCTGCAAAGCGAATGGTATGATCAAAAGTTTCCAACCCGGACATCTAAAATTGATTTCTATAATAACATAAAAACGGCCGGGAATAACAGCATTGCCGAGTGGCTGCAACAATTGTTTTTTAATAGTATTGAACCTTTAGTTAAAAATAGACCACGAAAATGGCTCACGGTGGCAGATGCTTATGGCTTTGATGCCCGGTATATTATAGCCAACGGGAGCGATGCGTTGGCTATAAATTTGAATACCGATTTTTTGGAGGTAGCAAAAGCAGAAGGTTTTATACCCAACTACGCCGCAGGGGATGTTGAAAAGCTATTATTTGCAGATGATGAATTTGACTATGTGCTTTGTAAAGATCACTACCATAACTTGCCCGGTAAGGATGTGGCATTACTTGAAATGTTAAGAGTGGCTAAAATGGGGGTGGTGATCATCGGGGCGCAACACCCCGTGCCAGATATGCCTTTAGTTCATCATATAATAACGTCTGGTACCAACAGGTTAAACCAACTGATCACTAACCCAGATTCGTTTGCCGGGGCTACTAGCTTTGCCGGGCAGGTGCCCTTGTCTGATTTTGAAAAATTTGCCGCCCAATTTAACTCACCCATGATTGCATCGAAGACTACAGATCCTAATTTTTATTTTGATAAAACAGTTGCCGATGCCGCAAAAGATGAACGGTTTATAACCATAAATATCAGACAAGAAGTTGTAGATCTGCTTATAAAATCTAAAACGATACCGGCACAGGTTTTAACAAACATCATCTTTAAACAATATCCCGATGCAAATGTGTTGAAGGCGCTTGAAAAGGATGGCTATGAGGTGGTTAATATGATTGCTAATTCTTAGAAGCTGTCTGAATTTGGTTTATTAAAGTTATTATACGTTCATGAAACACACACTCTTTCTTATAATGATATGATTGCAAATATTTGATTATCAGTATGTTTTTTTTACACGCAACACCCTCGCCACCGTCATTGCGAGGCACGAAGCAATCCTCGACTTACAGAGTAGCTGTGCAAATCCGCCCTGTAATTTGGGGATTGCTTCGTCGTACCTCCTCGCAAGGACGGCCTTTTTAAGATGTCATTACTGTTTTTTCTGGGTTACCCCGGGTTGTCACTCGCAATGACGATCTTTTTTTAGGATGTCATCAATGTTTTTTCCAGTCGATCTGGTTGTCAATGACATAGCTTTATATTGTCATTTCCCCCTCAGAGTTCCTGGATTTTACCACTCAGGATTGTAAAGAGGCGAAATGAAATACCTGTTAGAGGTGCGACGTATTTAATTTAAACGGTAAACCAATAGTTTAAAGCTATCGGGCACCGGCGTTTTTGTTCCGGGCTGAAAATCAACTACCGGTAAATATAGCTTATGGGTTAGCAAGTCGATAGCCATTGTTTTAGCCCTGTTTTGGGTGGTTATGGTTTGTATCAACGTGTATGTATCCGGTGTATCCTGTTTAAAAACGGTTGCTGTACCATCGCCGTTTGAGGCAATTACCAGTTTATTTTTAGCATCGTAAACAACGGCATCTACACCGGCACCAATAGGTAAGGTTTGTACAACTTTGCCTGTTTGGGTATCTATTACGCTCATGCCCTTGTTTTCGCGGCATACGGTAAACAAGCGTTGATTTTGTTTATCCAAAGCAATGCCGGTTGGACCACCGCAAGGTGTAAGCGGGTAATTGTTAATCACTTTTAGGGTTTTGGTATCAATTACATTTAAGCTGCTCTTGTCTTCCAGGTTGTTATAGATCAGGCCGTTGCCATCGGCTACTGCAAACTCGGGCGCGCCGCCCATATCTATCGAGGCAACCTGCTTTAACTCTTTCGGATCTACCACCACACACGCGCTGCTATGGCCCTCAAAGGCGAAGATCTTTTTTGAATAAGGATCATAAATAATACCATCGGCACCATTACCGGTTACCGCGATCTCTTTAACCACTTTTAAGGTTTTAATGTCAAAAGCAATAACCGCGTTGGCTTTACCATCGCTTATAAAACCCAGGTTAAGCTCATTAACTATGGCAATGCCATGTACACCTTTCATATTGCCGATGGTACCAATAACTTTTTCGGTTTTAAGATCAACAACGTTTACTGCGGTACCATGTGATGCGTATAAAACCTGGTTAGGCTGGTCGATATATACATAATCGTATCCGCCGTTGCCGGGTAGGGGGATAGTTTTATCGGCTACGTAGCTTAAATTTTGGGCCGATGCAAAAAAAGGAACTGTAGTGAGTAACAGGAGGGTAAATAATTTAAGGTATTTCATTTTCGGTTGTTTTAAATGGGTTATAAAAAAATAAGAACCTGGCTTTTGGCCAAATTCTTATTTAATGGAATAATGTATTTTTTAGTGTTTGTTACCTTTACCATCAGATGTGTAGGCTCCAATATCGGCATTATAGGTAGGGTTACCTTTGCCAATTGCCGGCGACCCGCTTTTTAAATGGAAGTCGTTATTGTTTGCTGCACCATTTGGCAACAGGAACGAACCATCAAAAGAAGTAAACGACGGATTGGCAGTGGCAATACTTGTTGAAATAATATCTGATGCTTGTGGCTTACCCGCAGCGCCTGCAGGGTAAAAACCGCTCCTTAAGTTAAGGGTGATGTTGGGAGTTGCAGTTTTATCTACATAAGTATCGGCAGTAGCATAAAATAAATTGTTGCCATAGCTTACATTAGCTACGTCGGCATCTAAAAATATTTCTAAACCGTGGTAGCAGTTAACAATAATGTTGTTGTAAATACGTCCTTTGGCACTTACACCTGCCGAAACACCACGGCCAGGCTCTGCTGCACCTCTTCTCCAGCCGCATGATACCAGGGTGTTGTTGTAAACATCAACACTGGTTTCGGCTGTTGTAACAACTGCGGCAGTTTCCAGTTTTACACCAGTACCTGCCTGGCTAAATACCACGTTATAGGCTACTACACCAGTGGCGCCGGTTTTAATATTAATGGCTTCACCATCGGTACTGCCGCCAGATTGGATAGTGTTTCTCAATACGGTTATCTGTGCTCCGCCAAATAAACCAAGACCATCGTCCTGGCCGTTCTCAACCCAGCTATCTTCAATATCAACTTTAATAGGTTTACTTACAACCAGGGTTCTTCTTGCCGAGCCGGTTTTATCCGGGCCGCCGGTGTTAAATATTTTTGTCCATTGAATGGTTACCGCCTGCGCACTATCGCATGCAAAACCACCCCAGGTGCCTGGTTTCTGTGTGTCGGAATCAAAAGAAACAGGAGCTGCCTGTGTACCCATTGATTGCAATACGCCTTGTATTTTAAATTGCGAATTGTTTTTAACAATAATGTTTGCACCAGACTGGGCCAATAATGTATCGCCAATTTTTACATATACATCATGGTTCATGGTATAGGTTTTACCGGCCAGCAAAGTGCCTTTTTCAAACCCTCCAATAGTATCTGCATTTATTGGGTGCGACGGTGGTATAACCGGTTTAACAATGTTGGTGCTCTCGTTTTTAGAACACGCCGAGATGGATGCTGCCAATGCAATAGCTGCTATCCAGTAAGAAATTTGTTTGGTTTTCATTTTTTCGATAAATTTTGTTTACTGTTAATAATTGTAACGCAGGCCCGCCAGATAAGTAGCCTTTGTTACCTCGTTGCCATTTTGGAAATTGTGTAATACAACAGTGGTGTGTGTATTTAAGAGATTATTTAATTTGGTGAATATGGTAAAGTGTTTGCTGATGACTTTATCGGCCGAAAATGCCAGGGTTGATAAAGGTTGTTGTATGTAGTTATCGCCATTGTCGGGATAAATACCTACCAATGTTTTACCTAAGTATTGGTAGGCTACCTGTACATTTAATTTAGCCTTGGTATTGCGGTATAAAAAAGATACGTTAAGGTCATGTACAGATGCACCTGTTAACATCCGGTGTTCTGTAACCAAATTAGGGTGCCCATCTACCGCGGGAGTAATCCTGTCTATCTTTTGCCCGGCAACATCAGAGTAGTTGTAGGCATAGTTACCGCTAACACCGTAATTGCCCCAAAAGCGGGTGTAGGCAAGTTCGACACCGGCCACTTTGGCATCGGCCGAGTTCATGGGCTGGTAAATGGTATTGGCGCCGCTGTTGCCGTTGTAAGAGTATTCGATGGGGTTGGTTAACTTTTTATAATACACCCCGAAAAAGAACTGCTCGTCGGCTTTAGGGAAAAGTTCGTAACGTAAATCGAGGTTATTGGAGGTAGTATGTTTTAAGTTTGGATTGCCCTCTACCGCTGTGCCACCTGTACTTGGGGGGATTGTTGGCACCAACTCGAAATAAGCAGGGCGGGCTATAGACGAAAAATAGGCGAGCCTTAGGTTGGCTTTATCGGTCAGTTTATATTTAAAACTAATGCTGGGTAGTATGTCTGTATAGTTTTTTGTTACATCAGATGCGTTTGTAACATCCTGCCTTACATGGAAACCCTGCGAGGTAACCTCGGTACGTACACCACCAAATATATCTAACCGGGGTAGTGTAAGCTTAAATTCGCCATAGTAAGCGGTGATGTTTTCAAAGGCATTGTAATTGTTGATGTTAAAATCGCCTGCACCAAGTGGAGTGTAAACATTCCATTGCGCGGTGTTGATATCGGTAAAAACAGATTTGCCGCCATCGGCATTGGCTACAGGGCGTAAAATGTATTCATCCTCGTAATTGTACCTGGTTTTATGACGGTAAAGCCCTCCGGCCTTTAATTCCAGTACCGAGTTGTTGAAAAATGTTTTATAGCTAATGCTACCTGCCCCATTATAATCCTTATCCTCGTTGTGGGCCCATATCCGGTCTATATTATCAAAATAATTAGGGCTTTTGGTGTATACATGTGTTGTAGGATCGTAGGTGATCAATATGTTGGTATTGATATCGGCCTGATCTGGCGTACGTACATAGGCATCAGAAAACGCGCCGTACCAGTTAAAAGTAAAATGTTTATTTAGCACATGTTCGCCTGCAATTTTCAGGTTCTCGATTATCTGATGGGTAAGGGTTGATTGGTAAATGCTGTTTACCGGGCCTGTGCCAGGTACCGTACGGCCACCATTACCACCGGTAATAGAAGTATCTGCCGTAACCGATGCCTCTTGTAGCCGTGAGTACAGTAATACGTTATCTAAAGTGATCTTATTTCTATCGTTTATCTTATAATCCAGATGAGTTATCAGGTTATTAAGCTCCTGGTGGCTGGATATGCTGCGGTTATAAATATCATTGATGCGGGGCCTGCGGTCGGGATCGGCCGGATCGGCATTACCATCATTGCCTTCGGTGTTTGAGCCAAAGTAATTGTTTTGATAGCTATCGCCTATAACAAAGCCCAGTTTACCTTTTAAAAACCGTTCGCCATAGCTTACAGTAACCGTAGCCGAAGGAGGTGGAGTTATGTTTTTAAAATCGAGGTTTGAGCGGGTAAAGTCATTAGGCTGGGCAACATAATTGGGGCCGTTAGCTTCAGACGGGCTGTATTTTTTTATATCCGTGGTAGAAAAGTTGAGAAATTTCCTGTCGATAAAAATCTGGTTGTACCCAACAGATCCGGTTGCCGAGATCTCTCTCTTTTCTGGTGCATCCTTAAAAACAAGGTTAACGGTACCGCCAATAGCATCGCCTTCCATTTCGGGCAGTAAGGTTTTATTAACCTCTATACGGGCCAGCAGATCTGAGGGTACAATACTCAAAGAAACCAGCCTGGTTTTACTTGATGGACTTGCAATTTTTACCCCATTAATAAGGGTATTATTATAGCGTGGCTCGAGCCCCCTTATAATAGCATAAGCATCGTCGCCGCCTGCATTACGCTGAATGGTAACGCCAGATACCCGCTGCAATACGTTTGCCGCATTAATATCGGGCGATTTCTCGATGGCCTTTGCGCTAACTACGTTTTTTAAATTATCGGCGTTTTTCTCGCTGGCTCTGGCGGCAGCTTCGGTTTCGGTTGCCAGCCTGCCTTGTACATTTACAGTTTGGAGGTTGTTAAGGCTTTCTGTTAAGGTTATATTTAGGGTTAATACCTGGCCTGCGGCAAGGGTTACTTCTTTTTCGAACTTTGCAAAACCCACGTAAGATAGTTTTATCTTGTACTTTCCGGGAGCGAGAGCGCCTATGGTGAATTTACCGGCGCCATCGGTATTTGCACCCTTGTGCAAGTCGTCTAAATGAACGTATGCGCCGGGTAGGGGTTCTTTATTTAAAGCACTTTGTACAACACCGGTTATAGTTGCATTTTGTGCAAAAGCAATTGCCGGAAGAAAGAGAATAATTATTGAAAACAAGTAAATTTTGCGAGCCATATTGCTGATTTGCTGCAAACTACCCGGCTAAATCTGTGTTAATTCTGAATAATGCCAGCCCGGAAAATAACTTAACCTATTGATAATTATGTATTAATAAAACGGGGCGATCTATGATGATATAGAGGTTTTAGGCATACAATAAAGTAACAATATGTTAATCACCCCAGCCTGCCAGGGGAGCAAGGGTTTTTGGAGCAAGGAATAAGGACATTCGGATAAAGTACTTTTGTACCTGGCAGATCTGTTGTTTGAACCCGGATTTGCATCGTTAAATAGATAGGAGAATTGGTACTAGTACGATTGCGGGGTAGGAAGGGGCTTCATCATCATTACAAGCGTTCGGGTGTTCGGGCAGAAGATTGGTGTCTGAAAACTTAACTATTTGATTTTTAGTAAATTGAATAATTGCCAGTTTTATAAACCGAACACTTAATTTATTGATTTGTAATTTGTTAGGTGTTCGGCTCGCTGACTATACATGTATCTCCACAAAAAAGCGAACACCTGCTTCCACACAAAAAATCCCCCGGCAATTAAGCCGTGGGGATTCAATCAATGTAAACCTATAGAACTATCGTGGGGTTACCAAAACTTCACATAAAGCATGGTAAGCAATAATAATGTAACGATGATTAATGCCATGGTAGATTTCTCCACCTTGAACATAGCACGTGGAATATCAAATGCTTTGGGGTTAATTTTTGGCCCGGCAAGGCTAACAGCCACCATCGCAATAATGGTGAACATAAATGATAGCCCCATACATATCAGGAACGGAATTTCCCAGCCACCCTTACCATTAGGGAAGGCGGTATAAAGGACCGTTTCGTGCCCAAACAAGGCCGGCGCAAAGTTGTTGAACAATACCGACATGGCAAAGCCCATCAATATGCCCACTATAGCCGCAGCACCTGTGGTCCGTTTCCAGAAGAAACCTAAAATAAATATGGCAAATATCCCCGGACTGATATAGCCCGTGTATTTTTGGATATAGGTAAAACCACCTTCGCCGCCAATGCCCAGCATATCTTTCCATGTTAACAGTATAGAGAATACCAGGGCTGCAAGTATGGTTAGCTTACCCACCCATACCATCTTCTTTTCATCGGCATTTTTAGCAATATGCTTTTTGTAAATATCCAACGTGAAAATTGTAGAGATACTGTTGGCCTTACCCGCTAATGATGCCACAATAGCAGCTGTAAGCGCCGCTACCGAAAGGCCCTTTAAGCCGGTAGGCAAAAAGCCCAAAATAGCCGAGTAGGCGTTATCCGAATTAAAGTGCCCGCCCGAGGCCATTTCCTGTTGTAAACCACCGTTTTTGTATAATACATAAGCGGCTATACCGGGTATTACTACAATTATAGGCATAGCCAGTTTCATTAAACCGGCAAACAGGATACCTGTACGCGCGGTTTTAAGATTGGCACCCAACGCACGCTGAGTAATGTATTGGTTACAACCCCAATAATTAAGGTTCACTATCCATTGGCCTGCAAAATACATGGCAATACCTGGCAGCGCAAGGTATTTGGTGATCTCGGCCTGTGGTGCACCTGGTTTTGGTTTAGCCATCATCATTTTAAAGTGCTCCGGCGAATCTTTAAACATGGCCTTTAAACCAGCTACGGCATCTTTACCTAAACCAAAATGCTCGCTCACCAGGGTGAGGGCTATGTAAGTAGTGGCTAAACCACCAATTACCAATACCAGTACTTGTATTACGTCGGTAAAACCAATCACCTTCATACCGCCAAGGGTAATAAACAAGGCAAACACGGCCAGCGCTATAATGATGATATGCATGCTGCCCATATCGCCGCCTATCAGGTTATTGATGGCCAGCGCACCTAGGTAGAGGATGCTGGTAAGGTTTACAAACACGTATAAAAACAGCCAGAAGATGGCCATAATGAAACTCACAGTTTCGTTATACCTTGTATGCAAAAACTGTGGCATGGTGAATATCTTATTTTTGAGATACACCGGGATAAACCATACGGCCACAATAATTAGCGCGATAGCCGCTACCCACTCATAAGCTGCTACAGCCAAACCCACCGCGAAGCCTTGCCCGCTGGTGCCAATAAACTGCTCGGCAGATATGTTGGATGCAATAAGCGATGCACCAATGGCCCACCAGGTAAGCGAACCCTCGGCCAAAAAGAAATCATGACTCGCCGATATGCTCGCCTTTTTTTTGCGGCTATACACCCAGTAACCATAACTGGATACCACAACAAAATAGATCACGAATATGACGTAATCGATGGTTGAAAATTTATTCATAATTAGGGTTTAAATTATTTTGGTTCAATCTGTTCTTTATTGGTTTCATTTTATTTAAAACAGGCAACCGGAATCCCATCTTGGGTTGCCTGTTTGGTATTTGTTCAAAATATTGGTCATTGCTTCGTACCTACCCTACAACAAGTTAAAAACGCTTGTCATTCTGAGGTACGAAGAATCTATTATTCGCCATAGATCTTCGCTCTGTATAGTAGGCGAATAGATCCTTCGTGCCTCAGGATGACAAGTAGTAGATTTAATCCTTCTGTCCTTGCTCCTTAATCCCCAAGTCTTTACTCCAAAAAAGGGCGTTACCTTCGGCCCGGGCTATCCGCTCATACTGCACGGGCCTTAGGCTCGTGGCCGGTATCCGCTGCTATCCCTAACGCGGAAGCCTCATCCTGCCCTCTCCAAAGGAGAGGGTTCTGATGAACTTGATGTAAATATTGCAACGCAGGACAATGAAGTCCTCTCCTTTGGAGAGGATTTAGGTGAGGCTACTTATAAGCCACCTCATTCCACATAATCTCATTTCTGAACTGTGGTATAGTTGTATCCTTGCCAATCCTCAAAAACTCAATCCCGGCCATATCAGCAAAATCCTGTAAATGTTCGGCAGTTAAGTTTTGACTGTAGGCAGTATGGTGAGCGCCGCCGCCATAGATCCAGGCTGCACAGCCGGTTTTCATATCGGGCAGTGGTTTCCAAAGCACGCGGGCTACAGGGAGGTTTGGCAGGTCTTCAACCGGTTCAACGGCTTCAACTTCGTTAATCAGCAGGCGGAAACGGTTTCCCATGTCTACAATTGAGGCGTTAAGCGCTGCACCGCCGGCCACATTAAATACCAAACGCGCAGGATCGGCCTTGCCGCCAATACCCAGCGGGTGAACTTCTAATGATGCTTTACCGTTGGCTAATGACGCATCAACCTCCAGCATATGCGAACCTAATACCAAAGCGTTGTTTGGGTCAAAATGGTAAGTGTAATCTTCCATAAAGGCATTACCACCTGGCAGGCCTGCACCCATTACTTTAAATGCACGTACCAGGGCAGCTGTTTTCCAGTCACCTTCCCCGGCAAAGCCAAAGCCATCGGCCATCAGGCGCTGGGCTGCAATACCCGGTAGTTGTATCATGCCATGCAGATCTTCAAATGTATCTGAGAAGCCTTTAAAGCCACCGTCAACCAAAAACTTGCGCAAGCCCAACTCAATCTTCGCCGCATCATAAACCGACTGGTGTTTAGCACCGCCTTTTTTAAGGTCATCGGCCATGGTATAGGTAGCCTCGTACTCTTCAATCAGTTCGCTGATAGATTCTTCACTTACCGCATTGATCACGGCAACCAGATCACCAATACCATAGGTATTTACAGAGAAACCGAATTTCAATTCAGCCTCTACTTTATCGCCGTCGGTAACAGCTACAAAGCGCATGTTATCGCCAAAGCGTACAAATTTGGCACCTTGCCAGTCGTGCCAGCCGGCAGCGGCGCGTGTCCAGGTTTCAATTTGGGCTAAAGCCTCAGGGTCTTGCCAATGCCCAACCACCACCTTGCGGTTAATGCGCATGCGCGATACCATAAAGCCAAACTCGCGGTCGCCATGGGCGCTTTGGTTCAGGTTCATAAAATCCATGTCAATGCTGCTCCATGGAATATCCCGGTTATATTGCGTATGCAAGTGTAGCATCGGTTTTTTAAGGATGCTTAAGCCCCGAATCCACATTTTAGCCGGACTAAATGTGTGCATCCAGGTAATAATGCCGATGCAGTTTTCAGCTACGTTAGCAGCTTGCAGGGTTTCATAAATTTCTTCGGTCGATTTTACAACAGGCTTGTAAACAACACGTACCGGAATATTGCCGGTAGCGTCAATACCTGCCGCAATTTCCTGCGAGTGCTCAGCAACTTTTTTTAATGTTTCTTCTCCGTATAAGTTTTGGCTTCCTGTAATAAACCAAACTTCAAATGTTTTAAGGTCGATCATATGTTTAATTAGTGAATTATTGAACTAGTGAGTTATTGAATTAGTGGGTTGTTGAATTAATGATTTAGTGAATTATTTATGGCTATCGTTCGATAATTATATAATGTTAACTACGTCCTTTTCAAATCAATAATTCAGTCAATCAATAAATCAATAATTATTTCGCCGGCGATAGTCTTAATAGCGTTGCTCCGTGTAAATTGATGTTTTGCTGATAGCTGGTTTTAAACTGTCCAACATCCTGTTTTTTCCAGAGGTCGCGTACCTTTACTTTGCCTTTTAGGCCCAAGGCCTCGAAGCTTACGGCTACGTTCATGTTTACGTCGCCTATATTGAATAAACCAACGTAAATATCCTTAGTGCCGGGGATAGTAGAATACCATACCATAGCGCCGTCTTTTTTATACAATTGCTTTGGGTTGGCTCCTTTTTGATTAGCGGCCAACACTTCATCATTTGTAAATAACTTCAACTCAAATTCGCGGTTTTCGGGCAGGTTACCACCCAGCATTAGGGGCGAGCGGAAAATGCTCCAGAAAGTCATATGGGTGATTTCCTCGTCGGGCGTAAGACGGCTAAAACGTTCCTCGCCAACAGGGCCGCGCTTACTTAGCTTACCTATCTGGATCATATCACAATCTGGCCAATGACCGGGGCCGCTAACGCCTTCCCAGCTTTTGGCGTAGTCAAACATGTGCAGTACCTCTTTCCAGCTATCCCAAAAATCGTCGGCCATGCGCCACATGTTGGCGTATTTGACAGCATGTGCGGCCTCGGCAACCGGGGTTTCGCCCGGCGAAAGGCTTAATACTATCTGTCGGCCGCAATTTTGAATTGCTTTTTGGTAGCCTTCCACCTCGGCATTACTATATGGGCGAGATAGATCATCTACCTTAATAAAGTCTACACCCCATGAGGCATAAAGCTCCAGCAAAGAGTTTAAATATTGCTGAGCGCCGGGCTTTTTCATGTCAAGCCCGTACATATGGTTCATCCATGGGCATTTGCTATTGGTATCGGCCACCATATCGGCAGTAATTCCATCTGTGCCTTTTATTGGTGATTTAGCCCAATATGCCTGCCTTGGGATACCTCGCATAACGTGAATGCCAAATTTCAGTCCTTTGGCATGCACATAATCGCTCAGTGGCTTAAACCCATTACCGCCAAAGGCAGATGGAAACTTAGTAGGCTGAGGCATCAACCTGCCCCATTTATCCATGGTTAACCAGGGCACATATGAACCATCCTGTAACCGCAACTGAAACGGGTTACCAATGTTACTTCCCGGCGGGTTATCGTACGACCATAAAAAATCTACCACAATATATTCCCAGCCAAATTGCTTCAGATTTTGGGCCATATAATCTGTATTGGCCTTTACTTCATCTTCATGCACAGCCGAGCCATAACAGTTGTAACTGTTCCAACCCATAGGGGGGGTAGCAGCAACCGTTTGTGCCGACGATGCTTGTGCTCCCAGCAGGCCTGCTGCCAGGATAAGGATATAGCGTAATGATCTCATTTTATTGGCCGTAGTAAGAGTTTGGTCCGTGTTTGCGTTCAAAATGTTTTTTAATGAGCGAATCTTTTAAGCGCGGGGCCTGGTTATTAATTTGCTCTGTTAAGTAGGCCATTTGAGCAACCGCTTCTAAAACAGCGCTGTTATAAACCGCCTTGTGCGCTGTTTTACCCCAGGTAAAGGGTGCGTGATTACCTACCAATACCATTTCAACCTCGTTATAATCCAATCCTTCGGCTGCAAAATGATCCATGATCTGGAAACCGGTTTGGTATTCATAATCACCCTCAATCATTTTATCGTCCATCGGAGGCGCGCAAGGAATATCAGTAGTCAGGTGATCGGCGTGCGTAGTGCCGAATATTGGGATACAACGTTGCGATTGTGCCCAGGCAGTGCCATAAGTGGAGTGCGTATGTACAATGCCACCAATATTTGGCCAGTGTTTATACAATACCGCATGGGTTTGCGTATCTGATGATGGACGCAGATCACCCTCTACTATAACTCCGTCAAAATTAACGATCACCATTTTTTCCGGTGATAGATCCTCGTAAGGCACACCGCTTGGTTTTATAGCGAAAACGCCCAAATCCCTATCGGCAGCACTTACATTACCAAAGGTAAAAAGCACTAGTCCTAATTTAGGAAGCTGCATATTAGCCTCGTAAGCAGCCTGTTTTATGTGTTGATACTTGCTCATGCCAAAACAGAATTATCTTCGATACCCTTGGTTGATTTCGCCGCGATTTGCTGCGCGATAAAGCCTCCTAAGGTTTTATACTTATTATAACGGGCTAAATAAATGGCCTCTTTATCTTTATTAGGATAGTATTCTACGTCAAACCCGCGTCCCATGGCTTGCATGGCATCTTCAACAGTTGGATAAATACCCGCCACAACGGCTGCAAACATGGCCGCGCCCAAAGCACAGGTATGTTTAAACTGGTGGATACGGATAGGCATGCCCAATACATCGGCCATCATTTGCATTACAAAAGGCGATTTTTTTGCTACACCACCAATACCAATAATACCTTTAACGGGGATACCTTCGCTAATGAAACGCTCTACAATGCTTTTGGCACCAAAACAAGTTGCCTCGGCCAGTGAGCGAAACACGCGCGGAGCATCGCTGCCTAACCCTAAACCGCTAATAGCACCTTTCAGCTCCTGGTTAGCATCTGGTGTGCGACGACCATTAAACCAGTCGATAGATAATTCGTTATCAAAATCTAAGGGCAAAAGGTCTGCCTGGCGACTTAGTTCTGGAATGATAAGCTCTGCCATCTCAGCTTTTAAGGCTTCTGCAGTTGCCGCGTCAATTACTGTTGATTGCGATAACAGGTTATTTAAAGGCCACAGCAATATGTTTTTAAACCATGCATACGTATCGCCAAAGGCTGATTGGCCGGCTTCTAACCCCGTCATGCCGGGTATAACCGAACCATTTACCTGGCCGCAAATACCGCGTACCAATTTGCCATCAATCTCGGCAGATGGAGCAACCAGTATATCGCAGGTAGATGTACCCATTACTTTGCTTAAGTGATAAGGCTCAATCTGCCCGCCAACGGCACCCATGTGCGCATCGAAAGCTCCGGTACCCACAATAACATCCGTAGATAAACCTAATCTTTCGGCCCATTCTGCACTTAAAGTACCCGCGGCTTCATCGGCAGTATAGGTATCTTTAAATAGTTTAGCTGTAATGCCTGTTAATAAAGGATCTAACGAAGAGAAAAACTCATCGGGTGGTAAGCCACCAAATTCTTCGGCCCATAAAGCTTTGTGACCGGCAGAACAACGCCCGCGTTTAATCGCTTTAACATCAGTGCCTCCGGTTAGTAAAAATGGCACCCAATCGCAATGCTCCACCCAGGAGTGCAGGGCTTCATGTACTTGTTTATCAACCCTTACAATATGTAAAAGCTTGGCCCAAAACCACTCTGATGAATAAATACCGCCTACATATTTCAAATAATTGGTATCAAATTTTGTAGCATGTTCATTGATCTGGGCGGCTTCTAATACCGAAGTATGATCTTTCCATAAAATAAACATGGCATTGGGGTTTTGTTCAAAACCCGCTGTTAAAGCCAATGGGGTACCTGTTTTATCAACCGCTATAGGGGTCGATCCTGTGGTATCTATAGATAGGCCTTTAACCACCCTGGCTGCCTCGGCACCGCCGGCTTTTGCAAGGCAATCTTTAATAGTAGTTTCTAAGCCTTCTATATAGTCAAGCGGGTGTTGCCTGAACTGGTTTTCGGCCGGTTTGCAAAATAAGCCTTGCTGCCAGCGTGGATAATTGAATACAGATGAGGCTATTTCTTCGCCGTTTTGCGCATTAATTAACACGGAGCGAACAGAGTCGGACCCATAGTCCACTCCAATCACAAATTGGTCTTCTCTCATATTGGTTAAAATAATTCGTGTTGAAGTAACACTTATTTTTTTACAATAAAAAATTTTTATTCAAAAACATTTAAATTGTTGCACAATCAATAACCCGGAAGACTAATTCAATAGGGTGTCTGGATTGGGGATAAAGTTCATAAATGACTGAAATTTAGCATAATAGTTTTGCATGTTAAGCTGATAGTAGTAGGCGCCACGTTTTGAGCCCGCTTTGTCTTTATCATTAAGTTTGATCAGTAAACCTGTGGCTAAAATCCGTTTGCTGAAATTTCTTTTATCAATTTGCGTGTTAAAAACGCTCTCGTAAAGTGCCTGTAATTGCGGAATTGTAAACTTGGTTGGCAAAAGTTCGAACAAAATGGGGTGCATAGCGGCCTTATACCTGATGCATTTTTTGGCTGTTTCTACCATTTCCTGCTGGTCGAAAATTAGCTTGGGTACACGTTTAAGAGGGAACCACCCGGCATCATAATCTTTACTTAATTGAATTTCGTACTTGTTAATATCTATTAACGCGAAGTAGGTAATTGATACAGTGCGCTCTATAGGGTCGCGTTTTGTGTTGCCAAATGCTTGTAATTGCTCTAAATAAACACCTTCCAGGTTGGTAAGCTGTTTTAGGATGCGGTTGGCGGCCTGGTCTAAACTCTCGTCAACCTGTACAAAACCACCCATTAAACTCCAGTTACCCTTCTCAGGCTGGAAGCCCCTTTTGATGAGCAAAATTTTTAGGGTATCGCCGTCAAATCCAAAAATAATGCAGTCAACTGCCAGTAAAAGTCGTGTTTGTTTTGAGTATTTCTGCATGTGATTGGTTTAAAAAGCGGCAAATGTATTTTTTTTAGATGCTGTAAATTTTAATTTAATGTTTGTTAAGTAGCTAAAACAGTTTTGAAATGCATTTAGCACGGTTTATTGGTGTAGTGTATACACCGATAAAACTAAAAATATTTTAATTGTTTTTTTTACAATTAAATAAATTTTATTCTACCTTAGATTTTAATTAGGGCGGTAGATACGCGCTGATCACAAACCAAGCACCAATTATAACCAATTAAACCGCCCGGAAAACTTTGAGAAAAAGTTGGAAAAAGCGGAGACAAACTTTCAGGAATTATGAAAAAAGTATACAAAAAACAGTACTTATTATACAGTTTAGCATTAACACTATTGGCAAGTTGCGGTGGCCCGGCCGAAAAGAAGACTGCGGCGGCTGATTCTACATCCACAGTAAATGCGACGGCACCTGATGCCAAAAATTTCGATGGTAATGTAAATGGCAAAGCCGTTAAACTATATACCTTAAAAAACAGCAAAGGCGCCAGTGTGGCCATTGCCAATTATGGTGGTCGTGTGGTAAGCCTGCTGGTGCCCGATAGCAAAGGAACTTTAACAGATGTTGTTTTAGGGTACGATAGTTTAAAAACTTACCAGAAACCCAAGGAGCCCTTTTTCGGTGCTATTATAGGGCGCTACGGCAACCGTATTGCTAAAGGGAAATTTAGTTTGGATGGCAAAGCTTACCAGTTGGATATTAACGATGGTGTAAACACCCTGCACGGCGGCTTTAAAGGTTTTTATGCCCAGGTGTTTGATGCAGTGCAGGCTAACGACAGCACCCTTAACCTTACCTATGTATCTAAAGATGGTGAAGGCGGTTACCCGGGCACCTTAACCACCAAAGTAACTTATACTTTTGGCAGCGATAATTCATTAAAGATAGCTTATACCGCTACTACCGATAAAACTACCGTTGTAAACCTTACCAACCACGCCTATTTTAACCTGAATGGCGCCGGCGATTCAACTATACTGGATAACGTGGTGAAAATTGATGCCGATAATATTACCCCCGTTGATACTACGCTTATCCCTACAGGTAAATTGCAGCCGGTAAAAGGTACTCCTTTTGATTTTACCACGGCAAAAGCTATTGGTACAAATATTAACGATAAGGACGAGCAGCTGAAAAATGGCAAAGGTTACGATCATAACTTTGCGCTTAATAAGCACGATATCAGCAAGTCTGTTGCAACGGTAAGCAGTCCCAAAACTGGTATAGTGATGGATATTTATACCGATGAGCCGGGATTACAGTTTTATAGCGGTAACTTTTTAACAGGTGCAACCCACGATGGTAAGGGCGGTAAAGCATACCCGCACCGTTCGGCATTTTGTGTAGAAACCCAGCATTTTCCGGATGCGCCAAATCAGCCGACATTTGCGTCAACCGTGCTAAAACCGGGGCAAACGTATCATACAACAACCATTTACAGGTTCGGTACTAAATAATCAGCGTAATCATTTGATGATCATCATCCCCCAATAAAGATGACGGAAACCGAAATAAAATATCTGCTTAATGATATTGCTTTAAATAATAACAGGGCATCCTTTAAAAGGCTGTACCTGTTTTATTACAGCAAATTATTTTGGTTTGCCAAATCGTTTGTAAAAACCGATGAGGCGGCCGAAGAGATCATCGACGATGTGTTTTTAAACCTTTGGCTGCAACGCGCCAGGCTAACCGATATTAACAATTTTAGTAATTATTGCTATATGTCTGTTAAAAACAAATCGCTCACACAGGTATCCAAAGCGAAGTTGAACCAGGTTAGCATTGATGATATGGAAGCGGAGGTAGCAGATTCATCTGCCACCGGCGAAGACAAGCTTATTTGTGGCGATACTGCTAAAATTATCAATAATTCGCTCAATAAAGTATCTGACCAATGCAAGCTGGTTTTTAAACTGGTAAAAGAAGATGGTTTAAAATATCGCGAAGTTGCCGAACTTTTAGATCTATCTGTTAAAACGGTAGAATACCATATGGGAAACGCGCTCAAACAGATATCGTTAGGGATTTTAAGATCGCAAAAAGAACATTTAGCTATCGCCGCTGACGGTGTTATTATTCACAAGTAAAGTTGGAGTGGGCTTATTTTACGATTGTTTCCTTTATGAGGCTATTAAGCAGGGAGAAATGGTTGGGGCGTAACCCTAAATTCACGTTATTGATTGTATACGCATTGCGTATACAATCAATAACGTGACACAAATAAGAATAGTGATTTTCATTGATGGTTTATTAAAAAAGGATTTTCATATTGCCTTCACGCGAGGTTTGCAAGAAGTAAAATAGCCTAGATATCTGCTCTGTTTTGCAAGCCTAATGAACAGTTAGGCAATTTTTTCAGTAAAGTAGCAAAGCCACTGCAGTAGGTGATATAAATTAAATCTATAACTTTTGCAAAGTTAATAGCTGCCACACCATGTATTCCGGGTCTTAAAAAAATCATCGTAAGTTTTGAATAGTTCGGTCTGATCGTATTTTTTTACCTGTATGCTACGCTCGCCAAACTCATAGGTCAGCTAATCGGGATAGGTGATCAATATTGGCGAATGTGTGGCGATCATAAATTGCGGTGGCTCTGCAAGCATCATAGATAGAATAACGTTTCTCATTTAGTCGAAAGTGTTAGCATATAGAAAAAAGAAAAATTCGACTTAGTATTTCCATTTAAAATACTACTGATTTAACGCTAATAATCGTTTTGATTATCTTGCGGGCACTATGCTCATCACTATCCCGCTTCTTGCCATTATAATCAGTTTGCTTTTGGCATGGTCATCTAAAAGCGCACGTATCTGGCGGTTTTGCTGGGTTAACGTGGTAGTTATGTCTGTTTATGATCTGATAGGCGGTTTTTATATTATTAGTTTTTTTGATGAGGACGGTTCTCGTTTTGGCCCGGTTTTAATACTTCTTTTTGGTACTCTTCTGCATATCGTATTATTGTTTATAGCGATAATAGTGATGACGATGTTTCGTGCGGTAAAAGATCAGGGAGATGATATAAAAGGAACAAAGATCAATGGATAAAAGAGCGAGGATACTATGTCTCTGTCATAAATCGGTTACAATAATAATCACATTCAAATCCTTTTGATTATCAATTAATAATATCTAATTTAGTTCTGTTAATCAACAAGTTAAACCTAATTCTTCTCCTCCGTGAAAAATAAACCCGCTAACTTGCTTTTCCTGGTGGTTTTTCTGAGCTGCTGTGGTTTTGGCTGCATTAATTTAAAGCATGTAAACGATTTTGCAACCACTGCCCATAAAGGCTTTGAAGGTTTTGCAACTCTCCCTGTAAATTTCCAGCAGCTTTGTTTAGATAAATGTAAAGAGCTGGATATTAAAAATAATAAACTCAATTCGTCTGCATGTGATTGCGATGCGGCCCGGAAAGCTGATAGCGTAGACTACCTTTTTTACAAAACCGTAGATGCGTATTTGGATGGTTTAGATAAATTATCGGCCGATGAGTTAACGTCGTATAAGTTTGATGCACTCACTACCCAGCTAACCGGCGACGAAATGGGCGTTGCCAAAGTTTCGCCCGAACAGGCGGGCGCTTACGCTAAACTGGCGGGTATAATAACAAAGGCTGTTACCGATGGTTATCGGCGTAAAATGCTCAGGCAATATATAGGGGAGGCCAACGCACCCTTGAAAATAGTTTTGCACTACCTACAACTCAACGTGGCAGGTAACCTTGCCATTGTATTAAATGCCAACAAAGGCAGGCTCGAAAGCGATTATTTTAGTTTAGTGAAAAACAGTAGCGATAATACCTATCAGCAACGGCAAATTATAGAAACATTTTATAAGCTTAAAGCAACAATGGATAATGAAAGTGGCGAGCTAAAGGCGTATGGAAGGCTTTTACAGGTAATTGCCGATGGGCACCAGAAATTGCTGGATAATGCCGGTAAACTGGATAAAGCCGGGCTTATAGATTTGATTAGCCAATACACCAGTAATATCAAAGACATCTGCACTCAAATTCAAATATTAAAAAAATAGCATGGATCAGATAACCCCGGAACAACTGAACACCCTGGCCCAACAGTTTTTGGACATGGGTAACGCCATACTCAGCTATCGGGAAAACAATCAGGCGATAATAGGGGATAATGATGCCGACCTGGAAATTACCCAGAATGAACTGTTAGACAAAGCCGGCCAGTTGGCTATGCTCTCGGCAATAGCCTCGGGCCCTGCTGCCGCAACGGCTATCAGTAAATTAATAGCGGTTAATGTGCAGATAACCGGTACTATTAAAAACCTGGCCGAAGTTCAGCAGGTAATTGACATTGCCTCGGCTGCTTTAAAAGTGGTTACATCGGTTATCAGCTTAAATGCTAATGATATTATAGACTCGATAGGCGGCTTATCAACCGCGTGCGGCATTACTATATAACGCGCAAAAACTTTTAATAACCATAACCTATTTAATCAACAACAGATGAAAGCACTTTATATTAATTCTAGTAAACTATGGATGGCGATAGGTGTTTTTATCATTGCCACTTCGTTGGTAAGTAATGCCCAACAGGTTAAAATTGATACGGTTGTTCAAAAAAATGTCATCGTAAAACCAGCCCATGCTGATGTAGTGGCTAAAACACTTCCTCCAACCAATATCTCTGAGATAACAGGGTTTCAGGTAAATAATATAGCCCCCTCCGAAACCGTTGCTGAGTTAAAAACCGATACTTTGCAGGATGGCAGCGTAATTACAATCACCATCAGTAATCCGCGCAACTTTCTTTTAATGCGGCCAAGTGATAAAAGCCAGCTCATTTTGTATGCGGATGGCTTTCCGCTAAAAGGGATGAACACCGATTATTTTACGGAGATCGGTCGCCAATACCTGGCCGACTCATCTAAAAGTTTACCAAAAGAAATATCCATCCCATTTATTTTTAAAAGAGACAGCACCACCCGGGATGCCTGGAACGAGCTTTTTAAAATGGCCCATTGGAATAAAAACAGAATTACATTTAAAATGGCCATCGGGTGGTCGGGTATGTTTCCTTTAAATACCACAACGGCAAAAACTGTTAATACCAAAGTGTTGGTATTGTTTTATAATACCTGGAAATTTTATTTCCTCTGTGTGTTGTATGCCGCTTTTATAGCCTATTTTGTATATCTGTGTAAAAAAACCGGCTTAATTCGCGATCCCGATCTTACCAATTCTGGCAACGGGCCTTTTAGTTTAGCGCAAACGCAACTGGCCTTTTGGACAGTTATTGTTGTTGGCGGATTTATATACCTCATTGTGCTCACCGGTTTAACCGATTCTTTAAATGATTCTATTTTACTGTTGCTTGGCATTAGCGGCACCACCACGGGAGCGGCCAGCTTTATAGATTATTATAAAAAAACAAACCTTACTAAAGGCCTGGCAGCACAGCCGGTACCTGTTAAAGTAGTTGACCCTGCCTTACCAGAAAACAGCCCGACTGTACAAATGATAGTTAAACCTCTGCACCCTGCAAATACCATAAAACATCACCGTAATTTTATTTTAGATATCCTGTCTGATGGGGTTAACGTAAGTGTTCAACGTACTCAAACGGTTCTGTGGAACCTGGTTTTGGGGCTGTATTTTATTTGGTTTGTAATTACCAACAAAGCCATGCCCGAGTTTTCTAATACTTTGCTGGTATTGGCAGGGGTAAGCTCGGTGTTATATGTAGGTTCAAAAGGGCCCGAGAACCCTTCGACTAAGCCGTAGTCTGTGGTGTATTTCCCCAGTCGCTGATTGGGGAATTGATAGCCTCCACGGACAATGTCATTAAGTTAAGATAGTGATAGGCTACTCCAGCGGGGGAAGAAACGCTTAACTTAATGACAGGAAATTCGATAGAAGATCTTGTTCTGTACTATAGTTACCGCGTTTGGTTGATAACGCCAATATTGTAATCCTTCCTTTAGGGATGCAGGGAAATCGCTTTTAAACTTTTTAACCGCTTTTAATGCTGAGATAGATAACCCCTACGGGGCAAAAAAATTTTAGATAAATATTTCTACAAATTGGTAGCCTCTACGAGGCAAGCGTTTTTATTAGTATGATATGATGCCTCGTAGAGGCTACCAATTTGTAGTATAATAAAAGTTTAAATGTTTCTTTTGCCCCGTAGGGGTTACCTTTCTTTCTATTCCAAATTTTTAAAAGCGATTTCCCTGCTTAGGGATGGCGTGAGTGCACATCTTTTTTCAAAAAAAAATAACTTTCGCACCAGGGTGTTTCTATTATTTACAGTCTTTACAATTAGACACGTAAACAATGATCAACAATATCTGGATACTTATTGGTAAAAAGTTAAGCGGGGAGGCTACTGCCGAAGAATTGCTTGAACTTGAAGAGCTGTTGCGACAAGGCGCGGCAGACCAGTATCCGCTTGATTTATTGGAAGATATGTGGCGGGCCGAAAATCAAGCCCTGCCGGCCGAAAAACTGGCCTCAAAATGGGATGCCTTTGAAGCCAAACTTGATATTGCCGATAATATGGCCGTTGAAGAAGCAACACAGCCAGAAAGTACAGATCAACCCAAATCCAAATCGGGGATAATCAGATTTCTCAAAATTATTTCGTTGGTTATAGCCGCCTGTTTTGCGGTGGTTTTTGTGGTGATCAACAAAAAAGATGTAGCCAACAACAGCAAAGCCAACGAGATAATGGCACCCCCAAATGGCATCAGCAAAATTCAATTGCCAGATGGTACCAGGGTTTGGCTAAATTCGGGCAGTAAACTGGTTTATGGAGCCACTTATGGGGCCGGGCAAAGGAGCGTATCGTTATTGGGCGAGGCGTTGTTTGATGTGGTAAAAGATCCGCAGCATCCTTTTATAGTTACCACGCCTACCATTAGCATAAAAGTATTGGGTACCAAGTTTAATGTGAGAGCCTATAACGGCGATAAAACATCCGAAACTTCATTAATAAGAGGCCGTATTGAACTTACCGTTTTAAAAACTCCCGAAAAGAAGATCATTTTACAGGCATTGGATAAGCTTGTTATTCACAACGAATTACCACCTGCTACGGGTAGCGCTGCCGAACCTAAAAGCGTTATAACCGAAGAAGTGCCGTTGATGGCCTTAAGCAGGGTACACATGGCAAAAAAAGATACTTTACCATCAGAAGCGCTATGGGTAGAA
This sequence comes from Mucilaginibacter cryoferens, assembly GCF_014205845.1. Taxonomy (GTDB): domain Bacteria; phylum Bacteroidota; class Bacteroidia; order Sphingobacteriales; family Sphingobacteriaceae; genus Mucilaginibacter. The sequence goes on from NZ_JACHCR010000004.1 coordinate 277,882, forward strand.
AATAAGCTGGCCTTTGATGCCGAAGATTTTGAAAGCCTGGCCGGCAAGTTGGAACGACGCTATAACGTTACCATTGTTTTTAAAAACGAAGAGCTTAAAAAGTTAAGGTTTACCGGCAGGTTTAAAAACGAAACCATTGGCAGGGCCTTAAAAGCATTGCAAACCACAACCTATTTCCATTATAAAACCGATAACAATCAAATTTTAGTTTATTAACAATCAATTATTTATTAAATAAACAGCCTATGCTTATATAAGTATCTAAACTAAAACCAAAAAAACGGGAGAATGTTAGAGCATCCCCCCGTAAATACGGTAACAGTTAACTACCAGCCCTTTTGAAAACCAAATAGTTAAACAACCTTAATGCTAAATTATGAAAAAAAATGTACCCCGCATTAACCAAGTGCGGTTAAACCAATTTTTGAAAGTCTTTTTTATGTTTAAATTTATCCTTGTCCTGGTGATCGTATCGTCATTACAGGCTTTTGCAAAGGGATATGGCCAGACAATTATAAACGTTAATTTTCAGAATGTTACCCTTAAAAAGGCATTCAAAGAGATTGAAAAAAAATCTGACTACCGCTTTTTGTACAATGATGATATACTGGCCAAAAATGTATTGCCCGCCAGTTTAAACGTTACAAACGCATCGCTTGATGAAGCGATGACCACCTTGCTGGCCAAAACCAACCTGGTTTATAAGCTAAGCGAAAATAACCTGGTTATCCTTTCAGAAAAAGGTGCCACGGTATCGGTGCTTACCGTAACCGGTAAAGTTACCGACGAAACCGACCTGCCCATGCCGGGTGTTACCGTAAAGGTAAAAGGTACAGATGTTGCCGCCCAAACCGATGTGCAGGGCCGGTACCTGTTAAATATTCCGGATGCCAGCGCCAGTAATGTGGTATTGGTGTTTTCGTTTGTAGGTTATGCCAGCCAGGAGGCACCTTTAAATGGTAATTCGGCGCTTAATGTGCAGCTTAAGGCAGCATCAAACTCATTAAACGAGGTTATTGTTGTTGGCTATGGCACGCAAAAGAAAGAGAACCTAACAGGCTCGGTTGCTGTGGTTAATATGAAAGATGCCAACAAGCGTACCACGCCAGATGTTGCCAGGGCCTTACAAGGCCAGGTGGCAGGTGTGCAGGTAAACGGTTCTGGTGTACCGGGCGAAGGTGTATCTATCCGTATTCGCGGTGTAAGCTCGCTTAATAGCAATAACCCGCTTTTTATAATTGATGGTGTACCTACATTTGAGCCATTTGATTTCCCAACTACCGATATTGAAAGCCTGCAGGTTATTAAAGATGCATCGGCAGGTGCTATCTATGGCTTTCGTGGGGCAAACGGTGTAATTATCATTACTACCAAAAAGGGTAAAAACGGGCCGATGAAAATTAACTATAATGGTTATGCCGGTTTTCAGAAAAACCCCAAAACGTTATCGGTTACCGATAGGGTAGGCTATCAGCAAATTGCCGATGCTGCCGAAACTAATGCCGGTTTATCGCTGGCACCGGGGAATGATCCAACGTCAGCTCAATATATAAAAAATGTAAATACCGACTGGCAAAAATCGGGTTTCAAAACAGGTTATACCCAAAGCCATGATCTGGGCTTATCTGGCGGTAACGATAACATGAGCTACAACGTAGCCCTTGATTATTTTAACCAAACAGGTACCACAGTTTCTGGTCCGGCTTATACACGTTATAACCTGAGCGGTAATATACAGGGCAAAAGAGGCATCGTATCATTCGGCACTAAGTTTGCCTATACCGAAGGCGACTATCGTAACCTGGCATACCCGCATTTACACGGTACAGGTAACCAAATTGTTGATTTAGTTACCGCTATACCAACTATGCCTATTTACGATCCTAATCGCGTTGGCGGTTATGGTGGTGTTGATCAAAATACGCAAAGGGCTATTTCCCTAAACATTATTGGTGTAAATAATTTACTGAGCAGCACCGGGCAACGTAACCGTATGATGGCATCTACCTGGATGGAAGTAGAAATTGTTAAGAATCTGAAATATCGTATCAGCGGCAGTTATGACCGTAACGATTTCAGGAATACTTATTTTGATCCAATTTATGACCTGGGTTGGTTTTATCCAAACACAACCGCTTATTACAGCGATGCCCGCGGTAATTATTATACCGGGTTGGTAGAAAATACGCTGAGTTACAAGCTAAATGTAAACAAGCATAATTTTGAGATACTTGCCGGTACAGCTTATCAAAAAAACTACGATAGTAATTTAACCGGTGTTGCCACAAATTTATCGCAGCCTTATTTGTTTGCGCTTGATAACGTAAGTGACCCTACCGATAAAACAGCCTACAGCAATAGCAGTATTACTAAATTTTACTCTCCTATATTTGCCCGTCTTAACTATAATTACGATGATAGGTACCTGTTAACCTTTAACTACCGCCGCGATGGCAGTTCGCAGCTTACACCTCAGCATCGCTATGGTAATTTCCCCGGAGCATCAATTGGCTGGAACATTAATAAAGAAAAATTTATTCACCTGCCAGAGATTATTACCCAGTTAAAGCTTAAAGCCGGATACGGAATATTAGGTAACATTAATGCTTTATCTAATGCATACCCTTACCAAACTATTGTAAACGGCAATGCCAGCTACGTATTTGGTAATACTTTGGCCTCGGGTACCACACAAACAGCGGTGTTTGACCAAACCAATAGATGGGAGCAGAAAAAAACAACCAACATTGGCCTCGATTTAAGCATGTTTCATGATCAGCTGGCATTTTCGTCAGAGTATTATATTAACAGAATTTCGGGTGTACTGTTAGGTATACCAATTCCTCCTTCGGTAGGTGCAATTAATACGCCACCGGTTAACGCGGCTTCGTTTACCAATAAGGGTATCGAGTTTACGGTAACTTACCGCAGCAGGGATACCGGTCCGTTTAATTACACCATCAGCGCAAACGCCTCTACGCTTAAAAACAGGGTAACATCATTAGGCAACGGTGGCAACCCAATATATGGCGCTTACAGCAAAACCGAAGTTGGTGGCGAAGTAGGTGAACTATACGCGTTTAAAACCGAAGGTATTTTTAAAAATGCCGCCGATGTGGCCGCACATGCTACCCAAACAGGTGCTGCCCCCGGCGATGTTAAATTTGTTGATACCGACCATAACGGCATCATCAACGATAACGATCGTGTTTACTTAGGTTCGGCCATACCAAAACTGTACTACGGTTTTAACCTCAGCGCTACCTATAAAAACATCGATGCATCTATATTTATACAGGGTAACTATGGTAACAAAATAGCCAATGGCGTTTACCAGGCATTAATGACAGGCCAGTATGGTAACCAAAGTACCGATGAATTAAACTATTGGACACCAACCAACACCAATACCAACGTGCCAAGGCCAATCATCGGCGATCCGAACGCAAATGGCCGTAACTCAGACAGGTTTATTCAGAGCGGCTCATACGCCCGTTTGCAAACCGCGCAGTTAGGTTATACCATACCAACATCAATACTAAATCATACGCATGTGTTTAGGAGTTTTAGGGTCTATCTATCGGGCCAAAACCTGTACACCATAACCAAGTACAAAGGTTACGATCCGGATTTTATTAACGATGGTACCCTTAACCGCGGTTTCGACTATGGCTCGTTCCCTAACCCACGCACCTTATTGGTTGGTTTACAGGTAGGCTTATAATTATTGATAAACATTAAACATTAGTATAATGAAAAATATATTTAAAAAAACCGTAGTTACAGGTTTAGTACTATCGGTTTTTGCAATGGGTTGTAAAAAGGGCGATTTAAATACAGTAAATCCAAACGCGCAAACTACCCAAACCTTTTGGCAAAATGCCAGCGATGCAGTTAAGGGCATTAACGCTGTATATGGTAGCTTAATTATTGATGGCTCGTACATGCGCTTTTCTCCAATTGTTGAAAACACAAGGGGCGATGATGCTACCAGCTACAGCCCCTGGGATCAGATCTACAACATGGGCAAATTTAACATGCAAAGCACCGGCGATGGCGTACTGTTTTCATGGACGGCCTATTACCAGGGTATTTTACGTGCCAACGAGGTGTTACAATATGTGCCGGCCATTAATATGGATGCCGACCTTAAAAAGCGGGTACTGGGCCACGCTTATTTTTTACGCGGCCTGTACTATTTTCACCTGGCCGATTTTTATAAAAACGTGCCTATGCCTCTGGTGCCGGCCGCATCAAGTGCCGACTATTTTCAGAAACAGCAACCGCAGGATGTGGTTTGGGCGCAGGTTATAAGCGATTTTAAAGCTGCCGAAGATATGCTGCCAACCACTTATGTAGGTTTATCTGTTGATGGCCAGGTTGGCCGCGCTACAAAAGGCGCAGCTGCCGCTTATTTGGGTAAAACTTACCTGTTTACTAAGAAATATACCGAAGCTGCCGCGCAGTTTAAATCGGTTATTGATATGGGTATTTATAGCCTGATGCCAAACTATTACGATAACTTTTTTGCCAATGCCGAAAATAACGCCGAATCGATATTTGAGGTTCAGTTTTCGAGAGATGCCGGAGGTACAGACCTGGGCTGGGGCGGCGATCCATCATCAGGATGGGGACGTACATCTTCCCGCGCAATTACCTTTGGTGCGCCAAGCTTCGGTTTTGGTGATGTGCAGCCAACACCTGTTTTGTATAACGAATATCTACAGGAAAAAACAACTACAGGCGGTGTAGATCCGCGTTTGGATGTAACCATGTATTACAACAAACCGGGCGAAAAACTATATAACCAGAATTTTGCCGATAGATATGCCGGTAGCTCATCATTAAATGGTGTGTTTTGCCATAAATACGAAAACGGCGACAGCGGTCAGGCCGATGAGTACGACTGGAGATCGGGCATTAACGAAAGGCTGATGCGTTACGCAGATGTACTGTTGATGTATGCCGAGTGTTTAAATGAACTTGGCCAAACCTCCGATGCTTATCCATATATCCAAATGGTACGCAGCCGTGCCAGCTTACCAAGCCTTGCAACGGTAAAACCAAACCTAAGCCAGGCCGATATGCGCGACCAGCTTGGTCACGAGCGTTTTCTGGAGTTCTCGTTGGAAGGGCATCGTTTTGATGATATCCGCCGCTGGGGATGGCTACAGGATGCCACCAAACTGGCCTGGCTAAAATCGCGCGATCCCGAATTTAATACCTACACTACAGGTAAAGAGTATTTACCAATACCACTTACCGAAGTACAAACAAACGTAGGTTTGGTGCAAAATACGGGGTATTAAGAGGTAAAAGCCGGGGGAGGTGCGAATCCTTCCCTGGGGAAGGGGAGGAAGGGGTTTAGTCAGGCGGCAATCGCACGTATAAACCCCTCCCTGCCATTGCTCACCGCCCAATTCACCCCTCCCAAGGGAGGGAATTAATAAAAGGTTAAGAAAGCGAGATGAAGAAAGCAATAGTTTTATATATGGCTGCCACAATAGCCACTGTGATGTTTTCCTGCTCAAAAAAGGAAACACCAACGCCGGCAAAAACGGATACCACCACCACAACACCCCCGGTAACCACGGCGTTTGATATCAACACGATAACTGATACCTATGCCGATATTGCCCCATTTATTTACTACCCCAAGTGGACGGTATACAACGTACACGATCCATCTATAAAGAAATTTGGCGATTATTATTATTGCTATAGTACAGATGTGGGCTACGGCATAGATGTACGGTCGGGCATACAGGTGCGCCGGTCTAAAGACCTGGTGCAGTGGGAGTATGTGGGTTGGGTGTTCTCATCCTTACCCGCCCAGGGCTCGGCCTATATTACAGGTAAAGGCGGTACGCCATTCAACGCTTTGTGGGCACCTTATATAATGAAAGTAGGGACAGAGTACAGGTTATATTACTCCTTATCATCGGCTGTAGCGCGCTTAAGCGTTATAGGTATGGCAACAGCCACATCGCCCGAAGGGCCTTGGACAGAAAAGGGCCTGGTAGTATCATCGGCCAATGATGCATCTATACAAACCAACGCTATCGATCCAACGGTGGTAACTACTGCAGCCGGCGAGCAGTACATGTACTATGGCTCTGCCTGGGATGGTATTTATATTTTAAAGCTGGATGCCTCCACAGGTTTGGCAGCATCGCCGGGCGATAAGGGTAAACGCATTGCCAACCGTGGCTTTACCGGCGGCAAATACAACGGCAACATCGAAGCCGCGGAGGTGATCTACAATCCCGATCTTAAAAAATATTTCCTGTTTATCTCTTACGATTGGTTGCAAACCAAGTACAACGTAAGGGTAGGCAGGGGCGATAGTCCAACTGGTCCGTTTTATGATTATAACGGCGTGGATATCAATACCGATGTAGATCATGGGCCTATGATTGTAGCACCATACCAGTTCAACAACCAAAGCGGCTGGCAGGGTACAGCGCATTGCGCTGTGTTTGATGATGGTAACGGCCAGTATTTTATGGCACACCAGGGCAGGCCGGGCATCAACTCCTACTTTATGGATCTGCATGTGCGTAAAATATCCTGGACGCCGGATGGATGGCCGGTGGTATCGCCAGAGCGTTACGCCAACGTAGCCCAAACTGCTATTGCCTCGGCCGATATAGCAGGTACTTACGAAAAGATAACCTTAGGCTATCAGGTTGTACCCGGCTACGGCACCGAACAGGTTAATCCCGATTTCCAGATCTCAACCACCTTTAAGCTGGATGCCGCCGGCACCATAGACGGCAGCGTAACAGACACCTGGACGTACGCATCGCCATATATTACCCTTAAATACAGTACCGGCGCAACCTACAAAGTAAAGGCAGAGCGCGAACGCGATTGGGAAAACAAGGTAACATCAACGTTGATATTTACCGGGCTGGATAATACGGGTACAGCTGTGTGGGGGAAGAAGAAGTAAGGATAAAATAGTCTGTGCTGAATGACAAGTGTAGAGCCTTGTGCGATTCCCCTCTCGAGAGGGGCGGAGGGGTGTGTTTCTTTCAATGTTGATTGGGAACGCTGATGAACACACCCCTGTTTGCGCACTTCCAAACGCGCCTGCTCTCGAGAGGGAAATTATTTTATAAAATAATGATTGTTAAAACTACACTTAATAATAATTTTTTGTAGTTTTAGCGTACCAATAAAACCAATAATGATCAGGAAAGCTTTTTTAACTTTTTGCAGCGCCGGTTTGCTTTTATCGGCACAGGCGCAAACGCCCAGGATTTACACCATACAGGCCGATAAAATAAAAACGCCGATACAGAAAACCATGTACGGCATCTTCTTTGAAGATATTAACCTGGCCGCCGACGGCGGGGTATATGCCGAACTGGTAAAAAACCGTTCGTTTGAATTTAACATGCCATTAATGGGATGGACGGAGCATAAAAAAGACGGCGGCGACGGGCGTATAGAGGTCATAAACCGATCGGCAGAAAGACCAGAGAATCCGCATTTTATTAAGGCTTATGTAACAGCTGATGCCGGCTCATTTGGCCTGGCTAACGAAGGTTTCCGTGGTATGGGCGTTAAAGAGGGTGAAGAATACAGTTTTTCGGTAATGGCCAAACAGAATGGCGATGCCAATGTAAAACTACACGTAGAGCTGCATGGCGATAATGACGCCACTATAGGCGCCGCCGACCTTACCCCAACCGATAAAGAGTGGAACCGTTACAGCGTAAAATTTAAATCATCGGCCACGGTTAAAAAAGCAAGTTTGTATGTTTGGCTGAGCGGCAAGGGTATTATTGATCTGGATATGATCTCCTTGTTTCCCGAGCATACCTGGAAAAATCGTCCCGGAGGTTTGCGTGCCGACCTGGTACAAAAGCTGGCCGATATAAAACCGGGTTTCCTTCGTTTTCCGGGGGGATGTATTGTTGAAGGCCGCGAGTTGAACAACCGTTACCAATGGAAAAAGAGTATTGGCGATATTGATAAACGTACCAATATCATTAACCGCTGGAACACCGAATTTAAGCATCGCCAAACGCCCGACTATTACCAAACGTTTGGCCTGGGCTTTATGGAATATTTTATGACTGCCGAAGATATTGGCGCATCGCCGCTGCCTATCCTCAATTGTGGTATGGCCTGCGAGTTTAACACGGGCGAGCTGGTACCTATGGACCAATTAGATCCCTACATACAGGATGCTTTAGACCTTATTGAATTTGCCAATGGCGACGTAAGCACCAAATGGGGCAAGCTGCGTACCGATCTTGGTCACCCGGCACCGTTTAACTTAAAAATGCTGGGTGTAGGTAACGAGCAATGGGGCCCGCAATATGTAGAGCGCTGGAAAGTTTTCACTAAGGCTATCAAAACAAAATATCCAGATGTGAAAATTGTATCGGCTTTAGGTCCATCACCCGATGGTAAGGAGTTTGATTTGTTAAACACAACCTTCCGTAGTTTGGGTGCCGATATTTTGGATGAGCATTACTACGCCGCGCCAAAATGGTTCAGGGATAATGCCCGTCGTTACGATAATTACGACAGGAAAGGACCAAAGATCTTCGCCGGCGAATATGCCGCGCAAAGTGTAGCAACGGTTAGTCCCGAAAATAAAAACAACTGGGAGTGTGCCCTGGCCGAAGCCGCGTTTATGACCGGTTTAGAGCGTAACGCCGATGTAGTGAGCATGGCCTCATACGCCCCACTTTTTGCCCACGTTGAAGGCTGGCAATGGACACCAAACCTCATCTGGTTTGATAACCTCAACAGCTATGCCACACCAAACTATTACGTGCAGCAGCTATTTTCGCTAAATAAAGGAACCGATGTAGTGCCCCTAACCCTCAGCAATGATGTAGTTGCCGGTCAGGATGGCTGCTACGCCACCGCCAGTTTGGATAAAAATACCAATGAACTGATTATTAAATTTGTAAATACCGGTGCCACCGCCCAAAGGGTAAGTTTTAAACTCAATGGCGGCAGCTATCAAAAGCAAGCCAACGTTATTACGCTAAGCAGCGATAACGGCAGTGCAGCAAATTCGTTGGATAACCCAAAAGCGGTAAGCCCCGTGCAAAGCACAATTGCAGTTAATGGCAAATTACTGAGTATGAATGTAGAGCCCTACGCTTTAAAAGTGGTGAGGTTGAAGAATAAATAAGGCATAAAAAACACTTGTCATAGCGAGTGACAACCAGAGTTAACCTGGAAAAAATAGTAATGACATCTTAAAAAAAGACCGTCCTTGCGAGGAGGTACGACGAAGCAATCCCCAACTTACAGGGCGGATTTACATAGCGACTCTGTAGGTCGGGGATTGCTTCGTACCTCGCAATGACGGCGGGGAGGGTGTTGTATTTAAAAAATGCATACTGATAATCAATACTTTAAAAGCATGTCATTATAAGGAACGAAGCAATCTCGTCGCAACGCCTATTCGCTCTGTAGCGCGACGAGGTTGCCACGCTGCGCTCGCAATGCCATAGTTTTTATGTTTTTCCCGTGGTCTGTGTCCTCACAGACCACTATTCCAGAGGTAAAGTAAATCGACTGTATACTGAGGAGATACTTGTGGGGAGACAGTCATTGGGGATGGAGATTTTAACTTCCCTATTGAGAGGGTGTACGCCGGGAAGTGTAAAAGAGGGGCTACGCCATTTAATACCGGATTTGTAAAACAGTATACATTTTGAAAAAACTAACCATCACCCTCATCTTTTTAATTACCTGCATTACCACCTATGCGCAGGAGTTAAAAACAGATATTTCGGTACATGATCCGGTTATTATAAAGCAGGATAGTACCTATTATATTTTTTGTACCGGTATGGGCATAGCCGAATGGTCATCTGCCGATAAGGTGCATTGGAAGCAGGAGCAACCTGTTTTTGCCAAGGCTCCGCAATGGGCTGTTGATGCCATCCCGGGGTTTAAGGGGCATGTGTGGGCGCCGGATATCTCGTATTATAATGGCTTGTATTACCTGTTCTATTCAGTATCGGCATTTGGCAAAAATACCTCAGCCATTGGGGTGGCAACTAATCCAACATTGCATACCAATGATGCGGCTTACAAATGGACAGATCATGGTAAGGTGATCCAATCTATCCCAGGCAAAGCCAACTGGAACGCCATCGATCCTAATTTAATTACCGATAATAACGGCACTCCATACCTGGTATTCGGCTCCTTTTGGGATGGACTGAAACTGGTGAAATTAAATAGCGACCGCTTAAGCGTGGCCGAAAATATAGATAACATCCCCACCCTGGCCACCCGCCGAAAAGAGGTAGCGGAAAATTTGCCAGCTGTTGATGGCAACCCTGTTGATGCCGGTGGTAATGCTATTGAAGCGCCGTTTATTTATAAGCATGGCAAATATTTTTACTTTTTTGCATCTATAGATTATTGCTGCAAAGGCCCAAAAAGCACCTATAAAATGATCATTGGCCGGTCGAAAACATTAAAAGGCCCATACCTTGATAAAGCCGGCCTTGCCATGAATAAGGGCGGCGGCAGTATTTTACTGCAAGGCGATAGCAACTGGTATGGCGTAGGCCACAACGGTGTTGCCAATTTTGATGGCGACGATTATATCATTTACCATGGGTACGACGCGGCGGATAGAGGTATCTCTAAACTACAATTGAAAAAGTTGAATTGGGTTGATGGATGGCCGGTGATACAGCTGAAATAGTCAGTTGAAAAAACGTGATAGCGGAGAACGAAGCAATCGCGTGCTAAGCAGGATGGATTTGTAAAGTTAGCTCTATATACCGGCGAAGACTCACCCCGACGACCCGTTAGCTAACGGGCGTCTTCCCCTCTTTCCAACTTCGTTGCATAGAGGGGCAAAAAGGAAAAGAAAGGAAAAAGAGTTTTACCCTCTATGCGGCTTTAGCCGGAGAGAGGGTCGACCGGCGAAGCCTGGTCGGGGTGAGTCTTCGCCGGCATGCCCGATAATCAGAAATATTAACAAATATGAAAATATCAAAACACATCCTTACCCTAACTATTGCACTTGGCTGCTTAACCTCGGTACAGGCAAAAATTAAACCCGATACTGTTATTCACGCCACGGGTAACCCCATCATCCGCCACGAGTATACGGCAGATCCGGCGGCTATGGTGTATAAAGGTAAAGTGTATTTATACACCGGGCATGATGAGGCGCCTGCCAATCAAAACGGCTATGTAATGCACAACTGGACCTGCTTCTCATCCCCCGATATGGTAACCTGGACAGAGCACCCATCGCCCCTCAACGTAAAAAACTTTAGCTGGGCTAAAGCCGATGCCTGGGCATCGCAGGTAATAGAACGGGATGGTAAGTTTTACTGGTATGTGGCTGTGGAGCATGCTACCATTCCGGGTAAAGCAATTGGAGTGGCTGTAAGTGATAGTCCGCTTGGGCCGTTTAAAGATGCACGGGGAACGGCCTTGGTTACAAACGATATGACCACGGTTGCCAAACATCCCTGGGATGATATTGATCCTACCGTTATTATTGATAAAGATGGACAGGCTTACCTGTTTTGGGGCAATGGCGTTTGCTACTATGCCAAATTAAAAGCTAATATGACAGAACTTGATGGCCCTATAAAAACCATCAGCCTGCCACACTATACCGAGGCCCCGTGGATTCATGAGCATAATGGGTGGTACTACCTGTCGTACGCCTATGAGTTTCCAGAGAAGATAGCCTATGCCATGAGCCGCAATATTAACGGCCCTTATGTTTACAAAGGCATCCTTAACGAAATTGCAGGCAACTCCAATACCAACCATCAGGCTATTATTGAGTTTAAGGGCAAAAACTATTTTATTTACCACAACGGTGCATTGGTGCCCGATGCCGGTAGTTTCCACCGGTCGGTATGTATTGATTATTTGTATTACAATAAGGATGGTACTATAAAAAGGGTGGTGATGACAAGCGAAGGGGTGAAGAAGGTTAAGTAATTTTTAATTAAATACTTAATTTTAGCCGGTTATTGCTGCGGTGGTGGCGTTTTAGCCGGCTTATGTGCTTTGTTAGTTTTTTGAGGATGAGCGTTTGCCCTGATTACTTTTGCGGCAGATGTTTCGGCAGGTTTATGATCGGTGTGAAGTTGCTTCGGATCTACGTGCGCAACTTTAACCCGCATCCAATGGGTAAGCTGGTGATGCAGGGGCACAAGTATAGCTGCCACAACTACCAGGATAAATAATTCTAACACCGGTAGATGGTTGCTGATATGCTGAACAAAGGGGTGGATAAAAAGCGTAATAAACTCAAAAACCATTAATAACGAAAGCACCCCCATAAACTCTATTACTTTGCGGTGCGTGCGGCTTTTACTAAGCAGCAATACCACTAAAAAGAAAAACGGAATAAATATAGCTATCCCTATCAACTGCAAATTAATTATCCTTAGTTCGGCATCGCGTCGTTTTTCTTCGCTTATTTCTTCTTGCCGGGCTGTTTCATTAAAGCTTAAAGTTTGTATTTGTTTAATCTTTTCGGCGTTAAACATACTGTCTTTTGCGGCCATGGCTGTTTTAAGGTAAAATAGCTCCAGGTGCTCGTTGGTGCCCTGGTAATGCTGCGTTAGTAAATTGCTGGCATTATAAATTCCTGACGGGTATTTTGCATTAATGGCCGCTTTGAGGGCTTTTATTGCGTAAAACGCGCTCGAATCTGGTTGGGCAACGTTTTTATACAATAAGGCAATACTGTTATACGTATCGGCCAGGTCGCTTGGGTCGTTATCCTTTATGGCATAGGCTATACTTAATCGGTAGTAGTCAAGGGCGAGGGCCGTATGATTTAGCTTGTAGTGGATGTCTCCCAAAATAGAGAGGGTGTTTGGCAGCATCCCTTCTTCGCCAATGGCTTGTTGCAGTTCATACGCGCGCATCTCGTAGGCTAGTGCCTGGTTTATTTTGTTAAGCTTAACATAGCTATTGCCAATGTTTGACAATATAATACTCAGAAATTTTTTATTATGAAGCTCCTCGGCAATTGTTTTTGCTTTAAAGTGATAAAAAAGTGCCTTGGCATTATCATTTTGATCTGAATAGATAATACCTATGTTATTTAAACAGGCCAATTGCCCCGGCCGATCATTGTTTTCTTCCCTTATTTTTAATGCGCTAAGCAAAAATTGAAGTGCGCGATCATACTTACCATTTTTCCATAAAACTACGCCAAGCCTGTTCAGGCTGTTGGCTTCGCCAATTTTATAATGTTTATTTCTGGCTATCAGCAGGGCCTGTTCTGCATAAATAAGGGCACTGTCGGGGTAAAAAGGCTGTACCTGCATGCTTTTTTTAACTAATAAAGCAATTTGGGCAGTATCTTCTGTTGGGTTGGGCAGAGGTGGTTTTAAAGGCAGAGAATCTGTTTTTTGTGCATAGGCAAATAGTACGTTACCGATTAACAGGCATATTAAAAGCTGTTTTTTTATAAAGTTGAATTTACATGACATGAGTTCAACGGGTAAAAAAGGTCGATAATCCTTTACCCCATTTTCTTAAGGTAACGGCTGTAATTTGTCCATTAAGAAATAAGCAGGCTGTTTAAACCGGCAGCCATTTTAGTTCAGAAGGGAAACAATGAAGCGCGGTGTTCAGTACTTACCCGTTTAACCTATAGGGGTATTTTTATCGCGCAAAGCCTCAACCGAATGAAAATCTGGCGCCACTGCATTAGCTGCAACATCATCTTCGATATTGTTTGGAATTTCCGGTGCAAGGTCTTCAGCACTGGCGTCCGAAGGGTTTTCTTCGGGGTCTACCCCCTGATTTGAGTTGATATTCATGGCTAAATTTTTAAATAGTTACCTTAATTTTAAAATTAATTTAGTTGTAATATTACTTTGTTTACTTAAAGTTAACGCACAAAATGCTGGTAACCAAATTTTTATATTTATTGTACAAATGTGTGAAGTGATTCTGCTTTTTTTATTTCCCGTAAGCTAGTTACGCCATGAGGAGAATCAGGAGATTAGGGTAAAGAGTTACGATTTTGAGCAAAAGCATAAAAAGCTTTCCTTTTGTGTGTTTGCAACATTGCGCAAAAAATCATTCCAAAATCGCACGCCGGTCGTCCGTTTTTGATACAATGCAAAATGCTGTATTTTTTAATAAATAGCTGATAATTAGTTATTTATAAATAAGGCATAATATTTACTGCCTTTTAGGCTATAACGCCCTGTTTGTAACCACCTAAAGCACAACGCCATGTTTAAAAATTATTTAAAGATCGCTTTCCGCAACCTTAAAAAGGATAAACAGTTTACTTTTTTAAATGTGCTTGGTCTTTCGGCCGGGCTGGCGTGTACGTTGCTTATTTATTTGTGGGTACATGATGAGCTGAGCTACGATAAATTTTTTGATAACGATAACCAGGTTTACCAGGTAATGGAGCACCGTACCGGTGGCGGCAACCAGCAGCTTACCGACGAATCGTCGGGCCTGGTGAGCGATGTGCTTAAAACCCAGGTGCCCGAGGATGTGCAATATGCCGCCGCTGTGGCTCCGGCCGATTGGTGGCAAAAGTTTACGCTTACTGTTGGCGATAAAAATATAAAGGCCAGCGGTCAGTACGCCGGTAAAGATTACTTTAACATCTTCTCCTTTAAAATGTTGCAGGGCGACCGTAACAAAGTGCTGGCCGCCAAAAGTGATATTGTAATATCCGACGAATTGGCTAAAAAGCTTTTTACTACGGTTGATAATGCCATAGGCAAATCCATCCGTTTTCAGCACGATAGGGAGTTTGCGGTTACCGGGGTGTTTGAGAAATTGCCGTTACACTCATCGCAGCAATTTGATTTTGTACTCTCGTTTGATTACCTGGCCGATGTACAGGGCTGGGTAAAAAGCTGGAACAACAGCGGGCCGCATAATTTTGTGATGCTTAAAAAGGGCACCAACGTTGCCGCGTTTAACCAAAAGATCGTCAATATTATAAAGAAGAACAGTGGCGATACTACCCGTAGCCCGCTGGCTATGCGTTTTTCTGATAACTATCTCAAAAATACGTTTAACCACGGTGCCAGAATTGGCGGCCGGGAGGAGTATGTGAAGCTGTTTTCTGTAGTTGCCATATTTATACTGCTTATAGCATGTATCAATTTCATGAACCTGAGCACCGCCAAAGCATCGGGCCGGATGAAAGAGGTAGGGATTAAAAAAGTGGTAGGCGCGGGCAGGGGGCAGCTCATTGCTCAGTTTTTGTCAGAATCGTTATTGATGGCGGTATTTACCATGCTGCTGGCTATCGGCGTTGCCTGGCTATTGCTGCCACAGTTTAACCAGCTTACAGGTAAAGAGATCAAAATGCAATTTGATCCGCAACTTATTACCATGTTAGTGGGCATCACCCTATTTACCGGGCTGGCATCGGGTAGCTATCCCGCGTTGTATCTATCTAAATTTAACCCGCTGGCCATTTTAAAAGGTAAGCTTAGCTCATCATTTGCCGAGCTGCTGGCTCGCAAGGGATTGGTGGTTTTTCAGTTCACGCTTTCGGTAATACTTATTGTAGCGGTGCTTATAGTGTACCGGCAAATTCAATATATACAAAATACCAAGCCGGGTTATAACAAAGATAATGTGATCCGTTTCGACTCGGAAGGCCGCCTGGCCGGCAACGAAGAAACCTTTGCTGCCGAATTGAAAAGTATTCCGGGAGTGCTAAACGCCAGTTTTACCCAACATAACATGGTTGGCCGTAATTACGGCACCACCGGCCTTAACTGGGATGGTAAACCATCAAACGGGGATGTGTATTTTGAGGGTTTTTTTGGCGGGTTTAACTTTATAGAAACCATGGGCATGCAGATGGCCGCCGGCCGCAGCTTCAATAAAAATTATGGTGCCGAAGGAGGCAAAATTATACTAAACGAAACCGCGGTAAAGGCCATGCAGCTGCAAAACCCGGTGGGGCGTAATATTAAAATTTTTAACAGCACCGTTCAGGTTATAGGTGTGGTGAAAGATTATCACTACGAATCGTTGCACGAGGTGGTAAGGCCGGCCTTTATATTGCTGGCCCAGGGTGCCAGTCCGTATTTTAAAATGATGGTAAGACTTAAGGGCGATCATCAGAAAGAAACCATTGCCAAAATACAGGAGTTGTACCAATCCTATAACCCCGGCTTCCCCTTCGTATATAGCTTTTTAGATGGCGCTTACCAAAAGCAATACGAAACCGACGTTAGGGTATCCCGTTTGGCACAATATTTCTCGTTCCTTGCTATTCTTATCTCCTGCCTTGGCCTGTTTGGCCTGGTAGCTTTCACCGCTCAAAAACGGCAGAAAGAGATAGGTATTCGCAAGGTAATAGGGGCATCGGTAAACAGTATTACCCTTATGCTTACACAGGATTTTCTGAAACTGGTGCTCATCTCCGTGGTCATCGCTTTCCCGGTGGCCTGGTATGTAATGAACCAATGGCTGCAGGGCTTTGTATACCGCATTAACATCGGCGCTATGGTGTTTGTGATAGCCGCCATGTCGGTAATTATCATTACGCTGTTTACCGTAAGTTTCCAGGCCATCAAAGCCGCGCTGGCCAACCCGGTAAAAAGCCTGCGGAGCGAATAGAGTTAAGAATTAAGAGTTAAGAATGGAAAATCCATTGTCTGAAAATCCTTCGTCCGACAATCTCCCCTAAAAGTCCATTATCTTTACTCCAACAATCTTTACTCCCAAAAAATGGAATCAAAAATATTTTCCTATAAAGCCGAAGGCATTGTGCTGGCACCGGTAACCGATGAGTTAAAAACAAGCCCGGTATTTAACCGCAAAGAGTTGATAGAAAACATCAAAGAAATTTTAAAGGCCGACGGCTTCACTGCCGATGAGCACAGCCTGCAATTTAAAATAGACGATGGACAACTTTACATCCAGGGTTTGGCTGTAAAACAACCCGAAGCCCGGAACATTGGCTTTATGACGGCGAAAAAATAGATTTAGATAGTATTAAGAGTCAAGAATCAAGAATCAAGAGTTAAGACGGGAGGGAGATTGGCTATTTATTATACGGGTGCCTTGTATCTCCCTTATCCAAAAGTCGTTCGTCCGAAAGTCCAAAAAATCCCAAGTCCAAAAAACTATCCTCTCAACCGGATGCTGTCGTCAACCACCCGCTCAACCATGCGGCTGCGTTGGCCGGTAGTGTCTTCGCTGAAGGCATTTACGTCTATAGCGCCATAATAATTAAGGGCATCCACAGCCTCTTGCGCCAGCCGGGCCGATGGCGCGTGTATGGTAACAATGGTGCCGCTGCGGCCCGCGGTAGCGTGTGCCTTTGCCTCGCCCTCATCATCAAAAAGGTGACTGAAAAATGTGCCGATACGGTCTATAGCACCGGCCTCATGGTTGGGTTGGGTCGCAGCAGCGGTGCCGTGTGTGTGGCGGTCCAAACTTTCGGCTGTAAACTCATTACCCAGCAGGTACTCACAAGCATCGTCGGCAAGTGATACATCTTCAAAAATGCCAATAACTGTAATCATGTATAAGTAATCAACAGTTCTTTAAATTGTTTTGGTTTCGGGCTAATAATAGATGCCGGAAACGATGTTAATTATGGATATTAACAACTTAGCATCAGGTGCCTATAACTGGTTTGTGTGGTTTATCCGTTCACTATATCCACAATTGGATAAAATAGCCATAATATTCATTCAATATTGCATTTTTAACGTAGATGCCCATTTAATAACTTTGCCCCGTTGATTTTACTCTCCTGATTAATTTATATTACGTGTTCACAAAACGTATGAGGCTTTTTTTTGCAACATTGCTTGCTGGTGCATTGGTTTTTTGTGGAGGTAAATGTTATGCGCAATATAATGTAAAACAGATAGACAGTTTATATAACATTGTTGATCAATCGCACGATACTAAACTTTGTCTTAAACTGGGAGATATAATTTATAACGCCTCAAAAGCAATAAATTATGAGCAGGGAATGCTTAAAGCAAGGGTGGTTTGCGGGATAAAATGTTACGATGTTAGCCGCTGGGAAGATGCTTTTAAATATGCCACAGCAGGCGAAGGTTTAGCCACAAAGGTGCACGATATTCCATCCCTTACATTACTCTCTATTATAAAAGGAACAAGTTATACTTATTTAGGTTTCTATAAAGAAGGCAGGCAAACTTTACTCAATGCTATACCTATGGCTCAAAATATTGCCGATGCAGATGTAAGGCATTTTAGGATAGGGAATATTTGTTTTTCGCTGGGTTTGAATAACGAAATGTCGGGAGGGGATCTGAGAACAACCTTAGTGTTTAGGCAAAAAAGCTATGATGAACAAATCAAGATCAGCAAAAAAAGTAAATATATAAAGCGTCTATCAACGGCCATAGTTAATATAGGCGATATCTATTTTAAACTCAGGCAATATGATTCTGCAGCGTATTACCTTAATAAAGCAATTAGCTTATCTACCGAACGGAATATTTACAACTTCCACGCCGTTGGGATGGCTTCCATAGATCTTGGGAGGCTTTTTTACCAGGAGCATAAATACAGGGAGTCTGAAATATATTATCAAAAAGCTTTAACTGTTCAGGCTGAGTTGAAAAATGGATACCATATAAGAGATATCTGTATGGGCTTATCTAAAGTATACATTGCACAAAAGAAAAATAAAGAAGCACAACAATACCTGGATAGAGGCATTGCACTAAGTGATAGTATTGCCAGGGTTGAGAAAAATGCCATAAAAACTCCTTTAAGCTATATTGCCAATAACGATATACAGCAGCTATCAGAA
This sequence comes from Mucilaginibacter cryoferens, assembly GCF_014205845.1. Lineage (GTDB taxonomy): Bacteria > Bacteroidota > Bacteroidia > Sphingobacteriales > Sphingobacteriaceae > Mucilaginibacter. The sequence goes on from NZ_JACHCR010000004.1 coordinate 296,660, forward strand.
ACCAGGCGGGCATCTGTCCGGATAATAATGCTAACATGCATTTTGTTTATAATAGTTGTGGGAGCAGCTTGTTTTTACTTACATCGGTTAAAAGAAAATCAGAAAGAAAAAACTAAGGAGTTTGATGAACTTGTAGAAAAACTGGAACATAATAATAGCGTTAAGCCAGTTTCTAAAGCAGATGCATTAAAAGAGATTGTTGATTTGGTTATGAGTAATAACCCTGCTTTTTTAATGAAATTTAATGAGTTTGATACCGGGTTCATCAAAAAGATATCTGCTATCGCTCCCAATTTGGTTGCGTCCGAAATTGAATTTTGCGTATTGCTTCGTCTCAATTTTGAAACAAAAGAGATAGCCCGCTATACAAAAACATCGGTTAGGGCTGTGGAGGGCAAAAAATACAGGATCAGGAAAAAACTGGCTATTCCATCAAATGTTGATCTTACTACCGTAATGACCCAGATTTGAGTGCGACATCTCATGGGGTATCGTTAAAGCACAGGCTTTAATAAAAATTTAGTTGCGTTATTAACGCACATTAAAAAATATATGGTGGTGTTAATGCCTTAATTGTTAGGCTGTTATTAGGGTATATTCATTTTGTTCAAATATGTGCTTAAACACTCTTGTCGCCCAATATGTGCTAACTTTCAAATTAGTTTTTTAATTAGTAATACACAACCTAACCAGCAGATGATTTTGTCTTTCAGGAAAAGATTAAAAAATATTTCCATAGCTAAAAAGCTCTATTTTACAGTAGGGATAATGGCTGCATTGGTAACCATAGAACTGTTTACACTTTATTTTGCCGTTACTACACTATCTGCCGTAAGATCATTTGTAGCCGGTGAGGGGATGTGGTCAAAAGCCGAAAAAGATGCCGCCGGGGCATTAAATCAGTACGCTCACTCACACAACGAGGCAGATTACGAAGCATTTAAACAATATTTAAAAGTTCCGCTGGGCGATAGAAATTCGCGTCTAGCGTTACTAACACCGCACCCCGATCTGGAGAAAGCCAGGCAGGGGCTTCTTGATGGCCGCAATCATCCCGATGATATTGACGGGATGATTAAACTTGTACTGCGTTTTCATAAGGTGTTTTATATTAACAAGGCATTTACTTTATGGGCAAATGCCGAACCTATTATAGGTCAGCTTACAAAAATAAGCGAAGACCTGCATCATAAAATAAATAGTGGCGCTCCGCAAAAAGATATTGATAGATCATTAGAAAATATAAAGTTGCTCAATAAACAGCTTACCGATATGGAAGATGGTTTCTCCTATACCCTTGGCGAGGGTGCCCGTTGGCTGGAAGATTTAGTGCTTAAAATACTGCTTACACTATCGGTAACAATTGGTACTACCAGTATTTTAATAACCATATCGGTAAGTAATGGTATCGAAAAAGGCTTAAAAGCAATTATTAATGGGGCAAAGTTTATTGGTAAAGGCGATTTAAGCAACCGAGTAAAAGTTTACTCGCAGGATGAGATTGGCTTGCTTGCCAATGCCTTTAATCAAATGACGGATAAGCTGGAACAAAACAGCCAGGAAATAAAGCGGCAGGAGGAAAGTCTGCGGCAGGAAAAAGAAAGAGTACTGGCATCAGAAAAAGTAAAGCAGCTTTTTTTAATGAATATGAGCCACGAGATTAGAACTCCCATGAACGTGGTGCTTGGGTTTGCCCATTTACTGGAAGATACCTTAATTGATGACGAGCAATTGGAGTATACCAGCATGCTTATAAAAGCAGGTAACGACCTATTGGTAATTTTAACCGATATACTTGAGTTCTCGAAGATAGAATCTGGAGATATTGTTCTGGAAACCCATCCCTTTAGCCTTAATCAGATGATTTATGCTATACTGGCTGATATTGAACCTCAGGCGGTAGCAAAAAATATTCATTTAAACTGTTTTATTGATAATGCGGTGCCCGAAGTTATTTTGGGCGATAAAAGCCGGGTGAATCAGATATTGATTAAGCTGCTCTCTAACGCCATAAAGTTTACCGAACGGGGCGAGGTTATGGTAACGGTTTGTTGCATTGAAAATTACCCGGAATATATAGAGCTTGAATTTAGCATCAAAGATACCGGGATTGGTATTCCGGTTGAAATGCAGGAGCAGATATTTGACCATTTTGAGCAGGCATCTATTGGTACCGAGCGTAAGTTTGGAGGTACCGGGTTGGGCTTAAGTATTGTAAAGCAACTGGTGAAATTGCTAGACGGGAGCATACACGTTAACAGCACACCCGGCAAAGGATCTGAGTTTCATTTCAGGCTGTCGTTTCTGAAGTATAGTCACCGCAAGGGGCGGGCCGAATCGATGGCGTTAAATACGGTAAATAAATTAGAGCCGTTGAGTATATCAAAACCCCGGGTTTTAATTGTCGACGACAATCCGATGAACCGCATGCTGGTTATAAAAATATTGCAGAAAAGGGGTTTTGAAACAGATACTGCCGAAAATGGCAAAATAGCGGTATTTAAGGTACGGAACCAAAATTACGACATCGTATTAATGGACCTGCAAATGCCCGAAATGGATGGTTACGAGGCCACCCGGCAAATAAGGGAATGGCGGAACGATAAAAGCAATATACCCATAATAGCTATGACCGCGCATACCATGCCCGGTGAGAAGGAAAAATGCTTTGAAATAGGGATGAATGACTTTCTTCCTAAACCTTTTTTTTCGGATGTGCTTTTTGAAAAAATTTATGCCTTGCTGCTGTTAAACAAAAATTAAACACCGTCATTTCATTATCGAACGTACCCGGGAAACAGGAGTCTCTGCTAAAAAATGTAATACCGTTTTTTTGCCGACAATAAAGGATCTGATTTGCCGGGGGATAATTTTGCTTTTACAACAATAATTTGTTGAGAAAACAAATGGTAATGTAATTGAAAATCAAATATTTGACTATTGTGAGTATATATGCGTAGCGCTTTTTTTCTTACTCTCCAACAATACGTTTTACTTAGCGAAATGTTTTAAATGTTAAAAAGTAAATCAATTTGGTATCTCCTTTCTCTACAATAAACGTAATGCAGCGTAGCTAAGGATGCTATGGATTCGCGTTCCCTATTATTTCTTATCATCAATTTTTGCTTCCTGGCGCATGCAGTTGCTATATTTTAATAATGTGGCCTGTTTTAGATCTGTATAAATTATTATGATGGCAATTTAACCGGCCTGCATATATCTTAACCACTACTATTTATTCGCTATATGTCGAAAATCTCTACCCGTCATTTTGAAAATTTAAAAAAAGTTATTTTTCGTGTTTCCGGCTTTTCAATCGATGTGCCTTCTGATTGCAAACGGCTTGAAATGATTGTTTTAGAAAAAACTGGTCAGCGAATTAGTGAAACTACCATAAAACGGTTTTATGGTTTCGCACTGGCCCGGTTTAACCCTTCTTTATACACATTAGATACTTTGGCAAAGTATTGTAACTATAGCAACTGGGACGATTATGTAAACAAGCAAGACAATGTTTTTGTTAACCCCGCATCCTTTGTAACAGGATTAGATAACTTAAAAACAGATGCATACAAAACCACTGGCTTTACACTACAGGCTTTAAAAAACAGATCGGGCATACCTTTTAATATGACCATTAAACGAAAATTTATTGATCATCACTTTGACGAGTTTTTAAGCACCAGGTACCCCGCCACCATACTTATAGCGCCCGCCGGATACGGTAAAACTTTGGCGCTTTGCCATTGGGTAGAAGACAAGATGGCGTTAACAGAGGCCAACAACATCATTTTATTTTTAAGCTACAGCGCCTTGGTGAACGCCCATTTATGCGGGCGCGATTTAAATGAATGGTTGTTTGCTTTAATGGGATATGCCACCGAAGAAGATGTTGTTGCGCTATTGAAAACACAACAGCAAAAGGGGGGGCATTTTTTTCTTATAATTGATGGTGTTGACGAAAATATTTTAAAAATTAAACAATTTCAATTGCTCATTAACCAGCTGTTGGATATTGTTTCTGTTTATCAAAATAACGAAGCCTTTAAGCTGGTTTTAACCATGCGCCCATCTACCTGGGTTAATAACAGCTATAGCTTTGAAACCGGGCACAATGCTTGGTTTTTTGGCAATTTAACAGATCAAACAACTAACGTACCGCTTTTGAATATTAAGGAAGTTAATGAACTGGCCACCAAAATAAATCCGGCAATTAGCGAAGGCCCGGCCATTAATGTAGCTGAAGTACTTAGTTTTCCTTTGTATTTTCAGCATTACTACAAACAGTATAAAAATAACTTTAGCCTGAATAATGTTGACGAAGTCTGTAGTTTGCAATTGATCTCGGGCTTTATCACAGATAAAGTATACGCAAACTCCTGCATTGCCGAAAAGTCGGTTTTAATAAGAGCATTTATAGCGCAAATGGACCTGAAAGAAGGAGTTTACAGCGTAAATAAAAGTAAAGTAATAGATTTAATTAACAAATATAATAGTGCCTATGCTGAATTAATACACATTGGTTTTATAGAAGAGTCGCAAACAGGTTACGATATAGTTCAAAAAACAACAATAGAATTTGGTAACATCTGTTTTCTCGAATTTTCGATAGCCCATACCCTTATTTTTAACAACGACGATCTGTTTGATAGCAGGTTAATACAAACGGTTAATCAGTTTTTGAATAATCAACGCGGGTACGGTGTAATAAAATGGTACCTGATGCATGCTATAAAAACAGAGCAGTACAGCAGCCTGCATCTGCTTACTAAAATAGCGCTGCCGGCCAACAGTAAGCTAAATATAATTGTTTTTTTAAGTGATCTGCTCCATAAACAAGCCCTTAAAATAAATGATAATACTGCCCTGGCGCAATATTTTAACCAGGATTGTAATCCCGTTTTTTTCAATTACTATCTGGGGTTAGAGTTAGCAGGTAAAAATCATTCAAAAGCACTTTTGGTTTTGTTAAAGCACAATCTTTGTAACCAAAAGAAAATTCTCTTATATGCTACCCTGGCCATGGGCGCATTAAACATACTTAATTTAGTAGAACTGAAAAAGTATATCAGCATTATGAATACCTTTTCTGACGAAGATTATATGGCCTTTTCTATTAATCCTTTAAGCAGCCTGCGTACAATTTACGCGTATTTTAAGCATGGCATTATTAAAAAAGATTGTTTTGAAGAATTAACACGGTTTTGCTTTAATCCCCCGGTTGAAGTGGCCCATTTTGATGATAATGGCACCCATGATGTATTATTTGCTATAGGCATTATTGCCTTAAAAATTTGCCAGAATCCTAAAAAAACAATTCGGTTTATACAGGTTGTAAATAAGCACTACAAGGCAATAACAGATATGCCAACAGGTTATAATTTTCTGTTTAAAGTAATTCTGATGAATGAATATCTCGCCATTGGCAAAACATCAGAGGCCGTAAGGATACACCACTTGTTAAAATACAATGAAAATAGCGATAGAGAGCAGATTACTCCCTTTATGCAATCGTTATACAATGCGGCAAGGGTAATAACAGGTAGCTACGACAAAGAATATTGCAACCTCCGAACTATAAATTTAATAGGCGGGGCCGAGGGGCATCTTTTTAAACTTTATGTACAGGCGCAACTTTTACAGCGCACACAAAGCGATGTTTATAATCCTTTTTACAAGCAGCTCAATTATGATTATAGGAGAACCATTCGTCAGAATCAATTAAGTGCCCAACTTTTTTTAAAAAATAGCCTGGTTTGCTTAGAAAGTCATTTTTAGGAGGGAGTAACGTTTGGCCCGCACTTTAATGGTGCCCGTCCAAATCCTTATTTCTTAATCCAACAATCTTTGCACCATCAACTGGTAATTATTCTAAATTTACTTGCTGATGGTAAATAAGCCAGCTAACAGTAATTTAAGATTTTGTAATGGATAGACGCACTTTTGTAAAAAGCTCGGCCATAACCGGGGCCGGTTTAATTGCCGGGCCTCAATTGTTTAAGAGTTTTGGTCAGTCTCGGGCAAATTTGGCCACGCCGCTAACATTAAATGGCAACCGCTTTGTTACTTTCTGTATCATGATTAGGACCACGCCATGGGAGGTTTCACGGGATGTTAAGCTGCACCCACGTGATGAGGCAGCATGGCATACTCTTGCGGGTGTTAAGGCTATGCGTGATGCTTTTGCCAAAAACAATCCCGACGGGCGGCTTACCTGGGGTTTTACCCTCAACGCACTGGAAGATAAGCGCAAAAACTATGCAGAGATTCGCGCCTATGCGGTAGAGTGCCAGCAAAAGTATGGCGATGAAGTATCTTATTTCCCGGGTTATTTCCCGGCTATGTATTTGCCCCGGGAAAGAATAAACCGCGAAATGACAGAAGCTATTCAAACCATTACCGGTTTTGTGGGCAACGGCTACCGGCCACAAGCCATTATGGGTGGTTTTCTATCGGCCGATAATTTGAAGTACCTGGCCGAAAAGGAAAAGATACATGCGGCCCATGCAGTTATCTGGAGCCAGTTTAATATAGATGGCGGTGGTGCGGATGGATCTCCCTCTTACCCTTTTTACCCATCCACAGAACATTTTTGTAAACCAGCGCAAGGCAGCAATGATTTTATTGATTGTGTGAATTTGGATGGTTGGACAATGGACTTTATTTGCGCCCGAAGAAGTGGCGCCATAGGGCAAAAGATTGACGGCTATAACAGCCGCCGTGGTGTAGGGCCGTTAGAAACCTATGTAGGCTGGGGATTAGATCTTGGGCATCGCGAAGTAATGCATACCCAATCTATCCATTTTGATAGAGGTTTTGAGCTCAATAAATTTGGCTGGGTAACCAATATATGGGAGGCCCAGCTGGTTTACGAAATGGGCAAAGACCTTATCTGTAACGCACTCGAAATGTGGGTAACCGATACCAAAAAACGCTGGCCCGATACTCATTTTATAACATTTGGCGAGTACGGCAATATTTACAGAAATCAGCATAAAAACAATAGCCAAATGGATTACAGGTTTGAAGAACGTGGCTCGGGCCTTGGCGACTCTTATAATAACCTGGAAATTAAATGGTACATGAATAAAGAGTTTAGGCTGGCGCTGCTGCGCGACTGGCATCAAAATACTCCCCAAAAAGTAATTGATTTTACCCGGTACGATTTAAAGGCTACCGAACCCGCCGACCCAAGCCCTCAGCACCCGGTAAAAAACTGGAGTTTGATAAACGTAATTAACCAAAAAAATACCAGGCCACAGGATACCCCCAGGTTAATTAAAGAATTGGATAAAGACGGGCAGGATCTGATTGCCAGATATTATCCGGAAATTATGGGGTAAGTGTAAAAAATAGGTATGTAGTATAAAACCTATACGGCAAACCTAAAATTACGACCTTTGCTGACGATGATATCATTTTGGGAATTTATAGAAACTTACACATCAATATCCCCCGAATCAAAGTTGGCATGGTCTGCGTTATTGAAAAAATCAGAACTCGCAAAGGGCGATTATTTTTTAAGAGCGGGGAGTGTACCTAAAAATATTGCTTTCATTAAAAAGGGGTTGCTTTCTTATGATTATGTAGATGCCAATGGGAAAAAGGTAACTAAAAAGTTTTTTTTCGAGAACTCTTTGGTGGCCTCCACAAGTGCTTTACTAACACAAGAGCCGGGTATGTTCTCTATTCAGGCGTTGGAAGATTGTGAACTGCTCAGTTACTCTTTTAACAGCTTCAGAGAATTAACAAAAAAGTATACCGATATCGCGGCGTTTTATATGATATACCTCGAACGCCATTGGGTGATTGAAAAAGAGTTTGGAGAAATAACACTTAAATCGGATACTGCTAAACAGCGCTATTTAGATTTTGAAAAAGATTACCCCCCCCAATTAATAACGCGTCTTAAGCTTCACCATATTGCTTCCTACCTGGCAATCAGCCCAACCCAACTCAGCAGAATACGGGCCGAATTATAAAAAGCGCTCTCTCAACATATGTAAAGAGTTTTGTTGTTTGATACAGGTACTTTTGCCCCGCCGGTAATTTTGGTGACCGGGCAATATTAAACGAAGGGACTGCCGTATCATCATAAGTCAGTTACCTCCTGTAATGTAGAAAATATATCAATGAAAAATAATATACTCAAAGGAAGCCTATTTGTTGCGCTGGGCGCTTCCAGCTACGGTATGCTGGCTACCTTTGTAAAAATGGCATACCATGATGGTTTCAGTACTGCCGAAGTAACGCTTTCGCAGTTTGGGCTGGGGTTTTTCGGCCTTTTTATCTTAAACTTATTTCGCAAACGGCAACCGGCGGCGGTAGCAAAAATACCTCCGTTTAAAGGCATACTTAAGTTAACCATAGCTGGCACCTCTATGGGGTTAACCAGTATTTTCTACTACATGGCTGTGAGGTACATCCCGGTAAGCGTGGCAATTGTGTTGTTGATGCAAACGGTATGGATGGGCGTTATCCTGGAGATGATTCTGCATAAAAAGGCACCCGGATCTGGCAAAATATGGTCGGTTATTATCATTCTTGCCGGAACAATACTGGCTACAAACCTCCTGAAACAATCGGTTACAATCAACTGGATTGGAATTGGCTGGGGGATGATGGCCGCCCTTGCTTATACTGCATCAATGTACACATCAAACCATATCGAACTTGGTTCCCCTCCCCTAAAAAGAAGTCTTTACATGATATTGGGCGGATTGATCATTATCGCGTGTGTTTTTTATTCATCGGTAATTCAGGGGTTCTCCTATCAAATATTTATGCGCTGGGGCCTCATTCTTGCTTTATTTGGCACCATTCTTCCTCCCTTACTGTTTACAAGGGGCATGCCGCTTACGGGCATGGGGCTGGGCGCTATTATTGCGGCTGTAGAAATACCGGTTTCTGTATTAATGGCAAACCTGTTGCTAAAAGAACCTGTAAGTTTTCATCAATGGGTGGGTATCGTTCTCATCTTATTTGCAGTGGTGTTAATGAACATTAAAAAACGGGAAAAGGGCCAGAGTGTTTTGCAGCAATTAGCAGACAGTTGACTTGTGGGCAATTGTGCCTATATTTATATTTTTTTAAGCTATTAAATTTTAGTTATGCATATTAAACCATTTATAATATTAGCCTTGTTGATAGTGTGCCTTTCAACAAACGCGCAAACGGCTCTTAAAAACAGGAGTTATATTGTAACAAAAACTAATGATACCGTATACGGCCGCATCAAAGCCAACTGGTTGGTAGGTGGACTAAAACTGGTTACCGCAGACAGCGTTTACAAAATAGATGCCAACACCTATACCGCCTATTATAATGCGAAAAAGAAGACTGTTTATCGCAGCAGGGTGCTTCCTGGGTTTATTTCCGCGGAGTTAGCAAAAAAAATGTCTATGCCCGAAAATGCCACCTGGCTAAAATGTATAGAAGATGGGGAAATAGCACTGTATGAACATAAATCTTCTACTTTCGGTTATTCACTTGATAATGCGCTGGGTATAACTACTACATTCGGTTCAATAATTGGCACCGGAGGTATTCCAAATTCAGAATTTACCAATTGGTATGTAGAAAAAGGAGGATCGCCGCTAACTCCAATTAAATACAATTCGTTTGTAAGCGCAGGTAGTAAAGCAAAAAAAGAACGTAAACAACTGTTAAAAGAAATGCTGGCAGATAACGATGGGGTATCAAAAAGCTACGATCAAAATAAGCCGTTTACATTTAAACTGGTGCAAACGCTTATTCACGAGTATAACAGGTCGAAAAGCTAACATAAAGTAAGTGTTAGTATTCTCCCCGTATACAGAAGCCCCTGGCGTAGCTTATTTTGTTAGAAAGTAGAGCCGCAGTTGTTTTGTAGCCAAATGCAGCTTAAACCCCTACAGCTTTAAAAACGTGGATAGTTCCGGCGGCGTAGCTGGCAACCGTCAGCGAATCGAGGTCGGGCTTTAAATTGGGCACGGTAACTTTAAGTGTTTTTTGTTGAAAATGGGCAGTTTTTAAAGAGCTTTCTGTATCGGCTATAAACATTGTTAGCAGTTGGTTGTTTTTAGCCAGTACGGCAACAGATTGGCCAATAACAGACTTTTCGTTAAGGTTTAACATCTTTTTTGCCTCCTGGTTAATAAACAGAATTTCCTGCTTTTCGTTTAGGCCAATCACAGCATCGGGCATTTCTTCTATCAGTGTTTTTATGCGTAATTCGGCTGCTATCAGTTTGGTAAGGTCGGCGTTTTCCTGTTCGCCAAGTTGGGTTGCCATGGCATTAAATGCATCGGCTAAGCGGGTAAACTCTTCGCTTGTTTTAAAATACAAACGGGTATCGTAATTTTTTTTACTGATCTGCTGCAGGCCGTTTGCCAGTTCGCCCAATGGATTGAGTATAAAACCCGGAAAGTTTACAATTAACACAAAGAGTATTAAAAAGGTAATAAATACCATACCGCCAAGGTATACCGTTGAATTGTCGACAGTTGAATGAGTAAAATTATTTTTAACTTCTATGGCGTGCATGTTTAGCCCTTCTATATCTTTCAATTGCAGGCGTACATCACGTTCGGCTTGTTCTTGTTGCTTTAAAGTAAGCGACGGCGTGGCGAGCAAAAGAAAGGCTTTGCGTAAATTGGCTGTTGCTGCGCTTTCGCCGGGTTCGGTTATGTTATTTTCCTGCTTTTTTAATGCCTGGTTAAATGTTGCGGCTACGGAGGCGTTTAGCGGCAAATCGTTTTCATCTAAAACAGTGCGCATTTGCCGGGTAAATGTTAATGTTGCGTAGTTGTTTTTTAAAGTGATACTGGAGGTTTCTGATATTACTTTAATGTAATAAATAGAAACAGCGCCAAAAACAATCACCATAATAAATAACAGGCCAAATCCTAACAACAGTTTCTTTTTGATTTTCATAGCTACACAGCGTTTAAAAGGTAATAGTACTTTGAGCAGGAGGGACTGAGAGTAAAGATAATTAATCAGTTTGGATTATTGGAGTAGGCAACACGGATTTTTGGAGTAACGATTAACTTGATGGAGTTAGGCTATTTTTAACGAAAAATTTATGTTGAGGGTAGAGCAATGGCCGGTTTGTGATTGTGCCGGTGTAAATTTGCTTGGCTATGATTTTTATACTGTATTACCTTTCTGTTAAATAATTGTACAGGGGTATAAATTCAGCTTCGGCGGGTTTAACTTTGCTGCGGTTATTGTGCGAAAAAAGTAACTGTTACGTAGGGCGCTGGCCGGCAGCATATGGAAGGTTCGAGTCCTTTCCCTACATCTGCTTTACTGATTATATTTTATTACTATGGGCATGCAAAGAAGAGCCGCATTAAAAAATATTGGAGGTCTGTTACTGGTGCCTTCGATTGGGTTGGGCCAGGTTATTAACCCCAGGCAACGTGTATTGCGGGTAGCGCATATAACAGATATTCACCTGAAAGATAAATTTGATGCACCAGCCAAATTTGTGAAATGCCTGCACCATGTGCAAAAACAAAAGCCCGACCTGATACTGAACGGCGGCGATATTGTTTTTGACATGAATAAAGAAAACATAAGTACCATTAACGCCCAGTGGCAGCTGATGAAGGGTATACTAAAGGCCGAAACCAGCATCCCTACTCATTTTTGCCTGGGCAACCACGATGTTTGGTGGAACGAGAACAACAAAGGCCAGTCCGTATACGGTAAGCAATACAGTATGGACCAACTACAGCTTACCAGGCCCTACAATAGTTTTACCCAAGGTGGCTGGAAGTTTATTTTGCTTGATAGCGTTCACCTTGATGTAGATGGCACCTGGTACATTGGCAAACTGGGCGACGAGCAATTTGCCTGGCTGGAAAACGAACTAAAAGCCACAGACCCCGATATGCCGGTGTTGATACTATCGCACATCCCCATCCTGAGCGCCACCGTGCTTATAGCCGATAATATTATAAACCGCTGGGAAATATTAGGTGGTGATATGCACACCGATAGCACTAAAATTATAAGCCTGTTTCACCAGCATCCTAACGTAAAGCTTTGCCTTGCCGGGCATATCCACCTGCGCGACAAAGTGGTTTATAACGATGTAACCTACATTTGCAACGGTGCCGTGAGCGGTGCCTGGTGGGAAGGTAACCTGCGTGAAACAGCACCGGGTTACGGGCTTATCGACTTATATAGCGACGGTAGTTTTGAAGAAAAGTATGTAAACTATCTAAGCTAATGTCGTGTCAACGATAAACGGTCGCTTAGTATTTAGTCGAAAGTCTTAAGTATAGAAAAAAGAAAAATCCGACTTATGACTTCCGACTAAAGACTGTTGACTTGACATTAGGTTTTTGCACTATAAGATTATCTGTTTCATGAAATTAATAATTTAATTGGGCAGCTTATTGTTTAACAATGTTGCCAGGTTTTTCAGTTTCGATGCCCAGAACTGATCAAAGTAAGTTAACCATTCCTTCAGCTCGTTAAAACCATCGGGTTTCAGGCTGCAATACCGTTCCCGGCCAATATCCTCTATAGCAATAAAGCCTGCCGTGTAAAGAATTTTAATATGCTTAGAAACAGCCGGCCGGCTCATCTCAAAATGATCTGCCAGGTTGTTGATAGTTAAATTTTCCTCAGATAGCAGCATCAGCATTTTTCGCCTGCTTGGGTCGCCTATAACCTGGAAGGCATCAAGCGTTGGTATGGCCATGTTGTGCAGCGTTTAAAAGTTTATCTATATTTTGAAGTTTCTCCACCCAGCCATGAAGCAAGCCATTGTAAAAATCCAGGTTTTCTTGTTTGGCGAAGCCGCTATGCTCTAAAAACACTTCTGTGCCTTTATCCTTTGGTTCCAATTTCCATACAACTACAGATTCGAGGGTGATCTTGCCGTCGCCCGGGCCGCTAGTCCACGAATAAGAAAGCTTTTTAAAAGGATCTATCTCTAATACTTTGCAGTAAAAGATACCGTCGAAATTGAGGCCCGGTATAGGATTTGTTCTGAATTGAAAGTCGAGCCCTACAATGGGCTGAAAATCATTTTTCATAAGCCACTGCGCCATCAGCTCGGCCTTTGTAAGATATTCCCAAACCGTTTCTGTTGGATGAGGGAAAAAAAATTGGTGTTTGATAATTTTTGCCATGATAGGTAACTTTTAAGTTACTCAAATATATAAGTAACTTTCAGGTTACGCAAGTGTTTTTTAAAAAAATATTAAATGGAAGCATATTATAGTGGCATTTATACCCGTAAGCCTGTGGAATTAGCTGTAAAAGGTAATGGTTAGCAAAGAAGAGGCGAAGTAAAAAGCAAGCTATAGGCAGGGAAGTAATCGCTTTTAAACTTTTTTACAGTTTTTAATGCTGAGACAGGTAACCCCTACGGGGCAAAAAGGAATCTTAGATAAATATTTCTACAAATTGGTAGCCTCTACGAGCAATGTCATTAAGTTAAGGGTTTCTTCCCCCGGCGGGGGAACCGCTTTGTAGCAAAAAAGCAAGATGCAGCTCCGTGCCAGAGGTACGGAACGTTAAGTGGCGTACCTCTGGCACGCAAAACACTAATTTATTGTTTGCTACTAAGCTTTTACTCCTCTGGAGCGGCCTGGCCTCTCTTAACTTAATGACATTGCTCTACGAGGCATAAACCACACTAATGAAGATTGCCTCGTAGAGGCTACCAACTTGTAGAATAAAAGTTTAAATGTTTCTTTTGCCCCGTAGGGGTTACCTTTCTTTCTACAACAATTTTTTAAAAGCGATTGCCCTGAAGTTATAAGGGTTAACTAATTATAATGATCTTTTGAATATTAGACTACTTACTCCACCTATGCTGCCGGTATTACAGCAACACAAGTGGAGAATGGGTGTATGATTATTTAGCAGCCTGTTTTTTATGCTCGATGTTGGGGAGCAGGCCGGTGAAAATGCCGATAAGGGGTAAAAAGGCGCATATTTTAAACACGTATTCAATACTGGTTTTATCGGCCAGGTTACCCAATATTGCCGAGCCGAGGCCGCCCATGCCAAAGGCGAGGCCGAAGAAAAGGCCTGCTATAAGCCCTACTTTGCCAGGCACAAGCTCCGTAGCATAAACTAATATGGCCGAAAAAGCCGACGAGATAATAAGGCCAATAATTACAGATAGTGCCCCTGTCCAAAACAGGGAGGCATAGGGTAGCATCAGCGTAAAGGGGGCCACTCCCAAAATAGAGATCCAGATAATGTATTTACGGCCAAAACGATCGCCCAGTGCACCGCCAAGCAGTGTACCCGCGGCTACAGCACCCATAAATGCGAAAAGGTAAATTTGCGATTGCTGTAACGACAGGTGGAATTTATCGATAAGGTAAAAAGTGTAATAGCTTGTCATGCTAGCCAGGTAAAAGTATTTTGAAAATACCAGTACCAGTAAAATGAGCAGGGAAAACAATACCCGGTTTCTGGATAGGCCGTGCGGAGTATCTATAGCGGCGGTCGACTTGTTCCTGGCGCGCAGATCTAACTGTTGGCGGTACCATTTGGCTATACCGGCCAGTATAATCATGCCCACCAGGGCGGCCAAACAAAACCATATAATGTTAAACTGTCCGTATGGTACTACAATTATAGCCGCCAGCAAGGGGCCGATGGCGCTCCCCGCGTTACCGCCCAGCTGAAAGATAGATTGTGCCAGTCCTCTTTTGCCACCCGAGGCAAGGTGCGCCACCCGCGACGATTCGGGGTGAAAGATAGATGAGCCGATGCCGATTAAGCTTACCGCCAATAAAATATTGATAAAGCTTGCCGCAAAAGATACCGCCAGCAGGCCGGTAAGGGTAAAGCCCATGCCAATGGCCAGCGAATAGGGGCGGGGCTTTCTATCGGTATAAAAACCAACAAATGGTTGCAAAATGGATGCCGTGAGTTGGTAGGTAAGCGTAATAAGCCCTATTTGGGCAAATGTAAGGTGAAACCTTTGTTTGATAATAGGATATACCGACGGTACTACAGATTGCAGCATATCATTAAGCAGGTGCGTAAAACTGATGGTAAATAAAACAGAGAAAATAGTTTGCTGCGCTATTTGTTTGGTGTTGATGTTGGCTGTGGGAGAGTTTAGTGTTGTTTTCATAATCGGTTTAAAAATCAGATCATCTGATGAATTTTAGTAAATTTTTATTGTTGTATATGGCCTATGATCTTGGCGGCGGTGTTCCAGGCTTTTTTGGCATCGCCGGCTATAATGTTATTTAAAAGCTGGTTGTGCAGGGCAAAAGTTTGTATAAAAATGCCGGTATCTGGATAGATGTGTAGAAACCATTTTTTGAGATGGATAGATGTGGCGCGGTACATATCGGCCAGTATCTCGTTTTTCGATGCCTCGGCAATAGCGATGTGAAACTGGATATCGGCCTCTATACATTCTTCAATAAGGCCCTGGTTGGCCGTGGTTTGCCTGGCCAATAAATGAGTTTTGATGTTGATGATATCTTTTTCGGTACGGTTAAGGGCGGCTTTTTCGGCAATCTTCATCTCCAATAACTGGCGTACCTCGTCCAGATCTTGTGTGCTGGCTCGTTTCAGGCGCTGGTCCATAGGCTCGCGGCTACCGGTTACCTGTTCCACAAAGGTGCCCACTCCCTGCTGAACCCTCAACAGGCCCGAATTAGCAAGCAGTTTGATAGCTTCCCGTACAGACGACCGCCCCACGCCAAAATTTTTCATCAGCTCGGGCTCGGTAGGCAGCTTTTCATTTATCTTGTATTGCCCCAGTGAAATTTGTTCCTGCAACTTAGCCGCAACTTCCTGGGCAAGCGATTTTTTATTGATCAATGTGTTCATTTATACATCATATCATCAGATGATTCAAAAATGCATATTTTATTTTTGAGCAGCAAGCGTTTTTTAATTTAATAGAATAAGTATGGTGTTTTTCTGAAAATGATATCTTAAAAAGAGTTCGTCATTGCGAGTGACAACCAGCAGGACTGGAAAAAACATTGATGACACCCTAAAAAAGATCGTCCTTGCTTCGTCGTACCTCCTTATAATGACATATTTGTAAAGTATTGATTTTCAGTATGTATTTTTTTAACACAAACCCCTCACCGCCGTCATTGCGAGGTACGAAGCAATCCCCTACTTACAGAGTTGCTGTGCAAATCCGCCCTGTATTTTGGGGATTGCTTCGTCGTACCTCCTCGCAAGGACGGTCTTTTTTTAAGATGTCATTACTGTTTTTTCTGGGCTACCCCCGGTTGTCACTTGCAATGACGATCTTTTTTAGGGTGTCATCAATGTTTTTTCCAGTCGAACTGGTTGTCACTCGCAATGACGGTGGTGGGGTATTGTTTTAAATAATATTTTGATTATGTTAATTCATTATAGAGAACAATCGGTGTTAACCTGTCATTACCAGCAACGAAGAATCTACAAACAAGTTATTGGTTCGTTTAGTAACACTTTATCCCGTCTACCAGGTTATCTTCAACAAGGCAACACCTTGCCGGGGCAGGGTGATCTGTGTATGTAAATTGCCGGCAGTTACCAATTGTTTTACCGGCTGGCCCACAGTTGCCAATTGCCCGGCTTGTTCCAGTTGTTTAATTTGCGCTGCTGTTGGGCTTTGCGGCGACCCCATTTTTTTCCATACTTCATAAGCGTTACTGTGCTCATTATCTATACGGTATTGGGTAAGGGTTACGGAGGCAGCGGGCAGGTTACTAATGTTGATATCGATGGGTTTACCACTGTCTTGCAAGTCATCATCGTGGTAGTTCCATAGCATTACTGTGGCTTCTTTTTTTGTTTTGGATGCCAGCGCGCCTATGTCGGTGTTACTGCTTCTCAGCCCCGAGTCTATTACCGTTTTAACGGAGGCCATTTGGCTGGCTGTTACTTTAACCCGCTTGCCCTTCATCATCCCAAACATCCTGAAAACGTTAAGTACCGGCTTATCAACCCCGTTGGTTGCCAGGTCTCTAAACCCATAAAACCAGGGCTGCCCTTCAAACTCAAACGACCACGATACCGCTCCCATAAAGTTTACCCCCAACGAATCGGCCAGTAAATACTCCCTGGCAAATGATGCCGCTGTATAGCTGGAATACATGGTGCCGTTGCGGTAAGCATTGGATGGATTGGTTGCCATACCGCAGGCAGCGCAGCCCTCGGGGTCCGATTCGCCTATAACAATGGGGATGTTTTTGGTTTGCGGGTACGAGGCCACAATTTTAAAACCTTCCCTGATGTCGCGCAGTTGTGGTGCCATATTCATGCGTACATGCCCATCTGTAACGGTAGGCTGCCCCTTGGCATGAAACGAGATTACATCCAACGGCGAACCTGTTTTACCCGTAGCGTAGTTGGTGCCTGTTAAGCAATGCTCAATAAATGCTTTTAAAAATTTCATCCCGCTTTGGCTCGAGCCGCCTGCTATTTCGGGGCCGCCAATTTTGCCGGTGGGCAAAGCCCTGCGCAGGCCGTGGGCGGCATAGTCATACATCTTAAAAAACTCGGGCATGGTGCCTTTCCAGTAGCTGATGTTGGGTTCGTTCCATACTTCCCAGTACCAGCTTTCCACTTCTTTTTTACCATAACGCGCAACCGAATGTTTTACCCATTGGTATATCAGTTCTTCCCATTTATCGTAGTTATTTGGCGGATAGGCCCAGCCTGTATAAATATCGTTATAGTCGTCGCCCGGTTTCCAGTAGTGGCGGTAAGGCGTTGGGTGGGTAGATAAGGCTTCGGGCATAAAGCCAATTTGGGCGTAAGGTTTCATCCCCAGTTTAATATAGGTATCAAATATACTATCAACCAGGTGCCAGTTATACACCGGTTTGCCGTTGGCATCCTCGGTATAGGCATTGGTCGATCCCCATTTAAGGGCCGCTTCGCCATCGCCGGTAGTAAGCAGGTTATGTACCCGCATGTGTACAGTTGTGGGGCTTAGGGCGGCAAGTTCTGCAAGCAGTTTCCGGCCATCTTTCATATAAGTATAGTTGGGCTCATCGTGCCCAAACCATGCCCAAACAGGGCTCATTTCACCAGTTTCGGTTTTCAGATCTATAGTAACCGTGGCAGCTTGTTTGTTGGTTTGCTGCGCAAAAAGGCATGGGCTTTTCATTAAAGATGAAAGCAGCAGCAAAAGGGCACATCCTGTTCTTATACTCATTGGCTTAGATGCAAGGGTTAATTATCGGTGATAACAAACTTAATATAATACTTGTGATTTATACACTTAATTTAAGTAAAAATATGGTTATACAATGTATTAGCATATTGCCTCACAATTTGTTAAGTGGTTTACTTAATCTCTGCCAATGGCGCAGATATGCATTATTCTGCGGGTTACAAAGCCCAGCCGCTCGTATACCTTAATGGCGCTGGTATTATCCATGCGTACATGCAAAAAGGGGATGCCGCCATCTGCCTTAATCAGCCGCACTTGGTGTTGTATCAGGCGGCTGGCGTAGCCTTTGCCCAAATGATGGGGGTGATTGCAAACGGCGCTAACTTCCATATAGGGTAATGCCTGCAAACGGCGGCCTGCCATTGCTACCAGCTCATCGCCATTAAAAACACCAAAGTAGTGGCCAAAATCAATAGTTCGTGAAAAAAACGGACCGGGATTGGTTAATTTGGTAAGCGCCAGCATTTGAGGGATATGTTGGTCCTGTAACGGAATCAATTCTACATCGGCTACCTCATCTGGCGCGGGCCCGTTATAAACCATTTGTAAAACTTCAATAGGGTTTAGCACTTTCCATGGTGTCGGGATCTCCATTTTATCGGGACTAAAAACCGCCACAGTGCTGCCGGCAGGTAAAAGGTTATACAGCGTATTAAAGTTCTCGGGGATGTTTTCTATCATCCCTGCAAAGGGCGATACCTCTTTTATAAAAAATTTAACCTTATCTGTGCCTTCCGAAAAGTTTTTATTGCCGGTTATTAAGGCACTCCATGGTGGGTTATCAAGCGGGTGTTGCATAGCCGCGCAAATTATAACTTATTACACATTTGCGCAGCATAAAAATAAAACTGTAGTGAAAATTAAACACTAAGCTGATCTTATTTGTATCTGTTAAAACACAGTTTTTAATAGAAATTGATAATTATGAAAAGAAGTTAACTAGTTGATTAATAATGAATTTTTTATGAATTTGGTTTGGTTTTTGTACAAAGTTGTAATAAACAGACTTTACCTCACGTATATACTATATTAACACAAGCAGTCATGAAAAATAACAAGCCAAAACTAAATAGCGCTTTAACCAGCAGAGTAATTGATCTGCACGATCAGGGGTATACCGACGATTTTTTATCGGTAAAGGACGAGTGTTTTCTTTGCCTTCAAAATAGCGAAAATTTCTCACTGGCCGATCTTAATATCCAGGTGATTGACCAGGGTTTTGATCAGTTTAGTAAAACATATAAATATATCCACACTGTAGAAACGGCCAACGGCAATAAAGGATTGCTGATAGGCGAGCTAATGCTGGCCGAGCTGGAATCTGTTAACTAACATAATTTTCTAAAATTGAAAACCTGCGGGTAATTATATAAAACAGCCAATTTACCGGCTAAATAATTACCTTAGCAACATACTTGCACGGGGTGCTTTTAACTACGATGGTTAAAGGCTGAGATGATACCCGAGAAACCTGATACGGATAATACCGGCGTAGGGATGCACGGGCTCATGATTGTTTTTCAGCATTGCTGTTTATTCATATTAGGCCTTGTTTCTGTACCCGTATTTTACGGTAACGGTAACAAGGCTTTTTTAATTTAATAATGTGAATAAATGGAGCTCGAAAAAAAATTTAGCCTGATAACCCAGACGCTTACCAACTGGCAGGGCCGTAAAGAGTGGTTTTTTAACCGCGAACACACCGATACTTATGAGCAATGGTACGAAGGCCGTTATAAGCGTGCCGAAGTATGGCAAAAAAAAGTGATGGGCCAGTTGCTGGGTAAAGATGCCCGGGTGAAAGAATTGCTGGAGTTTGGCTGTGGTACAACCCGCTTTACCCGCTGGTGGCACGAGATTGGTATTGATGCCACAGGCGGCGACCTATCGCCTTTTATGTTGGGGCAGGCGGTACACTTGTTTAAGGGCGACCTGGTAAACGCCGATTCGCACTTTATGCCTTTTAAGGATAATACTTTTGATGCCGTAGCTTTTATTACCACGTTTGAATATTACCGAGATCCGGTACAGGTTATTCGCGAGGCGGCAAGGGTGGGCAAACACGGTATTGCTTTTGGTATGATGAACCGTAATTCGCCCAAGGTTTTGCGCCGCCGGGTACAGCAACTTTTTGGTAAAAATCCCTTTTATGTTACCGCCACCTTTTATACGCCGGCCTTGTTAATGGAAAAAATTAACGAAGCCCTGGCAGGCCGGCAATATAGCCTGGAGTGGACCTGCACCGGGTTGCCCGAGTGGTTCCCCGTGCAGCAATGGAGTGTGCCCGTTGGCGATTTTTTTGGTTTGTATGTTAAATTTTTAGATTAACCAGGCCATGCCATTATCCGGAAAATTAAGCAACGGCGGTTTTGATCAAATTATACTGCCCCGCTGCGGTTTCCCAAGGGAAGACGTAAAACGCGGACCGGCCTTTGGGGTAGATGTAGCTGTAATAACCCTGCCGGGAGGTTTGGGCCTTGCCCTTACCAGCGATCCGTTGTCGCTTATCCCCTCGTTAGGTTTGCAGGAATCGGCCTGGTTATCGGTTCACTTAATGGCCAATGATATGGCCACCACAGGCTTTGCGCCCATGTTTACACAAATGGTGCTTAACCTGCCGCCACATTTAAGTAAGGAGGATTTTACCACCTATTGGAACTTTATTCACCAATACTGCAGCGATATTGGTGTTGCCATAACCGGTGGCCATACTGGTAGTATTGAAGACCAAAACTCCACCATTGCGGGTGGCGGCACCATGCTGCTAACGGCGCCGGTACATGATATTTTAACAAGCCCGGGTGCCCGGGCCGGTGATGCTATCATTGTAACCAAGCAGTGCGCTATCTCTTCATCGGCCATACTGGCCATGAGTTTCCCCGAAACGGTAAAGAACAAACTGGGGGCAGAGGTTTATAACCGGGGCTGCGAAATGTTTTATCAAACATCGTCGTTACCAGACGGGCTTATGGCTGCCGGTAAAGAAAGCCGGTACCACGAAGTAACAGCCATGCACGATGTTACCGAAGGCGGCGTATTGGGGGCTGTTTATGAAATGGCAATAGCATCTGGCAACGGGGTTTGGGTTGATAACGATCTGCTGCCAATGGGCCACGCGCAACAACAGATCTGCGATCTTTTTAATATTGATGCCCGTTTTTGTATTGGGGCAGGGGCCATGGTAATGGCAGTAAAAAAGGAGGCGCCCCCAAATGTGATACAGCGTTTGCAGCAAAACGGGATAGAGGCTACCCTGATTGGTGCCTTTACAGCAAAACAACAAGGGTATAAATTAATAGAGCAGGGTGTTGAAAAAGAGTTGCCTTACTACAATACGGACCCTTACTGGGCTGCTTTTTTTAATGCTCTTAAAAACGGATGGAAATAATGGAGTTAACCTATAAAATTACCGGTGGTGTTTACCTGGTGGTAAACCCGGCCATGGAGAAAAATTTATTACTCCAAAAACTATCTGCCGCCCTTAAAGGAGGCCTGGCCGCAGTGCAGATCTGGAATAACTGGCCCGATGACGCCGATAAATTAAGCTGGATAGAAGCAGTTGCAGGGCTTACCCGTTTTTATAAAGTGCCCTTGTTAATTAACCAGGAATGGGAGTTGCTTAAATTGTCGCCTTATTTAAATGGGGTGCATTTTGACGGTACCCCTGCCGGTTTTGATGCTATAAGGCAAGCTGTTGGGAGACCATTTTTAGCCGGAATTACCTGTAGCGGTAATTTAGATCATGTTAACTGGGCGCACCATAATCAGTTGGATTATATTTCCTTTTGTTCAATGTTTCCCTCACCATCTGCGGGTAGCTGCGATATTGTAATGCCGGCAACGGTAACCCAGGCGCAGGCCATAACGCAGATACCCATTTTTGTTTCGGGAGGTATAACGCCCGAAAATATTTTATCGCTTAAGCAAGAGATCTCCTTTGATGGTGTTGCCGCTATCTCCGGAATTTTAAGTGCCGATGACCCCGAACAAAAAGTAAAACAATATAAAGATGCACTGTGCATCACAACACCAATACTATGAAATTGAAAACAATTGAAAAGCTATGCTGTCCCTTTGACAAGCACGATCTTGGCTTGCAGGTGCTGGTGAAAGATACCGACCAAAACATTATAGAAGGCATCTTAACCTGCGCAAAATGCAATCGCAAGTACCCGATAGTTTATGGCGTGCCCATTATGGCCCCCGACGAATACCGGCAGATACAACTGGAGCAACCTATTATGGATCAATGGAAGCTGGAGCATGGCATTACTGATACCCAATTATTACCAGAGAGCTTGTAGATGGGTAGTAACCCTGGTTTATTTAAAAGCACAAAACCCGGAAGTATCAACTTCTGGGTTTTGTGCTTTCAAATTGCTATGCCTGCGGTTTAATAAACAACAACTTCATCTGTAAACATAAAGCCGTTTTTTTCGTTTTTCCCGGTAATCTTTATAAAACGTGCAATATTTCCCTTGAGGTCGAAGACAAAGGTTTTAAACCTAAGTGTAGGATCGGTATAAGGGACGTCATTGTCGCTTTTTGGAACCGTTTTAAATACTTTTCCATCCTCAGAAACAGCTACGGTTACCTGCGCGGGGATATAAACACCCGGCCCGGTAGACTGCATGAAGCGGATTTTTAACTGTGATAAAAGTTGAATAGTATCCATATCAATAGTTACATCAAAATCGCCAAGAAATCCCTGCCATTGTCCATCTCCATAAGTAAGATCGCCTGTTTGCCCGTTTACGAGGGTAATTTCCTTTTGTGCAGGATAGTTGGTGCTCCAGCTATTGTTATAAATCACTTTTTTACCAATGGCTTTATGGATGTCTACCTGTAGTTCAGCTGTTTTTCCAATTTGTATATCGCCTTTAAATATTGCAGTTTTAACTATGGCTGTGGCCGATAACGAAATTGGTGCATGATATAAAGGAGAGGTTGCGGTAGGGGCACTGCCATCAACAGTATAATGAATTGAGGGTTCAAATTGTTCAGAAGTAATGGTCACCGTTGCTGTTTTTTTATCAATATCAAAGGTTGATAATACGCTAAGCGCTGTTGAAGGAGGGTAATAGTTGACATTTAAACGCTGCAAAAGCAGGTAATGTTTTTGCAGACGAAGTTGAAAATCATTCCAGCTTTTATTTTTTTCTGCCGTCCAGGCCATCTCGGCAAGTGCAAGTACCCGTGGGAAAGCCATATACTCAACCTGATTGGAGGTAGGCATATATTCCGTCCACATATTGGCCTGTACACCAAGTATATGTTTTTGCTTATCTGCATCTATTTGGGTTGCAATGGGGTGGTAAGCGTAAACCTTTTGTAAGGGAAGATAGCCGCCGATGGCCTCTGGCTGTCCAATTGGATTGGTTTGATAGGCATCAAAATAAAGGTATGCTCCAGGAGTCATAATCACATCATGCCCAGAATTAGCAGCTTCAATTCCACCTTTTTCGCCTCGCCAGCTCATAACAGTAGCCTCGGGCGCCAGTCCCCCTTCCAGGATTTCATCCCACCCAATAAGCTTTCGCCCTTTAGACGTTAAATAAGTTTCAATTCTTTTAATGGCATAGCTTTGCAATCCATTTTCATCTTTCAGGTTAAAGTCTTTGATGATCTTTTGACATTTTGAACAAGTCTTCCAGGCGCTTTTATCTGCCTCGTCGCCACCAATGTGGATGTATTTAGAAGGGAAGATGGACATCACTTCGTCAAGAACATTTTGTAAAAAGGTAAAGGTTTCCTCGTTGCCTATGCAAAATTCAGAATTTTTATAAGGCACTCCATAGCAAGATAAATTGGGGTAAGCGGCAAGTACTTCTTCAGAGTGCGCCGGCATTTCTATTTCAGGGATCACCGTAATGCCTCTCTTTGCTGCATAACTTACCAGGTCTCTGGCCTGGTCTGCAGTATAGAACCCTCCCGATGCTTCGGGGGTACCCATTTCTGCATATTTACGCCCGCTATTCCACCAGTATTTCCAATTGGCATTGGTTCTCCACGCGGCTTTTTGCGTAAGCTCGGGATACTTTTTGATCTCCAATCGCCAGCCAGCTCCATCGGTTAAGTGCCAGTGAAAGGTGTTTAGTTTGTATAGAGACATAATGTCTATATATTTCTTTAAAAAAGGAATCGGGAAAAAATTACGGGAAACGTCGAGCATTAGCCCCCTATATCCGAAAGCCGGACGATCTTCAATCCACACGGCAGGTATTTGGTCTCCATTTTTTCTGGTATAGGCAATTTGTCGTAATGTGGCAATTGCATTAAGGATAGCCGCTGGCTGATGTGCGGTGATTATTATTCTTTTCGGTTCTACCAGTAAGCGATATGCGTTTTGGGCCAAGGTGTCTTTTTGGTTGGCCCTCACCAAAATGATGCCCTGCTTTGGCATTTGTTTTATGGCAGTAAGGGAGATGATTTTTTTGAAATGGATGTAAGGGTGTTCATGAAGTAAATCGGCCGCACCTATAAATTCATTACTGGAAAATACCTGTGTTTGTGCAGTAAAGGTAAAATGCCCTAACCTGGCTTGTTGTATTAAAGGCTTTGGAATAATAAATAAAGAATCCTGGGCAAAAGTAGCGGCCGGAAATAAATAAAACAATATAGCAGCAGAAATACCTGCCGCCCATTTGGCTCTTTTCATTAAGTTTGGGTTTGTGCGAACCAAAACTACATTTTTTTCATCGACACTAATGGATTGGTAATATATAATACCGGGGAGATCGCTTTAAAATACCACATCATTTGAATGATGATACGGCCTCTTCGTTGGTGGCTTACTGGTCTATTCTCGAATTATTTTATGAAAGACCTGAGAAGTTTAGCAGTTTTAATTTAATATATCACCCAAGTTGAGATTAATATCATTGAGTTTTTTCTAAATATCGATCGTAAAAGGCCCCTGTCCCTTTGGCATCAATTCTACCAACAATTACCTGGACTGAGCTTTTACTGATGTCAAAATCGGGTTGTAGATGCAAATGTTCTCTTGCACCAATCGGAAGGACCGCTATGCTGTCTTGATTTAAGTCTGCTATTTTTATCAGGAGTTTTGCAAAAGACCTCAATCCTTCAGGGTCACCATGAATTAATACCTCTTGCCACTTTTGTATCTCGCCTTCAAATTCATCTTCATTATCCACAACAAAAACATCTAAATGGCCTGTCATTTCTGATTTGTATTTTTTCATAATTTAATTGGTTTCATGTTTTGACGAGTCTACAGCTTATGTCCTTTTCGCAGTACCATCAATATACAAAAAGAATTTAAAAGCAAAAAACGTAAACCTTTCGGCTTAAAGTGTAGCGGCGGCAGGATCGAACTGCCGTTTGTTGGCTAACGAATATGGATACTATGCTCTAATCATCTGGGGCTATTAAATTGGGGGGGGAATAATATTCCGAATAAATTTCCTGCCGTTTGAAGATTTAAGTTGCTTTTCGCGCCTTATGGCTTCTGATTTTGTCGGAAACTCCTCGGTATACGCTATCACCCAAGGGCGGTATTTGATAGTGTGCCCCTTTGTGGCTAACTCATTATGAGAAAGAAAACGATTGTCCAGGTTTGAAGTATAACCAATATAAATTTGGTTAAAAGTGGGTGAGTATAAAACGTATACTGTGAACATAAAAGGCAATATACAAGAAAAGCCACTCTTTCGAGTGGCCTTCTGCCATTGTAGCGGGGAGCAGGATCGAACTGCCGACCTTAGGGTTATGAATCCTACGCTCTAACCATCTGAGCTACCCCGCCGTTTTTATTTTAAAACTCAAGTCGCTTGAGTTGTTTTGTCTTTAATCAAGGACTGCCGTCCGTTAATTAACGGATATGAATCCTACGCTCTAACCATCTGAGCTACCCCGCCGTTTGTTTTCTGCCTATGTGCGCTTGATGCGTTTTTGGCGCCGTTTTAAGTTAATTCTCTGTTTTAATGGTTGTTAAAAAGAGTAGCCATGTTTATAAAACAATGCGCTTCCTTAAAAAGGTTTGCAAATATAGCAGAAATTCGTTTTCTTTAGAAAAAATGTTAACATTTACTGCATAATCGTTTTTCAAGTATAAACCTCGATGTCCGAAAAAAAGAAATTTACTATTGAATATGAGATAAAATCATCTCCCAGAATACTGTTCACCTTCTTAAATGAGCCTAACGGGTTAGCGCAATGGTTTGCTGATGATGTTAATTTTCGCGATCAGGTTTTTACCTTTACCTGGGATGGCGAACCTCAAAAAGCCAAACTGATAACCATAAAAGAAAATAAGCTGGTACGCTTTAAATGGGTAGACGACGAGCCGCAATGCTATTTTGAAATGGAAATTTTGCAGGATGAACTTACCAATGATGTTGCCCTGAGCATTACCGATTTTGCAACTGAAGATCAGATTGCCGAGCGTAAACTTATTTGGGATAACCAGATTGATTACCTCATAAGCGTATTGGGCGCATAAGGCCAACTTAATTTTAGCTAATTTTGTATTGTGAAACGCTAATTTTGCGTTAATGAAAATTAACACATATAACTGTGCGCTTTTTACCCTGTTAAAATACAAATTGCCTCAATGAAGAAGATCCATCTTTTACTGCTTAAATCATTTATACGGCCGTTTGTAAGTACACTCTTCATTGTAATGTTTGTGTTGTTGATGTTGTTTTTGTTTAAATACATCGACGATTTAATTGGCAAGGGCTTTGCATGGTACACCATTCTGGAGTTAATGATGTATAACTCGGCCACCAATGTGGCCATGGCCCTGCCTTTATCGGTACTGCTCTCCACCATCATGACTTACGGAGCGCTTGGCGAAAATTACGAGTTGGTAGCTATTAAAGCCGCAGGTATATCTCTGCGCAGGGCCATGTACCCTATGATAGTTATTGTAACTATACTGAGTATCGCAGCCTTCCTTTTTTCTGACTACATGTTGCCGGTGGCCAACCTTAAATATTATTCGCTGTTGTATGATGCGCGTAAGCAAAAATCGGCCGATCTGCTGCCAGAAATGATCTTTAGTTCCAGCTTTCCGGGTTATACCATTCGGGTGGCAAAAAAAGATCCGGATGGGCAAAGGCTATACGGGATCATGATATACAAAAAGAATGAACCCGATAATAATACCGAAGTAACCATGGCCCGCGAAGGTACCATGTACCGTACCATGGGCGATAAATACCTTGTTTTAAAATTGAAGGATGGTGTAAACTATACCGAATCGAGGAGTGATGGTGCAAACTATAATGTACGGCAACGCTTAACCCGTTTTAGGTTTAAAACAAGGGAGGATAAGTTCGATCTGTCGAGTTTTAAGCTTAGCCGCACGGATGAAAATGAGTTTAAGTCGGCATCAGAAATGATGAACCTTAAGCAATTAAGAAAATTTGTGGATTCAAGTGAGCGTGCTGTCGACGCTGCTGTAGCCTTAAATTACAGGCTCATCACCCCTTATATTAAGTACTTTAATGTACCGGTAAAAACTCCCAAAAACATAAAATACATCCCGGCAGATAAGGATGTGTTAAAAAGTATGAAGCTGAACGATCAGGTGATGGCTTTATCAAGCGCTTCGTCAGAGGTTCGTTCGATAAAAGATCTGTTGAAAAATCGTACAGATAAATATAATGGCGATTCGGCAAACATACGCCGTTATGCCGCGGGTGAGCAAAAGAAGTTTACACTTTCTGCGGCCTGCATTGCTTTGTTTTTAATAGGCGCTCCTCTTGGTGCCATCATCCGTAAAGGAGGCCTGGGTTTACCGGTGGTAATTTCGGTTATATTTTTCCTCATCTATTATATCATATCAACCATTGGCGAAAAATCTGTAAAGGCGGGTAATGTGAATACATTTTTCGGTATGTGGATAGCTATCATTGTTTTAACGCCGATAGGATTGTTTTTATCCTACAAGGCCGCTACAGATTCGGTGATATTTGATATGGAATCCTATAAACGGTTTTTTAACAAACTTCTTAAGCGCAAAGCCGCTTAGTTTACGCCTGTTGCCGGGCCAATCATTTTACACAGTGCCGACCGGAATCATTTGAATATAGATTAAATTTGTTTAAACTTTAATACACCGTGGCAGCCTTTTAAGCATGCCGTACGTAATACTTACACAATGTTAAATACAATACAAGAAGCTATCGAAGATATACGGTCAGGCAAAATGATCATTGTGGTTGATGATGAGGACAGAGAAAATGAGGGTGATTTTTTAACCGCCGCACGTAATGCAACTCCCGAAGCTATAAATTTTATGGTGCGCTATGGCCGTGGCCTGGTGTGCGCCCCTATTACTGTTGATAGAGCCCGCGAATTACAGCTCGAGCCTATGGTAAGTCATAACACCACCTCGCACGAAACCAATTTTACAGTTTCTGTTGATTTGCTTGGCCATGGCTGTACAACCGGTATTTCGGCTACCGACCGTTCAAAAACATCACTGGCCTTAATTGATCCGGCTATAAAACCCCAGGATCTTGGTCGCCCGGGTCATATTTTTCCGCTGATAGCTAAAGATGGTGGAGTATTACGCAGGGCAGGGCATACCGAAGCGGCTATTGATTTAGCTGTTTTGGCCGGTTTTGAACCAGCCGGTGTAATATGCGAAATTATGAAGGAAGATGGCGATATGGCCCGCCTGCCCGATCTGTTGGTTATGGCAAAGGAGTTTGATCTTAAGATCATCTCGATAAAAGATCTGATAGCCTACCGTTTAAATGCCGAAACTTTGGTTAAAAAAGAGGTATCGGTTAAAATGCCTACCGAGTGGGGCGATTTTGAAATGATAGCTTATACCCAGCTGGATACCGGCGAAAATCACCTGGCCCTTGTAAAAGGCACGTGGGAGCCTGGTGAAGCCGTTTTAACACGTGTGCATAGCTCATGTGTAACCGGCGATATTTTTGGCTCATGCCGTTGCGATTGTGGTCCGCAGCTGCATAAGGCTATGGAGATGATTAGCAAAGAGGGCAAAGGGGTTGTGGTTTATATGAACCAGGAGGGCAGGGGCATTGGCCTTATCAATAAATTAAAGGCCTACCATTTGCAGGAAAACGGTTACGACACCGTTGAAGCCAATGTTAAACTGGGCTTTAAAATGGACCAGCGCGATTATGGTATCGGCGCACAGATCTTACGCAGCTTGGGTATCTCAAAAATGAAACTGATGACTAATAACCCTAAAAAACGGGCTGGCTTAATTGGTTACGGTTTAGAGGTGGTTGAAAATGTGCCTATCGAAATAGCATCAAACCCACATAACGAATTATACCTGCGTACCAAACGTGATAAAATGGATCACGCCATTATGCGCGATCACTGAAGATAGATGTGCAGATTTCAGATGTGCAGATGTTGTTAAAACGTCTGCACATCTTTTTTGAATCAGTATTTTGACTACTAGTGTATTTACAACTTGGGCATCTTCAATTCATCTGCACATTTGAAATCTACTCGTCCTCGTCTGGTTTTGTAACAATGGGGGTGGAGTTGGTTACCGGGCTTGGGGTTACCGGCGCTTGCTTGCGTTTACCGCTTCTGAAAAGGTTACGAATAAACTCACCAAAGGTGTCAAAATCTCGTTGATACACCAAACCTACGCCATTAACATATTGTGGTAATAGCTGGTTATTTAAGTTATTAAGGGTGGTGCTGTTTAATATTCGGTAGGAGTATCGGGCGGTAAGGTTACCATCTTTCCTTATCTGGTACAGCGCTTCAAAATCTTTATTGATCACATTAAAGCTCTGACTAAACAGCGTGCTGCTGTTGTTGTTAAACAAATCGTTTGATGCGGTATTGGTAAACAAACTTCCGTTAAATGATAGCCTGCCGTCAAAAAAACGAAGCGATGCACTGGCCTCGTTAATGGAGCGAATGTTAAGATCGAAGTATTTGATGTTTGATTGTGCTATTAAACTATTTAGCTTATTAAATGCAAACTCACTTACCGCCTCGCCGGCTGTGCCTATAACCTGGTTGGTTAAGCTGTTGTTGGCTCCCGATGAAAAGTTACGCCTCACAATAATACTAAGCGCCTGCTGACTACGGTTGTTATTATCGGCCAGGTAAGTGGCCACATCATCTTTTACCGATGGGTCTGTAGGGAAGTTAAAATCAAAATCAATTACCGGTAGCAATAACGATTTGGTTAATATCAGCTCGGCCTGTACCAATACCTGCTTGTTGCCTTGTGGCGATTGTAAGCCGGCGGCCGTATATAAAGGCGAGCGGTCTGTACGCACCTCATAAAGTGCCTTCAGGTTTATTTCTGCGTTTGATGGGTTGCCCGTCCACCTGATGGTACCACCCTGGCTTACGGTAAAGTTTTTACTGATAAAGTTTTTGGCTGTAAACTCAAATTTACCGGTGGTAATCAAAAAGTCGCCGTACATTTCAAAATCGCCAAGGCTGTTAATGTTTAGCTTCAGGTTTTTGGCTACGCCGCTGCCTTCCAGCTGCCCGTAATCGGTGGCCAATCTAACTATGGTTTTTTCGTCGGCAGTTAAATCAAAATTAAGGGTAACACCATTAAATGCGCGTACTTTTTCAACCGCTTTTGCGGTATCGCTGTGGCTCACAAATTTTATAAAATCGTAATCGCTGGCGGTTGATGAGGTGTTTAAAGGGATGTTAAAAATAGTACCTGCCTCAGTGCTGGCGGTAATATCAATTTTCATGTTATCAACCGGGCCCTTAAAGCTAAAATTACCAGTGCCATAAGCGGTGCCGTAATAAACGTGATTATCTTTAAAAGTGGTGTTAAGGGCCAGCAGGTTTTTGGCAACCAGGTCAACCTCAATATCGGGATTTGCCGGGTTGTTTAAATCTACCGTTCCGTTGGCAGTACCGGTACCTCCTTTTTTGTCTTTTAAAACCATGTTATCAATTTTAATAACACTATTAGCTACATTCAACTTGGTGTTTACAGTGTATGGGGTTTTTAAGTAGTTAACGGTAACGCCAGTATTTACCAGGGTAACATCGCCATTTAACTGCGGTTTTGAAGGGCTGCCTGTGAGTTTTAAATTGGTTGATATATTGCCCTTAATATCAGATACCAGGTCTTTAATAAAAGGCTCAAAAATAATGGCCTCTGTTTGGTTCATCTTTACATCAAAATCAAGGTTATCCTCCGTATCATTCCCAAAAGCATAAATGCCGGCAAGGTTCATGGTCTCGAGGCCGCGGTTAACAATGTTCAGCTTCATGTTGGCTTGTTTACGGTCGTTGCCCAGGGTTGATACCAGTTTTACATCACCAATAAGCGTTTTGTTCATGGTAAGCGAATCGATGCTTAAATGCGCGTCTATCCCCGGCGATTTGGTAATGGCCGTCATATTTACATCCCCGTTAAGTGAGCCTTTTAAAAATATACCCGATGTTTTGGTAAGCTGATTAAAGGTACGCATGTTAAATTGCTCAAAGGAGAGCTTAAGCTGGTCTGCCGGGTTATCGGATATAAAACCGTTGATCTTTACTTTTTGGGCGCCGTTCGAGAGCTCAAAACCCTGCACCTGGGTTTTACCATCAAGCAGGCGAATGCGTACCTGGTCTTGTATTTTCCATTTTTCTTTTTCGAGGATCACATCAGATGGCAGCAGTGTTAATTTGGCGGTGGTATCTTTGCCAAATTTAACAAGGCCGTAAAGATCCAGCTGATTTACCGCGTTTTTATCAGATAGCTTCACGTTAAAATTTAAACTATCGTTTTTAAGGAAGTTGGTAATGTTAATATCCTTAATAAAAAGACTATCGGTAATGTCAACCTTTTTTAACGAAACGTTGAGGCCCAGCATACTATCTGAAGTGCTTTCGTCTATAATAAAATCGTGGAAAACAATTTTACCATATTTAAAGGTTTTTATATAGCCCGATAATGCAGCCGTTTTGTTTTTAGAATCAAACTGGCCGGTAAAGGTACCCTGGTCCGGAATTTTCAGATCTGGTAAAAATATAGCCGTCAGCGGGTCGATGTTTTTAATGTTGAGATTAAAATCAAACAGCTCGGGTTGGGGTGTTACAATAGTGGTTTGTATAGATGGGATATACTTTTTTACAATGGTTTTAAAGTACGATGGCAGGGTGGCCAGATCAAAGCTGCCCTTGATATTGGCATCCGCGAAATCGGATTTTAATGCTATTTCCCTCGAATCGCCCTCTCCGTTTGCCGATAGGTAAAGCGAATCGGCTTGGTAATTATTGCGTGGGTCTACAATTCTGATAGGCGATAGTAAAATATCGCCCTGTAAGTTTTTAAGATCGTTACCAGAAAATACCGTTTTTAGCTGGGTGCTTACGGTTATGGTATCTTTTATCAGTTTTAGCGCGTTTAATTTAGCATCCTGGATAGTAGCCGTTAAATCAAACGAAGGTAAAGCCGGCGCTAAATTCACTTTTCCTTTAAGATCCAGTTTTACATTTTTATCATTAATAGTGATGTGTCCATCAGCAAGTTTTTTAACAAAGGAGCCTTTGCCGGTAAGGTTACTGTAGGTATAATTGTTAAAGGTAATATACTTAATGGCGACATCGCCGCGTTCGTTCAAGGTTTTAAGATCGCTGCCGCTGCCTTTTATATTGGAGGTAAAGGTGGTGCGCCCCAATGAACTTTCGTCAAGCAGCGAACCCAGATCAAAATCGAATGCATCTATTTTGCCGCTATAGCTGGGGTTGCCTTTTTTGTCGATTTTAAGGTTAATGTCCGAATCAAAACGGCCAAGCTTGGTTTTAAAAATACCATAGGCAACAAAATCGTTTTGTAGGCCTGTAAAGCGGCCGGTGAAATTAACGTTGCCAAACTTGTTAATAATATCGGGTACTTTTAAGTTTGGCTGACCGGAAAAATGACTGATTAAATAATCAATATCTTTTTTGTTGGATGCTATCTGGTCAAACTTCAGCTCCAGGAAAGTGTTATCCCAATCTGGTAATCCCCGTAAATTAAAATCGCCCTTTACAAAAGTAGCCTGGCCGCCGGTAATGGTTACGCCTGTTGATTTGATGTTGCTAACGGTGCCCTTAGCACGGCCATCCAAACCCAGATCGAAGGTTACCTTTTCTAAGCCATCTGTAAAGTAAGCGATATCTGCCGATGACACCCGCGACGATTTAAACTCGGCATCCATGTGCACCCGGGTATTAAACTCGTCAAAATCGCTAAACGATTTAAAGCGCATCCTGAAATAATCTTTGATATAGGAGTGCCCGGTTCTCAGATACATGTTTTGCGCCAGTATCTGGTTGGTATCAACGGTGATATTGGAGGTGAGGTTTTTAACATAAAAACCACTTTTTTCTGCCAGGGTAAGGTTTTGCACGTTGCCTTTAAACAGGTGGTTTTTAATATCCATATCTAAAACAACGGTGCTAAAATGCTTTACATCAATATCATCAAAGTTAACCTGGGCCATTACCGTATCAATCAACTGATTTTTATAACGGAAATGGAAGTTGTTGATAGTTATCTTATCAAAGTTAAGCGTCCAGGGTTTGCCGGTAGTTTTTGCTGTATCGCCCGAATTAAAATAGTCAATTATAAAACTGAGGTTGGTGGTACTGTCTTTTTGTTTTTTGAGGTAAAATGAACCATTGTCGAGCTCAATTGCCGAAAAGTTGATAACCCGCTTTTTAATACTGCTAAAAATAGAGAAGCCGTTGATGTCAACAGCCAGTTTGGGGGTGTTTAGAAGGGTATCTTTCTTTTTATCCAGCACATATAAACCTTCAATCACTACGGTGGTAAATGGCCTTATGTACAGGCTTTTTATATTCACGGTAGTGTGCAGCTCGTCCGACAAATATTGAGTCGCCTTTTTAGCGGCCCATGTTTGTACGGGTTTATATTGAAAAGCCAGTAAAAGTATGCTCAGTGTCAATAATATCAACAACACCAGCCCGAATACTATTTTGAGTGCTTTTTTAATAACTTTGTGTTTAATTAAAAATTCAAAAGTAAAAATTCAAAAAAGCCCTAAAGGTTTTCACTTTCTGAATTTAATTTATAATCTGTCAATAATAAAGGTCTTTTTGACTTTTACCTTTTGACTTTTGACTTAAAAATGTGCCTGTAATATTAGGAATTGAATCTTCATGTGATGATACCTCGGCCTCGGTTTGTGTTGATGGTGTAATACTAAGCAATGTTATTGCTAACCAAAGCATTCACGAGGCGTATGGTGGTGTTGTCCCTGAGCTTGCCTCAAGGGTTCATCAGCAAAATATTGTTCCTGCCGTTCAACAAGCACTATTGAACGCAAAAGTAAACAAAAATGATATTGATGCAGTAGCTTTTACGCGCGGGCCTGGCCTTTTAGGCTCATTATTAGTAGGGGTATCGTTTGCCAAGGCATTTGCACTGGCACAAAAAGCACCCCTGGTAGAAATTAATCACATGCAGGCCCATATATTGGCTCACTTTATTGGCGATCATAAACCCACATTTCCGTTTTTGTGCCTTACTGTTTCTGGGGGGCATACGCAGATAGTTTTGGTGAAAGATTATTTTGAGATGGAGATCATAGGCCAAACATTGGATGATGCCGCCGGCGAGGCTATGGACAAAACCAGCAAGATATTAGGTTTGCCATATCCCGGTGGGCCACTGATAGATAAATACGCGCGCCAGGGCAATCCGGATGCATACAAGTTTCCCGAGCCGCAGATAGCCGGTTTTGATTTTAGCTTTAGTGGTTTAAAAACTTCTATCTTATATTTCATCCGGGATAATGTTGCTAAGAACCCCGATTTTATTGCTGAAAATCTGGCTGATATTTGTGCATCTGTTGAAAAGCGGATAGTTACCATTTTGCTTAATAAGTTTGAGAAGGCTGCCAAAGAGCAGGGTATTAAACAATTGGCTTTGGCGGGTGGGGTATCGGCAAACACAGGTTTAAGGTTGGGTTTACAAGCGCTTTGCGAAAAAAATGGCTGGGAGGGTTTTATACCCAAAATGGAATACTGTACAGATAACGCGGCCATGATAGCCATAGCCGGTTACTACAAATATTTAAAAGGCGAATTTATAGGGCAGGAAGTTGCACCTATGGCGAGGATGATATTTTAAGCCCGGCCCCCTAACCCCCTGAAGGGGGAACTGGAGGAGGGTTACATTTTTTATTTAGTACTTTTGCAAATCAAAACATTCCCCCTTTAGGGGGTTAGGGGGCTATATGAACATTCCATCATTAATTTTCTGGGCGGTATTTGTGCTGCCAATGGTTGCTTTTTTAGTTTGGCTTATGCGCCAGGATAAGAAAAAAGGCGTAACCGGCCTTGTGGTATTGGCTATAACCGTTATTGGCGGTATAGTTTATATGTACATTAAAACGGGTGGCAAATAATTTAGGTTATTGGTTGATTGGGTTGAGTGGTTGATTAAGTTAATGAGGATCGGTGGTTTTATGAAGGGATTACTTTGAATCTATTCGAGAACATACCTTAAATCACCGGCGTAACTAATCCTTTATAAAACGTTTGCGCGTAGCCGGCAATAGCGGTAGCCATATCCAATCCGTTAATTATTTTGCGGGCGTTTATCCAATCGGCTTTTGTGGCTGTAAAATACTTGCCCAGGCCAACGCCGGTAAATAAACCGCCTGTCATCCCCTTTATCATAATACGTGCTGCCGTTTGTGGCTCTAAAGCCAATTCGGGATTTTCTAATAGTGCAATCTGTAAAAGGTTGCCCATGCTTTGATAGTTCTCGTACCAGGTTAGCTGTACATAACCACGGCCATAGTATAATTTATCTGGTGTGGTATAAGGAATGCGATGACCGGGGCCGCCGCCCATTTTTAGTTTTTTACCATAATCGTGCCCCGCGCCTTTGCCAAATTCGCTTATGGGTTCCATCGTTTTAGCACACTCGTGAAAAACTGTGCCCAGCACGTAGGCTGCTTTACGCTGATCGGTAATTCCGGTGTCATCAATCGCTTTTAAAATAGTTTCGATACCATCAATCTGGCTTTGTAAAAGGTGACCACCAAACATAGGACGAATGGTGTCATAAAGGTGTTTTGTACCCGACATAAATTTAAGATTTAGAAGTTAATTGCCTTTGGCCGTTATCACATCCTACACAGATAGATATTTGTTTGAGGAGAAAAGATAAGATGTAGGCCTTGTAGTGTAAATATAGATGTTGCGGTCAGGGATTGCAAGGCAAAATATTGTCAGTAAGACTGGTATGTTTATAGGTAGCACAAAAAAGGCGTTTACAGTTTTTTGCTGTAAACGCCTTTTTATAATCTTACGGGTTTATTTTTTACTTGCCGAAGCGCTCTTTTAAATAATACCCTGTATGCGATTTTTTTTCTTTGATCAAATTTTCTGGTGTGCCTTCAAATACTATTTTACCTCCGCGGTCGCCGCCATCGGGGCCGATGTCAATTACCCAGTCGGCGCATTTAATAACATCCATATTATGTTCAATTACAATAATGGTATTGCCATGCTCCAGCAGGGCATCAAAAGATTTCAGCAGCTTTTTAATATCGGCAAAGTGTAAGCCGGTTGTGGGCTCATCAAAAATGAAAAGCGTTTTGTGCGTATTGTTACCCTTTACCAGGAAAGATGCCAGCTTAATACGCTGTGCCTCGCCACCAGATAATGTGTTTGATGACTGCCCTAATTGTACATACCCTAAACCAACATCAACCAGGGGTTTTATTTTGGCAATTATCTTGGGTTCTTTGGCAAAAAACGCCAAAGCCTCGTCGATGGTCATGTGTAATACCTCGGCTACGTTCTTCTCGTTGTAGGCAATATCCAGAATATGCTGTTTAAAACGGTTGCCGCCGCAGGTTTCGCAGGTTAAAAATATATCTGCCATAAACTGCATCTCTATCTTCACCTCGCCTTCACCCTGGCAAACATCGCACCTGCCGCCCTCTACGTTAAAAGAAAAGGCAGATGGTTTCAGACCCGCCGCTTTGGCTGCCGGTTGTGATGCATACAGGTTGCGGATCTCGTCCCAGGCTTTAACATAGGTAACCGGGTTGGAGCGCGACGAACGGCCGATAGGGTTTTGATCAACCATTTCTACCTGTTCTATTTTAGCGTAATCGCCCTCAATGCTATCGTATGAACCCGTTTGCTCGCCAGAGTAATTGCCCAGCGTTTTTTGCAGGGCAGGGGCAAGTATGCGTTTTACCAAACTGGTTTTACCAGAGCCGGATACACCGGTAACTACGGTAAGCACACCAAGTGGGAACTTAGCGTTTACATGCTGCAGGTTATTTTCACGCCCGCCCTTTATCTCAATAAAATCGTGCCATTTGCGGCGGCTGGCTGGGATAGCTATCTCATCCTTACCGCTCAGGTAACGACCGGTTAAGCTATTATCGTCTTTTATAATTTCGTCATAAGTACCGGTGAAAATCAACTCGCCGCCATGGGTGCCTGCTTCAGGGCCAATATCAATAATATGGTCGGCAGCTTTCATGATCTCTTCCTCGTGCTCAACTACCAAAACGGTATTGCCCACATCGCGCAGCGATTTTAGCACACCAATTAAGCGTTGGGTATCGCGTGGGTGCAGGCCTATGCTTGGTTCGTCCAATACATAAATAGAGCCTACCAGGCTGCTGCCTAAAGAAGTAGCCAGGTTAATACGCTGCGATTCGCCGCCCGAGAGGGTGTTTGACAGGCGGTTAAGCGTTAAATAGCTTAGGCCTACATCATTTAAAAACACCAGGCGGTTAGTTATCTCCATTAACAAGCGCTTGCCAATTTTAGCATCGGTTTCGCTCAGTTCCAAACTTTGAAAAAACTCCAGGGCTTTATCCAAAGGCATCAATACCACATCGGTTATCGAACGTTGGTTGATCTTTACATACGATGCATCCTGGCGTAAACGGCTGCCCTTACACTCGGGGCAACTTGTTTTACCCCGGTACCGCGATAGCAAAACACGGTATTGAATTTTATAGGTTTGCTCTTCCATCTCCTTGAAAAACTCATCAAGGCCACGGAAAAATTTATTACCTGTCCAAAGCAGCTTTTGCTCTTTAGCGGTAAGCTGGTTGTATTGGCGATGGATAGGGAAATCAAACTTGAGGGCATGCTTTACCAGGTTATCGTTCCATTCGCGCATTTTTTCGCCGCGCCATGGGGCAATTGCTCCATCATATATCGATTTACTTTTATCCGGAATAACCAGGTCTTCATCAATGCCAATTACCTTACCATAGCCCTCGCATTTTTTGCAGGCTCCGTAGGGGTTGTTAAAACTGAAAAAGTTAGGAGAGGGTTCTTCAAATTTAATCCCGTCTAATTCAAACCGGTCGCAAAAAAAGCGCTCGGTTTCTTTTGGTTCCCTCTCTTCATTTAGAGTCCTCCCTTCCTGGGAGGATTTAGGAGGGGCTTGCTCCTGGTAGCGTACGTAGCAGTCGCCTTTACCCTCAAAAAACGCGGTCTGGATAGAAT
Source organism: Mucilaginibacter cryoferens (assembly GCF_014205845.1). Classification (GTDB taxonomy): domain Bacteria; phylum Bacteroidota; class Bacteroidia; order Sphingobacteriales; family Sphingobacteriaceae; genus Mucilaginibacter. The sequence continues at coordinate 335,262 of NZ_JACHCR010000004.1, forward strand.
CACCTAAACGGCTTACGGTTTCATCTTCCTCGTTTTTGCTGATCCGGTCGATAACGATGCGTACCGCGTTATAGGTATCGGCAGAGTGCGTTGCCGCATTGGCGGTTTCTGTATCACTTACTGCCTTTGTTTTTTTACCTTTTGCCTTTAAGCTTTCACCTTTTACCTCTTCTACCAGCCACGATCCATCATCAACAATGCTGGTATCTTCTAAAAGTTCTTCTATTTTAGATAGTTTGCCCTGGTACTCTACCCGTACAAAACCTTTTTGCATTAATACCGCCAACTCTTCTTTTAAGCTGCGGTTATTGTGCGGATATAATGGAGCCAGTAAAGTAACCTGGCTTTCGTTGGGTAAGGCCAGTATAAAGTTCACCACATCGGTAACCGAATCTTTTTTTACCGGAAGGCCCGATATAGGAGAAATGGTTTTACCAATGCGCGAGAAAAGCAGTTTCAGGTAATCGTAAATCTCGGTAGATGTACCTACGGTTGAGCGTGGATTAGAGGTAATTACTTTTTGCTCAATGGCAATGGCGGGCGCAATGCCTTTAATATAATCAACGTCGGGCTTATTCATACGGCCCAAAAACTGGCGGGCGTATGATGAAAGGCTTTCTACATAACGACGCTGCCCCTCGGCATACAAGGTATCAAAAGCAAGTGACGATTTGCCCGAACCAGACATGCCCGTTACTACAACCAGCTTGTTTTTGGGGATTGCCACATCCATATTTTTGAGGTTGTGTACACGTGCCCCTTTTATAATAATATGTTTCGACGGATCTTTTTCTGCTTCTTTACTCATGCTTTGAATTAGTTCGTGGTTCATAGTTCATTGATGATGGCTGTGTTGAGTTAAAGAGGGTGATGGTGAAATTTATACCATAAACCATGATCTATCAACTATGAACTTTTTGCGAGTGCAAAAATCCTAAAATATTTAGCATAATCCAAATCGGTTTTACTTTGTTTTGGTGATTATTATAAATAAACATCCGAGTTTACAGTTTGTTGACTTTTAATGATTTACAGTGTTTTTACGGATGCCGATGTAACCACGCCTGTATAAGTAAAATAACGCATTGGCATTGCCCCGGCCTTTTTGAATTGTAGAGCTGCCTTATTAGTTGTTTCTGCAATTATTAACCTCCATTTCTGATAGCATGGTAGGCTGTGTGCAACATTAAATTCCGTTCAACATTAATAGTGCAATCAGTAACTATAGAAATTGCTTTAAAGTTAAAAATGGGGCAGGAGGCATCCAGGGCGCAGGGCGTTTGTTTTTCCTTTGCTGTAAACGCGCGACTCTTACAGCTTGGTAAAATTCTGCTAAACTCCGAAATTGAAATAATAAGTTGCAGATTTTTATACCTGTTATGGGCAGTAAATACTGTACCAACCATGGTGGTGTAGCAAAAAATACCCTGTTTTTGGCCTCCATAGGTGCCTCCTTTTTAAAGGTGATTTCTCTGAATAAGCCATGCTTTTCCCCTATAAAAAGAGATATTCTTGCTGGTTGTAATTGACTGTTTTTTAATAAACAATCGATTACTTTTTAAAAAAAAATAAAAGTTCTATGTTTTTTTAAATTTATATTTTAAGTTTATCAAAAAAATGCCAGCCTAATGAGTGTTATAAACAAGCATTACTTATTAAGAAATGACCTTATTAAACATTTCTACTATAATAAAAAGCTTACCCTTACCGAGCTTAGTAAGCTTACACATAAAAGTTTGCCACTGGTAACCAACACAGTTAACAGTTTGATAGACGACGGATATGTGCTGGAACATGACTTTGCCCCATCTACAGGTGGAAGGCGGGCGTTAACGTTTCTGTTAAATGATAAAAAGCAGCGGTATATTGTTGCTGTGGCCGTAGATCAGCTGCTTACCCAGGTTGTTATTTACGATTTGTTTAATGGTGTTAAAATGGAGTCGGAAGCCAAAGAGCTTATACTCACTAACACGGTTGGATTAATTGAAACATTTACAGGATTTCTGAAAGATTACATTTTTCGCTCGGGGATACCTGCCGAACAAATATTAGGTATTGGTATTGGTATGCCGGGCTTCGTAAATGCCGAACTGGGCGTAAATCATACCTTTTTTAAACCCGAAGAAGATATAAGCCTTAAAAAATACCTCACCCGCGAACTTTGCCTTCCTGTATTTATTGATAACGATTCGAGTTTGATTGCTTTAGCCGAACTGAAGTTTGGGAAAGGTAAAAAATTAAAAGATGTTTTAGTAGTAAATGTAGGCTGGGGTATTGGCCTGGGGATGATAGTGAATGGCGGTCTTTTTAGAGGGCATAGCGGCTATGCCGGCGAGTTTAGCCATATCCCGCTATCCGAAAGTAATAAATTGTGCTCATGTGGTAAAAGGGGATGTTTAGAAGTAGATACCTCTTTGGTGGTAATGATTGAGCGTGCAAAAACAGAAATGGATGCCGGTGCAAGCTCAAGCATGGTGCAGGTATATAAAGACACCAATAAGCTTTCTGTTAATAATTTTTTGAATGCTGCCAAAGCCGGCGACCCCCTGGCGGTTTCTATCGTTTCGGATGCGGCGTTTTTAATAGGCAAGGGCATATCTACTTTAATCCATATCATGAATCCTCAACTTATTGTTTTAAGTGGAAGAGGATCTATTGCCGGTAAAATTTTAATGGCACCTATACAGCAGGCCATCAATGAGTTTTGCATTCCATGGCTTGCCGAGCAAACAGAGATACAGGTTTCAAAGCTCGCTTCAGAATCTGAGCTTTTAGGTGCCGCCACATTGGTAATAGAGAATTGCAATTTTAATTAACCATATATATAAACCAAAAACAAACCCAATTAATCATTAACCAATTTAAATCGAGAAAAATGAAACAGATGTACTTAAGGTGTATCGCTCTATTGTTATTTAGTATGATTACAGTAGCGGCTTACGCGCAAAAAACAGTTTCCGGTACGGTAACTGAAAAAAACGGGTTACCTGCCCCCGGTGTAAGTGTTGTTGAAAAGGGTACCGGTACCGGTACAGCAACAGGCTCCGACGGAAAATATAGCTTAACCGCTAAGCCGGGCGCCATATTAATATTTTCTTTTATTGGCTTAAAAACCCAGGAGGTAACAGTAGGTACCGGATCAACTATAAATGTTGTTTTAGAGAGTGCCGAAAATTCCCTTACAGAAGTTGTGGTAACAGCTTTAGGCATTAAAAGAGAAAAGAAATCATTAGGATACGCGGTTCAGGAGGTAAAGGGACAAGCCCTTGCCGATACTAAAGAGCCCAACATTGTTAACTCACTATCGGGTAAAGTTGCGGGTTTGCAAATTACCCGTTCAAGTAACGGGCCTGGTGCTTCATCCAGAATTACCTTACGGGGCAATAACTCATTAGTAGGAGACAATCAGCCATTAATTGTAGTGGATGGTGTGCCGCTTGATAACTTTACCGGACCCAATATTGATCCTAATGGAAAACGTAATAACGATTATTATAACCCGGCAAAAGATATGGGTAACGGCCTGTCTGATATTAATGCAGACGATATTGAAAGCGTAAGCGTTTTGAAAGGCCCCTCTGCAGCGGCTTTGTATGGTTCAAGGGCAGGTAACGGCGCTATATTAATTACCACAAAAACAGGTAAAAAGCAAAACGGACTTGGAATAACCTTAACATCATCATTTGGCTTCGAAAGTATTTTTGCCAGGGCAAAAATGCAAACTCAATTTGGCCAGGGTACACAGGGCGGTTACGTTGCTACATCTAATTTAGATTGGGGCCAAAAAAACAATGGCCAGGTTCAAACACTGTTAGACGGAACAAAAGAGCCACAGCAATATTATGATAATGTAAGCAACGCTTTTCAAACAGGTTTAACATCCAATCAGGGTGTGTCTTTTCAACAGCAGTACAATTCAACCTCGGTATATACCTCTTATAATCGTTTAGATGATAAAAGCTATATCCCCGGAGCAAAGCTTATCCGTAATAACCTGATGGCGCGTACTGTAAGCAAATTTGGGCCTCGTGATAAATGGACAATGGATACCAAAGTGCAGTACATTAATTCTACTGCTTTAAACCGTCCGCAGGCTGGTTCTAATTCGGCTAACTATTTCACTACCCTGGTAAATATGCCCACCTCTATTGATGTAAGAAATTATAAAAATGCGGTTAAACCCGATGGTACTATGAACTGGTGGGGTCCGGGTCCGGAATTAAATCCGTATTGGGCTCAGCAATATAATTTAAACCAGGACGTAAGAAACAGGTTCCTGTTAAACGCATCGTTAAAATACCAGTTTAATGACTGGTTAAGCCTTGAAGGAAAAGGCGGTGCCGATACCTATAGCACCAATGCCAACAACAGAACATACGGAGGTGCGCCTGGTAACCCGGGAGGATCATACGGAATCAGCAGCAATTCATTTACCGAGACCAACTACAGTGGTTTGCTTACAGCAAAGAAAGATAATGTGTTTGGTAAATTTGGCGGTGTTGTAACATTAGGTGGCAACTTAATGAATCAGCAAAGATCTTTCTTAGGTGCCGGTGCCGGTACCTTAACTGTGCCTAATTTATTCATGATCAATAATGCGGTAGGCAACCCCACCTTTACCCAGGGATTGATTAAACACGATATTTACTCGGTTTATGGTTCGGTTGGTATAAACTACGACCAGTTATTATTCGTTGACGGTACTTTCAGAAACGATTGGTCGTCTACGTTGAATGCAGCTAACAGATCATATTTTTATCCATCTGTTAGTACTTCATTTGTATTTAGCGAGCTAATGAGCAGAAATGGCAATCTTCCATCATGGTTTACCTATGGTAAAATAAGAGGATCTTTTGCATCGGTAGGTAACGATATGGACCCATATCAATTGTATAATACCTATACCATAGGTAAAGATCCCCTGGGCAATACAACAGCAAGCCGTGGCGATGTTTTATATAATCCAAATGTAAAAAGCGAATTAATCAAGTCATACGAGGCGGGCCTTGAAATGAGATTTTTCGACAGCCGTTTAGGTTTCGACTTTTCGGTGTACAAATCTAATGCTACCAATCAGTTAATTACCCTTCCGCTGGATAATTTAAGTGGTTATACCGGAAAGATAATTAATGCCGGTAATATTCAAAATAAAGGCCTGGAGTTGATGCTGGATGGTAAAATTGTTAGAAATAACAATGGTTTTAACTGGAATGCCATGGTGAATTTTTCAATGAACCGCAACCAGGTTAAAGCACTTACACCGGATGTTAGCATTTACCCGTTGGGCGGTTATGATGTGGTTAGTATCGTTGCACAAACAGGCCAGTTATATGGCACAATATATGGTACTGTCTTTAACAGGGTTAATGATCCAAGCAGCCCTTACAACGGCAAGTTGATTTTGTCGGGCACAGGCTTACCTACCGTATCACAAACAAAATCCAATTTAGGAAGTCAAGGGGCATCAAGCTTATTGGGTTTCACTAACTCCTTCTCTTATAAAAGCTTTGATCTCTCGTTTTTAATAGATGCGCGCTTTGGTGGTAAAATATTCTCGGGTACGTTAGCTCACATGGAGGCCATTGGTACATCAAATAAAACTGTTGTGAACGGCGATAGAGCCAATATGGTGGTTGATGGTGTGGTATTAGATCCTACAACAAATAAATATCAGGCAAACACCGCGTCAGTATCACCTCAAAACTATTGGGCTGCAGTGGCTGGTAACGGAAATTTAGGTGTTACCGAAGCTAACCTTTACGATGCCTCAAATATCAGGGTAAGAAGCGTTCAGTTAAGCTATAATATTTCAAAAAGCTTATTGGCGCGTACAGGTATACAACGGGCTAAAATAGGCATGTCTGTAAATAACCTTTGGTTAATAAAAAGCCACATGAATGGTATGGACCCCGAGTCTATTTACGCAACGGGCAGCAATGCTACCGGTTTCGAAAACGGAAGTGCTCCTACAACGCGTACAGTTTTACTTAATTTAACTGTAGGTTTCTAATCACCATAAAAAGAAAAATTCATTAGATATGAAAACGATATTAAAAAAGTCATGCGTGGTATTTGCTGCAACAATGATGCTGGCATCATGCAAGAAGTTTGACGAGTTAAATAATAACCCGTATGCTGCAAGCGGCACTCAGGTACAAACAGAATACTTTATTGATAATGCAATTGTAGGTGCCCAGCAAGATCCCGGCTTATCTGAGCGTATGTTTATACTGTATTGGGTTCCCGGTGGGCATAGCTTGCAGGATGAAGACGGCGATACATTTTCGCAGGGTATATTTGTTGATGATTGGGCATCAGAATATTACAGGCAGTCGTCGCAATGGCTAAATTATGTTAATAGCGCAATTCAGATTGGAACAGATCAGATAGCTAAAGGAACATCTAAGCCTTATACTAACAACTTAATACAAGTTGCCAGAATTTGGAGAGCTTACCTGATGAGCGAATTTTCTGACACCTTTGGCCCGATGCCTACCGACGGTTTTCAGGGTACAAACCCCCAGTTTAAGGATGTAAAAACGGTGTATTATTATTTACTTGCCGAACTGAAGGATGCAAGCGCGAAACTTGATGTATCTGTGGTTAATCCGCAGCAGGTAATGAATGAAGATCCGGCATATCAATATAATTATGCAAAATGGCGTAAATATGCCAATTCTATGCGTATGCGATTGGCTATGCGTTTGTCTGAAGTGGATGGAGCTAAAGCCCAGGCCGAATTTGAAGCCGCTGCCGCTAACCAGGATTATATAACAGATGCTACAGATATATTTAGCGTGCAGGAATCAAAAGGTTGGGACCCACTTGCCAGCGTATTCAGAAAAGAATCGTCATGGATGGGGCTTCCAATTTCTGCCACTTATAATAACCTGGCTGTTGGTTTAGGAAGTATAAAATCGGCCGATCAGTTATCAGCAACCTATCAGGCTGCAATTAAACCGGCAAATTGGATGGGTCAAAAATTTACAGATCAGTTTGCTACCAATACCAATGATCCGATGGCCGGCTACTGGTTTGATGGCTTACCTAATACTATCGATCCGCGTGCATACAAAATATACAGTATCCCCGGCGATATCACTAATGCGAATTATCCGGCTATAGGTACCGCATTTACAACCTTTACCGGTCCTTTAACAGATGCATCGGGAGCTACGGTTAAAACATTAAATGCTTCGCTTACCTGGAATGCAAAGGTGGATGGAGATTGGGGCGTAAAAGCAGCAAGAAACCAGCCAATGTTTACCGATGGTTGCAAGCCGTTGCTAAATCTTCTTTACAGAAGCGGTAATAACAGAAGGGTATTTTTTGGCCCTTGGGAAACTTACTTTTTATTGGCCGAGGCAGCAGAACGCGGCTGGGCATCACCAGTTGGCGCGCAAACAGCTTACGAAACAGGTATTTCAAAAAGCTTTGAGTATTTTGGTACATCAGCAAATTTAGGTGCTTATATCGCATCCACAGATTATAACCGTGCCGGTACATCTGTGAGCTGGAGTCATGTAACAGAGCCAGCCGCAACGCGTACCATGAACTTTCAGGATGGTATAAGCGGTACCGCAGGTACTGTTGATGTAGCATATCCTAAAAATGGCTTGTATAAATCAGGGTCGGTGAAAAACGATCATTTAACAAAAATTATAACCCAAAAATATTTGGCCCAGTTACCATGGTTACCTTTAGAAACCTGGAACGACCACAGAAGATTAGGGTTGCCATTTTTTGAAAACCCTACAGTTGAAAACCCAATGCCTAGTTTGCCAGCCTTAAACAGCGGTAATTTTATGACAAGCAGCATTCAGTTTTTCCCTCAGCGTGTGAAATATCCTTCAAACCTGAGTAACAACAATGCAGCTGGTTATAGCCAGGCCATTGCAGCCTTAGGTGGCCAGGATGCGGTGTTAACACCGCTATGGTGGGCACAGCATTAATAATTTTGCACTCCAAAAAAAGAAAGGTACCCCAAAAAGGTACCTTTCTTTTTTTGGAGAAAGTTTAATTTAGAGCCTGTTTTTTTAATAAATACACAGATGCGCGACGGCGAGTTTTAAAATCCTTTGGCCTCTTTTTGTCATTCTGAACGTAGTGAAGAATCTATTATCCGCCATACATCTTCGCTCTGTATAGCAGGCGAATAGATCCTTCGTGCCTCAGGATGGCAAACTTAAATAATGTGATTTCTCATTCAGAATTTCGCGAAGTTTTACTCCTTATAATAACATGATTGTAAAGTGTTGATTTTCAGTGTATTTTTTTTAAGTTTCTAATGCCCGAGATACAATTAGGTGTCTTCATAATTTTGTTCCCCTCTCGAGAGGGGGCGGGATGGGAAGTGCGGTGGCAGGGGTGTGTTCTACTGCGTTCTTTCGCGTGCATAAACACACCCCTCCGCCCCTCTCGAGAGGGGAATCGCACATTCCCACCACTTTTTTAAAGAAGACCCCATTATTATTTAGTCCACAACCGCCCATTTGCAACCATGTCATTCCCGTTTTTTTCAGGTTAACTCTAGTTGTCACTTATAATGACATACTTTCAAAGCATTGATTATCAGTATGTATTTTTTTAAACACAACACCATCGCCACCGTCATTGCGAGGTACGAAGCAATCCCCGACTTACAGAGTAGCTGTGCAAATCCGCCCTGTAATTTGGGGATTGCTTCGTCGTACCTCCTCGCAAGGACGGTCTTTTTTAAGATGTCATTACTGTTTTTTCTGGGTTACCCCCGGTTGTCACTCGCAATGACGATCTTTTTAGGATGTCATCAATGTTTTTTCCAGTCAAGCCGGTTGTCACTCGCAAAGACGATCGTTTTTTAAGATGTTATTACTGTTTTTCCCCGGTTGTCACTCGCGATGATGGCTGTATATGTGCTTAATGGAGCGTATGAAAATATTCTTGAAAGAAATTTAACAAACTCTTAAACCGCTATAATTTAGGTAAGGAAAAAGCCTCCGCAACAACGTTTAATATCCCATGTTTTAACGTTTCGCCTGTCCTCTCATTACTTTTAACACCCTGAATATGCAATATTTAACATTTTTTAACATCTTGCCGGGCAATAAGTTGATGTGTTTTAATAAATTTACAATACAAAATATTGTAACGGCTTTAATACAATTGAAAGGAGCGGTATTCTTTCATTAGCTAAGTTTTTAGAATTTATTTTGGCAAGGGTTAAACCTTTGGCAATTTAAATTAGTCTAAAGGTTTACGGCGCCAAATAAAAAATTGTTTTGCTGCTAATAAGTCCAATGAATATTTAAAAAATGACTGGTTAGAAAAATATTATTTGTTTTTTACCCGGGAATTTGTTTTATTTGAAATAACAATTTTATTACCCTAAGGAGCGCGCTATAGAATATACTTTACTTTTTAAGAGTTTAACTAAAAATTAAGTTTAAGTAGTACTTTCTATGGATTTTCAATTGAAGAGTGATCAGGATCTAATCCATCTATATATTGCCGGCGACGAAGCGGGGCTTGTAGAATTGATCAGGCGTTATCAATCAAAAATATATACTTCTATTTATCTGCTGGTAAAGGACGAATACCTGGCCGAGGATATTTTCCAGGATACTTTTATCAAGGTAATAAATACCTTGAAAGCTGGAAAGTACAACGAGGAAGGTAAGTTTTTACCCTGGGTTACCCGTATTGCGCACAATTTGGTTATAGACCATTTTCGCCGCGAAAAACGTGCACCAACAGTAAGTAACGGCGACGACTTTGATATTTTTGAGGTGCTTGGCAATTATGATGAAAGCACTGAAGATAAAATGGTTAGAGAACAAACCTACAAAGATTTGAAATCGTTGATCCAGCTTTTACCATCGGAGCAGAAAGAAGTGTTGATTATGAGGCACTTTGGCGATATGAGCTTTAAGGAGATTGCCGATATTACCGACGTAAGTATCAACACAGCCCTTGGCCGTATGCGTTACGCTTTAAATAACCTGCGCAAAATGATGCAGGGCAAAGAGCTGAGCCTTAAAAATTAGGTTGGTTCAATGGTTCATTGGTATTTGCGTGCTGATTTGTATATCGGATAAGATTCCCGATATACAAATCAGTTTTTTTTTGCCACGACCACTAATGAACAAATTGAGTTTATTGATTCATTTGCAACCGCTACCCACCAATGAATTAATGAATATGTAAACCAATGAACTAATAAACCAATAAACCAAAAAGAAAAAATTTCATTTAATTTTCATTTAACAAAATATTATCTTTAAGCCACCGTTATAAATCGTATATAAAATACAGTAGCCAAGCTTATGGATGAAACCTTTACAAAAACATTAAATGCAATTGCTAATCAAGCTCAGATGGACGAACATGTACATTTAAATCTGGATGCCGACGAAGTGATATTCTACAACTCAATTCGTGCGGATTTGGACCTTTTGGCTAAAAAGCCCAAAGTGCAAACTATACACCAGATACTGGATTACTCTAAGAGCCTGCGGTAAGTATTGCCACCCTCACTGGTTCATAGATCATAATTGTTGATTGCGGTTACCCGATGCGAATCGAAATAACCAAAAATCCGATAGATGATTTATGAACCTTTCTATTTTTTATTTGGTTCATTAGTTCATTGTCGCTGCGCTTGCTCATTGGTTCATTAGTGAATAGTTCAATAAATTTTATAGCGGTATTTTAATCGTTTTGCCAATTGCAATTTATTGAGCATAATTGCAGTATATTGTTTATGCCGCATTTATTAAAATAAACTATCACCCGGAATAATAAGCCAACTATTCTAATAAAGCGCGCAACTACCAATAAACTAATGAACAAGTGAACCAATGAACTAACATGCTGAAAGCCGATCGTTATAAACACTTTGTTGAATACTTTTCTAAAAACCAGCCTAATCCTGTTACCGAGCTGCATTACGATAATCCGTTTCAGTTATTAGTAGCGGTTATACTGTCGGCACAGTGTACAGATAAGCGCATAAACCAGGTAACACCCGCGCTGTTTAAGCGTTTCCCTACGCCCGAAGATTTGGCGGCATCTACTCCCGAAGAAGTGTTTACTTATATACGCAGTGTAAGTTACCCTAATAATAAGGCTAAACATTTGGTGGGCATGGGCAAAATGCTGGTTGATGTTTTTAATAGCGAGATCCCCTCGGGGGTAGATAACCTGCAAAAAATGCCGGGCGTTGGTCGTAAAACGGCAAACGTTATAGCCTCGGTTATTTTTGAGGAACCAGCCATGGCGGTTGATACCCATGTTTTTAGAGTGAGCAATCGTATTGGTTTAACAAATAATGCAACTACGCCGTTGGCTGTAGAGAAGCAGTTAATAAAAAATATTCCTAAAGAGCATATAGCTGTTGCACACCATTGGCTGATATTGCATGGCCGATACATTTGCGTAGCCCGTAGCCCTAAGTGCGAGATTTGCCCGCTAACCTGGTTTTGCAGGTATTACGAGCGTAACAATACCGAAACCGCCTTATTGAAGGCTGAAGCCGCCAAGGTTAAAAAAGTTAAAGAGGCTAAAAAGAAAGCCACGCTCAATAAGATCAGTAAAGAACTGAAGAAGCGAAGTGTGGAGAAAGGTTGATTAAGTGAATGGTTTTTGTTTTTATATATTTGATGTTGTGTAAGGGTTAAAACTTAATCAACCTAATCCAACCACTCACCCCTAAATTAATTACTAAAAAAATTAGTATTTGTAAATAAAACATTTATATTTGCTAAAGATAATTTGAAGATGGCTAACATAGATAAAAATAACGCGGACAAATTAAAAGCTTTACAGTTAACACTGGATAAGCTGGAAAAATCATACGGAAAAGGCACCATCATGAAGCTGGGCGATTCTGTTATCGAACCTCAGGAAGTAATATCAACCGGTTCTTTAGGTCTCGACATCGCCCTTGGCGTTGGTGGCTTGCCAAAAGGCAGGGTTATTGAAATATATGGGCCGGAATCATCCGGTAAAACTACTTTGGCTATCCACGCCATTGCCGAATCGCAAAAGAAAGGTGGCATTGCTGCATTTATTGATGCCGAGCACGCGTTCGACCGTTTTTATGCCAAAAAGTTAGGTGTAGATGTAGAGAACCTGTTGATCTCTCAGCCAGACAATGGTGAGCAGGCTTTGGAAATTGCCGATAACCTCATCCGGTCAGGTGCTATTGATATCCTGGTTATCGACTCTGTTGCAGCATTGGTACCTAAGGCCGAGATAGAAGGTGAAATGGGCGACTCTAAAATGGGCTTACACGCACGTTTAATGTCGCAGGCATTGCGTAAGCTAACCGGTACCATCAGCAAAACAGGATGCTGCTGTATTTTCATTAACCAATTGCGCGATAAGATAGGTGTAATGTTTGGTAACCCCGAAACTACTACCGGTGGTAACGCGTTAAAGTTTTACGCTTCGGTGCGTTTGGATGTACGCCGTATCTCTCAAATTAAAGATAGCGACGAGGTTTCTGGTAACCGCGTTAAAGTGAAGATAGTTAAAAACAAAGTGGCGCCTCCGTTCCGTATCGCCGAGTTTGATATCATGTTTGGTGAAGGTATTTCTAAGGCCGGCGAGATCATCGATCTGGGTGTAGAGTACAACATCATCAAAAAAGCAGGCTCGTGGTTTAGCTATGGCGAAACCCGCTTAGGTCAGGGCCGCGATGCAGTTAAACAACTGATACTGGATAACCCCGAACTGATGGAAGAACTGGAAGTTAAAATTAAAGAAACAGTAACCGGCGAACATTTAGCCGAAGTTTAATATAATATTCTGGATCAGTCATCATTTATTGGCTCTTTTGTCCAACATATTTAACTAATTTTATCAATATTTAAGCTTTCCGTTTTGGAAGGCTTTTTTTGTGGATTTAAATCAGTCGCCATCCGAACACTTAATCATTTGATCTGTAGTATCTTAAGTGTTCGCCTGTTTTGCCCGAACACATACGCCCGAAAAAGCGAACACTTAGGTGGTTGTTAGCCTAACATGCTAACACTAATTTAAACCTTCATCTGCGGGTAATAAATCATCAGGTAGCTAAATCGCTAAATCAATAATTGATATCTTAGCTATTGATGAATAAACTGGTCTTACTGCTGTTTTTGGGATTGATGATCCAGCTTTCGGCTTGTTCAACAAAACCTGCTGATTCGCATAAAACAGTTTTCAATATCAACCTCGAAGAGGGGCTTACCTCGCTCGACCCTGCCTTTTGCCGTAACCACTATACCATTTGGATGGATAACCAGGTTTTTAACGGGCTGGTACAAATTAATGATAGTTTAAAGGTAATCCCATGCATTGCCAAAAGCTGGGAGGTTTCTGCGGATGGCCTGCTATACACATTCCATCTTCGTAATGATGTTTATTTTCATGATGACGCACATTTTACCGGTGGCATTGGTCGTAAGGCATTGGCATCTGATTTTGTTTACAGCTTTGGCAGGCTGATAGATCCAAAAGTGGCCTCATCCGGCTCATGGATATTTAGCGATAAGGTGGATGGTAAAAAGGCTTTTATAGCCCCTAACGATAGTACGTTCCTGATTAAACTTAAACAGCCTTTCGCGCCGTTTTTAAGTATGCTCACCGCGCAATACTGTTCGGTGGTACCCAGGGAGGTAGTTGAGTTTTATGGCAAGGATTTTAGGAGCCACCCTATTGGTACAGGCCCTTTTAAATTTAAGTATTGGAAAGAGGGGGAGGTGTTGGTATTGCTTAAAAATGATAAGTACTGGGAAAAAGATAGCAAAGGCAAGCGTTTACCTTACCTTGATGCCGTGCGGGCAACTTTTATTGCCGATAAGCAAACCTCATTTTTAGAGTTTGTAAAAAAGAAACTTGATTTTTTGAATGATATCGATGGCAGTTATCGCGATGATATTCTTACTAAATCGGGTAAGGTAACACAGAAGTATAAAGGCAAATTTATACTCAACACAGCTCCGTATTTAAACACTATGTATTTGGGTATGCTGGTAGATAGTAATCTCGCTATTGTAAAGAAATCGCCATTAAAGATATTGAAGGTTAGGCAGGCAATAAACTATGCCATCGATAGGCAAAAGATGATCAAGTACCTCCGCAACAGCATGGGTACACCCGGCTATTCGGGTTTTATACCAGAGGGTATGCCGGGCTTTGATGGTAAATGTGTTAAGGGCTATTCTTACGACCCCGATAAGGCCCGCAGATTGTTGGCCGAAGCCGGTTTCCCTGATGGAAAAGGGCTGCCTGAGATATCCCTGGCAACTACGGTAGGCTATCGTAGTTTGATAGAATACGTGCAGGGGCAGCTGGATAGGATAGGGATTAAAACCAGTGTGGAAATAACCCAGGGGGCCAGTTTACGTGAGCTGGTTTCCAAAAACGGGATTAACTTTTTCTACGGCCAATGGATAGCCGATTACCCCGATGGCGAAAATTACCTTTCCGTTTTCTATTCTAAAAACAAGATCCCTTACGGCCCCAATTATACCGGCTTCAACAACAAAAAATTTGATGCTCTATTTGAGCAGACCTACCAGGTAAAAAATGATTCGGCCCGTTATGCCCTTTACCAGCAAATGGATAATTTGGTGATGGAGCAATCGCCGGTAGTTGTATTGTACTATGATAAATTGGTAAATCTTTATCAAAGCAACATCTCGGGCTTTAGTTTAAACGGGCAGAATTTGTTGGTGCTGAAGAGGGTTGTGAAGAAGTTTTAAGTTGCTGAGGTGGAGGATTTTATTTGTTAAATATGTTCCATTACTTTTTATAGAAAGGTGTAGTGCTGTTTATAAAATAGCCACTAATTCCCTTCTTGCCATCAATCTCTAAAAAGTCTACGATTTCTTTCGGGCCAAGGGTTGTCTTTAATATAGAGGCAAGTTCTTTGATTAATGTATCCCAATTTCCGGTTTCTTCTATTGCGAAAATATAATGAGGCGGAATGTTAGATGCAGGGTCGTGAATCCAACCTAAATAAGCCGCTTTAATATCGGGGTTAGCATAAAATAGCTCGGTAAATGATTTTACAAGAGCTTCGGGGTATGTCCAATCTGTACTTTGGTTTCTTTTTCTATTTCTAAGCGTTGTACATTTTCAGTAAGAATAGTGCCATCAAGTATTCTTTCAATTTCTGACGGAAGAATTTCTTTTCCGAAATCGGAATAGGGGTTAATGATCAGTGTTTTTCCAGTTAACATCTTTAACAGGTCTTTTCCCTTGAGTTCTAAAAAACAAACCTCCGTTTTAATTACCCCGCTGTCGAAAATTCTGTCCGTTGAAGTAAAGACTGGTACACTACCGTTGTTCAATGTTCGAACCTGGACCTTTGTGTTGCCGTTTGTAATAAATGAGCCTTGAGGAACCATACTTTCTTTGGTCAATACAAAGAATTTTTCAGAGAGTATTCTTGGATAAAAGTCTATTAGATATGCAGGTTCGACGACAGCCTTTTTTAGCAAAGCTTCAAAGGTCAGTTCTTTCTTTTTAAACATATCAAATAAACCCATTGATTACAATATACAAGATAAATAGAAGAAATTTAAATTAGCCATTATTAATTGCAAACAAAAAAAGCCTCCCCAAAGGGAGGCTTCCAAAATATAGCTAAATCCGAAATCGAAAATCCGACTTCCGAAATTAAGAAATCATTTGTTTGCGGATGATATTCAACGCGCCACCTGCTTTAAACCACTCAATTTGTTGAGCGTTATAAGTATGGTTAACCTGGAATGATTCAACCGAACCATCTTTATGGTTTAACACAACGGTTAACTGTTTGCCCGGGGCAAATGTTGTTAAGCCTGTGATGTCGATGATGTCATCTTCCTGAATCTTGTCGTAATCGTTGTTGTCTGCAAAGGTGATACCCAGCATACCTTGTTTTTTAAGGTTGGTTTCGTGGATACGGGCAAACGATTTTACCAATATGGCACGTACACCCAAGTGGCGTGGCTCCATAGCCGCGTGCTCACGTGATGAGCCTTCGCCATAGTTTTCGTCGCCTACTACTATCGATCCAATTCCGTTTGCTTTGTAATCGCGCTGTGTGGCCGGTACTGGTCCGTACTCGCCGGTCAGTTCGTTTTTAACGCTATCTGCAGTGTTGTTAAAGTAGTTGATAGCACCGATCAACATATTGTTTGATATGTTATCCAGGTGACCACGGAACTTTAACCACGGGCCAGCCATAGAAATATGGTCGGTAGTACATTTACCTTTTGCTTTGATCAGCAATTTCAAACCTTTAATATCTGTACCTTCCCAAGCGGTAAATGGCTCCAATAATTGTAAACGTGCTGATTTTGGATCAACAATTACCTGTACCTGGCTGCCATCTTCGGCAGGGGCCTGGTAACCGGCATCTTCAACCGCATAACCTTTAACCGGCATTTCTATACCCAATGGTTCGTCAAGTTTTACCTGCTCGCCGTTTAGGTTAGTTAAAGTATCAGTTAATGGGTTAAAAGTTAAATCACCTGCAATAGCCAAAGCTGTTACAATTTCTGGCGATGCAACAAACGCGTGTGTATTAGGGTTACCATCCTGGCGTTTAGCGAAGTTACGGTTAAACGAGGTGATGATGGAATTTTTACGGGTAGGATCGTCTGTATGACGTGCCCACTGACCAATACATGGCCCGCAAGCGTTAGCCAATACTACACCGCCCATTTGAGCAAAAGTATCCAGATAACCGTCACGGTCAACCGTGTAGCGTACCAGTTCAGATCCTGGAGTAATTGTAAACTCAGCCTTAGTTGTAAGGTGTTTATCAATAGCCTGTTTTGCAATAGATGCAGAACGGGTAATGTCTTCGTAAGATGAGTTGGTACATGAGCCAATTAAACCAACTTCTAATTTTGCAGGCCAGTTGTTTTCTCTAACAGCGGTAGCAAATTTAGATATAGGCCATGCCAGATCTGGTGTAAAAGGACCGTTAATGTGTGGCTCTAATTCTGATAGGTTGATCTCAATAACCTGGTCGAAATATTGTTCTGGGTTAGCGTAAACTTCGTCGTCGCCGGTTAGGTGTTCTGCAACGGCATTAGCCAATTCGGCAATGTCGCCACGTTTTGTACCTGTTAAATAAGTTGCGATCTTTTCATCGTAACCAAATACAGAAGTGGTTGCACCAATTTCGGCACCCATGTTACAGATGGTACCTTTACCTGTTGCAGAAAGTGAACGTGCACCTTCGCCAAAGTATTCAACAATAGCACCGGTACCACCTTTTACAGTAAGAATACCAGCTACTTTTAATATAACGTCTTTAGCTGATGACCAGCCAGATAATTTACCGGTTAATTTAACACCAATCAGTTTAGGGAATTTAAGCTCCCATGGCAGGCCCGCCATAACATCGCAGGCATCGGCACCACCAACACCAATGGCAATCATACCCAAACCACCCGCGTTTGGCGTGTGCGAATCGGTACCGATCATCATACCACCCGGGAAGGCGTAGTTTTCCAGAACAACCTGGTGAATGATACCTGCTCCTGCTTTCCAGAAACCAATACCATATTTATCAGATACCGAAGCCAGAAAATCATAAACCTCGCGGTTAATGTCAATAGCTGTATTTAAATCGGCAACGGCGCCAACTTTTGCCTGTATCAGGTGATCGCAATGTACGGTAGAAGGCACTGCAACCTGCGGACGGCCAGCCTGCATAAACTGCAGTAAAGCCATTTGCGCTGTTGCATCCTGCATGGCCACGCGGTCTGGTGCAAAATCAACATAATCAACACCACGTCCAAATGCTGTTTGAGCATCGCCTTCAGAAAGGTGGGCGTATAAAATTTTCTCAGTTAAAGTAAGGTGTTTACCAGTCGCTTTACGGGCAGCATCCACACGGGTGCTGTAGCGGTCGTAAACCTTTTTGATCATATCTAAATCAAAAGCCATTTGTATTTGATTTTTAGGTGAAAAGTAAAAGAAATTGACACTAAAATTAATTGTCAGAAACTTAGTGCGGCGAATTTACAAAATATAACATCTAATTAATAATCAAGCTTTCGCCAATTCTTATTTGGATATGTTCTAAATAAGTTGAGGGTTGATAGGGGTGGGTAATGTTATTACTTGAAAGGGTTAAACAATTTTAGAGACGGTATCTTGTTAAAGCCATCTCTATCATTACTTATTAATATCAATTTTGAGGTAATAGCCGTGGCGGCAATTATAGCATCTGGTAGTTTAAGATTGAATGATTTACGTATTTCAACCGTTTGTGCTTTTACATTATTTTCTAATTCAAATACAATGCTATCAGAAATAAAGCTTTTTAAAACAGCCAGATCACTTTCACTCGCTGCTTTCT
This sequence comes from Mucilaginibacter cryoferens, assembly GCF_014205845.1. Taxonomy (GTDB): domain Bacteria; phylum Bacteroidota; class Bacteroidia; order Sphingobacteriales; family Sphingobacteriaceae; genus Mucilaginibacter. The sequence goes on from NZ_JACHCR010000004.1 coordinate 353,593, forward strand.
AACATAAAAGTTCAATTTCGGTAATTGCAGATATTGCTGGTTGATAGTTATTAATGATATCATTCATTAACACGTCGTTGGTTTGCGAGAACTGTTTTTGGAGATAGTAAATAACCGTGTTTGTGTCCCAAAGATATTTTAGTTCCATTCGTCACGAAGGTCATTGAGCTGCCTATCTATTTCTTCGGGAGATTGTTTAGACATTGCTCCGCTATATTTTGCAGATAAATTTTGAGCAACTTGTTTTTCGCCGGTATCATTTTGTATACGGATTACTTTTAGCATCTCAAGATCTTTCAACAAGTTGTAAGCTTCATCTTTAAGAATATCGAGTGTTACTGTTCTCATTTTAAATGCATTTATGTAAAGTTAAGAAAAATAATTACCTAATTAAGTTCATCTGTTAGTGGTTACTCTATATGTCACTTAAAGACTTAAACTCGTACCCCTCTTTACTCCATTCATCCATAGCCTTTGGCAAAACATATTCTAATCTATCAAAAGCCTTCAAACTATCATGAAAAACCACCATCGATCCTGCTTCGGTATGTTTAATGGTATTTTTCAGGCAATCCTCTGGTTTTAGGTTGATATCAAAATCACCGGTCAATACATTCCACATAATGATTTTGACATCTGGGCGGGCTGCTTTTAAATCTTTTGCCTGTTGTTTTTTAATGCGGCCATAAGGTGGCCTAAATAAGTTTGTATCCAGTAACTTATCAGCTTTTAAAAAATTATCGAGGTAGGTTTTATTATCGGTTTTCCAGCCTTTGAGGTGATTGTAGGTGTGATTGCCTATGGCATGCCCATCGTCAACAACCTGCCGGAATATGTCGGGATGTTTGCCTACATTGTCACCAATGCAAAAAAAGGTTGCTTTAGCATTATATTGCTTTAAAATATTTAATACAAAGGGTGTAACAATAGGTATAGGTCCATCGTCAAAAGTGAGATAAATGCAACGGTTGGTTTGGTTTACATTCCAAATTAGCTCGGGATAGAGCTTTTTAAGCAGCCAGGGAGTTTTAACCAGGTACATATTCAATTAAATTTAAATGTTAAATTCTCTCATAAATAGAAAACAACATTGCAATGTAGTCATCAGTTGCTTACCATTGTGTAGAAAAACCTTATGAAACTAAAATTTATACCATCACTTAAAGCGACTGTAATTTGCGCCATTTTGTTTTCGGCATTAAGCTTCAGGGCTAACGCGCAGGAGGTCATATCTTTGCAAAAGGCAGTCGACCTTGCTTTGGAACGCAACCTTACCATCAAACAATCGCAATTTACCGAGGCTTTGGATGATGAAACTTTAAAGCAATCAAAATATAACGAGTTGCCAAATCTTACCGCCGGTCCGCAGGGATCATTTAACTTTGGCCGTAATATCGACCCTTCTACCAACCAGTTCATCAACCAACGTATTTTCGCTTTAAATGGTACCGTATCTACCCAGGTAACTTTGTTTCAGGGCGGGCAGTTGCGCAACACAATAATTCAGAACAAGTTATTGCTCGATGCTGATAAAACAGCAACAGCTAAAGTAAAAAATGACCTGATACTGAACGTGGTTACTACCTATTTACAGGTATTAACCAACCAGGACCTTGTAAAAGCGGCTCAACAGCAAATAGATGTATCTAAAATAACTTTAGACAGGGCTCAAAAAAACTTTGATGTTGGGAACCAAACCCTGGCCGATCTGTCGCAGGCAAAAGCAACAGTATCAACAGCCGATCTGAATTATACCAATGCCGAAAATGCGTATGAAATTTCGTTGCTTACGTTAAAGCAATACATGGAAATGGCCCCGCAAACAGAGATAGCGGTGGAGAAACCAGATATTAGTAAATTAACAGATATTCAAACATTGTACAACGCAGAGGAGGTTTTAAAAACCGCCGAAGCTGTGAATCCTGATGTGCTGTTGGCCGAGCAACGGGAAAAAGCTACCCAACAGGGCATTAAAATAGCGCAAGGTAACTATTACCCAAGTGTGGTGTTTTTTGGCCAGTTAGGGTCTAACTACTCTGATGCGCGTACCTTATTGGGCGGCATTACACCAACAGGTAGATTAGATACCGTGGGCTTTGTTAACGGCAACCGCAATCAACCAGCAACATTGCCGCAATATGCTGCTGTATACAATAAATACCCGTTTTTTAAACAGCTTAGCGACAACTTTAACCAATCTGTAGGGATAAGCTTACAGATACCCATATTTAACAGGTTTACTGCACGCACATCGGTACGTAAAGCAAAAATACAGTACGAAAACGCAAGGGTTACCTCGCAACTGGCCCGTAATAACCTCAGCAAAATTATTTACCAGGCGGTATTGGATGTAAAGGCGGCAGAAAAATCGTACCTGTCATACACGCAAACTTACCAGGCTAATAAGGATGCCTTTGACATTATACAGCAACGCTATACTGTGGGTTTGGTAAACTCGCTCGATTATAATACCTCGCTAACCAACCTCAACAAATCGCAGTTTGATATGATAAACGCGCAATATATGGTTGTGTTTAGGGCAAAAGTGATTGATTATTACCTGGGCAAACCAATAACGCTGTAAGAAATTTAAATCTGATAAACAAAATATAACAACGCTAAATCCGAATACCGAAATCATAGAATCATGGGAAAAACTACTAAATATATTCTGATAGGGCTTGGCTCGCTGATCGTTCTGCTGATCATATTAAAAGTGACAGGCATTATTGGTAAACCTGCTTTAACACAGGTGGCTACCGAAAAAGCCGATACTCGTGTTATTAATGAAACAGTATCTGCCAGCGGTAAAATAAAACCACATATTGAAGTTAAAATAAGCCCCGAAGTATCTGGTGAGGTAGTTGAGCTACCTATAAAAGAAGGCGATGTGGTTAAAAAAGGGCAGCTGCTTTGTAAGATTCGCCCGGATATTTTAAAATCGGGGTACGACCGCGCGGTTGCATCATACAATACCCAAAAGGCAAGTGTAGGTAACTCTGGTCAGCTGCTTAAGCAAGCCCAGGCTACTTTTGATAACCAGGCGGGTATTTTTAAACGTAGCGAAGCCCTTTATAAAAGTAAGGTACTTACCATATCTGAATATGAAAATGCAAGGGCCGCTTACGAAGGTGCAAAAGCATCGTTAGAGGCTGCCAAACAAAACGTTATCGGTTCGCAATACGGTTTGGTACAAACACAGGCTTCGGTAAAGGAAGCACAGGATAACCTGGCCAAAACAACCATTTACTCGCCTGTTGATGGTGTGGTATCCAAATTATCTATTGAGTTGGGCGAGCGTGTTTTAGGAACCCAGCAATTTGCCGGTACCGAGATCATGACCATATCTGACCTTAGTAAACTGGATGTTAACGTAGATGTAAACGAAAACGATATTAACCGTATTGCCCTGGGCGATTCATCAAATATTGAAGTTGACGCATTTTTAGGCAAAAAATTTACAGGTGTGGTTTCCGAAATTGGAAGCTCGGCCAATGTAGTAGGTACCACTGCCGATCAGGTAACCAACTTTACTGTTAAAGTGCGTATTAATGCTGCCTCTTACATGGCGTTGCTTAAAAAGTCTGCCGATAATCCTTCACCTTTCCGCCCGGGATTAACAGCTACAGTTGATATCAATACTAACCAGGTAAAATCGTTATCCGTACCAATTCAGTCGGTAACTACCCGCGAGGAAAAGAAAGACCAGAACGGGCCGCCTAAAAAGGATGATGATAAAAGCAAGCCAGCTATCAGCCAGCCATCAAAAGAGTATGTGTTTGTGTTAACAGCGGGCAATAAACTTAAACAGGTACAGGTAACCACCGGCATTCAAAACGATACCTATATACAAGTACTTACCGGCCTTAAAGGTGGCGAAGAAGTAGTATCGGCTCCGTACGCGGCAATCACCAAAACGCTGGCAGATGGTATGGTAGTTGAAAAGGTTGACAAAGCGAAGCTGTTTAACGCTGACAATAACAAAAGCAATTAATTAAAAGATATTTGATATTATTGATAAAGCCGCAGCCCCATAAGGTTGCGGCTTTGTTTTTGTAACGAGACTTTTTTTACGTGTTTTTGATCTGAATTGCTTTTGTAGAATTGTTGCGCAACAAGTGAAACAGTTGTAAATGTTGTTTTACTGGTAATCAGATTTTTGCGAATTGCCATAAAATGCAAAGCGCAACAGTTGGGGGCTTTAGATACTTATTGGATAGGCACGAAGCAATCCCCATGACATGTTGTAGACCCGAGACTTACGAAGTTTCTGAAACTTCGTAAGTCTTTCACCGCATTGTCATTTCCCTCTCGGAATCCCCGGATTTTAATTCTTTCGATGACGGATTATTGAGTGAATAAATTCCTATACCACGCCCTGTAAACTCAATACTGCCTGATCTAAAAAGTTAGGGATCAGGGTTTGTTGGGTATGACTTATTTTATCCGGATCGGCAAGGTGAGAGAGCATATCCCTGTATTTTACATCGCCGTGTTCGCTGATAACTTCGTTTTTTTTCTCTTCTTTTAACAACAGGTTGCGCATGCCATTAGCATCGGCCTCGGGGTGAAACTGGGTAGAGAAAAAGTAGTCGTTAAATCGGATGGCCATCATAGCACGGGGGAGATCAACATGGGGGCGTTCTTTTTCGATAGCTACCAATTGCATGTTTAAATCTTTAAACCGTTTTTGGTTTGGGTTAATCACCTGCCAGCTACGCGAATCAACAGCATAAAAAGGCTCGGCCAGGCCTTCAAATAAAGGTTCGGTTAAACCTGTTTCGGTTTTATTTACCGGTAATACACCAAATGATGGCGAACGACGGGTGTTAATATCGCCAAGCTCGTACTTACGGCACATGAGCTGAAAGGAGTGGCACACAAAAAACGCGTGCTTTTTATCGGTAGTGTTGGAGAGATTGTGATCTTCCAGCCTATCGGTAAGTCTGAAATACTTCTTCTCCCACTCGGTACCCTCATCCAACGGACTACCAGGACCGCCGCTCGATAAATAAATATCAAAATTAAGTCCCGGCACTTCGCCGCCCCGGCGTACGTCAAAAATTTTGTAGGTAATATTTAAATCGTGCTTTGTTTTGTACCTGTTTAAAATATCCTGGAAACCGCGCATACCCTCGTTCGCTATCCCATCATACAGATCAAGTATGGCAACTTTTATTTCCGGTTTCATAAGCCCCCTCTAAATCTCCCCCGGTAGGAGAGACTTTTTGTTTTTTAATTTCATATAAAGCCCTCCCTACCGGGGAGGGTTTGGGTGGGGCTATAACCCCTTTAATGTTTGTGATGTGATAAAATCAACCACATCTACAAAGTTATTATTTTGCTGGTAAACGGCCAGCTGTCTGTCGGCACCGGTGCCGGTTTCCAGTATTTTGTGTACATATTGGAGGTCATCGCGCGAGCCAAGGTCATCTACCACATCATCAACAAAATCTAAAAGCTCCAATACCAACGACCGGGTATTTACTTCCATCTCTTTACCAAAATCAATCATTTTGCCGTCGATGCCATAACGGGCTGCACGCCATTTGTTTTCGTTGATGAGCGCGCGCGAATAGGTTATAAAATTCATGTTTTGTTGCCTCAGCTTATACAGCTTGGCACATAAGGCCTGGAAAAGCGCGGTGAAAGCGATGGTTTCGTCAACCAGCATAGGGCAATCACAAATACGAAATTCGATAGTTTCGAAGAATGGGTGAACCCGGATGTCCCACCAGATCTTTTTGGCATTATCAATGCAATTGGTTTTTACCAGTAGCTTAATGTAGGCATCATACTCTTCAATGCTGCTAAAATAGTCGGGGATGCCCGTCCTCGGAAATTTATCAAACACCTTGGTACGGAACGATTTGAAACCGGTATTACGTCCCTCCCAAAAAGGGGAATTGGTTGATAGCGCAAATACGTGCGGCAAAAAGTACCTCACCTGGTTGGCAATATGGATAGCCATATCGCGCGATTGGATGCCCACATGTACATGTAATCCAAAAATAAGATTCGATCGGGCGGCCTCCTGCATCTCATCCACAATCTCAAAATAGCGGGGATTGTCTGTTATCAATTGATGCTGCCAGTGCGAAAACGGGTGCGTTCCTGCTGCGCCAATACGCAGGCCAATATCGCCGGCGAGCATAGCCACCGTTGTACGCAGTTTGCTTACCTCTTTACGGGCCTCGGTGGTATTGTGGCAAATATTGGTGCCCACTTCTACCACGGCCTGGTGCATTTCGGCCTTTACCTGGTCTTCGTGGATCTTTTGCGCGCTATCCACAATTTTTTGCTCATGCGATTTTAATTCCCTGGTAACAGGGTCAATCACCATAAATTCTTCTTCAACACCTAAGGTAAACTCGTTCATAATTGGTTAGGTTAAATTAACAGGTCCTAATATTGGTTGTAAATCCTTAATGCTTTCGGGCCATTCATCTTGCCATGGGTAAATACCTTTTATTGTTGGATAGATGCATTGTAATAAAGGGAAATCATCTCCTTTATAATATCGCTGCGCCTGGCCAACGTAGCTATCATAATTTGATTTTTTTACCTCAATGATGTAACAATTGAAACCATTTAATATGTCTGATTCATATTTTAGCTGACTGAAAAACTTACCATTTTTGATATCATGAGCCATGTTATTTATTAGGGTGTGAGCCAACTGCTGTTTCAACCCGATGATGATAATCTCGGGATGCTGATAAGTTTCAAATAATCCAATGGAGTAACTAAAACCAGGACCAGTTTCATCTTCCATCACATACATTACCTGTAGACCAAACTTTGTTATATCGTTTTCTAGTTTCGTATCCAGTTGTTGCGGGTTGGTCATTTTGTTCCTTATCTGTTTTGTAGCTTTATAGCGATGGGTTTCAATCCCATCGCTACGGGGTGTTATTTCTTCACGGTTTTCTTCGCCTTCACCACTTTTTCTTTCTTCACTTTCGCTTCTGTTTCAATGGCATGATCAACAGCACCAACAGATACATCTGCTTTAGTGGGTTTGGCTTTAGCTGCTACCAGCGGCGTTTTTGCTGCCGATGTTTTTACAAACTCGCCCCAAGTAAGGTTGTCTAAGCCGTCTTTTTGTTTTTTTGCGCGTTCAATGGCGTAATCGGCAGCGGTTTCTACCACCCATTCAAAGTTTGCCTGGCCTACGCTGGTTACTTCGGCATCGGGGGCTGGGTTACAAAAGTCGATAGCGTAGGGGATACCATCGCGAATAGCAAACTCCACTGTATTAAAATCATAACCCAAAAACTGGTTGAGTTTTATTACATAATCTTTAATTGTATCCAACAGTTTTTTTGCGGCCGGAGCTTTACCATGCTCGTAGCGCAGGTGGTGCGGGTTGCGCGGCTCGTACTGCATAATACGTACATGCTTGCCGCCAATGCAATAGCAGCGAAAGTAATCGTCAAAAACAACCTCTTCCTGTAGCATCATTACATACTGTTTGGTTTTGTTGTATTTATCAAAAAAGTCTTCTTTATCTTCCAATTTATAAACCTCTTTCCAGCCACCACCATCAAAAGGTTTCATGTAGGCGGGGAAGCCTACATAATTAAAAATGCCATCCCAATCTAAGGGGTAGGCCAGGTTACGGAACGATCTGTCTGTAGTATCATCGGGCAGGTCTTTTGATGGTAGTATCATCGTTTTAGGTACGGGAACACCAATTTTTACAGCCAGCGCGTTGTTGAAAAACTTTTCATCGGCACTCCACCAAAAGGGATTATTGATAACGGCTGTGCCGCAAATGGCAGCGTTTTTTAATGCCGCGCGATAAAACGGAACATCCTGCGAAATCCTGTCGACAATCACCGCGTAATCCAGTGGTTCGGCCTGCATTACCTTATCCAGGCGTACAAACTCTGCCGATATATTTTTCTCAGCCTTCTGGTTTATCCTATCCACAAATGCCTGCGGAAACGAGTTTTCCTGTCCGAATAAGATGCCTATTTTTTTCATTATTATATGTTTTTGGTAGATGTAGTTTTTTAATTCAATAATTCACTCATTCAATAAATCAATAATTACTTTATCGTCGATAAATAATGTGGAAACATCTCTTTCCATATCGGCCAATCATGGCTGGCATTGGGGCGAATATCTAACCAATGATTAATCCCCTTTTTGTTTAAAATGTTTGATAGCTGGATGTTATAATCCTTGCAAATGTCGTGCTCTGATGTGCCCAGGATAATGTTGATGTTCCATAGGTCGGCTATATCGCTGCCCGGGAGGTAGTCTACCGGGTTGTTGTAAAAAATATCATCATTATAAAAGCCGTCGGTAAACATCTTGATATCAAAAGCCCCGCCCATGGTAAACAGGTGGGCAACCTTTTCGGGATGTTTAAAAGCGAAGTTAGCGGCATGGTAACCACCAAAACTGCAACCGGCAACGGCTACTTTACCAATGCCGGTTTCGTGCATGGCCCAGGGGGCAAGTTCATGTAATAGCATCTTATCGTACCAGCTGTAATTACGGGCGCGATCTGCCGGGTGGATACCTTTATCGTACCAGGTACGGTCGTCTAAAGTATCGGGGCAGTATATTTTTACCAAACCTTCGTCTATAAACCATTTTACACTGTCAATTAATCCAAAATCTTTATTTTGGTGATAGCGCCCCTTGGTTGTAGGGAACAAAATAAGGGGGAAACCCCTATCGCCAAATACCAGCATTTCTACATGCAGGTTGAGGTTTGGCGAATACCAGCGATGATATTTTTCTATCAAAATGAGCCATTTAAGTTTACGATGCGGTAAGTTAAGTGGTTTAACTGAAAAAGGCAACTAACTGATAAATTAATACGTTAGCTTAATAAATTGAAAACATAGCGTACTTTTGAGCCCTTAAAAATTAACATAATATGTATTTGGGCTGGGCAGAAACTGAGATGACGATAACCGAAAAAAATATTACTATAAACTCCGCATTGCTTAACAGGGCAGTAACCTGTACCTTATTAATGCCCGATGAGCAGGATATAACTGAGCCTTTGAGCCTGTTGTTGTTGAACGATGGGCAGGAGTTGGAAAGCCTGGCTTTAACGCAAACGCTGGAGCAGCTATATAACAATAATAAGCTAAAGCCAATATTGGTAGCAGCCATACATGCTGGCGAAGATCGTTTGCAGGAATACGGTGTTGCCGGCAAGCCCGATTTTAAAAAGCGCGGCGCAAAAGCCGATAGCTATGCCCAATTTATTATAACCGAACTATTGCCGCAGATAAAAGCAGTAGCAGGTATCACCGAGTTTGATAGCATGGCCTACGCTGGTTTTTCTTTGGGTGGCTTATCAGCCTTTGACATCAGCTGGAGCAATGCCGGTGTGTTTGATAAAGTTGGGGTGTTTTCTGGCGCGTTTTGGTGGAGAAGCAAGGATCTTACAAGCGGTTATACTGATAATGACAGGATAGCCCACACACTTGTAAAGGAAACCGCCGGCAAGCCCAATCTGAAATTCTGGCTGCAAACCGGCACCAAAGATGAAACCAGCGACAGGAATAATAATGGCATTATAGACGCCATTGATGATACCATAGACCTGATTAAAGAGTTGGAAGCTAAAGGTTATTCGCGCCCTGCTGATATTCAGTATATGGAGGTTGTAGGTGGGAGCCACAACACCGAGACATGGGGTAGGGTAATGAGTAAGTTTTTATGTTGGGCGTTTGGGAGGTAAGATTTGTTTTTGTAAATTAGCTTTATTATGGGAACAGAAATAATTGAGAAAAAACTTAATAAGCTGCCCGATAACCTTAAACTTAAAGTGGAAGGTTATATAGACGCATTGCTTATAGAATATAATATTACTGAATCCTCAGCTAAATCGACTTCATTTCAGGTTAAGGCTGGTTTTGGTGGCGGTAAAGGGATAATTGGTTATATGGCTGATGACTTTGATGCGCCTTTGGAAGACTTTAAAGATTACATGTAATAGTGAATTATCTTTTAGATACACATGCATTTTTATGGTATATTGATGGTAATTCTGCTTTATCGGACAATGCCAAAGTTATTATTGAAGACCAATCAGCTGTCAAATTTGTAAGTACTGCCAGTTTATGGGAGATCTCAATAAAAATAAGTTTAGACAAGTTAAGATTAACGCTTGATTTTGACAGTTTACCTACATTTATGGATCGTAACGATTTTAAAAACATCGCCATAGAATTTAGCCATTTACAACAGTTAAACCAATTACCCCATTTTCATAAAGATCCTTTTGATCGCCTCATTATTTCTCAGGCCATTACAGAGAATATTACCATTATATCTGCCGATCAGCACTTTAAAATCTACCCTGTAGCTACTATTTGGTAATAGAAATGTATAAATCTTTGCTGATAACTTGACAACGTTTTAAAATCTCATATATTAAACGTACCTTTGCGCCAAATTTATAGGGGCATATTTCATGCAAAAAATAAGAAACATTGCGATTATCGCACACGTTGACCACGGTAAAACTACATTGGTTGACAAAATTTTACACAGTTGCGCCATCTTTCGTGATGGTCAGGAAACTGGTGAATTAATATTGGATAACAATGACCTGGAACGTGAGCGAGGTATAACCATCGTATCAAAAAACGTTTCGGTAATGTATAAAGACGTTAAGATCAACATTATTGATACTCCTGGTCACGCCGATTTTGGTGGCGAGGTTGAGCGTGTGTTGAAAATGGCTGATGGTGTATTATTACTTTGCGATGCGTTTGAAGGCGCCATGCCTCAAACTCGTTTTGTAACTCAAAAGGCTTTGGCTTTAGGCTTAAAACCGATTGTGGTTGTAAACAAGGTAGATAAAGAAAACTGTCGCCCAGAAGAAGTTTACGAACAGATCTTCGAATTATTCTTCAACCTTGAAGCAACTGAAGATCAGCTGGATTTCCCGGTTATCTACGGTTCATCAAAACAAGGTTGGATGAGTACTGACTGGAAAACACCTACAGAAGATATTTTCCCTCTGATGGATGCTATATTAGCTAACATTCCACCGGCACCTATAGAAGAAGGTACTTTACAAATGCAGATAACCTCTTTAGATTATTCTTCATTCGTAGGTCGTATCGCTATCGGTCGTGTTGCCCGCGGTACTATCAAAGAAAACCAACCGGTATCTTTGGTAAAACGTGATGGCTCTATCCAAAAATCAAGAATCAAAGAACTTTATACTTTTGAAGGTTTAGGTAAAGTACGTGCTACTGAAGTTGGCTCGGGCGATATCTGTGCTGTAGTTGGTATTGAAGGTTTTGATATTGGCGATACTATTGCCGATTTTGAAAAACCAGAGCAACTGGCTGTTATTAAAATTGATGAGCCAACCATGAACATGTTGTTCACCATCAATACATCACCTTTCTTTGGTAAAGAAGGTAAATTTGTTACATCGCGCCACTTACGTGACCGTTTGTACAAAGAGATGGAAAAAAACCTGGCGCTTAAGGTTGTTGAAACCGAATCGCCTGACTCTTACCTGGTGTATGGTCGTGGTATTCTCCATTTATCAGTATTGATAGAAACCATGCGTCGTGAAGGTTACGAATTGCAGGTTGGCCAGCCACAGGTTATCGTTAAAGAAATTGACGGTGTTAAATGTGAGCCGGTTGAAACCCTTATTGTTGATGTACCGGGCGATGTTGCTGGTAAAGTAATTGAGCTGGTAACCCAACGTAAAGGCGATCTGTTGATCATGGAGCCTAAAGGCGATTTACAACACTTAGAGTTTGATATTCCTGCGCGTGGTATCATCGGTTTACGTAACAACGTATTAACCGCTACCGGTGGCGAGGCTATCATGGCTCACCGTTTTAAAGCATACGAGCCTTGGAAAGGTACTATTCCTGGCCGTTTAAATGGTGTATTGGTATCTATGGATACTGGTAAAACCACTGCTTTCGCAATTGATAAATTACAAGATCGTGGCAGGTTCCACATTGATCCGGGAGTTGATGTTTACGAAGGACAGGTATTAGGCGAGCACATCCGCGATAACGATTTGGTTATTAACTTAACTAAAGGCAAGCAGTTAACCAACATGCGTGCATCTGGTAGCGATACCAACGTTAGGATTGCACCTGCTATCAAATTCTCGTTAGAAGAATCAATGGAATATATCCAGGCCGACGAATACATTGAGGTAACACCACTAAGTATCCGTTTGCGTAAAATATTCCTGAACGAAAACGAGCGTAGAATTAACGCCAAGAGATTTACAAACCAATAATCAGGTAAGTAAATTAAAATACAAAAGCCCTTCGGTAACCCCGGAGGGTTTTTTTATGCCCGGATTTTACGTAAAGCCTGCCCCTGTTTCCATCGCCTGGCGTGTTTACATATCTTTTAAGCAGAAGAAAATGTCATTTCGATAGAGCAGTGGGGGCAAGGAGCGGAAGGGCGAAAGAGAAACTATTTCTTGAACGATAGCGAAAAATATTTTACGCCTTGCTATGCGAATTTGCTACGTAAGTTGTATAGGGTTTCTCCTGGTACCTTGCTCAAAATGACAACGTTTTTTGTAAAAAAAATGTTTACACACGATAGTTTCTATCAACGAACCTCACTTTATACTTTCTTGAATTTGAGTATCAGTCCATCTATAATGCCATTGATATCCTCAGATAGCTTTAAGAAGTAAACAGTCGGTAAATAAAGCGCTGTAATAAAAGCGGTGCGCACAATGGTATCAACAATATAATTATGCACATGTGGAATTATCCATAACGACAGGTAATAAACCAGCACGCCTGTAGCTAATGCCAGCACGCATTTAAAATCGAACGGCTGCATTTTAAATTTTACCCATATAAATATGTATCTGAACAGGTTAAAAATAAAGTAGGTTGCTGCCGATGCAATGGCTGACCCGGTAATGCCATATTTAGGTATCAGCACTAAATTTAAAGTAATAATAACCGGCACAAGCAATAGGTTAAACAGGGCCTCATATCTGAAATATTTTGATGTGGCCAATATCACCAGGTTAATGCCCGTAGCAGAGTCGATAAAATAACCCAGGCCAACAAAAAATACGGCATACTTGCCGGCCTTAAAATCGGGAGGTAAAAAAGCAAAAACATTGTCAATACTGGCCCATATCAGCACAAACAAAAATAGCGCGCTGATAATTTGGTTTACACAGCTTTTCTCATAAACGGTGCTGATGTTCTTCAGGTCGTTTGTTTTCCACGATTCAGAAACAATGGTGTAGGAAATGCTGTATAACGAACGCGACGGCAATGAAATAATGAGCCCGAAATTAAAAGCCAACGCATATACACCTGTGTGGGCAAGATCCAGTTTTTTTGAAATAAGTAACGTGTCAATATTCTGGATAATTAAAGGCGAGGAGCCGGTTAAAATGGTAAAAAAGCAAATGCCAACTAATTTATTGACCATGTCTTTATCCAGAAACTCAAAATTGGGCCTAAGCGAAAATTGCTTGTCTTTAATAAGTCTGGCCATGATTTGAAAGGTGGTGATCACATTGGCCGCGAGCCAAAGTATCATAAACAAATCAAAACCAATCAATCGAAAGTAAACCAGCAGAATGGGTATCAATATAAAAATTCTTTTAGTAAATTCTCTTAGTATCAGGCCGGTGGTAATGTTATAAAGCATCCGGGCATACAGGTCAAATACATTAAAGAACAAGGTGAAAAAGGTAAGCGGCAACAAGTACCAGTAATATTGTTTAAACAGAATGGTTTTGGTATTGCGGCCAACTATTACATCCCTAAATAGATACATGAACAGTAAAAGCAGCACGGTGCCCAACAGGGCTACCATACATGCTAAAAATAAATAGCCATGATGTTGCTTTTCTTCACTACGGAAGTAGGGGAAATACCTTGCTGTACCGTTGAAGCCAAGTATAAAAAACTGTGCAAATAAAGTGGATAAGGAAGCAAGCAGTGTTATAAGTCCTATTTGTGCCGGTGATAACGAATAAGGCTGAAGGATAGTTACGGTGAGAAAACCAACTAAAACACCCAGGTACGAATAAATGGAACCCTTAATTGTTTGTTGCTTTATTATGCCCATTCAGTTTTTAGCCGTGTATTGTATGAAGTAAAATGATAATTTTGAAGCATTCCATGGCAAATATAAAATATAAAGTGTGTGTGTTAACGGTAACCTATGCAAATAGGTGGCAATTTTTGGAGCAGGTGCTAAACCGGTTGCTATCGTTGGCACAGGTAACACAGGTGGTGGTGGTTAACAATGCTTCTGTTTATAGTGTGGATACTAAGGTTGCTGGTTTAAATAATAACCGTGTTACCGTTTTAAATAATACCGAAAATATAGGTTCGGCCGGGGGGTATAAACAAGCTATTGAATACGCATACCTGCAAACCGATGCCGATATGGTATGGTTGCTGGATGATGATAACCTGCCAGATGAGCACGCTCTTGCCACTCTGCTAACCAGGTGGGATGAGATAGCGGGCGCCAACAATAAAAAAGCGCTGTATTGCCTGCGCGAAGACAGGCTGCCACACGTTAAAATAGCTCGTGGCGAAAGCCCGGAAAGATATTACCTGGTGCCCGATAATTTTATGGGCTTTAGCGTGTTTAATATTCTGAAAAACCGTGGCTATAAAAAAAACGACAGGTTTGGTAAGGATGTACCCTATAAAGATAAAGCTGTAATGCCTTATGTACCCTATGGAGGCCTGCTGATGCACCGATCGCTAATTGAAGTGATAGGCTATCCCGACGAACAGTTTTTTGTATATGTAGATGATTCGGAATATACTTATCGCATTACGCAATCTGGCGCTACCATCTGGCTTATACCGGCCTGTAAGGTTATTGATGTGGATACATCGCAGGGCATCAATTACCAGGCTAAACCGTTCCACTCGCATTTGCTGGATCTGTGGAGTTTTCGCACCTATTACTCGGTACGTAACCGCATGTATTTTTACGCCAAAGTAGCGGGTAGTTCGGCCTTTGTTTTTGGGCTTAACAAAAGCTTGTACCTGTTTTATTTGTGGGTTGTAAGTATATTAAGCGGTAAGCGAGGCGAGTATAGTAAATTAGTATCGGCGGTAAATGATGGCCTAAGGGGTAAACTGGGTAAAGCCACGCCCGAAAAGTTTTAATAAGCAATAAAAATTTTACCTTCGTAAATAATGCAGGAATCAATTATTGGCGGCGAATACAAAACCGCGTACGATCAATTTTATCAAAAACACGATGAAGCCTGGCGCATGTTGGGGGCCAAATATAAAGCGCAGCATATTATTGATGTATGCAAAGGCTTAGCTTTTAACAGTGTGTTGGAAGTAGGTGCAGGTGATGGCAGTATTTTAAAAATATTGTCCGACAATAACTTTGCCCCGCAATATGAGGCGGTTGAAATTTCGGCCAGCGGAGTAGAATATATCCTGTCGCGCGGCATAAAAAACCTGAAGGCCGCGCAGGTATTTGACGGTTACAAACTGCCTTATGCCGATGATAGTTTCGACCTGGTTATCCTTTCGCATGTATTAGAGCATGTAGAACACGAGCGTATGCTGTTGCGCGAACTTAAACGGGTTGCCAAACGCTGCCTTATTGAAGTGCCGCGCGACTATAAAACAGGTGTTGATACTCGCATTAAACATTTTTTGGCTTACGGGCACATTAACGTATATACCCCAACTTCGTTACGCTACCTGCTAAGCACCGAAGGTTTGGAGGTTGAGAACGACCTTACATCTATGATAGAGCCCGAGGTTACTAAGTTTAACATGTATGTAAATCAAAAGAAACCCAAAAGCCTTTTGAAAAACATCCGCATTGCCGCGGAGTTTACTGTGAAGCAGGCTTTAAGTAAATTGATGGGAAAAAAGGTAAGCGAACAATTTGCCAACGCTTATACCGTTTTGTGTAAGAAAGCCAGCGAGCAACCCGAATTATTCTGATTTTTTACCGATCGATGCAACAACTTGCCCCAATAGCCCTGTTTGTATATAACCGGCCCGATCATACGCGCCGTACCATCATTCACCTGCAAAAAAATGTACTGGCAGACGAATCGCGCTTATACATTTTTTGCGATGCCCCCAAAACAGAGGCCGACCGCGCCAATGTAGAAGAGGTAAGGCAAGTAGCCAAAGAAACAACAGGCTTTAAAGCTGTAAAAGTTATCCTGCGAGATCATAACCTAGGTTTGGCCGAATCTATTATCAGTGGCGTAACCCAGCTGGTTTATGAGTATGGCAAGGTAATAGTTTTTGAAGACGACCTGCTGTCGTCGCCCTATACGCTGCAATATTTTAACGAGGCGCTAACCCGCTACGCCAACCAGGATAAGGTAATGCATATTGGGGCCTACATGTATAACCTCAAAGAAAAAGACCTGCCCGAATCATTTTTTTACCGGGCAGCCAGTAGCTGGGGCTGGGCCACCTGGGCACGCGCCTGGGACAGCTTTGAACCCGATATTGATAAACTGATAGCGCAGTTTGATACCCTGAAGGTATTAAGGTTTTCTATTGAAGGTAAAATGAATTTCTGGAAACAGATACAGGAGTTTAAAGCCGGCAAAAATAACTCCTGGGCTATTCGCTGGTACGCTTCTATATTTTTAAAGGGCGGCTTAACGCTTAACCCAGCCCGTTCACTCGTTAACAACATTGGGCACGATGGTACCGGGGTACACAGTAACAAAGAAAATATGTACGATGTACATATCTCGCAGCAACCGGTTAAAAAATACCCGGATGTTATAGAAGAAAATGAAAAGGCTTATCATGCCATTAAACATTTTCTGGCTCATCGTAAGGGTACGCTATTGCAGCGTGCAATTAGGTTTGTTAAACAGAAAGTGGGTTGATTTAAAAATTCTGGTTAGTATGAATAAATGTATTTTTGAAGCATGTTAAAAGTAGTGCATCTGAATACTTATGATGGCAATGGCGGGGCAGGCAGGGGCTGTATGCGTCTTAACCGGGCGTTGATAAGCCAGGGTATTGATTCTAAAATGGTGGTCCATTATAAGTTTGGCAAAAATGCGGAGATAGGCACTTTCAACAAAAACAAAATTCAAAAATCATATGCCGCTTTTACCATTATACTGGAGCGCATACTGGCTAAAAGGTTTTTAAAACCTTTAATGAAAACTCCATTTTCATTTGCCTGGTTCGGCCGGTCGGTTATTCATCATCCCGATGTTAAAAACGCCGATGTCATTCACCTGCACTGGATCAATCATGGCTTTCTTGACCCTAAGCATATTGCCGAAATTGCCAAACTCGGTAAACCCGTAGTATGGACCTTTCATGATAGTAATGCTTTTACCGGTGGCTGCCATGTACGTTACAGCTGCAATCACTTTATGCGCGAATGTGGTAATTGCCCACTGCTCATCAATCCTGCCGATAATGATATTTCGCACAATATCTGGCGACAAAAAAACGAGGCTTATAAAACATTGGATTTTGCTATTGCGGCGCCAAGCTCATGGATGCAAAAGTCGGTATCATCGAGTAGTTTGATGAAAGGGAAAGCTGTACATCATATCCCCAATACGTTAGAGACAGATATTTTTAAACCGATAAATAAGGTAGAAGCTAAGCAAAAGGCTGGTTTGCCGGTTGATAAGTTTATTTTTCTGAGCGGGTTTATGCCTTCGCGTAAAGATTTGCATAAAGGCACCCAATACCTGCTGGATAGCATGGACCTGCTAAAACAACGCCTTGGCGTCGCGGCCGATAACGTAGAATTGGTGGTTTTCGGCAACAGGGGTACCGAAGGCTTGCCGGAGTTTCCTTTTAAGACAAGCTTTTTAGGCACGATAAGTAACGATGAGCAGCTGGCACAATACTACGCTGCCGCTGATGCATTCCTCATTCCATCGTTAGAGGATAACCTGCCATATACGGTAATGGAAAGCCTTGCCTGTGGTACGCCCGTTATTGCCTTTACTACGGGCGGTATTCCGGATATGGTAAAGCATGGCTATAATGGCTATCTGGCTACTTATCGTTCGGCAGAGAGCTTTACAGATGGTATGGAGTGGGTGATTAAGTATCCGGAGCCAGAAAAATTGCAGCAACAGGCCCGGCAAACTATAATAGACTCGTTTTCTGAAGAGGTGATCGCCAAAAAACATATCCAGCTTTATAAAAGCCTTTTAAAAGGTGAAGGAGGCGCAGATGTTTAATCCTAAGCTTAGCGTTATTACCATAGTGTACAACAACGCGCAGGATATTGAACGCACCATGCTATCTGTTTTGGGGCAAACGTACACCAATATTGAATATATTATTGTTGATGGCTTATCAAATGACGGCACCTTACAGGTGATCGAAAAATATAAAGATCGCGTAAGCAAATTTATCAGCGAAAAAGACAACGGTATTTACGATGCCATGAATAAAGGGCTGGCTTTGGCTACCGGAGATTATGTAGTGTTTATGAACTCAGCCGATGAGTTTTACGATGCCCAAACGGTAACCGCTGTTTTTGCCGCTGCCGCAGATGCCGATATTTACTATGGCGAAACCGAAATGATTACCGTAAATGGCGAAAGTTTAGGCCAGCGCAGGCATAGGGCCCCAAAGCAATTTACCTGGCGCGGATTTAAATATGGTATGAGCATTAGTCACCAGGCTATTTATGTAAGAAGGGCCTTGGCCGAACCTTATGACAGGCAATACCAATTAAGCGGGGATATAGAATGGATCATCCGCACAGCTAAAAAAGCCAAAAAAATAGTAAATGTAAACCGGTATGTAGCTAAATACCTGGTAGGGGGGATGTCGAAGAAAAGGCACCGGCAAAGCTTACGAGAGCGGTTTAATATTATGCAGCGATACTACGGATTGGTTCCTACCGTTTTAAATCATTTTGTGATTGCCTTTAACCTTGGCTGGTACTGGTTAAAAAACAAACGGACAAACGACTAACCTGCTAAAAACATGGCTCATTTCGAGGTCGATAAGCAAACTATTAATGACCTGCAGCTATTTGATGATACCGGAAATAGCCAGTCGGTTTTTAGTTTTTTTGATAAGGTAAGCACCATTGGCAGTAGGCAAAAGCTGACGCAAATGATGCGTACACCATCGAATAATATCGATATATTAAGCTCCCGGCGAGACTCCATCTGTTATTTTTATGATCATGCTTTAAGCTTTCCGCTTGATAAAAACGAACTTGATTTTATTGAGCATTACCTGGCGTCAAATATTCAGTTAAGTAGCGGCAATTCCATTGATGCATTTGTGAGCGGCATTGGTTACAGGTTTAGCAACAACGGCAATTATTACACGCTTAGCCAGGGTATAAGGGATGTTATCAGTTTGATCCGCTCTTTGTGGGCGTTTTATAACAGAATTACAGTAGCCGATTGCCCGCCTTACCTGCAATCTATTTTTGTAAGGCTCGGCTCGTTTTTCTCCAAAAAAGAGATCCTTAAAATAGTATCTGCAACAACCGAGCAGGAACCCGGCTATATCAAAACCGGTTACTACGATAGCCTTTTCAGGGAAAAGGAACGTGCGACTTTGAGGGATGTGATCAATATAGTATACGAGTTAGATGTATACATGGCCGTTGCCAAAACTGCTGCAGAGCGTGGCTTTTGTTTCCCGCAATATTGTGCCGATGAGCAGGTTTATGTGAAACTGGTAAATCTGTACCATCCCGGTATTCAAAATGCTGTTAAAAATGATGTGCTCATCAATGAACAAAAGAACCTGGTGTTTTTAACAGGTGCTAATATGGCCGGGAAATCATCATTTTTAAAAGCATTAGGCTTGGCCGTTTATTTAGCACACGTTGGTTTCCCTGTTCCGGCGGATAGTATGCAAACCAGCGTATTTAACGGACTAATCACCACCATAAATCTGTCAGATAACATTGCTAATGGTTACAGCCATTATTATAGTGAAGTAAAAAGGGTAAAAGAAACCGCGCTTAAAATAGCAGAGCGCAGTAACATGTTTATCATTTTTGATGAACTGTTCAGAGGCACTAATGTGAAAGATGCTTATGATGCGTCACTGGCGACGGTAAAAGCGCTATCGAAAATAAATAGCAGCGTGTTTTTGATCTCGACCCATATTGTGGAGATAGCCGAAGAGCTAAAAGCCTATAACAATATCTCCTTCGGGTATTTTATAGCTAAACTACAAGATGGCAAACCTATATTTGAATACAAAATAAGGGAAGGTGTATCTGCCGAAACCTTAGGGTATTTTATCTTTAAAAATGAGGGGATATTGGAGATATTGGAAAAGCTGGCAAAGAAATAATTGCCGTTAGACTAGTAATGCCCTTTTAATGAAAGGATATTATTGATCGTGAATTTGGATTTCATGAGGGATGCCCCTAATTCAATTACTTTTAGAAAGAGATTGTTTGGATTTTTTTTCAAGGGCCATCGGCCCGAAATATATTGTAGCCACGGGTTTCAACCCGTGGAAGATCAAAGCAAACGGCAAAAGTGCCGTAGGCATGGCTCATTTTTTGAAAAATCCAATTTGTAGCCCATTTAAGTCCAATTTGGCACTTTTAAAATATGGGTCGAACCTACGGCTCTCAATCGCTTTGTCGATTCTTTTTCACGGGTTGAAACCCGTGGCTACAAAAAGAGCCGAAGCTACGCCTCTTTTTGGTTAAAGAAATCCTGACAAACCAATAACCAGAGCAATCGCTTTTAAAAATCTACGCACATTTTTTGGGTAAAGCCTTGACTTACTCCTCCCAATTTAACCATTGGCTGAAGCCAAATGGCAATGATTGAGGACTTAGGTAGTTTAAAACAGCTAAACATTCATTGCCGTCCCATTTATGGGGCGGTAGCAGAGGCACAAAAAGCGGCTTTAGCCCCAATTTACTATCCTGTTATTTTAAAAGCGATTTACCTGATCTCATAAAGCAAAAAAGCGATGAGCTATTAACCCATCGCTTTTCGTAATAGTATAGAAACGTAATTAAGCCTTTTTTGCAACAGGTTTAGCTACAGCTTTCTTTTTGTTTTCGGTGTAAGCGGCACCGCCAAGAGCCAGTACCAACAATATAGAGCCGGCTAATGAAATACCCTCGCCCGTGTAATATGATGCCGGGTGGAATATAAATTCTATTTTATGGTTACCCAAAGGTATCACAGCGGCACGTAATATATAATCGGCACGGAAGTATGGTTGCTCTTTTCCGTCAATCAGCATTTTCCAGCCTTTGTTGTAATAGATCTCAGAAAACACCGCTACCTGCGTAGCCGTAGAACCACTTTGATAGATCATGTGATCTGGCGAATAATTGGTTAGCTTAATGCTTGATGTTGCGTCGCTGCCTAATGATTTTCCTTCCAGCAGGCTGGTGTATTGTTTATCAACTATAGCCTCTGTTTTTGGCGAAAAGCTGCTGATGGCCTGCATTTCCTGGTCGGCATTATCGGCATATTTTACGCTTTTTACAAACCATGCGTTACCACAAGCTGTTTCATTAACCTGCATACCCAGGTTTTGGGTTTTAGGATCGGCCGATATGATGTATTTGGTATTCAGCATATCCAGCACTTCCTGGTTAATGCTTTTGGTAAGCTGTTCGTCAACCAGTTCCTGGAAACGTTTAAGCCTTGCTGCCGAGTAACCACCTATAGATTTGTAAAAATAAGGGGTTGTGGCATCGCTGGTAATGTTTTGTGTTAAATCCATTACCCTAAAATCAGGGTCTTTATCTTTCAATAATATCTGGTCAACCTCCCGTGGCTGCGGCGTTTCGTTGTCTTGTTTAGCTGTAAAGCTATCGTGGTTAAGGTAGCGTTTGTCTACCGTCCACATATCTACCAGTATCAATGCCAAAAAGGCAATAGATAACACGGTAACGTTGATCTTCTTTTTAAGGAAAGCCCATGCTATACCAAAGGTAAGTACCACAAATATCAACGAGCGTATGGCATCCATTTGCGCAAGCGAAGCTCTGTCTTCAACCAGATTATTTACCAGTCCGGTTGCAGTAGCATTATCTGTTTTAAGCATTTGGGCAACCTGGTTCACATACTCCAGGTGGTTGTTTGTTTTAAATGAAAGCAACAACGAAGGCACGGCGGCTACAATTAAAGTAATACCACCGGTAATGTAAAAAGCTATTTTTAGTTTTCTAAACAACTCTGCCTTATTTTCATTTACAATGGCTTCGTTAAGTGCCAGTAATGCCAGTATAGGGAAGCATAAGCTGGCAACTGCCAATATCGATTCAACCGCGCGAAACTTGTTGTAAAGCGGGAAGTAGTTAAAGAATATATCTGATACATAAGGCCAGTTTTTACCAAATGAAAGTAGCAGCGTTAAAATAACCACGCCCAATAACCACCATTTAATTCGATTTTTAACAATGAAAAGGCCCCAGATAAACAGCAGGCAAATTACCGCCCCAAAATAAAAAGGCCCAGAGGTAAATGGTTTATCGCCCCAGTAAAGTGATAATGCATTGGCCGATATATATTGCGCCTGTTGGGCATCAACACCTTTTGAGGTCAGCTCTTTTATAACATGCGAATCGGGATCAACAGAGCCTTGTGAACTGCCACCATAAGCATTAGGTATAAGGAAAGTGATAGATTCGCCAAGTCCCTGGCTCCATTGGTAGGCATAATCTTTAGGTAAGCCGTTGCTTGGTTCGGTAGTATGTTGTGTAAGGTTTGATTTACCACGGATAGTATCCTGCCCGTAATCATAAGTACTCCACAATATTGATGCATTTACAGCAAGCGCCAACAAAGTAGCGCCGCCTACATAAGCCAATGATTTTAAAAATGCCGCCGTAGTTTTACCTTTAATGGCGTGGAAAAGTTCGATGCCCACCAATATCAGCAATGCCAATAACAGGTAAAAGGTCATTTGAATGTGGTTGGCTCTTATTTCCAATGCCAAAAACAATGCCGTTACAGCAAAGCCGGTTAGGTGTTTACCTCTTAATATAAGGATGATACCTGCCAGTATAGGCGCAAAAAAAGCTATGGCGAAAGCCTGGTTGGCATGCCCGGCCACCAGTAATATAATATTGTACGATGAAAAAGTAAATGCTATGGCGCCTGCAGCCGCAAGCCATGGGTTAAGCTTTAAAACGGTGAACAGGAAGTAAGCACCTAATAAAAAGATAAGTATGGTACCCACCGGGGTTGGAAATGTTGCGTTTACCGCATTTACCACCCACGATGTTAAATTTGCCTTGTAGGGGGCCCATATCTGGTAGGTTGGCATACCGCCATGGATCTGGTTTGTCCATAATATGGTGGTATCTTTTGCCTTGTAGTCATTTATTTCCTTTTGGGTTGATTGTGCCCTGGTAACATCGTTACCACCAAGCGTTTTTCCCTGGAAAGATGGGTTGAAATAAATAAAGCAGATAACTAAAAAAATTGCAGCTATGGCAAAGTGAATGCCGTTACGCTTGAGCCAGTTATTCATTTAAATTTTTTGAATGGATATATATTATATAATCCTCAAAAATAGAAATTTGAACGGGATTAGGAATTATTAGTTATAAAGGAATTGTTGAACAGTTTTAGGCGCGACCGCGTATCACAAAAAAGAAAATAACCATGATAATTACACTTAAAACGTAGGCAATAACCTGTGCTTTACTGTAGTCCTCACGGTATTTGCGAATGTTGAAAAAATTGTAGACAACTAAAGCGCCAACTACTACCCAAAAAGCAGTACTTATTTTGTTGATGGAAACAAAAAGCTGTGTAGCCACAGCAAAAATAATAAAGTTTGCAATGATCAGGGTTACTGATTCTGGTGTATTGTTGTGATTTGGGCGGCGTTTGTATACTTCGTCGGGTAGCATGGATAGGTTTATTTTACTTCCTCATAATCAACAAACTCACCTTCAGAATCGGGCAGCCTGCTTTTTCTCCCTTCGGGAATGTAATCAACTTTTATAGCGCCCTCCGGCTTTCTGCGCTGATAGCTTTGTTGTTGTTGCGCCTGTTGTTGCGCTTTGTTTATCACACTCTGAAATAAAGCAGGTATAAGGTACCGCATCAAACTGCGGATGATGTACAAAATACAAATTGATATGATCAGGAAACGAATTAATAGCATCTGATTTAACTTTAAGCTTACAAATATAAGTATATAACGGCAAAATTGTTTTTTTAGATGCGTAGGTGTGCCGTTAGATGTGCAAATGTGCAGATTTTAGGTATGCAGATTGGAAAATCTTGCAATCATTTTACATTAGCAACATCTGGAAGATGTGGGAATAGATGTGGAGATATGCAAATTTCAGATGTGCAAATGATAGAAATAATTCAATGTTTTTTAATCTGCATACCTAAAATCTGCACATTTGAAATCTGCACATCCGGTCTAAAACTTCTCTTCCATCATTTTCTCTAACGCAAACATTTCATCACGTAGCTTGGCGGCTAATAAAAAGTCCATGTTTTTTGCGGCGGAAAGCATTTCTTTTTTGGTATTGTCTATAGATTTTTTTAGTTCGGGCTTGGTCATGTACTGTACAATCGGGTCGGCAGCCAGGGTTGCCATATCTGCCTCTACATAAGCTTTTTGTACCCCGCCTTTAAAGTCTACAACAGATGTTTGCTCCATAATTTCCTCACGGGATTTGCCTACCGTAGTAGGTGTAATGCCGTGCGCAGTGTTATGTGCCATCTGGATGTCCCTCCTGCGGCTGGTTTCGTCCATGGTTATCTGCATCGAATCGGTGATCTTATCGGCATACATAATAACCCGGCCCCTATCATTACGGGCGGCACGGCCAATGGTTTGGATCAACGAACGCTCTGATCTTAAGAAGCCCTCTTTATCAGCATCCAAAATGGCTACCAGCGATACTTCGGGCAAATCCAATCCTTCACGTAACAGATTGATCCCTATCAGTACATCAAATTCTCCAAGGCGCAGGCCGCGTAATATTTCTACCCTCTCCAGGGTTTTTACTTCGGAGTGAATATAGCGGCATTTGATGCCCAGTCTATCCATATACTTGGCCAGCTCCTCGGCCATGCGTTTGGTAAGGGTGGTTACTAATATACGGTCGCCCATTTTAATGGTGCGGTCTACCTCGTCTAACAGGTCATCTACCTGGTTTATTACCGGGCGGATCTCAATTAGTGGGTCAAGTAATCCGGTTGGACGGATAACCTGCTGAACCACTACACCTTCAGACTTTGCAAGTTCAAAATCGCCGGGGGTAGCGCTTACATAAACCGTTTGCGGTGCCAGTTGCTCAAATTCCTGGAAATTAAGCGGACGGTTATCTAATGCTGCCGGCAAGCGAAAGCCATAATCAACCAAACTCATTTTGCGCGATCTATCTCCACCATACATAGCCCTTATCTGGGGTACAGTAACATGGCTTTCGTCAATCACCATCAGGTAATCGTCTGGGAAATAATCCAGTAGGCAGAATGGGCGTGCACCGGGCAGCCTGCCATCAAAAAAGCGCGAATAGTTTTCGATACCAGAGCAATAGCCCAGTTCGCGTATCATTTCCAGGTCGTAATTAACCCTTTCTTCCAGGCGCTTGGCTTCCAGGAAACGGCCATCGCCTATAAATTGCTTTTTGCGGGTTTCCAGTTCTTCCTGTATAGCCCAGATAGATTGTACAAAACGCTCGCGCGGGGCTACGTATAAGTTGGCGGGGTAAACCACCATGTGGGTCATTTTTTCGATGGTTTTGCCGGTGCCTACATCAAAGGTTGTAAGCTCCTCAATATCATCGCCAAAAAAGGAAATGCGGTAGGCATGGTCCATATAGGCTGGAAAAATATCTACTGTATCGCCTTTAACCCTAAAGGTACCGCGCTTAAAATCGGCGGTGGTGCGGGCATACAGGATCTCAACCAAACGATGTAAAAAAGCGTTACGGCTAATGCGGGTACCAACCGCAAATTTAAATACCGACTGCGCGAAATCCTCTGGGTTACCCATACCATAAATGCACGATATAGATGATACCACAATAACATCCCTACGGCCCGACATGAGTGCCGAAGTAGTACGTAACCGTAGTTTTTCAATCTCCTCGTTTATTTGTAA
Organism: Mucilaginibacter cryoferens; assembly: GCF_014205845.1. Classification (GTDB taxonomy): domain Bacteria; phylum Bacteroidota; class Bacteroidia; order Sphingobacteriales; family Sphingobacteriaceae; genus Mucilaginibacter. The sequence continues at coordinate 379,638 of NZ_JACHCR010000004.1, forward strand.
GTCCTTTTCTATATAGGTGTTAGTGGTGGGTATAAATGCTTCGGGCTGGTAATAATCGTAATAGGATACAAAGTAGTTAACCGCGTTCTCCGGAAAAAACTGCTTAAACTCGCCATAAAGCTGTGCTGCAAGGGTTTTGTTATGACTCAGTATTAACGTAGGCTTTTGCGTTTGCTGAATAACGTTGGCAACCGTAAACGTTTTGCCCGACCCTGTAACACCCAAAAGTGTCTGAAACGGATCGCCGTTATTTACACCCTCTACCAGTTGCCTGATGGCCTCGGGCTGATCGCCGGTGGGGAAGTATTGGGAGGTTAAATTAAAATCCATGTAATGTAAAAATACAAATAATACTACAATAGGGTTTGCAATTCAAAATAAGCGCATGATAATGACAACTGTATGTCAACAGTGTTTTATCTTCATTATTTTTATGTATTATTAGCTTACAGCTTTGCCTTATTTCATTCCCCGGGTAGGGCATTATCTGAATTTGCAAAACAAACGGATATTTACTTTGCTGCTTTTAGCTTTTGGGCACGGGCAAAAAAGCTTTGCTGGTTTATTTGCTCTTCTACTTCGGCAATGGCTTTCATTACGTTGTTTTGGGTGTTGGTGAGTTCGGCGGCAGCGGCTTTCATTATTTCCCAAACAGGTTGCATGCGTTCTACCATTTCCTGCCCTTTGGCGGTAAGCTGGATAAGGCGTTTCCGCTCGTCGGCCTTATCTTTTTTAGAGCGGATGAGCTTTTCTTTCTCCAGCTCTTTTAACAGGCTGATGGTAGAGGGATGGGTGTAACCAATTTCGTTGGCCAGCTCTACCACGCTTAGCACGGGTTTAAAGTGCAGGGTGTAGATAACCGGGAACCATTTAGGCTCAAACTCAATATTATTGGCCTTGTATATCAGCACCCCATCCTTGCGTAGTGTATCGGCAAGGCGTTGTAGCCTGGTCGAAATGGCTAAAATTCCCGATTCATCTATAACGTTCATCTGTACCTTTTGGTTAATTGCCCAAATGTAACTCATAAAAAATATTATCGGCACCCATCAGCGGGAATGATTTTGGCAGATCGGTTTTAGTCAGCTGTGTAAAGCCATTTTTTTCGTAAAAACGATGAGCTGCTTTAAGTACATCAACAGTGCCCAAATACAACGCCGTTATTTGTTTTTGCTTACAGTAGGTCACCAACTCATCAAGCAATAACTGCGCAATGCCTAATTCTTTACCCCGGTATTCTTTGCGCACAAACATTTTACGTATTGCCCCGGCGTTGCCATCAATGGCAATTAACGCTATGGTGCCTACCAGTTCATCATCAATTTTGGCACCCCAAAAGTTGCCGCCGGTTTGGTGGTAGTTGCTTTCAATATCCAGTAGGTCGGGCTGGCTTTCCAGCGTTATAGGTACATTAAACTCTATTTGCTGTATAGGTAATATGATATCTATTATCTGGTTGCAGTAGCTATTATCTAATTGGCTAATTACAGGTGTTGTAGTCATTGCGTTTTAATTTATGTACAAATCTACGTAGTTAACTACATATAATCCAAATCGAATATTATTTGATGATATTTTTATGACATGGCGCAAATAAATGGCATCGCCAAATGCAACAAACACCGGCGGCCTTGCTGGTCCCATTCATCTTCTTTCGCCTTTAACAAACAATTTGACATTCCCCTGCTTCTATTTTATACGATGGAATGGAGATTTCCCCTACCTTTATGCTACAAAAAAAATTATATGAATACTGAAAAGGCTATTTTGGCTGGTGGGTGCTTTTGGGGAGTGGAGGAATTGATAAGGCATTATCCGGGTGTTATTTCAACCGTAGTGGGGTATACCGGTGGTAATGTTGCCAACGCCACTTACCGTAACCATGGTACACATGCCGAAGGCATAGCGGTTACATTTGATCCGGAGCAGCTATCTTACCGCAAACTGCTCGAATATTTTTTCCAGATCCATAATCCTACTACCCGCAACAGGCAGGGGAACGACATTGGAGCATCTTACCGTTCGGCCATTTTTTATCTGGACGAGACCCAGCATGAAACCGCGAAGGTGTTAATTGCAGAGATGGATGCCTCTGGAATTTGGCCGGGAAAAATTGTTACAGAAGTAGTACCTGTAACCGATTTTTGGAACGCGGAAGCAGAACACCAGGATTATTTGCAAAAAAATCCTTACGGATACACCTGCCATTTTGAAAGGCCCGACTGGAAACTGGCTTAATTTAGTAGCAGGTAATTAGTGTCAGGTATCAAGACTGAGAATCCTTTGGGCTATTTTAAATAATGCTATATCAATTGAAAAAAACATTGTTCTTATTAGCCGCTCTTGTTTTAATAGTGGTAAACGGCTTTGCGCAGCAAGCCAATAGGTATGTTAAAATTGAAACACCGCAGGGATGGTGTATTGTGAAATTGTATAACGAAACACCCTTGCACCGCGATAACTTTATAAAGTTGGTAAAAAGCGGCTATTTTAACACAACCACCTTTAACCGGATTTTAAAGAACTTTGTGATACAGGGTGGCGACCCCGATTCGTTATACGAAAAAACACATGTTTTAAAGCAGGAGCAAAAATGGCTGCCTGCCGAATTTGATGCTAATTTGTATCATAAACGCGGCGTGTTGGCCATGGGCCGTGATGCAAACGCTGCCCAGGCATCTTTTACAACGCAGATTTACATTGTGGACGGTAAAAAATGGACCGGCGAACAGTTGGATGCCATTGAGAAAAAATACAACTTGCATTTTAATGAAGCCCAGCGCCAGGTATATCAAACCGTAGGCGGTACTCCATTTCTGGATCAGCACTATACCGTATTTGGCGAAATTGTAAAGGGCATAGATCTGATTGATAAGATAACCGCCCTAAAAGTGGACAAAAATGGTAACCCCGACTCGCTGGTTTGGATGAAACTTACACTGCTGAAGCCCGGCGAGGTTGCAAAAGCTTTGAAGTAGCTGGCTCAATGTATGAGCAAAGCAATCATAGATCGGCCTGCTGATTTTGTGTATTAATTCGTTAAGAGAACCTGATTGGAGAGGACGAGGCCCATTATTTAATATCGATATTAAACCTTCCGCCGGTAATGGTTTTGGTATTGCCGGAGTTATCTGCGGCTACAAGTGTACCACTAAAAGTACCCTGTATATTGGTACTGTTTAGGGCTGCTATAGTGATGGATGCCGGGTGATTGCCGGTATAATCAACAACATAATCATCGGCAAAATTACTGCCTCCGTTGGTTTTATAGATTATTAAAATTCCGAAGGGAGGATTATAATTCTTACTGAGGTTATAGGTGCCTACAGCGATAGGATTAGGCGAATATATATCAAGTTCTATCTTATCTGCGGTTGCCGAAGTGCCGTTTTTTGCCGAAATAAAAGCCGAATAATAAGTGGCCGTGTTGCGATATCCCGAACTATCAATAGTACTGAAATTTTCGCCCGTTCCATCAAACGTTGCAGCTATAGAGCTGGTGGGAGCAACGGCCTGCGTGGCGTTTTTGCACGATAGCCATACAAGCGCTACACAGGCAGCAAAAAGTAATAGTTTTTTCATCTGCTTTACTTTTATTTTAAAACGGGTTTATTGACACTAATATAGCGTTTTAAATAAAAAAAAGTGCAGGTTACAGGTCAGATCTCTTTACGCATTGTATTACCTGATAAGTGTAACACTACCGCTTTGACGGGAGTTTTTGCCGTCGGGCATTTTATAAATGGCTATCCAATAATAAACACCAACAGGTAGCCGCCCACCTTTATACGTGCCATCCCAACCCTGGTAAATGCTTTGTGATTGAAACAGCTGATTACCCCAGCGGTTATATATCAAAAGCTTAAAATTAAGCGGGTTACTTTCCTGGTTGGGCCTAAAAACGTCATTTACACCATCCCCATTGGGGCTAAAGGCGTTGGGGAACACTACAGGCTCGCAATCATCCTGTGTTATATTAACATCTATCTCGTCTAAAATACAGCCCTGCTGGTTAAATATAGTAAAGTGGTTGGGCCCCGGAGTTAAACCTTTAATAGTTTGACCTATCAGGAACACATCATTATCATGTTTTACTTTTGTAGCCCCTTTGCCATCTCCGTTTATACTAAACGTTATTTCGCCAAGTAGTGTGCAAACAGCTGCTTTAACCTTATAAATAAGGTTGGGTTTATCCAGCGTAAAATCCGGAACGGTTACCTGCTGCTCTTTATGATCTCCTCCGGATGAGTTAATGATTAGTATATAACTGCCAGGTGCCAGAAAATTAAACACCCCGGTACTGTTGTTCACATTATTTAGGGTATAGGTGTAAGTATCCGGATGTTGTTGGGTGGTTACCGTTACACTGGCCTGGCCGTAAGCGCTGCACTCGGCCTGTGTTTGTACGTTGTTAATGATTATAGGCGGGCAAACATCCTGTTGCAGGGCATAATCTTTTTCATCGGCTATGCAACCATTTTGGTTTAAAATAGTAAAATGGTAGCTGCCCGCGGTTAAACCGGTAAACGTATGATCAAATGAAAATACCTGGCCATTGTACCTAATGCTATAAGTTGCGTTGGCTAAGCCTGCATCCAGTTTAATGCTGCCTTTAGCATCGCATAGCGGGTTTGTTTTGGTAGATGTTATAGTTGGGTTACCAATTGTAAAATCGGGAACGGTTACCTGTTGCTCTTTATGGTCGCCGCCCGATGAGTTGATGATGAGTGTGTAGGTACCCGGAGTCAGAAAATCAAATACTCCCGTATTATTGCTCACATTATTTAAAGTGTAGGTGTAGGTATCGGGATGTTGTTGGGTAATTACCTTTACACTGGCTTGTTTATACACATTACACTCGGGCTGTATTTGTACGTTGTTAATGGTTATTGGCGGACAAATATCCTGCTGCAGGGTATAATCTTTTTCACCAGCTATGCAGCCGGTTTGGTTTAAAATAGTAAAATGATAGCTGCCCGCGGTTAAGCCGGTAAAGGTATGGTCGAAATTAAAAGCCTGGCCATTGTACCTTATGCTATAGGTGGCATTGGCTAAACCTGCATCAAGTTTAATACTGCCTTTGGCATCGCATAAAGGGTTGGTTTTGGTAAATGTTATAGCCGGATTGTTAACAGAATAATCGGGCACCGTAACATTCAGGTTTGTAGCCCCAACCACCCCGTCGGAAGTTACGGTAATGGTATAGTTTCCCGGATTGAGATGATGAAAAACCCCTGTGGTATTGGTAAGCCCGTTTAATGTATAAGTATAATTATCAGTATGTGGTGGGGCTGTTACCGTTACACCGGCTTGGTTGTAAGCGTCGCACTCCTGCAGTATTTGTTTATCAAGGTCTGGTATCGGCGGGCAATTATCCTGTACCAGGGTGTAATTTTTTTCGTCGATGATACAGCCATTTTTATTCAATATGGTAAAGTGATAATTGCCGGTGGAGAGTTCCGTAAAAGTATGATCAAAGCTGTAAACCTGGTTGTTGTACTTAATGCTACTTGTCGCATTGGCGCCACCGGCGTCAAGTTTAATACTTCCATTGCGTGAGCAAATTGGATTTGTTTGTGTAACAGTTATAACCGGGTTACCAATGGTGTAATCGGGCACGGTAATAATAGCCGCGTTTGGAGATTCTGCACCATCCGATCTGATAGTTACACTGTAATACCCCGGATCAAGATTGTCGAAAATACCTGTTTTATTGCTTTGCCCGTTGGGCAGTGTATAGGTATAATTACTGGTGTGGGGTTTAGTAACAACCTCTGCGTGCCCTTTATTAAACACATCGCACTCCTGGCTGGTGCTTGTATGATCGATGTTGATATATTGTACAGTACCTGCTTCCGCGTCGCTCGCGGCATCAAGGGTTTGGTATGGCAGAACGCCAACTACACCCTTAATAACCCTTTTTTGCATATCAAGCTCGTAGATCTGCCGTACAGGGTATTCACTAAAAGCATACGCTTTAACAGTTCCGTTTACAGATGCTGCTGTTAAACTGTAAATAGTTTCATTGGGTATGGGAATATACAGGGTGCTTAGTGCAACATTGGCTATATTAATTTTGGCTATGCCCTCGCCGGCAGCCATATATAGTTCGTTGTTATAAAACATCAGATCTCCCTGCGCTGTATAAGGCATGGTGCCTATAAAAACTGTTATCCCGTTAGCCGGGTTAAATGAATATAGCAGGTTACCTGTTGCATAGTATAATATGCCCTTTTTATCAACAGTAAGTGCATTGCCAAAATTACCCGCTCCTAAAAAGGTGCAATTGGCTATAACCGGCGAATTACCGCCAATAATATCTCCAACAAACATTGCAGAACCGTTACTGTAATATAATTTGTTACCTAATATGGCAATAGAAAAAAAATCATAGGTGCCACCACATCCACCAACCGAAACCGATACCGGGCCATTGGGGGTTAAGTTAACGCGTTGCAAGGGCAAACCGTAAGGTGCAATATAAAATTGCTGCCCATATCCTTTAACTAACGTTAAAAAGAAAAAAACAAAAAAAAGTAACGCGGCTTTTGCAGGAGACGTGATGGTATGAGGCAAGGATAAAGTTTTATAAAAACAAATATAAAAATATTGCCTCAGGAGACGTTGGCGTTTTTATAAATAACGGTTGCCTGTTTTATATTTGGCGACCGCAACACCATCATGTTTTTTTAACCTACAGACTAAGATATCCGCAGGGTTACTGGCGCGATTTACAGAAATGATATCACTACGTTTATTTTGTCCTATTGCTTCGCTACACTTTTAAAGAATTTTATCACCACCGGGATAGCCTCCTGCGGATAAATATGCCCGCCGGGATGTTTAAATAATATGGTTGTGTTGCCGGTTGCAGATGGATAATAAGTTGCACCGGTATCATCGGTTTTGCCTTCTTCGCTACAACTGTTAACTTTTAACACGGTATTAAATGTTTCCAATTGCTTTTCCGGTGCAACCAGGTGATCGTTTGTGCCGGTGATCTGGAGGGCAGGCAGGGGCTTAAGCAAGCTGTTAACCGTTGGCACGGTTGGCGCAGCAGATGGGGCCACAGCGGCAAGTACATTGCCACGGGTTGCCCACAACAGGTAGGTGAACGCCCCTCCATTAGAATGGCCGGTGGCGTAGATCCGTTTGTCATCTACCTTATAATTTGCCCGCAGGGATTGCAGCATGGTATCAAAAAAATGCAGGTCACGATCGTTACGGGTGCCTTGGCGTAATTGCCAGCCGGGTTTATCTACCACGCTTACACGGCCACCGGGACTATTCAATCCCTGTGGCCAAACTATAATAGCTTCGGGCCAGTATTTATCAAAGCGATGCTGGCTGCACATGGTTTGCATATCGCTCCCAAAACCGTGGAACGCGAAAATAACAGGGGTAAGATCTGTTTTGGCTGTGGCAGGTATATATACCAAAGCCTGGCGGTCTGTACCGTCAACCATCCAGTACATTACCTGTACCTGCTGGGGTAATGGTTGCGCAATTAGGTTGGTAGTTATAAAGCTGAAAAGGATAAGGAGAGAAGCGATTATCCGGCTGTTTGTATTTGTTTTCGAAATAGAATGAGTTGCCATATTGGGTACGACAGTTTGAGGAGAGAAAAAGTTTAACCATTGCCAAAGTAATTTATGATGGTGTTGAAAGGTGGTAGCGGGTGGCCAAAGGCCATGATGAACCAGTGTTAAGTTAATAGTACTAAGTTGTAAGTCAAAAGTTAAATTTCTTCCTTTTTGACTTAGAAGCTGTCTAAATTTGATTTATTAATTCTTTTATAATTCTATTGAAACATCTATGCAGGCGTTATACGAGTAAGCACCATCACCGCTGGAAAAAACAGTAATGACATCTTAAAAAAAGACCGTCATTGCGAGGAGGTACGACGAAGCAATCCCCCATTTACAGAGCGGATTTGCACCGCAGCTCTGTAAATGGGGGATTGCTTCGTACCTCGCAATGACGATGGCGAGGGTGTTGTGTGTGAAAAATAAACACTGATAATCAATCATTTACAATCATGTCATTATAAGGAGGTACGGCGAAGCAATCCCCAAATTACAGGGCGGATTTGCATAGCGACTCTGTAGGTTGGGGATTGATTCGTACCTCGCAATGACGATCTGTTTTTGTGTTTTTAGACAGCTTCTTAGAACTTAAGACTTTCTACTAATTACTATCCGTCGTTAAACGGTTAACATAATACTGGCTGCAACTATTGATTATGCAAAGCCCCAAGCACCACTCATCGATATAAATAGGTCATTCGCCGATACTTATCAATTGGCGGGTGCGTATTAACCTATTTTTACCATTGTAAATAAAATAGCTAACTAAGCATTGCATGAATAAATTGCTACTATAATCCCAAAGGGAGATCTGCTTTTGCAGATCACGGTACTCTTGTCGTTCTTTACTTGTTTCTTCATACTTGTTAAGAAGATACTTTCAGTTAATAGTTAATTAAATAGCGCCCGCTCAGAGTGCGGCGCTTTTTACTTCTCCTTTTTTCACTCAACTCTGTAGTGATAGGTCGATAATCGCCTGCGTATCAGGCATTCTTCAATCAACTTTCTTTATTCCAGTTCCCGTCCCAATGTCATATTGCTGTAATTGATAAAATATTTTTTCATTTAAACATCTGATGTTTAAAATATACATCGTATGTTTGTGGCGTAAAATTACAACAATGAAAAAGGAGAAGCTTTCTGACCAGGTGGCAGCCCGGATAAGGCAGGATATAAAAGAAAACAAGTACAAGGCCGGCGAGAAAATTCCCGCCGAGCCCGAGTTGATGAAAAGCTATGCCGTTGGACGCTCGTCTGTAAGGGAAGCTATCAAGAGCCTGGCCATGGCCGGCGTGTTACAGGTAAAGCAGGGCGACGGCACCTATGTTAACGACACTGCCGACCAGCAACCCATGGAGCAGCGTTTAAAAAACGCCAGTTTTGAAGAGATAAACGCCGTGCGTAAATTATTAGAAAGGGAAATAGTAGGGCTGGCCGCAGAACTGCACACACCCAATGATGTGGCCGAAATGGACAGGCAGCTGATAGCCCGTAAGCAGGCCATATTAACAGAAGACAAAGCCGCCTGCGCCAATGCCGATATCGCTTTCCACATGGTTATTGCAACAGCCGCCAAAAACAGCGTGCTTACCGGGCTATACCAAAACTTTACGCAAACCATCCGTTCGTTTTTTTCGCAGCGCGAGGTGCAGGGCATCAGTCATTTTGCCATGAGCCATCACCTGCACGAGGATCTTTTTAACGCCATCCGCGCCCGGAAGAAAAAACAGGCCGTTGAGATCATTACCCATATTTTGAACAATAATTATTAAACATCATGACTATTCTCACTTTCACTTTGTTATTACTTGCCGGCGCTTATCTGGCCGGTTTGGTAGGTTCGCTCACCGGTTTAGGCGGTGGCGTGGTCATCATCCCGCTATTAACCCTGGTTTTTCATGTTGATATCCGTTATGCTATTGGCGCCGCGTTACTGGCATCTATAGCCAATTCATCGGGCGCGGCCAGTGCATATGTTAAAGAAGGTATAACCAACATCAGGCTGGGCATGTTTTTAGAAATTGCCACCACCATTGGGGCCGTGGTTGGCGCGCTTATAGCAGTGTATACCCCTACCAACACCATTGCTATTCTGTTTGGCAGTATCCTGCTATTTTCTGCAGCCATGACGCTGCGTAAAAAGAACCAGGAAGCATTGTTGGTGGGCAGCCCCGCTGCCAATAAACTTAAGCTCAACAACAGCTATCCCACTAAAGACGGCGAAGTAAGCTACCATCTCAAAAACGTTGGTGCCGGGTTTTCTATTATGACGGTTGCAGGTATCTTTTCGGGCCTGCTGGGCATAGGCTCTGGCGCGCTTAAGGTGCTGGCAATGGATTCTACCATGCATATTCCCTTTAAGGTAAGTACCACCACCAGTAATTTTATGATAGGGGTAACCGCTGCTGCCAGTGCCGTGGTTTACCTGCAAAGGGGCTATATGGATGCAGGTATCGCGTTCCCGGTAGTGCTTGGGGTATTGGCCGGCGCGTTTACAGGTTCAAAAATTTTGCCGGGGATGGACGCCCGGGTGTTAAAATACATTTTTTGCACCGCCATTGCCTTTGTGGCCGTAGAGATGATCTACAATGGTTACAACCATAAATTCTAAAACATCAGATATGAAAAATATATTTTCAAAACACCACCTGGCCGATCAGGATATAGAGCAATTTATAGGGTTGCAATTACGGTATGGTGTATTACTTTCCAGTTTTATTGTGCTTGTGGGAGGCATTGTTTATCTCATTCAATCGGGCAGTATGCCATTGCCCCACTACCAATTGTTTATTGGCGAAAAGGGCGGGTTAAATACAGGCAGCGCAATATGGCACGGGGCTACAGCTATGCAGGCTAAAGGTATCATTCAGCTTGGCGTTATGGTGCTTATTGCTACGCCCATATTGCGGATAATGTTTTCGCTGATAGGTTTTATTTTAGAAAAAGACCGCCTTTATATCGGCATCACCCTCATCGTGTTATCGGTAATGATGTTCAGCATCTTTGGCGGTTTAAAAGTTTAACAGTCAATTTTATCTATCATGAAAAATAATTTAAACAGAATAATCCGGATGATGATAGCTTGTAGCTTGGCATTGGCCGCCTTATTTACTTTGCCTGTAAAGGCACAGCAGGTTGCACCGGTAAAAAATATAGTGTTGGTGCACGGCGCGTTTGTAGATGGCTCGGGCTGGAAACCGGTTTACGATATACTGGTTGCTAAAGGTTATCATGTAAGTATTGTGCAGCAGCCATTAACGGCCTTTGATGCCGATTTGGCGGCTGTAAAACGGGTGTTGGATTTACAGGATGGTGCGTGCATTTTAGTAGGCCATAGTTATGGCGGGGGCCTGATAACCGAAGCAGGTAACAACGCGCATGTTGTGGGCCTGGTTTACATTGCCGCCCACGCGCCGGATAAGGGAGAATCTGAGGCAGATAATGGTAAACGGATGCCGTCGGCTTATAAATCACTACAAAAACCGGCTAATGGTTTCGACTATATAGACCCTTTGCAGTTTCCGGCAGATTTTGCCGGTGACATTCCCAAAAAACAGGCCGAATTTATGGCCAATGCCCAGATGCCTACCGCCGATGGCGTTTTTCATGCTGTAATTCAAAACCCGGCCTGGAGAACCAAACCCAGCTGGTACATGGTAGCCAAAGCCGACCGCATTATTAACCCCGACCTGGAACGTATGTATGCCAAACGTGCCGGCAGCCATACAGTAGAAATTGAGGGCGCAAGCCATTCGGTATTCGAATCGCATCCTAAAGAAGTTGCCAATTTGATTATAGCCGCAGCTACCGGGGCTGTAAAATAATAGTGATCTGGTGCAATAATAAATTGGATACAAGTCCCGGATGAAATCTTTCATCCGGGACTTGTTTTTGTTTAAGGATCAAAATAAATCGCTTCAAAATACCGTCCGTAAAGTATTAGGCTACAACAACGGTAGATTTGGATACGCCCGGCCGGTGTGTTCTGCAGAACTTTGGGCTAACAAAAAACAAACAGATGAAAATTATAGTAACAGGTTCATTAGGCCGCATCAGTAAACCACTTACAGTGGAGTTAGTGCAAAAAGGACACGAGGTTACCGTTGTTAGCAGCAATCCCGAAAAACAAGCGGCTATTGAGGCATTAGGTGCAAAGGCTGCCATTGGCTCTATAGCCGACGTTGATTTTTTAACGGCTACTTTTACCGGCGCCGATGCCGCTTATTGTATGGTGCCACCCCAAAACTACTTTGATCATAACTTTGATGTAAATGCCTATGCCCGCAAAATGGGCAATAATTACGCGCAGGCCATCAAGGCGTCGGGCGTAAAGCGTGTGGTTAACCTCAGCAGTATTGGTGCTCATTTAGATAAGGGAAATGGTATTATAGCGGTTTATCATCAAATAGAGGGTATACTGGGCAATTTGCCGGGTACTACGGTAACCTTTATGCGCCCGGTTGGTTTTTATTACAATTTATATAGTTTTTTAGATACAATAAAAAATAAGGGCTTTATTGCGGCAAATTATGGCGCGGATGAAAACCTGGTATGGGTATCGCCAATAGATATTGCTGCCGCGGTAGCCGAAGAACTGGAAACACCACAAACAGGCAACAAAGTACGCTACGTGGTAAGCGACGAACTTACCGGTAACCAAACAGCCAGTGTTTTAGGTGAGGCCATTGGTATACCCAATTTAAAGTGGATATTGATAAGTGACCAGGAAATGCAAAGCGGCCTGGAAGCCGTTGGCATGAACCCGGCAATTGCCGTCGGCTTAACAGAAATGTTTGCAAGCCAGTACAGCGGCAAATTAACCGAAGATCTTTACCGCAACAAACCGGCCACTATTGGCAAGGTAAAGCTTACCGATTTTGCAAAAGAATTTGCAGCCACCTTTAACCAAAAATAGGTATATTGTGATATGGGAAATATGCAGCCACATAGGTTTAAAACAATCAGCGAATTTCACCAGGGTAGAAATTTACCTAAGCCAGAGCATCCGTTAATAAGCGTTATAAACCTGGAAACCATTAATAATATGCCCGCAGGCGAAATAAGTTTGGTAAAGGATTTTTATTCCATAGCATTAAAGCGGAATTTTAATTTGAAGATGAAATATGGCCAGCATGAATATGATTTTAATGATGGTGTGATGTTTTTTATGGCTCCAGGTCAGGTTTTTAAAATTGAGGTTGAACACGATACTCCACTTAAGCAATCAGGCTGGATGTTATTATTTCATCCCGACTTTTTATGGAACACTCCGTTGGCTAAAACCATTAAGCAGTACGAGTATTTTGACTATTCGGTAAATGAAGCCCTGTTTTTGTCTGAGAAGGAAGAAACAATAATTGGCGGTATTATGCAAAACATCCAGCAGGAGTATCATTCCAACATCGATAAATTTAGCCAGGATATTATTGTTGCCCAATTGGAACTATTACTTACCTATTCCGAAAGATTTTATCAGCGCCAGTTCATCACCCGTAAAATTGCCAGTCACCAAATCCTCGATAGGCTGGAAGATACGCTGGCAGCATACTTTAATGGTGATGCCTTAGCCCGAAAAGGATTGCCCACTGTAGCGTACATTGCTGAGGCGTTAAATGTATCGCCCAATTATTTAAGCGGCTTATTAAAAGTGCTTACAGGCCAAAGCACCCAGCAGCACATTCACCATAAGTTGATAGAGAAGGCAAAAGAAAAGCTATCCACTACCAATTTATCGGTAAGTGAAATTGCTTATGAGCTGGGCTTCGGGCATCCGCAGTCGTTCAGCAAGTTGTTTAAAATCAAAACCCAGGTTTCGCCGCTGGAGTTTAGGCAGGCGTTTAATTGAGGGGCTTGTACAATTATTATGTGATTTAGAATGCTGATAAAATTTTCTGAGCAAGTTATTGACGATTTTCTGACGCCATCAATTTCGAGGTACAACGAAGCAATGACGATCTTTTTTAAGATGTCATTTCTGTTTTTTTCTGGTTAACCCTGGTGCTTCCTTATAATTACATGATTATAAAGCATTGATTGTCAGTGTGTATTTCTTTCAGGCACAACACCCCCACTACCGTCATTGCGAGGTACGAAGCAATCCCCGACATACAGAGTAGCTGTTCAAATCCGCCCTGTAATTTGGGGATTGCTTCGTCGTACCTCCTTATAATGACATGATTGTAAAGTGTTGATTTTCAGTGTATTTTTTTTAAGTTTCTAATGCCCGAGATACAATT
>NZ_JACHCR010000005.1 GCF_014205845.1 Mucilaginibacter cryoferens
GTCGATGCATTTAGAAGAGAAAAAGCTATATTCACAAATCACATCTGACAACTTATAAAACAACCCAACTGTCAGATCAAATAGTGGCTATTACAGATCAAATCATTCGCTAAAAAATTGGGATGGTAATACCTGTAATAAGCAAACCCTCTTTAATTAATTAGATCCCCTTAAAAGCGTTAGATCGAATCAGATTCGATCTAACGCTTTTCGGCTACGCTGTTAACTTCTTCTTAAACTTTGACTTTCTGTTATAAATCAGATAATCAATGATCTCTGATTGTATCGCATCGATAATTTCCCAGCTTCTTGCCAGGTAAGTATCTGTAACGTTATTAACTGGATTAACATGATTTAAAGCCTCTGCAACATCATCTTTGTCGAAATGCAATACATTGCGGGCTATATCGGCAAACGCGTGCCTCAAATCATAAAAACCCAAATCGGCTGTCTTGGTTAATTTACGTAATCCAACCATCCCTTTTGAAATGGCCTGGTCCAATGCCTGGGCGGTACCGTACCTTTTTTGAAGATTTCCTGCATATTTCCGGTATAGAGCAATTGCGATATCCGGGATATAAACACTCATAAAAGCTTCATCATCCCTTCTTGTCATCGTTTTTTTTCGATTGTAGTCAATTCGGTCCTTCATGTTTTCCTCTGCTGGTGGGAGGCGGTATAGATCTGCAGCATTCATTCCGCAGAGAAAAAAGCTGAGCATTGATAAATCCCTAGCTAATTCGATCCTGCTGTTTTGAGGAACCTCGCAATTTAAAATTGCCCGAACCTGGTTGATAGTGAGTTTGGCTTTCGTGTTTTTGGATGGCTTTACGATTTTATATTTCTTAAACGGATAATGTTTAACAACTTCAATACCCAGATCCTCATCATTATAAAAATCTTTTATGTTGTTAAATAAAATACGCAGATCACGCATATGATTATGTAATCCTGTTCTTTGTAAGCCCTTTACTTTTTTTGTCACAAGCCCTTTAAACTGATCAGGCCTCGTTAATACCCGTGGCTCTTTCAAATATGTTTCATAGTCTTTGAGGAATTTGGCTCTGATTTCAGTAATGGGAACAACTTCACTTTTAAAGTAATCCATCAGGCTGTAGAGTACTTTGCGCATATCAGCGGCGCTTGCATCCCGTTCCGCTTGCACTAATCTTTCAACCTGTTGCCATCCGAACGCAATCACATTGATATCTTCAGCCCGAACCTGCCCACCGCTTTCCAGGTAGTGCGCTAAACTCTTCGAATTGTAATAGTCTAGTTTCAAACCAAGCTCACTGATTTTATCTCGGTATTCTTTTAACGTGGGGTTTATCAAATCAATGATAAATGAATCCTTTATCGTAAAATCCTTTCGGAGCTGTTTCGCACCGATAAAATGTATGGTGTCGATATAAGAACTTATCCGCTTGTGGGATACTCTTATCTTGACATTCCAGGTGCCATCTTTTTTTCCTTGGTGAGGCAAAACCACTTCACGAACCGTAGCCATTTTTATTTTTTTTAGCGACCCTGGTTTACTAAATCTTACGCCAGAGAAAAATTGTAAAACATTTGTAAAACATTTAGGTCAAATTCAACAAAAAAACCTTGTTAAACTGCTAAATCACTTGATTAAGCGACATGGAAGAGTAGGACAAAAATACGCCTAAAACCATAAAAAAAGCCCATTTTCGTAAAGAAAACAGGCTTTTGAAAGTGTGGTATCAGCTGGGATCGAACCAGCGACACAAGGATTTTCAGTCCTTTGCTCTACCGACTGAGCTATGATACCGTCGTTTCGGGAGTGCAAATGTAGTTTTCTTTTTCGGTTTTGAAAATTATTTTTTGAAAAAAGTTTACAAAAGTTACGTCCAGGGCCTCTTATTTCAAACAATCTCCCAATTAATCAACCACTTATAGAGGCATAATTTTCTTCAACTATTTTCATTTTTTTATTCTCAGGTTCAAATATCATCGTTCATAAGCCCTATAAATAGTCTCTATCTTTTGCATTCACCTACATTCTGTATATTTAAGTATCAAAAGGCTAATAAACCTGTTAAAAAAAAACCAAACTGCGATGCAAACAAAACCCACCAGCATTGACGAGTATATCTCTGGCTTTCCGGAGGATATTCAAAAAATTTTGCAACAAGTACGTATTACCATTAAAAACGCCGCACCGGGTGCCGAAGAAAAGATCAGTTATACTATGCCTGCCTTTACACTTCATGGCATCCTTATTTATTTTGCAGGCTTTAAAAACCACGTTGGTCTGTATCCTACCCCAACCGGAATAAATGAATTTAAAGAAGAACTTTCGGTATACAAGGGAGCCAAGGGTTCGGTTCAATTCCCGATTGATAAACCCATGCCTTTACATCTGATAACAAGGATCACTCAATTTATGGTGAAGAGAAATTTAGAAAAGGTAAAAAAGAAACAACAAGCGTAGGTATTCTGCAGGTTATTTCTTGAGTGCAATGATTCTTATATATCCACCCTCGAGTGCTAATACCTGCAAACTCAAAATAGCCGTATTGGCATCAGGTCTGGTTAGTTAAATATACTTTGGGTACCATGTATGGTAGCACCACCCAAATGCACAATTGAGTAACTAATAGCTAGCTTACTATATGTCCGGAAGATATTAAATGGCCAAATCTAACAGTAATAGATCCGATAAACGTTACCTCAATAAACCTCCATTATCATTTCTTCTTAGTTGTCCGTTAGTCTTGCTCCTTCTACCTTTCATAAATATTGGCTATTGTTTGTTTAAAGCTAAATTTATACTTTTGTTAAATACCTGATATTCAAAGTATAAATTTCAATATCTATACCGGCGAAAATTTTATTTTCAGTAATCCTGTACTTTAAATAAAAAATCGGGCTACTTTTATAGAGCCAATTTTATAAACACAAAATATGATAATCAAAAATGTTTACTTTTTGCTGGTCGCCTTTTTGGTGATTGGATCTACTTCATGCAAGAAACCTTCTTCCGGGGACAACTCCGGGAACGTTCCCGGAGACACCACTAAGGTGGTTGCCGGTGGCAAAGCCCTGCCTGCCGGTGCCGTTGACGGGGTTACTTATATCAACTCCGGCAAATCGGTTATTTTAAATTTATACGCTCCATCAAAAACATCGGTAAGCGTAATAGGCGATTTTAACAGCTGGACAGCGGGCGCCAAATACGCCATGAACCACACACCCGATGGTAAAAACTGGTGGATACAGATAGACAATCTCGACCCAAATACCGAGTACGCCTACCAGTATTTAATTGATGGCAGTCTTAAAGTGGCCGATCCATACACTCAAAAAGTGCTTGATCCTGATAATGATAAATACATCAGCGCCGAAACTTATCCTGGGTTAAAAGCCTACCCTACCGGCAAAACTACAGGTAACGTGAGTGTGCTGCTTGCCAACGAGCCAACCTACAGCTGGAAAGTGCCAACATTTACCCGCCCCGAGAAAAAAAACCTGGTGATATATGAGCTTTTGGTGCGTGACTTTGTTGCTAAACACAATTATCAAACATTAAAAGACACCCTAAATTACCTTTCAAATCTCGGCGTAAATGCCATTGAGCTGATGCCCATAAACGAATTTGAGGGCAATGAATCGTGGGGATATAATCCATCATTTTACTTTGCGCCCGATAAGTACTATGGTACAAAAAATGCTTTAAAAGCATTTATAGATGAGTGCCACGCGCGCGGTATAGCCGTTATACAGGATATAGTGCTTAATCACTCGTTCGGCCAATCGCCCATGGTGCAAATGTATTTTAATACAGCCGCAGGTAAACCGGCATCCAACAATCCGTGGTACAATGTAGATCCTACCCACCCCTACAACGTAGGGTACCAGTTTAATCACGAAAGCGCCGCCACCAAATATTTTGTAAAAAACGTGCTTAAATTTTGGATGCAGGAGTATAAAATAGATGGTTTCCGTTTTGATCTTTCAAAAGGTTTTACCCAGGTTAACTACGGCACCAGCGGCGATGCAGCCGTAGCTGCCTGGAGCCAATATGATGCCAGCCGCGTAGCCATCTGGAAAGATTATAACAACTACATCAAAAGCATCGATAACAATAACTTTTATGTAATACTGGAGCACTTTGCAGCCAACCAGGAAGAGAAAGAGCTTGCCGGCGAAGGCATGATACCATGGAACAACTTAAACTATAATGCCAACCAGGCTACAATGGGCTACAATACCGATTGGAACTTTCAGGGAATATTTTATGATCAACATACATTCACGCTGCCTTACCAATTGGTAGGCTATTTTGAAAGCCATGATGAAGAACGCCTGATGTTTAAAAACGAGGCCTATGGAAACGCTGCTGCCACTTATAATATTAAAGACATCCCAACCGGACTAAAGCGCGAAGAAATGGCTGCAACGTTCCTGCTATCGGTACCGGGGCCTAAAATGATATGGCAGTTTGGCGAGCTGGGCTACGATCAAACCATTGGTACCGACAATGAACGTACCGCGGATAAACCAATTTTGTGGAACTATAATACCGACCCACAGCGCCGCCATTTATACAGCATCTATTCGCAACTGATTAACATGCGTAAAAAGAACGCCGTATTTGCATCTACCAATTACACTTACGATCTATCCAGCTATATTAAAACCATCCAGTTAAAAGATGCCAGCGCCAATGTTGAGGTAATGGGTAATTTTGATGTAGTACCCCAAACGGCAAATGTCACCTTCCCCGGTACGGGTATTTTTACTGATGTTTTAACCGGTGCTACTATAAATATTACTAGTTTGGCTACCTCGGTAACACTTGCACCGGGCGAATATCACCTATATAGCAGCGCCACTTTAGCGCATTAATAAAATGCTAACATGCTAATAATAAAGGCCCCGGATAACTCCACGGGCCTTTATTATTTACAGCCATTTGTCAGCGTAAAACTTTAATTGCCTTATTCATAGCAGATTGTTAATTATTTAACTGTACATTCGCCTAATTAAATAAAAATATAATGCAAGGAACAGTAAAATTTTTCAATGAAAGCAAAGGATTCGGATTTATCGTACCAACAAATGGTGGTGCCGAAGTTTTTGTACATGCCTCAGGCCTTATCGACACTATCCGTGAAAATGATAGCGTTACCTACGATGTAGAGCAAGGTAAAAAAGGCTTAAATGCGGTAAATGTAAAAGTAGGTTAATCAATAAACTATTATTATAATCGTACAAGCATCTGTTCTGAAAAGAGCAGATGCTTTTTTTTGTAGCATAGGGCTTGGGAATGCCTACAAATTATGTCATTATAAGCGTAGCGTACCGACCCTCTAACTATAAATCCGACATGCATTGGCTACGAGATTGCCACGCTATCGCTCGCAACGACAAAGTTATTTCCACAAAAAAACGCGGATGATTTTCACCATCCACGTTTTTTTATATTTTAAAGAATCGCTTAGTTCAGGTACGATTGTAAAAGATTTGATTTAGAGTTGTGGCGTAAACGCATCAACGCCTTATCTTTTAACTGGCGTACACGCTCGCGGGTAAGATTAAATTTTTCACCAATTTCTTCTAACGAATGGGCGGCATAACCACCTAAACCGAAGAATAAGATGATAACCTCACGGTCGCGCTCGGCAAGGATACCTAATGAGCGTTTGATCTCCTGTGATAATGAATCCATCATCAGTTCGGTATCGGTTGCTGCATCGGTGCTTTGCAAAACATCAAGTAATGTATTTTCTTCACCCTGGATAAACGGCGCATCCATAGATACCTGGCGACCTGCATTGCTTAATGAATCGGCAATTTTATCAACAGATATTTCAAGATCCTCGGCCAGTTCTTCTGGTGTTGGTTGTCTTTCAAATTCTTGCTCTAACTTAGATGCCGCTTTGTGAATTTTGCTTAATGAACCAATCTGGTTCAATGGTAAACGCACAATACGTGATTGCTCGGCAACGGCAGATAATATAGACTGACGAATCCACCATACCGCGTATGAAATAAATTTAAAGCCTTTTGTTTCGTCAAAACGTTTAGCCGCTTTAATTAAACCTAAGTTACCTTCGTTAATTAAATCGCCCAAAGTAAGGCCCTGGTTTTGGTATTGCTTTGCCACAGATACCACAAAACGAAGGTTTGTTTTTGTCAAACGCTCTAATGCAGCCTGGTCGCCCTCACGGATCTTTTGCGCCAGGATCACTTCTTCCTGGGCAGATATTAAATCTACTTTACCAATTTCGTGAAGGTATTTTTCAAGTGATTGAGATTCACGATTGGTAATGGATTGGGATATTTTGAGTTGTCTCATTGTATTGAATAGATTTATTTCAGCTAATATTAGTCCGATAAGAATTTACACGGTTGGTTTAACCTGCGATATAAAAAATATGATCATTAAACTGTGCTCCTATAATTTTTTCTGAACCCTGGATACTGATGATGCGCAGGTTGGCTTTTGACTTTATTGCAGTAGGATGCGCGGTATTTACCGTATTGATATATTGTGCAGTTACCGGTAAGTATGTAATCAAATGTGATCTCTCTTAAATGGATGCACAAAGATACGCAATCAATTGCTATTATTGTGTCACAAATACATGTATTTTATTTGTTATAAATGAGGTATACATCATGCCTTTTTTATGGTTATTCGAAGCCTTTTTCACTTGTGTTTTTGTCATCTTTTTTATCCTTATCGTGATTCTTGTTCCATTTTATTTTTATTTTACCATCGTCGCCATCTGCTGCCAAAATATGCAGCACTATACCCTTCATACGTTTTTTATTCCGTTCGGTTACATCAACAATTGCAGTGTCTCCCTTAGGGTTACGCAACGGTATATCCATAGCAATATTGGTGCCCTTTGATAACGAGTAAACGCCGGCAACGTCCATATTAAGCACACTGGAGTTAATTTGCATCGGGCTGATATCAATTTTATCGCCATCAATATTAAATTTCATATCCAAATTGGCAAACCTGATGTTCTTAAGGTCACGAAAAGGGAATGCGAATTTCCCCACACTTGTAATTGGCGAAAAGTTTAACAGCGCCCCCTGTTTAAGGTTTACTGTGGTTAAGCCCTGCAACGTACCAGGCACTATATTACCCGCCCCGTTTATTTTACCGGTAAGGTGAGCCTGTGCCGATAAAAATCCACTCAGGTTTTTGGAGGTAAATTCTTTCATCCCAAAGTTATTAAACGCCGCAAAAAAGCCACTGGTATTTACATTATCAACCTTTGTATTCACAGTAAAATCATTTACGGTACCGTTTTGCACAAAGTTACCGTTAAGCTTTAGTGAACCTCCCGCGTGCTTTACACTTACGTTATTTACCCTGATACTGTTATCGGCCATTAAAAGGTCGGCCGTAGCATCTGTGGCTAAAAAGTTTTTGTAGTACACTTTATCAACCCTTAAATGAATTTCGGCTTTGCCTTTTTCAAATGCAATACTTAAGGCACTGTTTATATTGGCTTTACGGCCAGCCGCGCTTTTAACCGGCACATCAGCCCTACGGGCATTTAAAAACCCTAAAAACTCGGCCAAATGCAATTGTGGGCTATGCACCTGCCAGTTTAACACTATCTTTTCAGGCGCAGTATAGTACAGGTTTAAAAAGTTATTCACCCGGCCTTCCATAAACACAATACTACTACCTGTTTGCAGGCGAATGTTATTCAACAATAAATCATTACCGGCAAATTTGATACTGAAGTTGGTATTTTTAAAATTGAGGTTACGCGGCACATAACTTACATCGGCATTTTTTACATTGATAGTACCTGCCAGCATAGGTTTAGAGATCTTAAAATTAACCAGATCTGCCTTATAGGTCAGTTTCAAATCGGCATAGCCTTTGGTAAAACGCAAATCGTTATCGCCAATGGCATGATTAAGCTTAGCTATATCAAAATGCGATTTGAAAACACCCGTAGCAACCGGCGTATTTAAATTATCAATAAAAGCGGTATCAATAGTAAAAGGCACCTCTTTGTAGGTGCCATTAAAATGGTATAGTTTAATAACCGAGTTATCATCATTAAACCCCTTACCCTTCACGTAATTATTAGAAAATACGCCGTTAAAACTGCAATTTTCTATTTTGCCGCCGGGAATTGTTACCACGTTATCCTTTACCTTCGCAGTAACAAATATAGATGGATCGCCACCGCCGCCAAACGTTCCCACAATATCGCAGGTAACGGCTATAGGGTTATCTATATTAAACATGTTAAGGCTTTTGGTAATATTGGGGGCCAGCAGATGCGAGGCGCTTGTCCACAAAATCTTATCGTTAACAATGTTCAGCACAAATTCTACCTCTGGTTTCGCCAGGTTAAATTTGCCGCCTATAACAAATCCTTCGTCTCCAATTTTTAACCCTTTAGGTGCAACTGTAATTAGTTTTGCTGCCTGGTTGTAAGTAATATCAAAATCGCCGTCAAGCAGTTTATCTTTCAAAAAACTCCCTTGTTTTGTATTGAACGAAAAGCTTTTGACCATTGTACTTAAGCTAATATCAGCGTGCCAGCCTGTACCGGGCCACTGCATGCGGCCATCCACATCCTTTACTTCAAACTTAAAAAGCTTAAAAGCCTTACGGTCATCTACCGTAAAATTTACGTTGTTAAGACCAAAACGTTTTATTTGGGTTGATGAGCTGCCGGTATCTTTAACTGCATTTTTTTCTTTTGGTTTGCTTTTAAAAACAGAGGTATTGCTGTAACCTGTACTATCGGTAAACAGATCGATACTGGCATCGCTGATCTCTATTTTACTGATCTCTACATTGCCATGCAGCAAAGCAGAGGCATTTACAGATACATCAAAATCTTTAGCATCCAGCAAAGTGTGGTGGTGTACTGCCCATTGCTTATCTTTAATAACTACATTGCGCAAGCTAACAGAAACGCCCGGGAAACCTTTAAAAAAGGCAGGATCGAGTTTACCAATTGTGAGCGTGCCGTTAAGGTTTTTATTCAATTCGGCGGTAATGAGTTTAAGCACCTTTTCTTTATTGAAGGTGATATACATAGAAATACCCACAAAGGCAATAATAACCACTGCCACTAAAGCACCCACTATTTTCAATATTATTTTAATCCACTTAGGCATTATAATGTTTTATGGATAAACGGGTTGACTGGTTTATTTGTTTGATATCGACAGATTTAAACACAAAAGTTGTTGCCTTTTAAGATAAGAACACTTATTAGGGCATCCCAAAAAGATAGATCAGTATGCTTATTTTTTTATATCAATTTGAAATATGTTTCCGTCTAAATATATAAGTAGTTTCAGCTATTGTAAGACATACAGATTAATTTAAAAACTTATTTATAGATTTGAGCTCCAACGAAGTAGCCTTTTGTTAAAATGAAAAAAATTCAAAACATCTTTTGGCTACTTTTTCCATTAGTGATTATAGGGTATTTTATTTATAAAGTTGCAACTAACTCCTTTACCGACAAGTTTTTAGGTTCCAATCCACAACGTATAAAAGCAATAACTATTGATGAAAAGAATTTTATGCCTAACCAACCTGTAAAGCCGGAGTTTTCATATTCTTATTCATTTAAAGTTAATGGGTATCTATATAAAGGTAATTCGCATGACATCTCTCTTAAGATTGGAGATACCGTGGAGGTTGAATATAATAAAGACCATCCTAACATCAATAAACCCTTAAATCCCCCAAATTAAATTCAAACTGAGATACCGCCCTTATTTTTATAATAGGTAAAGCAATTTGCAATAATAACGGCTTAAGTTAACAGTCCACAATATAACGATTTAGTGTATTAAATTAAGCAGCTCACAATTTCTGCTGTAAATAAAAAACCTCCGGTGTCATCCGGAGGCCTGTATAATCTATGCCGGTATGCTTATTTTGCGGTTTCCCTGCGTATAATCGGTGCCACTTTGGTACCATAAAGTTCTATCGCTTTCAGAATTTTTTCATGCGGCGTATGCCCGGTTACTAATTGGGCCACAAAGCGCGTATTACCGAAGAGCTCGTATTGCTGCATAATTTTATCAACTGCCATTTGTACATCGCCAACAACCAATGGACCGTCGCTGCGCAGATACTCAAACGATTCCCTGGTCATGGGCGACCAGCCCCTATCGCGGCCAACACGGGTCATGAGGGCGGCATACGATGGATAAAATTCATCGGCAGCCTGGCTGGCATCTTCGGCCACATAAAACTGCGATGATATGCCCAACTGTAACTTGCTCACATCGTGCCCCGCTTTTTCGGCAGATTCGCGATAAGCCTCTACAAATGAAACAAAATGTTTGGGATTACTACCCAATATGGCTATGATCATGGGCAAATTTAACCTGCCCGCACGCAAGGCCGACGCACGGGTGCCGCCAACGCCTATCCATACCGGAATGGCCTGCTGCAATGGGCGCGGGTAAACACCCTGATTAGCAACCGGGGCACGAAAGTTACCCTCCCAGTTTAATATTTCCTGTTTGTTTATCTGCAAAAACATTTCCAGTTTTTCGGTAAACAGCGCATCATAATTATCAAGATCGAAGCCGAACAAAGGAAAAGATTCTATAAAAGAACCACGACCGGCAATCATTTCGGCACGGCCACCAGAAATAAGATCAACTGTAGCAAAGTTCTGGAAAGTGCGCACCGGATCGGCCGAGCTTAGTACCGTTACCGAACTGGAGAGCTTTATGTTTTTGGTGATAGCCGCAGCTGCTGCCATAAATACTTCCGGAGCCGAGATCACAAAATCGGGCCGGTGATGTTCGCCGAAGGCAAAAACATCTAAACCAACTTCATCGGCCAGTTTAACCTCTTCTAAAAGTTCCTGTACCCTTTTATGGGCGTTAATCGCTTTACCGGCAGTTCCATCGGGATGTACCTCGCCAAAAGTGCTTATTCCTAATTCCATAAGTAAAATTAATAAGTTTAAACATATATTTAGAACAGGGCATTTAAATTTACCGGCGAATGATAAGCTTTAATTTTTTCAATTAAACTATAAATCCACAAAAATTATACTTACCATTGTGCTTATTTAGAATCATTCTTGAAAAAAACCTTCGCCATTATATTACTCATTGCTCACCTTTTTAATTTAGGTGGCTATATGGTATTGAGCCAATATTTGGTTTACAGGTCTGATAAATTTGCGACCGAACAAATAAGCAAGGGAAAATACGATACTACCAACCTTATCGAAATAAAAATCCCCCAGCACCTGCCCCAAATTCACGATTGGAAATCATACGTCCGCGTATCAGGCCAAATACAGTTCCATGGCGTTGCCTACAACTATGTTAAGCTTAAGGTAACCCGCGATACTGTTTTTGTGCAATGCATCCCTAACTACGAAACCACCAAACTTATTACCGAAAATGTGATATATGCCAAACAGCTAAATGACATACCGGTAAGCAAAAAGGCACACGAAGCATGGGGCAAAAAATCGGGAGTGGATAATAAATATAATCACCCGGTTGCTATCTATAATTTTACACCCCGGATCTCGGCCATTCAAAAACTCAATACTTTTATTTTTATTGATATTAACCAGCCGCTCATTCTCATAAACGGCCAGCCGCCCCAGGTTATTACCTGTTAATACTCCTCCAATCTTTATCAAATAAATTATTTATAAGCACACATATGGGTAAGGCAATTTTACCTATGGTAGGGCTATAAACTTATTACACCTAATTTAAACTCATGACTAATTTTTATAAAGTAACTTTATTGGCCATACTTACCACGGCATCGGGCTATGTACAGGCGCAAAAAAGCGTTAAAGATACACTGCGTCTCGATAGTGTAATTATTAAAGATGCAAGGCCAAAAAACCTCCCCAATATACAAGGCACCTATATTTTTGCGGGTAAAAGAACACACCTGCTTTACCCGGATGAAGGCAAAGCAAACCTTGCCAACAATACAGCCCGTATGGTATTTGCCAAAGTACCGGGCCTTAACGTTTGGGAAATGGATGGCGCCGGCCTGCAATTAAACATAGGTAACCGGGGTACAGATCCGCATCGGTCTATAGAAATGAATATGCGTCAGAATGGTTACAGCACCAATTCGGATGCGTTTGGCTATCCGGAAAATCATTACAATGTACCTTTCCAGGCCATTAGCGAAATTCAGTTTGTGCGTGGCTCGGCAGCCTTACAGTTTGGCCCTCAGTTTGGGGGCATGGTAAACTATAAAATAAAAGAAGGCGACAGCACCAGGGTATTTGGTTTTGAAAGTGAACAATCGGCAGGCTCTAACAACTTCTTTAATTCGTTTAATGCCGTTGGCGGTAAAGTGGGTAAGGTAAGCTATTACGCCTTTTACTCTACCCGCCGGGGCGATGGCTGGCGGCCAAACGCGGCTTTTGATTATCACTCTTACTACGCCAACATTAAATACCAGTTTAACAGCAAAGGCAGCGTAGCGCTACAGTTTTCGCGCTCAGATTATGTGCAGCAAATTGCCGGTGGCTTAACAGACGCGCAATTTGAGGCCGATAACCGCCAATCTTTCAGAGCCAGAAACTTCTTTAATCCCGAGATCAACATCCCTGCATTGCTATTCAACTATGCTTTCAGCAGCAATACCAAACTGGAAGTTATCTCTAATGTAATATTGGGGCAGCGTAATAGCGTTCAGTTTATCAACACGCCCAATATTAAAGATACCGTTAATACCAGCCTAAAAACTTTTACCCCCCGCCAGGTAGACAGGGATTACTACGCCGGCTTTACCACCGAAGCGCGCCTGCTGCATACCTACAAATTGGGCGATTTAAACAGCACTTTTACTACCGGTGTACGCTATTTTGAAGAAACAACCAAACGCCGCCAGAAAGGTGTGGGCACCATAGCTTCAGATTTTGACCTAACCCTGGTTAAACCTTATGGCATCGACCTGAGGTTGCACTCGTTAAACTACGCTGCCTTTGCCGAAAACATTTTTCAGGTAACGCCCGAGTTTACCGTTACACCGGGTGTAAGGTATGAGGTGATCAAATCAACAACATCGGGCGTTATCAACAATGCTACGTTTCCAATTGGCTATAAGGGCAATCGCAATTTCCCGCTTTTTGGCACAGGGCTACAGTACCAATTACACAATGGCAGCCAGTTTTACGGCAATATATCGCAGGCATACCGCCCTTATTTGTACGCGGCCGTTACCCCGGCAGATAACCTTACTATTATTGATCCAAACATTAAAGATAGCCGTGGTTATGATATCGATCTGGGTTACCGCGGCCATATCAGTACCGTTTTTAATTACGATGTTAACGGCTTTTATGTTTACTACGGCAACCGCGCAGGTACTTTAACGCAGGTAGATGCGCAAAATGTAAGTCACCTGTTTTTAACCAACATTGGCAATGGTGTGGCCAAAGGTATTGAGGCTTATGCCGAGGTATCGTTACTTCGCTCGTTTAACCAACACGCTGGCAGCGATATCCGCTTGTTTAATTCCCTGGCTTATACACATGGCCGCTATACCAGCGGCTCCATCAATGCATCTGGCAAAAACATTAGCTTGGCTGGCAATAATTTAGAGAATGTACCAGATTGGATAAACCGCACTGGCCTTACCTTTTTAAGCGGCCCGGTTAGCAGCACCCTGCAACTAAGCTATACCAGCAAAAGCTTTAGCGATGCCAATAACACGGTATTTAACGCTACAGGAGCTACCGGCATTGTACCAGCCTACCACGTAGTAGATTGGGCATTTAACTACAGCTTCCTTAAAAACTACCACATCAGCGCCAACATCAACAACCTGTTTAATGCTAAATACTTTACCCGCCGTATTAATATGTACCCCGGCCCGGGCATACTCCCCGCCGATGGCAGAACATTTAACATAGGCTTTGGAGTTAAGCTTTAAACAAAAACGGCCTCCCGAAATTCGGGAGGTCGTTTTTGTTATGTAGGGTTTTTATATTTCCGTGTATTTTTTAACTACAGCTATAAGCGTTGTAAGATCAAATGGCTTTTTGAGATAGCCATCGGCATTACCATCTTTGGCTATCTGTTCAATATTGTTTACTGCCGATACAATGATCACGGGGATATGGCTGGTTGTTGGGTCGCTTTTTAATCCCTTGCTTATCTCCTGTCCACTGGCATCACTTTTCCAATCGGTAAGCCAGTTATCCAGCAGTATAAGGTCGGGCTTTATCTCGCCCAGTTTTTTAAGGACGCGGGCATTATCCGAAGCAACTACTTCATACTTTTCCTCTTCCAAAACATAAACTATGGTATCGCGGATGTCTTTATCATCTTCGATCACTAAAATCTTCTTGGCCATAAGTATTTGCTGTTGTAAACGAATATAATGAATTTAATTTTTAATTATATTTTTTTCATATAATTCATTTTTAAAATCAATCGCAGGTATAACAAACAAAGGACTACCTTTTGTTTTAGCAATTATACAGATACAGAAAATTATTATAAACCAAACAACTTAGCTGTTATAGCAAATGCGGCAGCGAGGCTCGTAGCTTTCTTTTTCGCCCAACAAAATGCGGCTATTATCGGGCACAAGACGGTACGAGTACATGGCCGGGTTGCCACACTGAACACATACGGCGTGCAGTTTGGTAACAGATTCGGCTATGGCCATAATAGCGGGCATAGGGCCAAACGGCCGGCCTTTAAAATCCATATCCAGGCCGGCAACTATTACACGGATGCCGCGGTTAGCCAATATGGTGCAAACCTCCGGCAACTCGTCATCAAAAAATTGAGCTTCATCAACACCTATAACATGGGCATCATTAACCAGCAGCAGTATAGCCGAAGCACTGTCGACAGCAGTTGAAGAAAATTTATTGGCGTTGTGCGATACAATAGCATCCTCGCCATAACGGGTATCTGATTTAGGGCTAAAAATTTCCACCTTTAATTTAGCTATCCGTGCACGGTTAAGTCTGCGGATAAGTTCTTCGGTTTTACCAGAAAACATCGACCCGCAGATCAATTCTATACTGCCTCCTGATTCGCTTTTACGCCTAAAAATATCCTCGTGGTAAACCATTATTAAAATAAAACTCTAAATCTTAAACTATAAACTCTAATTGTTAAGTCCGATAAATTCGAAACCGCGGTGGTTAACTTTAAATCCCGATTATTTAAACCCTAAATGTTAAGCTTTAAAAGGGAAGGATCATCAACACAAATTGAAACTGTTTGCGTTTATGTAAGGGCTGTTTATGCAGCACATAACCTTTAACAAGACGTCAAATATCAGGATTTTATCCTATTTTTGGTAAGTATTTTTCTAACATTGAAGCCATGAAGCAAATGGATGTATTTAAAAAGATAGGCGGCATTTTACAAGAGCTTAATGACCAATATGATTACCTTAAAGCCGAAAGCAGTGATCTGAACGAACTTGAACTGGAGCTTTTTGTTGCCAATGCTCATTTTTTGAAAGATCATGCCGAAATACTCCGCAAAATTCACGAGCGCAAGCCCGCCCCTGCCGATATACCGGAACCGGTTGCAAAACCCGAGCCGGTTATTGAAGAACCAAAAGCAGCCCCAATTACGGCTTCACTAAAACAGGAACCTATATACGAACGCCGTTTTTTTGAGCCCGTTGTACAGCAAAAACCTATTGTTGAAACCAAACTCGAACTAACTAAAGAAGCCGAACCTCCGGTTTTGGCACCATACAACCCGGTTAAACCCGAAATTGAAGAACCCCTTGACATTAAAGAAGAACCCGCCCCGGTAATTAACCTTGGCACCGGCAGTTCAAGTGCTGATTCGTATTCGTTTGAAAGACAAGAACCAGAAATAGTACAGCAGGAATTGGTTTTGGATGAAGCCATTGAGCCGCAGCAAGAAATAGAGCTCATAGAACCTGTAGTTACCATTGAAGAGCCTGTTGAAGTAGCAGAACCTATTGTTGAAGAACCAACACCTGCACCACAACCCGAACTATTTAAACCGATGGTTGCCAAAACAGAACCAACGGAGGCAGATAAAGTGCTTACTTTTAATCAAAAAATTTCGGCACAAATAGCAGAAAGGGATAATAATCGGGTGGCATCGCCCGTGAATATATTACCCATTACCGACCTAAAATCGGCCATTAATCTGAATGATAAGCTGCTTTACATTAAAGACCTGTTTAACGGCTATAGCCTGGCCTACAGTGAAGCCATTGAAATAGTAAATCGCTTTAACACCTTTGATGAGGCCGAACGTTTTTTAAAAACCAACTACGTTGCCAAAAACAACTGGGACAGCAAAGCGGCTACTACCGAGAAATTTTATACTTTGCTGAAACGCAGGTATCCAACGGTTTAGTCATTGGTCATTGGTCATTGGTCATTGGTCATTGGTCATTGGTCATTGGTCATTGGTCATTGGTCATTGGTCATTGGTCATTGGTCATTGGTCATTGGTGGCAAAAAAAATCCGCAATCAATTGTTTTGAATTGCGGATTTTTTTTGTTCTTTTTTGACTTCCGACTTAAGGCTTCGGACTCCAGACTTATAAAGTAGAACCTTGCTTTTTGCCTTCCGCAGCTTCGCCGCCGGTGGCTACGTTGCCTCCCCTCCCTTTTGGATCAAACGCGCGGAACTTTATTTCGCCGCTTTTATAATCAACCGGGCCGGTGTAAATTTTGCTACCTGCATCGGGGTCTTTACCGTTGGTGGTGTAGCGGATAGTTAAACCCGGAAACTCAATATTACTTGAGTATTTACCATCTTGCAGGCTGATACCAGGTTTTGGTACCCGATAATTGTAACCGCCATTATAATAGCTTAAACGAGGCATTTCTCTTTTGCCTAAAACATTCAAAAAGGTAGACCATGCTAACTCATACTCCTGCTTAGCTTTTATCGGGTCTTTTTCGGTAGCCCATGCCGGGTCTGGCGCCCAGGCACGTTCGGCCATGCCAAACAGGCGGGGGAAAATCATATAATCCATACGCTCGGGTCCTTTAACTGTTTCGGCCCATAATGCGCCTTGCAGACCTATGATGTTGCTTTTGCCATAATCGGTAAGGCGTTGCTTTCCTAAAAATATGCTTTGGCTAATAGGCGCGCCGTTTCTGTCTACATCGGCGTTTTTAAAATAGTCGTAAGGGATAAAGGAGTAAAATTTATCAATACCTAAAAATGCGCCCCAATAGTAGCCTGGCTCGTCGAATGATTTGTAGTTGGCCATATCGAAGTATAAATTGGTAACGCAGGTAAGTACTACCTTGTAACCACCATTTGCCAGCTTATAGGCCAGATCTTCCTGTCCGCCGCCTAATACGTTGTTCCAAACATCTGCCTGCAAATGTTCGCCCGTAAAATCGGGGTTAGGCACATAAGTAGCATTACCATCCAATGTGGTTTTACGCAGGGCCATTTCTTCCCAGCCCGATAAATGGATACCTTTTGATTTCAGGATCTGGTTAACACGACCGTAGAAGTAATACCACAGATCGCCGGTGTTTTGGATCTCGGGATGGGTGGCCTTTAAAGCCAGGTAAGCCGGTGATTTTTCCCAAACGTGAGGCGGCACTTCATCGCCACCAAAGTGAATGTTTGGCAATGGCGCGCCTGCTTCTTTATAAATACTTATCAGGTCATCAACAACCCTTTCTACAAAGGTATAGGTTGATGGCAGCGATACGTTGATCACATTATCATTCCAATACTGCACCGAGCGATATTCTGATTTATCATCCGGATCGCTCAGCAAATATTTACCGGCTTCTTCTTTTTTGCCTTCGGCCATCAAACGATTGTACCGGGCATCCATAGCTTTGATTGATGCACGGGCGTGGCCAGGGGTTTCAATCTCCGGTATCACCGTAATGTGGCGTTCAGTAGCATATTTTAAAATTTCGATATACTCTGCCTTGGTATAAAAACCGGTACCGTAAGGATTATTTACATCCGGGCCCGAACCATGTGATGCAGGCAGGTGATTTTTGCTATCTAATGTATGGCCACGTTTTGAACCTACCGAAGTAAGTTCTGGTAACGATGGGATCTCTATCCTCCAGCCTTCATCATCTGTTAAGTGCAGGTGCAATACGTTGAGCTTATAAAGACTCATTGCCTCAATCAGTTTGATTACCTGCTTTTGAGTTTGGAAATTACGGGCCACATCCAGCATTACAGCACGATGCGGGAAACGGGGTGCATCTGCAACTTCTAAACATGGTATCTGTACAGACGAAGAAACCTTTGCCAGTGCACTTACCGGGATTAATGACCTAAATGACTGGATTCCATAGAACATCCCGGCGGCTGTTGAAGCGCGAATGGTGATTGCAGATGGCTTAACGCTCAATTCATACCCTTCGGCACTTAAGCCCTCTTTATATTCGAGTGAAATAACGTTATCAGCATATTTATTGGCAACTCTTTTTCCGAATAAAGATTTTACTTCATTATCAATTACCGCTAATTCCTTATCAAATCTTTTATCTGCAGCCGAAATATGGGTGTTTGCAGCCAGTGTAAATGTGCCAACCGTTTCGCTGTAGCTTAGCGGTGTTGGTAATATTTTAGGTAGCTGGTTGGCAGCTATATCTGTAACCGTTTTATTCCTGTCGAAAACAATTTCGGGTGTAATTAAACCGGCATAGGTAGGTTTGTAAGGTTTTATATCGAACGAACCAATGTTGTAGCCCTTCTCGGCCTGGGCATCCCAAACCATATAAATACCTTCGGGAGCATCGGTAACATTTACTACCGGGTCCTCATTAACATATTCTATCCGGACAGACTCGCCGGGTTTAAGGTCTTTAAATCCATTGGTTGGGGTAATGCTGTATAAATCGCCGTTTACCTGGTTTATTTTAGCGTTGCCGCTAACCGCGTTCTCGGTAAAACCACGGCCCGAGTTAAAGTAAAACTTCCATCCGCCGGCTGGCAAAACATCTTTACCCGAGTTGGTGATTATAAGTGCTGTTAATGCTTCGTTTTTGTTCTGATAGTTATTATCAATTACTTCCCAGCTTATGTGCAGGTCGGCAGCGTTAAATTTTATACCATCAATAATTTTAAAAGCTGTACTCAAAAAAAATGCCGTAACCAGCATCAGGGTGAAGATCTTGCGCATATGGATTTAGTGTTTTGTAATAAAGGGCACGTAAATATATATAACTTTTTAAATAATTTTAATAAGTTGAAATATTATTGTTGAGCGGAGATAAAAAAGTGTTGCGCAACAAGTGAAACACTCTAAAATGATATTTAATTAAAAATCAACACATTACCAATTGTCACATTTTATAAACTGCAACAGTAGCCCAAAATAAAGTCGTAAAACCTCGTATTCTCAAAACCCTATAATGCCAACCGCCTTATACCCCAAACTTAATCCATCCCTCACCTTCATATCCAAAAGCGAATTGTTTAGGCCTGATGATCTCGGCCAGTATCTCGATAGAATCTACAATACGGGGGCCAGGGCGGTTAAAGTATTGGTTGCCATCGGCTATGTACAGCTGGTTATTTTTAACGGCTTTCATATCGGCAAAGCCGGGCAGTTGCATTAGTATATCAATCTCTTTTAATGTACGCTCTATAGAGAATCCACAAGGCATCACTACAATGATCTCGGGGTTTTGCTCACGAATTTCATCCCAGCTTACATAGGGCGAATGTTTACCATCCTGCGCCAGCATTGGTGTACCGCCGGCTATGCTTACCAGGCCGGGTACCCAGTTACCAGATACCATTATGGGATCGAGCCATTCGATACAGGCCACAGTTGGTTTGCTATCGGCAAATTTTAGTTTGTGTTTGATGATGTCTATACGCTCGTTCAGTAACTCCAACAGATCGGCGCCGGCTTCAGGCACGTTAAGTGCACTGGCTATGATGCTGATATCGTTAAAGATATCAGAGAGGCTATTTGGCTGCAACGATAGGATACGGGCCTTTTTATCGAGGTAATTATCTAAGGCCAGTTCAACATCGGTTAATGATACCGCGCAAACCTCGCACTGATCCTGGGTTATTACTACATCGGGAGCCAGTTGTTTGATCTGTTCGCGCTTTACGGTATAAACCGATAAGGCATCGGCCAATATCTCCTTTACCTTTACATCAATAGCCGCGCTGCTTAAGCCATCCGGGAAATTAGCTTCGGTACAAACCGGCAGCTGTTTTACCCATTCGGGATAATCACACTCGTGCGAGCGCCCTACCAGGTTAGCTTCAAGCCCAAGGGCACATATTATTTCGGTTGCAGACGGAAGTAAGGAAACTATTTTATCAGTTGGCATATTGACGCAAATGTACGGAACATTGATTTGAAGATTAGTTAATTTGAAAATTTGAAAATTAAAAACACAGCAGTTTTTTAATTTTCAAATACTCAAATTTTCAAATTACATTTTTGCCCATTTTAAAATTATCTTTGCGCCAATGATATTCCTTACCTTTTTCATCGGGCTTATAGCAAACTTTATTGGTTACATACCACCCGGCAACATTAACCTGGCTCTTTTACAGCTTACTATAAATCGCGGTATGAAGGAGGCGTTACGCTTCATCATCGCTTTTTCGTGTGTAGAATTTTTCTTTACTTACTTTATTATGCATGCTGCCGACTGGCTATCGAGCCAGATGCACCTAAGCGTGATCATCGACTGGATAATGGTTATTTTGTTTAGCGTTATGGGTACCATTACCTGGATTCACCGCAAAAAAC
The DNA here is from genome assembly GCF_014205845.1 of Mucilaginibacter cryoferens. Taxonomy (GTDB): domain Bacteria; phylum Bacteroidota; class Bacteroidia; order Sphingobacteriales; family Sphingobacteriaceae; genus Mucilaginibacter. Next base: position 20,714 of record NZ_JACHCR010000005.1, read on the forward strand.
CACCAGAGCCCCGCAAATCTGAACATGACAGTATTAAATACGGCATTTTACTGGGCTTTTTAAACCCCGTACAGATTCCATTTTGGATGATAACGGGCACTTACCTAATTACGCACGAATGGATACTTACCGGTAAGGTTGCCTTAGTAATATTTAGTATAGGCTCTGCTGCGGGCGCTTTTTTATGCCTTTTTCTGTACGCCCGGTTTGCCCGGTACATGCAAAGTAAATTTGCGCTAAGCAATAGGTTTATTAATACAGGCATCGCCATACTGTTTTTCGCATTTGCCGCATACCATATTGTTAAACAGGTTTATCTTACATTTTTTAAACACTAAGCTTTTTGATTTGCAGATATGCAAATTTCAGATGTGCGGATGCGGGTAAAATCACGCCAGGAGAACATACTTACTTACAATTACAGTGTATTAGACACCAAAACGAAAGGCCTCAAAATTGAGGCCTTTCATCTATAATCATTTTAAATCTGCACATCTGTAATCTGCACATCTAAACAGCTATTTCCAGCTTGTTTTCTTTGTAATAGCCGGCTTTCAGCTTTTCGCCCATGGCGGTGTAGGCATCAAGGGTGCGTTGCACATCATCCAGCGAATGCATAGCGGTTGGTATTAACCTTAATAATATTAACCCTTTTGGAATAACCGGGTAGATCACTATAGAGCAGAAAATACCGTAGTTTTCGCGCAGGTCGCGGGTTAGGCTGGTTGCTTCGTAAAGGTCGCCTTCTAAAAACACGGGGGTAACCATGGTATTGGTAACACCAAGGTTAAAGCCTCTTTCTCTTAAGCCTTTTTGCAGAGTTGATGAAATAAGCCATAATTTTTCGCGTAACTCTGGTTGCGATACCAGCAGCTCAAAACGTTTTTTTAAGCCCAGCACCATTGGCATTGGTAACGCTTTGGCAAAAGTTTGCGAACGCATGTTGTAACGTAAAAAGTGAACTATCTCTTCATCGGCCGCAACAAATGCGCCTATGCCGGCCATTGATTTGGCGAAGGTGGCAAAATAGACATCCACACCTTCAATAACATCCTGCTCTTCATGTGTACCTGCGCCCGTTTTACCCATGGTACCAAAACCATGTGCGTCATCAACCAATAAACGAAAATTGAAATCTCTTTTAAGATCTATGATCTCTTTCAGTTTACCTTGCGCGCCCGACATACCAAAAACACCTTCGGTGATCAGCAATATGCCACCACCGGTTTGCTCGGTTAATTTTGTAGCACGTTCTAACTGCTTTTTGCAGCTTTCAATATCATTATGCTGGTATACAAAACGCTTGCCCATGTGTAACCTCACGCCATCAATAATACAGGCATGCGATTCGGCATCATAAACAATAACGTCGTTCCTGTCAACCAACGAATCTATAATAGATACCATTCCCTGGTAACCGTAGTTCAGTAAAAATGCTGCTTGTTTGCCTACGAAAGTAGCGAGGTTGTTTTCCAGCTCTTCGTGGTGGATAGAATTTCCAGACATCATACGGGCACCCATAGGGTAAGCCATACCATAATCAGTAGCGGCTTTAGCATCAGCTTCCCTTACTTGTGGGTGATTGGCTAAACCCAGGTAATTATTAAGGCTCCAAACCAAATGCTCTTTCCCATTGAACTGCATATGCGGTCCAATTTCCCCTTCCAGTTTAGGAAATGAAAAATAACCATGTGACCATTTTTGATGCTGCCCTAATGGCCCACCTAAGCTTTTTGTTATTTTATCAAATAAATCCAAAATAATTTACCGTTAAATCGTGAATAATATACAAATATAGCTGTAAAAGCAACGTTTAGCAATAGCTATAACTTTTTAGAATAGGTTATAACCGGCAAGAAGTACCAAGTAGTTAGCAGCAAGCAGCAAGATTTTCATAAATGCTTTATAGTTGAGTTGATGCTCAATACCAAAATCCGGCCCTTTCAAAAAGTTTTAGTAATAAAACAATATATTTATATGATCTAAAATCCGACTCTTTTTCAGCATCCAATTTATATAAATCCTGAACCAATTGATATTTTAACATGAATCCATATAATGAAAACCTACTTGATGTTGCAGCCTCGGTGCTGGAAAGCCAGGCAGTTGAACTAACACACGCACAAAGTGAATATGATGCCAGCTTGTTTGAATTATATTACGCACAAGGTGCAGAAATTACAACTATACAAAAACTTGCTGATTCAAAAATTCAGTTAGATAATAGCAACGCGCCTGTAAAAAAAAATGCGACTAATGTAAACAACCTGGCTACTAATATACTGGCAAGTGCCAATCAGGCCAACCTGTGCGGAGGGCAGGCAGTTACCAATACGGCTGTAACAGCAGCAAACGTGCAGGCTGCAGCTAATGCCACTATCAAACTGGCAAGTGATGTGGCATCAATTTTCAGCATTTTGACGGCAGCAAATGATGGTGATAAAATATTAAAAATTGCAAAAACCGTGCATGATCTGATGAACGAAACGGCCTATCATGCCGAACTATTATCGCAACAGGTTATGAATGCTACTGCACAAATAACCGAGGTTCCCTTTGCCGGTGTTTATGACCAGGCAAAAAGTATAAGTTCATCAACAGGCAATTTACTTAAAATAGCATCTGCTGATTTTGATAGCGCCTGGCAAAATTTAAATAAGGAGGTTAATAACCTGGCTGCATCGGCTGTAGCCGCAAAGATTACCGAAGGCACATACCTCGATAAAAAAACTGACATTGCTGCCATAAAATCGGGCTACATGAAAGCCAACGCTGCCCTCAATCTCGATTTAAGAGTAATTACCGACGATACAAACGGAATCAATTTTACAGTATTGTTTACCCCCTTACACAACCCGTTTAAACCCGCCGAAATCAACGAGCGCCCTGTTCAGGATTATTTTATTATATTGGTTAAGAAACGCAAAAGCTCCACTTTCAATATCACAAACGCCCAGCAATTGCTCACCGATAAAGCGCGCTGCTGCATTAGCGTTGATAGCATAGCCAGCAATAAAAGCATAACACAGCAAATTGCTATTGAAAACACATGGGATACCGATGACGAACCTATAAATCGGGGTCAGGCGTATACAGCATTTGTGTTGGGTGTATTTACGAATGCGTATAAAACGGGAACAAACATCTATGATGATTTTCTTTCGGCACCATCGCTGCCGTTTGCAATGAATATTGCCTTAAAGGCGCCAGACAGCAGTCATATACGGGTTGAAAGTACAAATTTGGCAAGTACAGAAAATAATGCCGGGCAATGGCCATCACATGTAGTGAAATTTACTATGCCTGCCGAAGAAACTGAATTAAATGTGCGGTACCAATGTATATTGTTACCTGTAAAAAAAGCCAGGGAAAGCAAAATAAAAAAGAATACACCCGATTTTGTATTTACCAGCACGCTGGCCCAAAATACCCCCTTTGCCAATTACACAATTGCTAAACGTGTTGAAGATGAAAGCAATGATAACAACACCATAAATTACAGTGCCGAAATTACTCCGGCAACGACTGATAATTTTGGCAGCCTCCTGGTAAATAACAGATACTATATACCGGTTATTTTATCTGTATACAGCGGACCAGAAGAAGCAAAACAAGGATGGTATAGCCCTGCATTATCAGACCTTTACGCAACTGCAAGCTTTAAATATTTGATAAGCTAAAACTAATTTTCGAAAAAATGACAACACGTTTAAGCGCGGTTAAAGAACCGTTAAATAGTATTTCGAACCCAAAGCAGGCAGACCTAAATTTACTTATCAGCCAGGTGCTTGACGCCCAACTGGAAGTTAATGGCCAACAAGCTGCCGTAAATTCACTTACACATAAATTAGACAATTTACATGCGTCTTTAACTATCGCCGATACTAACAGAACTACAGGTAATAACAATTACAACCTTGCACATCAACTTGTACAGCTTGCAAAAGATTTACAGACCAACTCAACTACTATACTAAAGGAGGTACATAACGTAGCTGTTGCTAACGACAAGGTAGCGTTGGAGGTGAAAGCCTTAGTAGATAAACTCATATATTCGGTTCAGCTACTTAATAAACTATCGGCCCTCGTAATCCGTAATAAAGCATTGAACCCGCTTATATCCGACGATTTAATTACGATGATTGGTACCGCCGGCGCTGATGCAAATAACGCGATAGCCCTTATGCTGATAGCTTTAAAAAGTACATTTGCTGCCCAGGCTACCAGCACTGAAAGTGATGCCGCCACTGCGCACGTTGCTAACCAGGCTAACCAGTTACTCGGTGCTATTTGGGGTAAACAGCCACGTGGTTTGGCGGCGTTGCTTTATAAAGTACACGAAGATAACTGCGCTAAATATGAGTTTATCAATAAAGCGTTTAAACTAGTTACAGATCAATTAAACAATGCCCAATTCAGCTTAAACAAAGCGCAGATAAAACTACAATCGCTTCAATCTGCATTAGTTGCTTTAAACCAGCAGGGAACAGTAACGCAATAGTACCGGCATATTACATACTATTTTCAATTAAATACAAAAGCCGCCATAGGTATTTTTATCCTACAGCGGCTTCGCGTTCTTTATCTTGATACCAGATACTAACTACCTGATACTAATCTGCGTTATCGTGCAAAAACGAGTTGTTTCTTCTTATTTCGGTATTGCCTTCGTTATCGGGCATCAGGCTGAAACGGGAGATGGCGCTTTCGTCGCTTTGCGGGGTATCCTGTAAGGCTATTTCTTTGCGTTTGTAGGCAGGTACGTTTTCCAATTCCTGGATGTTGCCTGTACGCAGTTTCATGCTCAGATCTTTAAGGCGCATAATACGCTCGCGCGATTTTTTCAACTGCTCCTCTATAGATTCGTTTGTTTTGTTATCGTCGGCACCTGCCAATGCAACGGGCTCAGGGGCTTGTTGTACCGGCTCTGGTTCTGGCCTGCGTTGCTCCTGTACGGGTGCAGTGTAAGTTTCAGGTTCGCCCATTTTAAAGGTGAAGCCTGCCGTATCCTGTTCATGCTCTTCTTCCTGCTCTTCGTCGTGCAGGTTAAATTTCACTACAAGTTCTTCCTTCTCTTCAGAGCGGGCAAACATATCAAACAAGCCGGTTTGCTTTGGCTCAACAGGGGCATGTTTAACATAAGGCTCGGCAAGGGCATTAGCCTTAACAGGGTTTATAAACTCGTTTACAGCTTTTACCAATGGAGCGTTCTCTGGCACCAACATCGATACTATTTTTTTGTTGCTGTGTTCTTTTTCGCGTTCGTCCTGAGTTTGGAAACCGGTTGCTATAATAGTTACCGATAGTTTATCTTCCAGGTTTTCGTCAACACAGTTACCCCAGATCAGGTCGGCAGCCAAACCGGCTTCTTCCTGTATGTAATCGGTAATGATACTTACTTCATCCATGGTAACCTCTTTAAGGCCCGAGCTGATGTTAAGCAAAATATAACGTGCACCTTCAATCTCGTTATCTTTCAACAACGGCGATGATAAAGCGCCTTCAACCGCTTTTAACGCGCGGCCTTCACCTTCGGCAGTGCTGCTACCCATTATACATACGCCGCTATCTTTCATAACGGTGCGCACATCCTTAAAATCCACGTTGATATAACCGGGTAAGGTTATGATCTCGGCAATGCCTTTGGCGGCTGTGGTTAATATATCATCTGCCTGCCCAAAAGCCGAACTCATGGTTAGGTTACCAAATATCTGGCGAAGCCTGTCATTAGAGATCACCAAAAACGAATCGACGTATTTACGCAACTCTTCCATCCCGGCATCGGCCTGCATTTTACGGCGTTTACCTTCAAAAGAGAAAGGCGTGGTTATAATACCCACCGTTAATATATCCATTTCGCGGGCGGCTTTGGCAATAATAGGGCTTGCACCTGTACCGGTACCACCACCCATACCAGCCGTAATAAACAGCATTTTGGTATTAACACCAAGCATCTGTTTTATATCGTCGATATTTTCAATTGCTGAGTTTTTTCCCACTTCGGGTATCGAACCGGCTCCCATCCCTTCGGTAAGGCTGGCGCCTAATTGTACCTTGTTTGGTATGGGGCTAAGTTCCAATGCCTGGGCATCGGTGTTGCAAATTATAAAGTCAACACCGGTAATTCCCTGCCTGTACATATGGTTTACCGCGTTACCACCACCACCGCCAACACCAATAACCTTGATGATTGACGATTTTTCTTTTAACATCTCAAACTGCATAATCTTCGTTTTCAGCTATATGTGATTAAACCAATATTTAGCTTTTACCATCGTAATAATAAGACTTTTTCCACAAGAGTTTTCCACAAACGTTAACAATGTGGAAAAGTTATTTATTGTGAACAATTATTTCAAAAAGTCCTCATCGTTTATATCATCCTTAATAAAGGTGATGCTTTTCTTTAACAGCCTATCAAATAAGCCACCCTCTTTACCTTTGCTTTCAAACTTAGGTTTAAGCGTTTTTTCGGCAGGAACATCTACGTTCATATACTCCGTTTTTTGGATTCCTTTTATCAGCAAACCAATACCGGTAGCAAATGTTGGGCTTTGCAGCTCTTCGTAAATATTTTTTGGCAGCACTTCGTTTTTGGCCAAATGCTCGGTTGGGTACCCAACGCGGCAATCTAAACCTGTAACAAACTCTACCAGCTGGCGCAGGTGTTTAAGCTGCGCGCCACCGCCTGTTATTACTATACCGGCAATTAATTTTTTCTCGTAGCCCGATGATTTAATCTCGTAGTATACATGTTCTACAATCTCTTCCATGCGGGCCTGTATTACGTAGGCCAGGTTTTTTACGCTTATTTCTTTGGGTTCGCGGCCACGCAAACCAGGTACACAAACAATCTCGTTCTCTTTGTTCTCATCAGCCAGGGCCGAACCAAACCTTACCTTCAATTGCTCGGCAATGTTGCGCATTACAGAACAACCTTCGCGGATATCCTCCGTTACGCTGTTACCGCCAAAAGGAATAACCGCCGTATGGCGAATAATACCTTCGTGGAAAATAGCCACATCTGTAGTACCACCACCTATATCAACCAAAACCACACCGGCTTCTTTTTCCTCGTCGCTCAAAACCGATTCAGAAGATGCCAATGGCTCCAATATCAGGTCCTGGCTATCCAGGTTGGCCTTGTTAACACATTTTACAATATTTTTAATGGCCGTAACCTGGCCGGATATAATGTGGAAGTTGGCTTCCAAACGTACCCCTGCCATGCCGATAGGGTCTTTAATTCCTGGCTCATTATCTACCGTAAACTCCTGTGGCAACACATGGATAATGTCTTCGCCCGGAGGCATCACCAGGTTGTACATATCCTCAATCAGTTTATCGATATCCTTACGGCCTATCTCAGACTGCAGATCGCGGCGGGTAATTAACCCGCGATGCTGCAAGCTTTTGATGTGCTGACCGGCAATACCCACATACACAACCTTAATATCTACATTTGATTGCGCACCGGCAATTTCAACCGCCTGGGTAATGCCCTGCACGGTTTTATCTATATTTGAAACCATTCCGCGGGTTACACCCGCAGATTCTGCTTTACCAATTCCTAATACCTCAATTTTCCCATTCTTGCTCCTGCGACCCACAATGACGCATATTTTAGTAGTCCCGATATCCAATCCTACTACAATTGGTGAACTTTTTTCTTGAGTTGAGCTTTTGTCCATATTACATTTTAATTTGAGATGTATCCTTTTTCATTTTTAACGAGTCGAGCCTCATGGCTTTGGCTTTAGCCGAATCCGCTTTCGTCATTTCATTCTTTATCCCGATAACCTGGTTGGTATACTTGATATTTATTTTACTGTACTTATCCCAGCCTACATGTGGCAGCACCTGCTTATAAAAAGCCTCGAGGTTTCTGAGCTTTACATCCAGCGAATCGGCATTACCTATCAGTATCCGCTGGTTGCCCACCCTGGGTATCAATTCTATTTCACGATCGGCATTTACATAAATCTGGGCTATCTGCGCGTCCCATAACGAGTCCCGTCGGATAAAATCAGCGGCTTTAAACAGATCTTTTGCCAGCTTGGTATGCAACGAATCGACCCTGTTGGTAAATAACTCATCTATATAACCATTGGCCACCAATACCCTTGCGGTAAAGTTTGATGATAGTGGGATTTTTAAACCGTGCTGATCGATATAAAAATCCATATTATCGTGGTTCATTACCCTTAAAATGGGCTGGCGCTGGCTTACTTCAACACGCAGCACGCCATCCATTTCGATATAAACTTTTGCAAACTCAATAAACGGATTTGCCTTCAGCCTGTTTTCCAGATCCTGAATATTTATATTTTCGAGTTTTTGCCCCACCAGCGTGTGGCTGTTGGCTTGCAATATCTGGTCAACCTCCTGTTTATCTATAAAATACTGGTTACCCGGAATGTTCACTTTTACCTCGGTACAAAGTACCGAAGCTTTTTTCTTTTCAATAAAACTCATAAGCACCACCAGGCCACCCAGGCAAATTACCCAGGCACTACCTACAAGCAGGCGCTTCCAAATGAGTTTTCTATCCATGTTGTAAAATATCTTTTAATGGATGTACCAGTGTATCAATATCGCCCGCGCCTACTGTTAACAGCAATTCGGGCTTTTCATTTTTTATGGTGTTAAGCGCGTCCTCTTTACTTAGTATACGCTTGTTTATCAATTGCATTTTACCCAACAGCATGGCCGATGTTACGCCTTCAATCGGCAATTCGCGGGCCGGGTAAATATCCAGCAGTATCAGTTCGTCAACCATATCCAGCACTTCGGCAAAGCCATCGGCAAAGTCGCGGGTGCGGGTGTACAGATGGGGCTGAAAAATGGTGGTCAGCTTTTTATCAGGATATAATCTTTTTACTGATGATATGGCCGCCCGCAACTCTTCGGGATGATGCGCGTAATCGTCAATATAAATATGCTCCGGTGTTTTTACAATGTACTCAAACCTGCGTTTAACACCACTAAACGAACCAAGCGCATCTTTGATAGATTTGGCCGGGATATCCAGTCTTAAAACAGCTTCTATAGCAGCTACCGCGTTCTCTATATTATGCATACCGGCAATACCCATTTTTATATCGGGAATACTGATATCGGCATTGATAAAATCGAAATAAAAATCGCCACCCTCTATACGAATATTTGCTGCGTGCGCATCGGCTGTGTAATCTTCCAGCGCGTAGGTATAACCGGTATCTAAAGGCAAGCCTTTTTTGTGTACCAGCGTACCGCCGCTTTTTATCTGCGAAGCAAATAGTTTAAACGACTCTGTTAAATGCGCGTGATCGCCGTAAATATCCAGGTGATCGGCATCCATTGATGTGATGATAGCCACATCCGGAAACAGCGTTAAAAACGAACGATCGTACTCATCGGCCTCAACCACCATTACATTATTTTTACCATATAGCACATTGGTTTGGTAATTGGATGATATGCCACCCAAAAATGCCGAACAATCGTTACCCGATGCTTTTAACAAATGCGCCACCATGGTTGATGTGGTAGTTTTGCCATGCGTACCCGCAACAGCTATAGTAAATGAGCTTTTGCTGATGAGGCCCAACACCTGCGAGCGCTTAAACAGCTCGAACCCTTTATTTTTAAAATAGTTTAAAACTGCCGAATCTTTAGGGATGGCAGGTGTATAAATAATTAAGGTATCGCTGCATGGCTCCTGAAAGCTTAGAGGGATACAATCGGCATTATCCTCAAAACATATCTGGATACCTTCGTTATGCAGATCGTTGGTGAGGTCGGTAACCGTTTTATCGTAACCGCAAACAATACAGCCCAAATGATGGAAATAACGGGCCAGGCCGCTCATCCCGATGCCGCCTATACCCACCAGGTAAACCCTTTGTATGTCGCGTAGTTCCATGTTAATGTTTTTAAAAAAGGTCCTCCCCTTTTGGGAGAAGGAGGACCATAACTTTAATTGTTAGTTATTATTTGTAAAAGCTCTTTAGCTATCACCTCATCGGCATTTGGCATGGCCATTTTACCTATGTTGGTGCTTAGCTTTTTTTGTAAGTGTTTATCGTTCAATAATTCCAGCGCCCTATCTACCAGTTTGGCCTCGGCATCCCTATCGGCCACAAAAACGGCCGCGTCTTCCTGTACCAATGCCAGCGCGTTTTTAGTTTGGTGATCTTCGGCCACATTGGGCGAAGGCACCAGTATCACCGGCTTTTTAACTACACACAGCTCGGCAATGGTACCTGCCCCTGCCCTTGATATAATAATATCGGCAGCGGCATAAGCCAGATCCATGCGGGTTAAAAATTCCCTTATCTTAATATCCGGGTGATGATCTTCGCCCAGTTTTTCAATTATTGTTTTATAATAGTATTTACCTGTTTGCCAGATAATTTGTACATCGGCAGCAATCAGCTTATCCAACCCGGCCATTATGCTATTGTTTAATGTACGTGCGCCCAGGCTGCCACCCGTTATCAGTATGGTTTTTTTAAAGGTTGATAACTTGTATAATTCCAAAGCCTGCATGTGCTTGCCGGCAATGTTTACTGAATCTTTACGGATAGGGTTGCCCGTTTTGATAATTTTGCCAACAGGGAAAAACTGCTCCATATTATCAAAGGCCACACAAATTTTCTGAGCACTTTTACCCAGCCATTTATTGGTGATACCCGCATAGGAGTTTTGCTCCTGTATAAGGTATGGGATCTTTTTCATGGATGCCGCGTACAATAACGGCCCCGAAGCATATCCGCCAACACCAACGGCGGCATCGGGCTTAAAATCTTTAATTATCTGTAGTGCTTTGCGCACGCTACCCAGCAACTTAACCGGAAACATCACATTTTTCCAGATAGAATCGCGCTGAATGCCACGAATATCTAACCCGATGATTTTATAACCTGCCGCCGGAACTTTTTCCATCTCCATACGGCCAAGCGCGCCCACAAACAAAATTTCTGTTGCCGGATCAATGGCTTTTAAAGCATTGGCAATAGCAATAGCCGGGAAGATATGCCCCCCTGTTCCGCCACCACTTATGATGATACGCGGAGGACGCCCCCCAGCCCCCTGAAGGGGGAGCTTTTGATTGGCTTCTTTTGCTTGTATGCTATTATCTTTCATCTGTTAAACTATTCAACTATATATTCTCCCTTTAGGGGGTTAGGGGGCTACACTTATCTCCCCAACTACCACCTTCTTCGGCTCCTCAATATCCCTGCTTACCGATAGGATGATACCGAAAGCCACGCTTGTAAATAACAGCGATGTACCGCCCATACTTACAAAGGGCAGCGGCACACCCGTTACCGGACCAAGCCCCACGGCTACAGCCATATTGGCAAAAGCCTGTATGGCCAGGCTAAAGCTTAAGCCACAGGCTAATAAAGCCCCAAATGCTTTTGGCGCTTTGGTTACAATTTTTATACACCTGTATAATAAAAACAGGTAAATACCAACCAATACAAAACCGCCAAACAGACCGTATTCTTCTACTATAATGGCATAGATCTCATCCGAGTACGACTCGGGCAGGTAATTTCTTTCGGTGCTGTTACCCGGGCCCTTGCCAAACAGACCACCGCTGGCGATGGCTATTTTGGCATGATCTGCCTGGAATGATTTATCTGTTTTGGTTGAATCGGGATGCAGGAAGGTATTTACACGCGAAACGTATGTATGCCTCCTTGGCCCTAAAAAGATAACTCCCAGTAACAATATAAAACCGGCCCCGCATACAATAGCTATTTGCTTTATGCTGATACGGCCAATGATCAATAACAAAATACTTACACCAAATAACATCAGCGCGGTTGATAAGTTGGCCAGCGCTATAAGTATAAATACCAAACAAACCGAGCCCATGATAGGCAAAAACGATTCTTTTACATCTTTAATATTCTCTTGCTTACGCGATAATGTGCGGGCCAGGTAAGTAATCAATGCCAGTTTAGCTAAATCTGATGTTTGGAAGCTTAAGCCTATCACCGGGATATTGATCCAGCGACTTGCATTATTAATATGGCTACCAAATACCAATGTATATATCAGCAAGGGAATGGTAACGATCATCATGATCTTCGACAAACCCGCATAGTACCTGTAATCTAGCTTGTGCGAAATATACATCAGCATAATACCGCCCACCACCATGGCCAGGTGTTTCATCAAAATAGATTCGACCCCCACCCCACGCTTGTAAGCCAACGTACCTGTTGAACTATATACCGCCAACAAGGATATAACAGAAAGCAATATGACTATAAGCCATATCCACCGGTCGCCTTTTGTGTTGTTTAATATCCTATGCATAGCCCCTCCTAAATCCTCCCCGATAGGGAGGACTTTTTTTGTTTTAAATATTTAGCACTCTCAGCCTCTCCAAATCTCCCCCTTCCGGGGAGACTTTTTCTTTTAAGCCCTCCCTTCCGGGGAGGGTTTGGGTGGGGCTTACAATTCCTTCACCGCTGCTTTAAACTGGTCTCCCCTGTCTTCGTAGTTCTTAAACAGGTCGAAACTGGCGCAGGCTGGCGATAACAGTACAGTATCGCCTTTCTCGGCCAGGTGAAACGCCACCTGGGCAGCCTCCTGGGCCGAAAACGTATTTACTATCACGTGCACATCATCCTCAAAAGCATCATGAATGCGCTTGTTATCTTTACCCAAACAAACTATAGACTTTACTTTGCTCTTCACCAGGTCTTTAAGCATACCATAGTCGTTCCCTTTGTCAACGCCGCCAAGTATAAGCACTACACCACCACTCATGCTCTCTAAAGCATACCAGGTTGAGTTAACATTGGTAGCTTTGGAATCGTTGATGAAGCGGATGCCCGAGATATTGGCCACAAATTCAAGTCTGTGTTCTATGGCTTTAAAGTTGCCCATGCTCTCTTTGATCGTTCCCTCGCGCAACTCCAGCACTCTTGCTACAATACCAGATGCCATGGAGTTGTAAATGTTGTGCTTGCCCTGTAAGGCCAGTTCTTGAATTGACATTGTAAAATGTTCTTGTGTTGTGTTAATGACAATATTGTCGTTTTCGAGATATGCTCCCGGTTCAATCTTGGTTTCAATGGTAAAGGGTAATAGCTGCGCGTTAAACTTACGGTTGGCCATACCTTTAATAGTCTCAGGGTCGTCGGCACAGTAAATAAAGTAATCTGCCGCCGTTTGATTTTGCGCTACCCTAAATTTGGATGCCGCGTAATTTTCCAGCTTATAATCGTACCGGTCTAAATGGTCGGGTGTGATATTGAGCAATACCGCTATATCAACCTTAAATTTAAACATATCATCGAGCATAAAACTGCTTAGCTCCAGCACGTACAGATCAAACTTTTCTGTAGCTACCTGGTAGGCAAAGCTTTTACCTATGTTGCCTGCCAGCCCTACATTTAAACCACCATTTTTCAAAATATGGTAGGTCAAGCTGCTGGTAGTAGTTTTACCATTAGAGCCGGTTATGCCGATGATCTTGGCACTGCAATACCTGCCAGCAAACTCAATCTCTGATATTACCGAAATACCTTTCTCTTTCAGTTTTTTGATGATGGGTGCCTTATCCGGAATACCGGGACTCTTGATCACCTCCACCGCGTTAAGGATAAAATCCTCGGTATGTTGTTTTTCTTCGAAGCTGATATTCCAGTCTTCCAGTTGTTTCTTGTATTTATCCGCAATTGTCCCAAAATCTGATACAAACACATCATACCCCTGCTGCTGCGCCAGGTATGCCGCCCCAACACCACTTTCGCCGGCACCGAGAATGACAAGAGCCCCCCCCGCCCCCTGAAGGGGGTGCTTTTGATTGGGTATGTTGTTGTTCTCGTTCATTTCTATGTTTTTCTTTTCTTCCAAACTATATTTTTCACCTCCCCCTTTCAGGGGGCCGGGGGGCTTACCTTAATTTCAAAGTTATTATCGTTATTATCGCCAGCAGTATCCCAATAATCCAAAACCGGGTTACGATCTTCGCCTCGTGGAAACCTTTCTTTTGATAATGGTGGTGTAGCGGAGCCATCAAAAACACGCGACGGCCTTCGCCAAATCTTTTCTTGGTGTACTTAAACCAACCCACCTGCATAACAACCGATATATTTTCGATCACAAACACACCACACAATACCGGCAACATTAACTCCTTACGGATCATGATTGAAAATACAGCTATAATGCCGCCAATGGCCAGGCTGCCTGTATCGCCCATAAATACCTGGGCCGGGTACGAGTTGTACCATAAAAAACCTACGCAAGCCCCCACAAAAGCACCGGCAAAAATCACCAGCTCGCCCGAGTTAGGGATAAACATAATATTGAGGTAATCGGCTATCTCGATATTACCGGATACGAAAGCCAATATGGCAAGCGTGATTCCGATGATGGCCGATGTACCCGTCGCCAGTCCATCTATGCCATCGGTTATATTTGCCCCGTTGGATATAGCAGTGATGATAATGATGACAAAAAACAGGAACACCACCAACGAATAGTACTCATAACCAGGGCCAATAAACTTTAATACCTTGCCGTAATCAAACTCGTTGTTTTTATAAAACGGCATAGTAGTTTTAGTAGAGTGCACATCCTGCGTATATACCGGCACATTCTTTTTCAAGTGAAAATCAACAGGAACGTCGGCCTTTACAGGTAGTTTCACTTCCTGCCTTATCACAATATTAGTATTGAAATACATTGTCCAGCCAACTATCAGCGCCAGGCCAACCTGCCCCACAATCTTAAATCTGCCTGCCAGCCCTTCTTTATTCTTTTTAAATACTTTAATGTAATCATCCAAAAAGCCAATAGCACCCAGCCAAACGGTGGTAATGATCATCAATATGATGTATATATTATCCAATTTTGCAAACAATAAAGTAGGCACCAGAATACCCAACAGAATGATCAAACCGCCCATAGTAGGCGTACCCGATTTTTGCATCTGCCCTTCCAGCCCTAAATTTCTTACCGTTTCGCCCACCTGTTTAAAACGCAGGTAGTCTATCAACCTACGACCGTAAACCGTTGTAACCAACAGCGACGTTATTACAGCCATAGCCGTACGGAACGTGATGTACTGAAATACTCCCAATCCCGGTATGCTGTAATTTTTATTCAGATAAGTAAACAAATAGTATAACATGCTCTCTTTTGATTACATCGTTTTTTTTATATTGACCTCACCCATTAGAGTGATCTCATTGATTTTGCTAATTCATTTGTCTGAACCGCGATTTATAGGATTATGGGATTACCAGATCCCTGTCGCTGTTCGAGACTTCATTTTCAAATTTTCAAATCCTCAAATTTTCAAATTCCTAAACCATCAACTTAAACTGCTCTTCTAATTCTTCCATATCGTCAAAGTGATTCTTCACTCCGTTTATATCCTGATACTTCTCGTGCCCCTTACCTGCTATCAGAATAATATCTCCCGGGTTTGCCAGCATACAGGCTGTTTTAATGGCCTCTCTTCTATCCACAATACTTACCGTGTGGCGTTTAAAAGCCGGGTCGACACCTTCAATCATTTCTTTGATAATCTGGGCCGGATCTTCCGAGCGTGGATTGTCTGAGGTGAGGATAACTTTATCGCTCCACTCACTGGCAACACGGGCCATAATGGGGCGCTTGGTTGTATCTCTGTCGCCACCACAGCCTATCACGGTTATTACTTTTTCGTTGCCTTTACGAATGTCGTGAATGGTGCTCAGCACATTTTGCACTGCATCCGGCGTGTGAGCATAGTCAACTATACCAATCACCTTGTTGGGAGCAACTATATATTCAAACCTGCCTTCGGCACCGGTTAGCTTGCTTAAGCTGGTTAACACTTTGGCTTTATCTTGTTCTAAAAGCATAGCTGTAGCATAAACAGCCAGCAGGTTGTAGGCGTTAAATGTGCCTACCATTTTAAACCACACTTCTTCGCTATCAATATGTAACAACAAGCCGCCAAACTGATTTTCTAAAATACGGGCCTTATAATCGGCCATACTTTTTAGTCCGTAGGTTTTGCGGTGCGCCTGCGAATTTTGCAGCATGATATTACCATTCTTATCGTCGCTGTTGGTTAAGGCGAAAGCGCTTTTAGGCAGTCCGTCAAAAAAAGCTTTCTTAGCTTTTAAATAGCTATCGAAGGTTTTATGATAATCCAAGTGATCGTGCGTTAAGTTGGTAAATACCCCGCCCGAAAAACTCAGGTTGTTTACCCTATGCTGTGCAACCGCGTGCGAGCTTACTTCCATAAAGCAATAATCGCACCCCTGCGCAACCATTTCTTCCAGCAAACGGTTAAGTTCGATAGGATCTGGCGTGGTATGGGTTGATGGAATTATCTGGCCGTTTATTTGGTTTTCTACCGTTGATAGCAAACCGCATTTATAACCCAGATCGCGAAACAACTGGTATAATAATGTAGCAACAGTGGTTTTACCATTTGTACCCGTAACGCCAACCAGTTTTAACTGTGCCGATGGATTATCATAAAAATTGGCTGCCACCAGGCTTAATGCCTTACTGGAATCTGCAACCATTAAAAAATCAACTTCACCTGCGGTATGGGCCGGTAAATCCTCGCAAATAACGGCGATAGCGCCCTTTTTAATAGCCTGATCAATATAATCGTGACCATCAACCTGGGTACCCTTCACAGCAACAAACATCGACCCCGGAATTACCTGCCTCGAATCGAAGGCGATAGAAGTAATCTCCACGTCGGCACTGCCCTGTAGTTCTGTAAAGGCCAGTCCATCTATTAAATCACTTAAATACCTCATTGCAGTTCTATTGTTATGCGTGATCCCTTTGGTATTAAGCTGCCACCGGTAACAGATTGTGTGTTTACCGTGCCGCTGCCCCTTACCGTTACTTTATAACCTGCATTGCCCAAAACATACAGGGCATCGCTTAGGCCCATTCCGGTAACTGCCGGAACGGTACCTTCTTTATATCTGGTATCTTCAAACGGAATGCCATTACTGGTATCAACACCACTGCCCGTTACAGATGCATACAGTGGCTTTACACCCAATTTGTTGTATACGTGTTTTAATGCCTTTAAATTACCCTGCTTTACTTTTGGCATACCTGTATTACCTACCAGACTTACGGGTGCCGGCTGATTTATTTCCATATCATTGGCATAAACCTTATCGGCAACCTCCCTAAATATAGGGCCAGCTACTTTAGCAGCCAGGTACGATCCTCTTGTTGGGTTATTAACCACCACTATCATCGAATACTTAGGATGATCGGCAGGGAAATAACCGCAAAATGAAGCCTGGTATTTTTTCACTTTATAACCTTTTGTTCCATCGGCCACCTGCGCGGTGCCTGTTTTACCGGCTACGGTATAACGTGGGTTTTTAATTACGCGCTTACAGTTGCCCTCTTGCACAACGCCTTCCAACATGCTTCTTACTTTACCAAGCGTAGCATCAGAACATACCTTCTCGTTTATTACCCGGGCATTAAACTGCTCAATGGTGCTGCCCATTCTCCTTATTTCGCGTACAAAAATTGGCGCTATCATTTTACCGTTGTTGGCTACCGAATTATAGAAGGCCAGCATTTGCAATGGGGTAAGGTTCATTTCGTAACCGTAAGCCATTTCGGGTAGGGTGTAATATTTATTCCAGCTACGGTTAGACGGATTTTTTATTACCGGCCGGCCTTCGCCAGGTATCTGTAACTCCAACTTATCATTTAAGTGATAGCTGTACAGCTTATTGATAAACTGCCATGGGTTATCTTTATAGTTACCATAAACCAGCTTTGCAGCGGCTACGTTTGACGACTCTTCAAAAGCTTTTTTAACGGTCATCTCGTAGTTGTCATGCTCTGTATCGGTAATGGTTGGCCCTTTCGGAAACTTATATTTACCACCCTCGGCATTTACTATAGTATTGGTATCCAGTTTATGCTGATCGAGCATCGTCATATACGAAACCAGCTTAAATGTAGAACCAGGATCTATAGCGTTGCTGATAGCGTAATTTAAGCTCTCTTTATAAGTACCATCTTTTGAACGGGTAAAGTTGGATATAGCACGCACCTCGCCGGTGGCTACTTCCATCAATACCACGCAACCATGATCGGCCGCGCTGGAATCCAGCTGCCTTAACAGGGCCGCCTGGGCTATCTCCTGGTAGTTTACATTGATGGTAGAGATAATATCTGCGCCATCTTTTGCCGCTATCTCATCCTCATCATTATTTACGGGCATCCATGTACCGCCGGGAATACGCTGCATCAAACGCCTGCCGTTTTCGCCGTTGATGTATGACGAGTAGGCTCCTTCTAACCCAACCGGGTTTTTAATATTCTCATTCTTATATCCTATAGTTCGGGCAGCCAAGGCATGAAAAGGCAGTATGCGTTTATTTTGCTGTAAAACAATGAGGCAATTTTTAGTCTTGCGGCTTTTAAAGATCGGGAACTCCCGGATTTTTTTCAGTTCCTGGTAAGTTACCCTGCGGTGTAAAAGCTGGTAACGCGAACCATCTTTACGGGCATCGCGAAACACCCTCGCATATTCGCGCGGGGTTCTGTCGCCATATAACTGCGACATATTGTTAGCCAACACATCAACATTATCGTTAAAAACACTATCAATAGCCAGGCCCGCGCCTATCATATCCATGTGCAGTTCATACTCGGGTACTGATGTTGCCAGCAGGCTGCCATCTACCGAAAATATATTACCGCGCGCCGCTTCTACATCCCTAAACTGGGCCGCCATGTTTACGGCCTTTGCCCGCCACTTTGCCCCCTGTACAAACTGTACCCGACAAAGCTGTACCACCACCGCTAATGAAAAAAACACAACCAACCCAAAGGCAATATACACCCTGAGTAATATGTTAGTTCTAATTTTCATCACTATCCTCCTTCACCGTTATCTTTTTTGGTGGCTCTACACTTTGCCTTACCCCAAGGGTATCGGCACGTTTGGCCACTTCAATTAATGTACTTTTAAAAGCCATATCGGCTTTGGTTGTTTTAAAATCCCAACCACGTTCTTTTACTTCCTTCGTCAGGTCGTCAATATCACGGATAGTTTTTTCGGCAAGGTGCATGTTGCCAATGTATACCATACCCAAAAAAGCAATAAACAGCACAAAAGGTAAGGCACTGGTAGCCTTCTCACTTGTGATAAAGCGTTTGGTGAAAAATTGAGTAAAAAAGTTATCGGGGATCTCCCTTCTGGGTTTCTCCTCAACAATAAGCTCTTCTGCCTCTTCTTCCTCTTCCTGAATTTCTGTACGTAGACGATTGGTCATAGTTTTACAGCTATCCTTAATTTAGCGCTCCGTGCCCTGTTATTATTACTTATCTCATCTGCCGATGCTGTGATAGCCCCACGACTTACAGCATCAAGCGGTTTTTTATTATTTCCGTATAAATCCTTCTCTACCTCGCCACTAAACTTGCCTTTGGCGATGAAGTTTTTCACCAACCTGTCTTCCAGCGAGTGGTAACTCATAATTACCAACCGGCCGCCTACAGCCAATACCTCGGCGCTTTGAACCAAAAATTCTTTCAGCGCCTCCAGCTCCTGGTTTACCTCTATGCGTAGGGCCTGAAAAACCTGGGCCAGGTATTTATTTTCTTTCCCTTTGGGTATACGGTTAACTATGGCGTTCTTCAAATCGGCTATGGTTACTATCGGGGCATTAAGCCTCGCAGTAACAATAGTTTCGGCCAATGATTTGGCATTCTGTATTTCGCCGTAAATACCAAAAATACGGTGCAGCTCAGCACCGGTATAGTTGTTTACCACATCCCTGGCAGTAAGATCGCCCAACTGGTTCATGCGCATATCCAGCTCGGCATCAAAGCGGATAGAAAAACCCCTCTCGGCCTGGTCAAACTGATACGATGATACACCCAGATCGGCCAGGATACCATCCACCGGGATAGCCCCATGCAAACGGGTAAAGTTTTTTAAGTACCTAAAATTCTGATCTATAAAAACAAAGCGTTCATCATCAATTACATTTTGCTGCGCATCGGCATCCTGGTCAAAAGCCAATAGTTGCCCATGGGGGCCTAAATGCTTCATAATCTCCCGCGAATGCCCGCCGCCACCAAAAGTTACGTCCACGTAAGTGCCATCCTTTTTAATGGCAAGGCCTTCAATACATTCGGCTAACATTACCGGGTTATGGTACTCACTCATCTATCCTCCTTGCTTTACTACCCATTACTGCTTCGGCCAACTCGGCAAAATTATCAGGCTCGTTATTTATCATCTCGGTATGGGCAGCCTTATCCCAAACCTCAATTTTGTTTAATACACAGGTTAAAACCACATCGTTGCCAATGCCGGCAAAATCAAGCAAACCCTTTGGCAAAAGCACCCTGCCGGCCGAATCTGGCATTAAAGCTGTTGCTCCGCCGGTGAAGTAGCGAATAAAACGCAGGTTTTGTCTGTCGTATTCGTTAAGTTTGCTTAGTTCGTCCAGTCTCTTGTCCCATTCGGATTTAGTGTAAATAACCAGATACTTCTCCAGGCCGCGATTGATCATAAGGCCCTCTCCGTCAGCTTCAGGAAGCTGCTTTTTGAGGCCCGCAGGGATCATCATCCGCCCTTTGGCATCCAGTTTACATTCAAATTCTCCGGTTAAATGCGGCATTACAGAGGTATGGCTTAATTTAATAGGTAAAAGTAATTTTCTTTTACCACAATTTACCACTTTCTACCACCAAAAAGTTTTCAACATTTTTGGTGGGTTTTGACGCTATAGCTATAAATGCAAAAAGCCGGCGAGAGCCGGGTTCTTAATCAGGATAAGGGGTGTTTTCTCTCCGTTATTTGTACCCTCACAAACAACTATTTCTACATAGCTTTAGGGTAAGCTGTTTGTGAGGGCACAAACAGCGGGTGAAAGTTTTAAAGCTTTTACAATAACCAAAAACTTATTGTAAATTGCTATACCATTATAAAACAACATTTTATGACACAAGAACTCCCTCCTCCAGTTCAATTAATGCAGATGCTCTTTGGTTTTGCAGTATCGCGGGCCATTGGTGTATGCGCAGAATTAGGCATCGCCGACCTTTTAAGAGATGGGACAAAAACGACAGAAGAATTAGCACAGCAAACAACCGTTCATCCCCGTTCTCTTTACCGGGTGTTGCGGGCTTGTGCCAGCGTTGGTGTGTTTTCAGAAGATGCTGAAAAAAGGTTTTCCCTTACACCTTTAGCTGAGCCTTTACTTAGTGATTCTCCGGGTAGTTCACGAGCTTTTGCAGAAATGATTACTACTGACTGGCAATTTCAGACCTGGGCCGAGTTACCCTATAGTGTAAAAACCGGGAAACCTGCTTTTGAAAAAGTGCATGGGATGCCTGCTTTTGATTATTTCTGGAGCAATGAGAAAGCTGGCAGAGTATTTAATGACGCAATGACAAGCAATAGTGCTTTTGCAAGTGCTGCAGTAGTGAATAGTTATGATTTTTCTTCCGTTTCTGTATTGGCAGACATAGGTGGCGGACATGGTTTTTTGCTGGCATCAATTCTTGCCAAATATGGTACTGTAAAAGGTATATTATATGATATGCCAGCCATTGTTTCTGAAGCAGAAAAACTATTAACGGCACATGGCGTATCAAACAGGTGCGAATTGGTGGGAGGTAGTTTTTTTGAAAGTGTACCAACAGGCTGCGATGCTTATATTATGAAACATATTATTCACGACTGGAATGATGAACAATGTATTACTTTGCTCAAAAATTGCTGTAAAGCCATGACAAATGGCGGCAAGGTACTGGTTGTAGAAATGATAGTACCCGAAGGAAATGAACCATCGCCTGCAAAACTCCTTGATTTACAAATGTTACAATATCTTCCTGGTTGTGAACGAACTGAAAAGGAATACAGGCAATTGTTTAGCAGCGCAGGCCTTAAGTTAACCAGAATAATAACAACAATGTCGCCATTTAGTATTTTAGAAGGAGTAAGTAAATAGCTTACACCCTCATAAACAATTATTTAACATGACTTTACCATAAGCAACTGTTAGAACACAAACTGCAGGTGGAAAACCTATTACGAGATCGCGAGCGGATATAAAATTATACCACCTCCATTTTCTTACCTACCTGCTTTGGCTTTTTCTTTGTACGGTTAAGCCACATCATTACACCTGTTACGGGGAATACCAACGATAATAAACAAACTATAAAACTGATAACTTTGGTAGGCAAACCATAAACCGAGCCCGTGTGCACCGGCTTTACCAATGCCCTTACGCGCTGCCCTAAACTTTTATCGGCAAACAATTGCGAACCGGCTAAACTGCCGCTGTACTGATCTATATAATAAGTATCGGCAGTAGTTTCAATAGCGCCTTTTGGCAAAATATTTACACTGTAAACCGCCAACGAATCTTTTGGAACACGTACGATATAATAATCTGCCAGGTTGGTTTGTGCTGCTACTGTTTGTAATGCGGCATCTACTTTTAAAGCTTCAATGCCCGCCTGGTATTTTGATTGCGGCGTTTTAGGCTGTTCTTTTACAAGCTGCGATCCGGTTATGGCAAAAAGAGCCTGATTGGCCCATTTAAATGTCATGATTAAACCGGTTAATACTATTACTATTAAAAATACCGATGTATAAAAACCGGTAACAATATGCATATCGTGTACCAGCCTTTTGGTGCTGCCGCCCCATTTTATTTTTAAGCGCTGTCGCATAACGGCTTTGGTTTTGGGCCACCATAATACCACACCGGTTATTAATATAAACAGAAAAAGCAAGGTAGAAATAGCTACTACCCAATCGCCGGCGCTATCCTTACCGGCCAACAAAAACCGGTGAAACATCTCTACATTGTACAGAAACGATTGCCTGCGGTTATACTCGCCCGTTACCAGGCCAGTATATGGATTTACAAATACCGTTAAATTTGCCCTGTCGGCTGCTTCTTTGGGTTTCTTATCTTTATTACCCGGCACCGTGGCAGTTTTACTTTTCTCTGTTTGAGCAGGCTTTCCTTTTTTTCCATTTTTCTCGGGCACAATCAAACCAATCTCTACCGTTCTGCCAGCATCGGTATAAACCATAGCCGAGGCAAACTTAGCTTTTGGCACCTGTTTTAAAGCACCTTTTATCAGCTGTTCTAAAGGCATGCGTACCTGCGCCGCTGTTACATAATAGCGCTGAGGGTGCAGGGTATGTTCAATCTCTTTTTCGAAAACCAGCAGGGTACCGGTAAAGCATGAGCAAAAGATGATGACACCTGCCGCCAGACTCAGGTAAAGGTGTATGGTGCGAAAAAATGCTTTCATAATTTTTTATTACAAAAACCGGGCATGCCAAAGCACGGCCCGGTTTATTCTATTTTTGATAATCAAACTCTTTTATACCAGCAGATCAAACTACAGCTTGTAGCTCAGGGTAGTTAAAAACTGCCTTGGAGGTATTGGGTTAATGCTGTAATTTTCGTGCACATTGTAATTTAATACATTACCTATATTGGATATCTTTCCAATAATAGAGATCCTTTTATAGCTATACCCAACTGATGCATCAACCGTGGTAAAGCCAGGTACATTAACCAGTCTTGATATAGTTTGGGTTTGCCCAACAGTATTGGCATTACCCGCTGTACGGTTGCCCAGGTAATAAACAGATGCACCTACTTTAAAGCCCTTTAAGTCGCCGTTATAAAAATTATAAAATACGCTTGTGTTGGCGGTGTGCTTTGGCACATTAATTAATGGTTGCCCCGCAATGTTGCTACCTACCGAAGTTGACGTTTTTGAATACCGTGCATTGGTATAGCTGTAACCGGCTAATATATCAAGCCCTTTAACCGGATGTCCGGCAATATCCAGCTCAACACCATCGCTTTTAGTTTGGCCAACAAGCTCTTTAATATTGGTATTGATGTTCACTGTTGTACCATCGGCCAAAAATGGCGCTGTTTGGGCCAGGTTGTTATTGATGATACGATATGCAGTTACGTTTACAGATAAATTACCGTTCAGGAAATCGTTTTTAACACCGGCCTCATACTGATCTACTAATGATGGCGAAAGCGGTGCATTATTAACATCTACACCTGTATTGGTGATAAAAGAGTTTGAGTAACTTGCAAATAATGCGGTATTGGCAAGAGGCTTATAAACTATACCAACACGTGGCGAAAATGCCTTGTCCTCCTTACCTGCTGCCTGGGTTGCTAAAGCTGGCAGATAATAATTGGTTACCTGCGTTGGCGCAATATATTGGTACGACCACCGGATACCGGCAAGCACTTTAACTTTATCGGATATGCTGATTAGATCATTAAAGTAAGCGCCAAACCTGTTGGTTTTTGTAAGGATATTATATAACGGGCTCATCTGCGGCTTATCGGCACGCAGCTTATACTTATTAACGTTAAAAATATTAATAGTATCATAAACCACAGATTGAACAGTACCATTCTGATCCCGATAACTTGAACCGCTTACGTAAGTGTAAGCCGTACTGTTGTACCTATCGGCATCGATACCAAACAAAATATTGTGTTTTATAGTACCGGTATTAAACTGGCCGGTAACGTTAAACTGCCCGGTGTAATAATCTTCCAGTGTTTTTGCGCGGTTAAGGGTGCGGGCCCAATCGCCATTGGCATTGGGTAATACACGCTCGGTAGTTTGGTATTGCCTGTTAAAATGCTGGTAATTGATACCGCCGCTTATTTGCCACTGGCTGTTAATTTGGTGGTTAACGGTAACCGTACCTGTTGATTGTTTGGTGTTACCTGTAGACCACGAAGCACCCAGGTACCGGCTACGCGGCACATTAGCAATTACATTATTGATTTGCCCGGTACCAAAATCGGGGGTAAAATCGTAGTTCAGGTAATCGCCCTCAACAGTGATGGTTGTTTTATCACTTACCTTATAAAGGAATGAAGGATTGATATATTCCCTTTCAGATTTTACATTATCGCGAAAACTATTTGCTTTTTCGTAAGTACCGTTTAAGCGGTAAGCCAGTTTAGAGGTTATAGGGCCGTAAACATCAAAAGAAGGGCGGTATAAATCATAACTACCATATGTCATAGATACTTTGCCGCCGGCTTCAAACAATGGCTTTTTGGTTACCATATTCAGAATACCACCGGGTGCCACGTTGCCATATAACAAAGCCGCGCTGCCTTTTAATATTTCGATACGGTCGAGCGAACTCACCTCAGGCACAACACCGGAGTTTACACGGAACCCATTTTTAAACATGTTGGTGCTCGAAAAATTATAGCCCCGTGCGCCAAATGTTTCCTGCGTGTTACCGCGCGCACTGTACAGGTAAACGCCATTTACATTTCTGATCACATCGCTTAAACGTATTGATTGCTGCTGCTCCAATACATCGCTACCTATTACGGTAACACTCTGAGGCAAGTCCATTGGTGCAACATTCATTTTGCCAATGGTTAGTTTTTTGCGGTTGATGGTTTTTGTTGAAGAAACAACCACCTCATTAAGTTGTGCCGCACTCTCGTTAAGCGCAAAACTAACGTCGGTGGTTTGATTAGCAACAACTATAACAGACTGTTCTTCTGTTTTGGTGCCAATAAAACTGGCAACCAGGGTGTATGTGCCGGGTTTAACATTAAAAAAACTGAATGATCCATCGTTGATAGTGGTAGTGCTTTTATTTAACCCTTTAATGGCAACATTAACATAAGGAGCTGCCTTGCCATCGCTGGTTTTAACCACACCGCTTATTTTGCCGGTGTTGCCATCATCGCTGGCCTTTAAAGTGATGATATTTATAAATACAAACAGAATTAAAAGGGTGAATTTGTGCAGGTAGTTGTGTAAGTTATTGGGCATATTATTTATACTAAGTCTAATTAAGCGCAAAAATAAGAACACATTTCTATTTCGCAAGCATTATTTAGAATTAGTTTAAATAATATCTATCGTCAAATAACTATTTCGTTACAGTACCTTAAAGCTTTGAGTTCTCATTATATTAGCCTCATAAACCTCCCACATGAAAAAGCTTTTACTTGTTGCGCTACTCATTTTGTTTTGTGTAAGCTATTTAAAGGCGCAACCCGGCAAAACCGAAATAGCCAAATGGCAGTACGATCGTAATGGCGCGGTTTCCATCACCTGGGACGATGGCTCGATCAACCAATTTAAAATAGCGCTCCCTATTTTAAATCAGCTCAACATCAAAAGCACTTTTTTTATTATTACCGGGCAAATTCCAGGCTCGCAATACCATGCCAGGTTTATAGGGAGGCCAATAAAGAATATCATTGCCGAAACGGCCAACACCCCAACCAATAAGGATAATTTTTATGAGCGGGCCTCGGCAGCGGGCCATTTAGGATTGATAGGCACGCTTGACTATCATTACAAAGCCGGATCATTAATTGACGATAACCAACCAGAGGCCGCCTATAAGGTAATAGATGAGTTATACAGCAAAGTACGGCATGGCGATTTTAAACCGGGCGTTGAGCACAACACCGAATATAACGATGCCCATGGCACCACCTGGGACCAGATTAAAAGATACGCCGCCGAAGGGCACGAGTTTTCCAGCCACATGGTAACCCACCCGCGCCTGGCCGCGCTTGATGAAGCCAATATGCTTTATGAGGCAGAGAAAAGCCGGCTGGATATGCTCCATAACTTAGGTATTAACTACACTTTTAGCGCCGAAGGGCCATTTGGCACCGAAAATGAGCGGGCTGTAGCTTACTTAAGCAAAGTTTATCCGGCCCTGCGCAACCGCATGCCCGAACCCTGGCTTAAGGAGATAAGCAGAAGCGATAAAGATACCCCCGGTAATACCGATAAGGAATATGTGCAATACCAGCGTGGTGCTACTACCCAAACCCCGTTACCTATGATGAAAGCCTGGGTTGATACCACCATAGCCCGCCACGATACCTGGCTGGTACTTACGCACCATGGTGTGGAAGGTATAGGCTGGGAAGCCCTGCCTGCTACCGAACTTACCAACTATTTTACCTATATTAAAAGCCACGACGATAAACTTTGGATAGCCACCTTTGGCGATGTAACCAAATACATGCGCGAAAGAAAAAGTGCGAATATTATTACCGATAACCAAAATGGCAAACTGGTAATAACAGTAAGCCATCCACTCGATAAACGTTTTTATAACCTGCCACTTACGCTAAAAACCTATTTACCTTTGGGATGGCAGAAAGCAGAAATTACCCAAAACGGACACATAGTTAAGGCCGAACCAATGAGCGACGATAACGGCAGCTATCTGCTTTATCAGGCCAAAACAAATGTGCCGTTGGTAATTACAAAACTATAGCTTCGTTAACCATAGCTTGCTAATTAAATACTACATCATCCGGTCCCGATATTTTTGCAACATGACAACCGCAACCGCCACTGATTTTTAAAGTTGCTGTTTGAGTTTTATTGGTTAACGAATCTGTAGCGGTAACCTTTACATTATCTCCCCCTGTCGAAAAATCTTTAATATTGGAATCAGAGGTTAACAACATAAAGCCGGCAACAAAGTCAATATTGGGTGGATACTGCACTGGCGTTAACGATTTATTGGTACGCAAATTAATGGCGCTAAAGTTTTTTAGCGTTACGGGCTTTCCGTTGTTATCAATAAATCTAACACCCAAATAACTAAAATTGGCTGTACAGGTTTGCAGTCCACAGCCACTGTTTTGCTTGTTGTTTTTACAGGCAGAAAAAAAGATAACAAGCAGTGTGATGAAGGTTAATTTTTTTATCATAATAGTAGTTTTAAGCCAATACGGCAAATACCTCAATAATGCTACAGAAAATAAAAAAAGCCATGTCGAATTTTCTTCAACATGGCCTTTTACTTATTTGCCTTTTATACCTGTTACTCTATCACCCTAACCTTTAAAAAGCTTGGTTCGGCCTGGGAGGTGTAAACTTTGTGGGTTGCTTTCTTAAAGTCGGTATCCTTAGCTTTCATAATATCCTGAAACTGCTGGGTATTTCTGTCTATAAGCGGAAACCAGGTACTTTGCACCTGCACCATCAAACGGTGCCCTTTTTTAAAGGTATGCAGCACATCCTGTAGTTCGAAGTTTACCGGGGTTACTTTACCAGGCGCAAATGGCTCCGGCTTATCAAAACCATTGCGAAACTTGCCGCGCATGGCCTCGCTGCGCACCATTTGCTGGTAGCCGCCCAGGTAAACACCGGTGCCAGTAAACTTGTCGTTTTTGGTAGAATCGGGATATACATCTATCACTTTTACAATCCAATCGGCATCTGTACCTGTGGTTGATACCTTTAGGTTGGCCCAAATGTTACCGGCAAGGGTTACATCTTTATCCAACACATCGGTTTCGTAAGTTAATACATCCGGGCGTTGTGAAGCAAAACGCTGGTCGCCGGTCATGTACTCGCGTTTCATATCATTATCAATAGTATTGATAAATGGTACCGGTTTATTAGGGTCTGATACAAACTCATCAAAACTATTACCGGCAGCCGGTGCATCAAATGATAATTTACCACCGGGCAGCAGATACAGGCTTTTATCAACAGCCTCTTTTGGCGGCCATGTTTTGTAGGTTTTCCATTGGTTTACGCCTGTTTCAAAGGTGGATATTGGCTCAAGGCTCAAATCTGTACCTTTTAAATAATGACTAAAAAACGCAAACTCAATTTTCTCCCGGTAAAACGGACCAGTAGGCCCCCCAAAGCCAACATCGCCTAAATGGTCGCCATCACCACGTGACCAGCCGCCGTGTACCCAAGGCCCCATGGTAAAATAAACCGGGGTTTTAGGATTTTCTTTAACCAATGTTTTGTAGGTGTTAATAGCACCGTACAGGTCTTCGGCATCATACCATCCACCGGTAACCAGCACCGCGGTTTTAATATCGTGCAGGTGATAAAGTACGTTACGATCTTTCCAATGCTGATCATAATTGGGATGATCCAGCATTTCGTTCCACAGGCGAATAGTATCTTTATAATATTTATCGTTGGAGTTTTTTACCGAACCCATCCTCATAAAAAAATCATACCCATCATTGGTACCGGCATTAAAACCTGTTCCCCTGCGCTGCGTGGGTTTATCATCCTGGCGGTTTGTAAAAAATGGGTAGAAACCAAAGTTGGCCGTAAGCATAAACGCGCCATTATGAAAAGCATCATCGCGATACAAATCGGCCATTGGTGCCTGCGGCGATGCAGCCACCAATGCCGGGTGACGGCTTAACAATGCGGCAGTGGTATAAAAACCAGGGTAAGAGATTCCCCAAACACCTACTTTGCCGGTATTGTTCGGGAGGTTTTTAATGAGCCAATCTATAGTATCATAGGTATCAGTACCTTCATCAACATCGTTTTTGGTTTTGTGTACTTCCTTTTCGGGAGTCATTTCTTCAAAAATGCCCTCGCTCATCCAGCGGCCACGTACGTCCTGGTAAACAAAAATATAACCATCATGTACAAATAATGATGATGGCCCCATACTGCCTTTATAAGCATTGGGCCCGTAAGGAGCAACACTATAAGGTGTTCTATCCATCATGATAGGATACTTTTTGGTTTGATCTTTTGGTACATATACCGAGGTGAACAGTTTTTTACCGTCGCGCATGGGTATTTGATACTCATACTTGGTATAATTGGCTTTTATATAATCTGCATCAGGACCCTTTGGCTGGGCTTGCGAGCAAATGGCCGCCATCAAAAAGCTGAAAGCTATAAGGAAATTTTTTTTCATATTATGTTAATAGTTCCCTAAAAGTAGTGAATAAAACAAAAAAGGCAACCAGATTAGGTTGCCTATCGAAATAGTTACGAAAATTGAACAACCCCTATAGTAAATCCATCAAATAGTAATCCCCGGATTTACCCTGCCCCCTTTCCACTATCTGCCAACCTTGCGACCGGTAAAAAGCGACAGCATTCTCATTGTGTATTAAACATTTAAGTGTAACGGGCCTATGGAGAGTGGCAATCGCAGCATTTAACAGCACTTTGCCTACGCCTTGCTGTACATAAGCAGGATGAACAAACAGATGATGAATAAAATTATCGGGCAGCCAACAGGATATAAAACCAATTACCGCACCATCGTAATCGGCCACCAGGATGTGCTCGCCCTGGGTATCTTTGTCAAAATCGTCTACCTTATATTCGGATGTATCAAACCAGGTAAATGTTTGAGTCCTACTTATCAAATAGATATCACGAAGCACATGGCTATCATCCTCTTTAAATTCTCTTATATGTAAGCCTGTCATTTCCCGCCTTAAACACAAAAAGTCCAGCCGTTTTACCGGCCGAACTTTTCATTTTATGTTTTGTAGGTTATTAGTCGTTAATAGCTTTTACGCCAGGTAACTCTTTACCTTCCATATACTCTAACAAAGCACCACCACCTGTTGATACGTAGCTAACTTCATCGGTAAGGTTAAATTTAGCAACTGCCGCTGCCGAATCGCCACCACCAATTAATGAGAACGCGCCATTTTCTGTAGCCTTAACTACCGCTTCGGCAATAGCTTTGGTACCTCCTAAAAACGTTTCCATTTCAAATACACCCATAGGGCCATTCCACAAAATAGTTTTTGATTCTTCAACTACTTTGCTGAATATTTTTACAGTTTCGGGGCCGATATCCAATCCCATCCAATTTTCAGGAATCTCGCCGGTTTTGGCAATCCCGGTTTTGGCTTCGTTAGAAAAAGCATCGGCTATAATGTTATCTACCGGTAAATAAAGGTTTACACCTTTATCTTTAGCTTTTTGTCTCAGGCTGATTGCCAGGTCTAACTTATCGGCCTCAACCAGTGAGGTACCAATATTGCCACCGTCTGCTTTAGCAAAGGTGTAAGCCATACCACCACCAATAATCAGGTTATCTACCTTATCCAACAGTTTTTCGATAAGCTGAATTTTGTCAGAAACTTTAGAACCACCCATAATGGCGGTGAAAGGCTTGGCAGCTCCGTTAAGGATTTTTTCGGCATTAGCTAATTCGCCTGCCATCAGGTAACCAAAATATTTTGCATCAGGAAAAAACTGTGCAATAATTGATGTTGAAGCATGGGCACGGTGAGCTGTACCAAAAGCATCATTTACATAAATATCGCCTAATTTTGAAAGTTTTTCGGCAAAAGCTACATCGCCTTTTTCTTCTTCTTTATAAAAACGAAGATTTTCCAGTAAAAGCACTTCGCCATTACCTAAGTTTTTTGATTTCTCAACGGCTTCTTCACCAATACAATCATTGGCAAATTGCACCTGCTGACCTAACAGATCTGACAGGTGAGCAACAACATGCTTTAATGAATCCTTTTCGTTAGCGCCATCTTTTGGTCGGCCCAGATGCGACATCAGGATCACCCTGCCACCATCTTTCAGAATTTTCTTTATAGTTGGCAAAGCCGCTGTCATGCGGTTATCGTCGGTAATATTATAATCTTTATCCAATGGCACGTTAAAATCAACCCTGATAAGGGCTTTTTTACCGGCAAAACTAATTTGATCTACGGTTTTCATATAATTATATGGGGCGTTTAATGGTAAGGCGCGCAAATTCAGCATTTTATTCTAAATTATGCACTAAAAAGTTAAAAAGGTGCGATAAACGGCCTAATATTTCATGCTAACTTAACATACATTACATAATGCGGCCCAATTCCGGGCACATCAAATTCGGCCGAAACGATCTCGAAACCAGTATTATGATAAAATGGAACTGCCTTTTTACGGGCATTACACCATATATAATTTGCTTTTTGCCCGCGCAGATAGGTAAGCGCAAAATTTACCAGCTTATTACCCAGCCCCTGCCCCCTATACTTCTCGGTAGTAGCCATACCACGCAACTGATACCCTGTACCAATAAATTCGCCATAACTTTGCGGGTGAAAAGATACAATGCAAGCCAGCTCTTCATCCTTAAAATAACCTAAATGGAAAGCGCCCTCTATTTTGTCGGTAGGAAACCGGCATTCTTCCAATGTTAATCTTCCTTCCCGTAATACCTCATTACGGATAGATAACAGCTCTTCAACCTCAATAAACTTTATCATAAATAAAATATGGGTAATTATTTCCCTGTGTTTGTTTACCCCACTTAGGGCGATTTAAAAAAAACAGCACTTATATGAGCAAAAAGCGATTTTTGTTGCGCATATATTATAATAATATTGTTATTTATGCCCATTTATACTGCCAAGGCATACTTATTGTAATGTGCAACAGATAAATCAATTAAAAGCTATGTACAAATATATAACCCTATTACTGATCGTTGCAATTTTCTCTGGCTGTCATAAAATTAATGATAACAACCCTACCCCTGCTCCAACTACTCCCACTAATACTGCCGGCTCATACGATGTAAAATTTGATGTTGCCGACCAAACAGTTACTACAACCGTAAAACACGATACACTTTATTTAACCTATCATGAAAAGGTAACCCTGATGCTAAACCCCGATGATTTCTCAAAGTCTTCGGCCGTGCATTTCAAGGAAGACTTCTCAAAAACGGGCTTAACCGCATATGATTATAAAATACTTAACGAAGACAATGTATACCGTTATAACTCTGCCGACGACAATTTAAATAACAATACTCCATTTATAGTTGCATCTACGGTTACGGTAAACGGTATTAAATATACCAAACTGGTACTACAGCGCGACTTTATTTTTTACAAGGCCTATAAGCTGCAACAATTGGCTATTGAAGCGCAAACAAACGTGCTAAATACAACCGCAGACAAGATTAGCTTTTCTACCTATTATTATTACGACAAGAAAAATTCCGATCCAAAGGTTACTATAGCCGCTATCGTATATTCAAAAGCCGATTAAGTTATTGTTTCTTAAGCCTGGCAATTTTTTCAACCAGATCTGCAAGGCGGCTGCTATAACCCATTTCGTTATCGTACCAACCAACAACTTTTACCAGGCCACCTACTATTGATGTAAGTTGTGCATCAAAAATACAACTGTGCGGGTTATCCAATATATCGGTTGATACAATTGGATCTTCGGTATATTCCAATACATTTTTCATGGGGCCATCAGCGGCATTTTTAAATGCAAGGTTGATAGCCTCAATTGTTGGTTGTTTTTTTAGGCTACAGGTAAAATCTGTTAATGAACCATTGAGCACCGGCACCCGGATACCCGCGCCGCCCAAACGGCCGTTTAAATGAGGAAATATAGCGGTTATTGCTTTTGCTGCACCGGTAGTTGTGGGAATAATGGATGCCGAAGCAGCCCGCGCACGCCTCAGATCTTTATGAGGAGCATCGTGCAGGCTTTGATCGCCGGTCATGGAGTGAACGGTGGTAATGTAACCATCAATAATACCCCAGTTTTCATCCAGTATTTTTACCATTGCCGCCACGTTATTGGTTGTACAGGATGCATTTGAGAGTATGAGGGATGACAGATCAACTTCATCATCGTTAACAGCGAGCACAACGGTAGGCACACTTTTGTCTGTTGACGGAGCCGATATAATAACCTGTTTAGCCCCTGCTGTTAAATGCAGCCCGGCCCCCTCTTTTGAAGTAAACTTTCCGGTAGATTCTATTACCAGATCTATATCCAACTCCTTCCAGGGCAAAACCAACGGGTCGCGCTCGGCTAATACCTTTATTGTTTGGCCGTTTATAAAAAGGTTGTTGGCATCAAAACTCACTTCGCCTTTAAAGCCGCGATGTACAGAATCGTACTTAAATAAATGAGCAAGAGTTTGGGTATCGGTAAGATCGTTAATGGCAACAACCTGTATACCGGGCCGGTTTAATATACTACGCAAAAATATGCGCCCTATGCGGCCAAACCCATTTATAGCTATCTTCATTTTATTTGTGCTTTATAAAGGGCACAAAGTTAATGAAGATGATTGGGTATTTACAGCAACGGATATTTAGTGACACTAACACTACTTTTTATCGCAGTAAATTTTACGCCAAAAAGTTACGCAGGCTAACACGTTCGCGTATTTTTGATCGCAGGCTAAATGTGATGATCCAATTAGATATAACCGACATCAGCAATATAATTACAATTAACAGCGAATTACTTAAACCACTAAAAACAAACACCAAACCTATTGATAATAAATTAATTACCGATAAGCAAAGTGTAGCCTGCACATGATTAAGCCCAAGCATCAATATGCGGTGATGCATATGATTTCTATCGGCTTCAAATGGCGATTTGCCACTTGCAATACGCAGTGTAAATACCCTTAAAGTGTCAAATACAGGGCCTATCAATATAGCAATAGTTAGCGCGGGCGCACAGCTTATAACCGGAATATCAACACCTTCAATTTTACTTACTTCGATAAATTTAATGGCCATTACCGCCGATACAAGCCCTATCAACAGAGCCCCCGTATCGCCCATAAATATTTTAGCGGGCGTAATGTTATATTTTAAAAAACCAACAATTGCGCCAACCATAGCTAATGAAATAGCAGCAAGCTCATATTGCTTAATGTAAGCAAATAAAAAGGCAAAGGCACTGTTTACAATAATGCCGGTCATGGCTGCCAAACCATCGATCCCGTCAATGAGATTGAAAGAATTAACAATGAGCATTATAAGCAAAATAGAGAAAGCCGCACTTGGGATATATGGTAACTGAGTAATACCAAATACACCATTCATACTGGTTATGCGGATATCGCCAAGCAATACCAATATTACGGCCACTACAAACTGAATAAGAAATTTAGTACTTGAATTTACGCCGGATAAATCATCTTTTAAACCCATGGTAAAAAGGATAATGCAGGAAATAAGCAGGTAACTTATAGGCAATGCTTTATCAATTATACTAAACAACAGGGTGGTGATGGTAAAACTTACAAAAATTGCTACTCCCCCTAAACGTGGGATGCCATGATCATGCTGTTTTCTGAAATGGCCTACATCATCGTAAAGGTGCCTGGAACGGGCAACGTGTAAAATAGAGGGAATGGATAGTAATGTGATCAGTCCTGAAAACATCACTATTAAAATATTATAAATAAAATGATATGAATGTAAAAGTTGAATCATAGTATCGGGATATGTTTAGATCAATTCAGTTTTACTGTTAGCGTTTTATACGCATGAAATAATAAAAGGTTTATTTTCAAATTATATATATTGATAGGCTTTTCTCAGGGGCTTTAAAAAAAGCGCCAGTAATGGAAATTTGATATTATTTTTCCGCATCGCCTTTAAATCAAATCCCCAGGCCCTGATGCGATTTTTAAAGCTGCTGTTGCTTACACCACCGTGCCGCATTGTTACCATTACCACGTTTAAATAAAAGTTCTTGATGTGGTGCAAATACATAAACCTTACCATTAATTCGTAATCTGCTGCAGAACCGTACGCTAAGCTATAAAAACCCAGTTTTGAAAACAGTTCCCGCTTGCAGTAAAATGTAGGATGCGGGGGCATAAAGCCCCGGTTAAAGGAATTTTTTCCACATTGTTTTGAATGCCATTTGCGGATTATTTTACCCGCCTGGTTTACTATGTGTAGGTTTCCGTAAACGGCATCAGCGCCCTGATTTATAAAGGCCTCTGCAACTGCCGATAAAACCATATCGCCCGCTAATTGGTCATCGGCGTTAAGGGTACCCACAACTTGGCCGGTGGCTATTTTGATACCTTTATTCATGGCATCATATATGCCTTGATCTGGTTCGGAAACAAGAACATTAATGAATGAGGCGTATTGATCAATTATCTGGAGGGTGTTATCTGTTGATCCGCCATCAACGATGATGTATTCAATATCAGGGTATTTTTGGCTGATAACGGAGTTGATACACTGAGCTATGGTATCCTGGGCATTGTAAACAACGGTAACTATTGAAATCTTCAAACCCTAAAAATTGGAAAAATACACCATCTTAATACCCGCAAATTATGTATTTTTGGAATCAATGCACAATTATAAAAACATTAAGCATAAGATATCGTCCCTATGCGCATAGTAACCTACCTTTCTTCGTACTTTTTGATAGTTTTTGTTTTAGCCTCTTGCTCGGGCAAACAGTATCAATCACTTTTTGAACAAAAGACACCCAATATTGATACTGCATCGCAAAAAAACAACAGTGATATAGCCAGTTATCATATAAAACCACAGGATATGCTTCAGATCCGAAACCTGCAAAACATTAAATATGTAGTAGACGAGTCGCCGTCTTCAAGCGGTACAGGTGGAGGGGGTATGGCCGGAGCAGGGCAAACTTACCAGGTTGAAGAAGATGGTACCGTTGCCTTACCTGTTATTGGCCATGTTGCTGTAACCGGGCTTACCCGTGGGCAGGCAGCAAAACTAGTTGAAGACCTTTATCGTAAAAACCTGCTTAAAGACCCTATAATTGAATTAAAGATCACAAACCTGAAGGTAACCTTACTTGGCGAATTTAAAGGCCAGGGAAACTTTCCGTTGATAAGAGACAAAACAACATTGGTTGAGATGATTGGTGAAGCAGGAGGCCTTACAGATAAGGCAAATGAAACAAACATAAAAATTATACGCGGCGATCAAAGAAATCCGCAGGTAACATATATCAATTTAAGGGATATACAATCCATAAACGACCCCAGAGCTATACTTCAAAATGGAGACATTGTATATGTATCCCAAAACAAACGATCTATACGTAACGATAATTTACAGAACGTATCAACCCTCACCCAGCCGATATTACTTTTGCTTAACACTGCATTAGTTATTTTATCGTTTTCTCATCGCTAATGGAAGAGACAGAAAAGCTTCAAAGAAAACTGCCCAACCAGGAAATTGACTATTTTAAAATCGGTAAAATATTAATTAGCCGTTGGTACTGGATAGCCGCATCGGTAACTGTAACCGTACTTATATCATATACATATTTGTGGTATACCCCAAAAACTTATGCTACATCGGGCACGCTAAAAATTGAGGAAAAAAAATCTGAAGTATCCGATCTGATAACCGTAATGACAGTACCAGATCGCGGGCCATCAAAAATACAAAGTATTACATCAGTACTCCAAAGTCGCAGCGTTATACTTAGCGCCATAAAAGATATGGATTACAGGGTAAGCTTTTACATATCAGGCAGGGTACGCACTTCCGAAACATATCCCTCAAAACCTTTAAACATTCAATTAATAAAGTTTGATAGTTTAAACTTTTTTCATGGCCAAATAAGCTATAAACCTATTGACAAGGAAAGATTTAGTGTCAGCTATACGGCTGGCAACAAAGAGATTAAAAACAAATACAGGTATAACAGCCCAGTTACTATCGGCAATACCAGTTTTAACATAAAATACCCGGGTAATATTGATAACAGCACCATTTATCTGTTCAACTTTAACATCCCCGAAGATTATATAGGCCGTGTACAGGGAGGTTTAAGGGCTGGCGAAACCGGCAAAAACACCAATATCATATCGCTGCAGGAAACAGACTCCAATCCCGTATTTGCCGCTGATATTATTAATAATATCATGAAGGAATATGTACTTTTTGACCGAAATCAAAAAGCACAATCGGCCTCACAAATGATCGACTTTATTGATAGCCAGCTCTCCTTTCTTTCAAATGAAGTTAAGGGTTCCGAAAACTCTATAGAAAAATATAAAAATAAAACTAAGATACTTGATGTAAATGCAGCATCAACCACATCGAGCAGTAAAGGTGCCGAAATAGAAACAAGCCGCTCATTATTAAAAATACAACTGATAGCACTAGACCAGCTCAGGGACCAGATAACTAAAGAAAAAGACAACGTTAATTTAAACTTTAACGCCGGCGGCATTGATTTACCGGCCTTAAATACTTTTATAAGTAAATTAGATGGGCTGATATCTGAAAGATCGGTGTTATTAAAAACCTATACTGCCAATTCGCAACCATTACAGGATGTTAATCAGCAAATATTACAAACTAAACTTACAACCTTAAATAACATTAAGAGCATTCGTAACGGAGTTGAAAAAAACATAGCTTATCTTGATGGCCAGTTGGGGCAAATTAATCAAACCATAATGGCATTGCCTGCCGCCCAGCGCGATCTGCAAAGCCTGCAACGCGACTTTGAGATAAACGATAAGGTATATTCATTTTTATCAGAGAAAAAACTGGAAGCTCAAATAAGCAGGGCCGGAATATTACCTGGCGCAACGGTTATTGAATTTGCCCAACCCAATTTTAATCCGGTATCGCCAAATGAGCACGATATTCACCGGTCGGCCATTATTTTTGGTTTGGCAATAGGGCTTGGCTTAATCATTTTAATAAGGGTGCTAAATCCATATATTTATGATAAGGAAACCATTGAAAGTCTTACCGCTATACCCATACTTGGCGTTATCAGAAAATACCCCGAGCCCATTGATGAAAATAGCAGGCAGGTTTTGGCGCTAAGCAAGCCCCGGTCGATATTTGCCGAGTCGGTACGTTCGGTACGTACCAATCTAAGTTTCCTGGCATCAGAAAAAGCAAGCAAAATTATTTGCGTTACCTCCGAAGTTGCCGGCGAAGGTAAATCGTTTGTGGCGGTAAACCTATCAAGCACATTATCGCTTATCGACAAAAAAGTAATACTTATTGGTGCCGATTTAAGGCGTTCGAGGTTACATAGAACTTTCCATGTATCTAACGATATGGGGCTAAGCAATTACCTGGCACACCAAAGTACAATTGACGACATTATTTTTCACTCCGATCAGGAAAATCTTGATTTTATAGTTTCGGGGCCGGTACCTCCAAATCCGTCGGAGTTGCTGCACAGCTACCGCATGACCACCTTAATAGCCGAATTAAAATTAAGGTACGATATTATAATGATAGATACCGCCCCAATTGGCCTGGTATCAGATGCCATTCCGCTTATCCGGATAAGCGACATCAATGTTTTTGTAATCAGGTCTGGCAAATCCAAATTTTACGCGGCAACGGTTCCGCAGCGTATTGCACAGGAGTACCATCTGGATAATACAGTGATAGTACTTAACGCGTTTGAAGAAGACCTTTTACATTCAAGATATTACACCACCAAGTTTACCGGCGATAATGCAGGTTCGAGATATTATTACTACTCTGATTACAGCGGATATTCAGGCTCGGGCTATTATGTAGACGACGATAAAAATAAATGGTGGGATGTAAGGCGATGGTTTAAATAAGATTTGCTTATTTTAAAAAAATGGATTTAAAGGCAAGTGCCGAAAAAAAATGGTATCCGGTTTATACCCATCCCCGTGCCGAAAAAAAAGCGTTCGAGGCATTAATCAATAAGGGAATTGAAGCCTATCTGCCATTGCACCGTAGGCTAAAACAGTGGAGCGACCGCAAAAAATGGGTTGAAGAACCCTTTATTAAATCGTACATATTTGTTAACATTGCCGAACATGAGCAGGCAGATATATTAATGACAAAAGGTATATCAAGATTTCTATATTTTACCGGCAAGCCAGCGTCAATGCCCTACCGCCAGATAACCGAATTAAAGTTATTAATGGCAAGCCCATATGAGTTAGAAATTACCGAAGAGGATCTGCAACCCGGAGAAAAAATTGTGATTAAAGCAGGCCCGTTAAAAGGCATAACCGGCGAAGTGGTATCACGAAGATCACAAAAGCAATTGATATTAAGGCTTGAAAGTATGGGATGCTCCATTATAGTACATGTTGCAGCCTCATACATTGAACGGTTTTAATTGCTTTACTTAGTTAAAATAAAGAGTTAATAACGGCTTGTATTCAAGTTGGCATAAGAACAAAAAAAACAGCGCCGAACCTGCAATTATAAGCTGCTGTTATATAATAAGTTACAAATAAAATTGTGACTTACGGGGCGAAGCTATGATAATACGGATCAAAAATGTGCAGGATAGCAGGAGTAATTAATAACCGGGTACAACCGCAACTTATTCAACAACAGGTAAAAACTATGTGTTTGGCCCTTCAACATGGGGGCCCCGATGACCAGGGCATATACCAGGATGAAAAAAACAATCTCGTATTTGGGCACCGCCGGCTATCAATAATTGATCTTAGCCGTAACGGGCATCAACCTATGGCCGATGTGGAGCAAAAAGCCTGGATAACTTTTAATGGCGAGATTTACAACTATCGCGACTTAAGAAACGAACTGGTAAAATTTGGCGCAAAATTTACTTCGGATACCGATACGGAAGTAATAATAGCCGCTTATTTACAATGGGGTACGGCAGCGTTTTCAAAATTCAGAGGCATGTTTGCCTTTGCGCTTTTTGATTGCAGTAAAAATCTCACCTATCTTGTACGCGATACCGCAGGGATAAAACCAGTATACTACCTGGTGCAAAACGGAGGTTTAAGCTTTGCATCAGAAACGCGGGCCTTTATCGCGGCCGGTATTACAACAGAAAGCGATGTAACCTGGCCCGTAAGATTTTTGGCATTTGGCCATATGCCCGAGCCATATACTACCTTAAAAAATGTGTTCAGTTTACCTAAGGGACATTATCTATGCTGGGATCATGCATCCTCAACCCATAAAATAAGTCCATATAAACAAGCTGACATAAAGAGCCAGGTAACCGATATTAACGAAGCCCTACAGCTTATAAAAGAGGCATTAACAAAAAGTGTAAACCGCCAATTGATAGCCGATGCCCCTTTGGGCGTATTTTTAAGCGGCGGTATAGACTCAAGCCTTATTACCCTTTTGGCCGATAAAGAGAAAAAAGAACAACTTAAAACTATATCTATATTCTTTAACGAGAAAAATTATGATGAGCAGGCTTATCAGCAGGTGATTTTAGACAAAGTAAGCGGACAACACTTTTCGCACCTGGTAAAGCAGCAGGATTTTGAAACCTATCTTCCGCAAATTATTGATGCAATGGATATGCCAACTACCGACGGCATTAACAGTTGGTTTATAAGCAAATATGCACACGAAGATGGTTTAAAAGCGGTATTATCAGGCGTGGGGGCCGATGAGTACTTTGGCGGCTATCCCTCTTTTAACAGAATAAGTTACCTGGGCAAGCTGAGAAAACTTCCCCCGTTTCTATTTTCGGCTATTAAAAACTTATTACCAGATCCATATAAGAAGCTTACCTTTTTAGCCAATGACCATGCCATTGCCGATTATCTTTTGTTACGGGGCCTATTTTCGCCAGGAGATATTGCCAGAGTGCTTAATATTGATGACAAACAGGTTAGGGAAATACTTTTTGACAGTACACAGATTCCGAATCTTGGGCCTTATGATTTTGAACACGCCGCTTGGTTTGAAACAAACCTTTACATGCAAAATCAGCTATTAAGGGATACTGATGTAATGAGTATGAGCCATGGATTAGAAGTGAGAGTGCCTTTTTTGGATGAAGATTTTACAGCAACCGCCCAAAATATTTCACAGGCAATCCGGTTTAACAACCAGCAACCAAAAAAAATACTGATCGATAGCTTTAACAACCTGCTCCCAACAGCAGTTTGGAACAGACCAAAAATGGGTTTTACTTTTCCCCTGCAACAATGGATGAACCAATACAGCCCTATAAGCGACAGCACCCTATACAAAGGCAAGCTGGCACAAAACACTATTAAAAAATTTAAAAGCAACCAAATACACTGGTCAAAAGCGTTTGCTCTTTACCAGATACAGGCGCATGTGTAAAAAAATTATCCTTTTTACATTACAAACATTTAGCACCACCGGCGGCATTCAAAAAATGACCCGTACCCTGGGGCATTCGCTATACCGCCTCTCTCAAACCAATAAGTGGAATTTTGAGTTATGGTCTGCTTATGACAAGCAAGAAGATTTGATGCCACAATATATGCCTGCCAGCACTTTCAAAGGTTTTGGTGTTAACCGAGTGGGCTTTGTTCTAGAAGCTATCAGCAAATCGCTAAGGCCCGATGTCATTATTTTAAGCCATATCAACCTGGCAATTATAGGCCTGATTATAAAATTAGTTAACCCCAAATGCAAGGTTTGGCTTATTGCACACGGCATTGAGGTTTGGCGGCCACTATCATTTGTAAAAAAAACTGTGCTAAAGCATTGCGATAAAGTAATATGCGTAAGCAACTTTACCTGCGAGCAAATGGTAAAAAGGCACCATATTAACCCGGCTATTTGCGAGGTGTTAAACAATGCCATAGATCCTTTTATGAAACTGCCTGCAAGTTTCATAAAACCGCAGCATTTAATTGCCCGGTACAAATTAAAACCAGATCAACCTGTTATATTTACGTTAACCCGTCTTGCATCAACAGAGCAATACAAAGGCTATGAGCATGTTATACAAGCTATTAGTAGTATAAAGAATAACTACCCCAACATAAAGTATATTCTATCAGGAAAATACGATGCCAAAGAAGAGATCAGGATAAAAAACCTGATAGAACAGCATCATGCTACAGACCAGGTAATACTTACCGGCTTTATTGAAGAGGATGAGCTATCCGATCACTTTTTATTGGCCGATATGTTTGTATTACCAAGTAAAAAAGAAGGTTTTGGTATTGTATTTATTGAAGCCCTGGCTTGCGGCCTGCCCGTTATTTGTGGCAATGCCGATGGTAGTATTGATGCCATAAGAAACGGCGAACTTGGCCATGCTATAAACGTAGATGATGTAACCGAACTTAGTAAATGTATATACCAACATTTACAATCGCCACCAACACCTGCCAAACGCGAGTACTTGCAACAACAATGCATCCAACATTTTAACGAAACAGATTACATGCAAAAACTACAACTGCTATTAACCCAATGAGTATGCTACCCGAAGAAAAGTGGGATATTGAACTAACCCCACACAGCAGCTTGTTTGATTTAAAACTGAATGATGTATGGCATTACCGCGATTTGCTAATGCTGCTTGTAAGGCGCGATTTTGTTTCTTTTTACAAACAAACTATTCTGGGGCCGCTATGGTTTTTTATCCAACCGCTATTTACCACCATTATTTACACCTTTATATTTGGCAACCTGGCCAATATCTCTGCAGATAACTTAGATAAACCACTATTTTACATGGCAGGGATTACAGCCTGGAATTATTTTGCCGATTGCCTTACAAAAACCTCTTCTGTTTTTACGGCAAATGCGGGCCTTTTTGGTAAAGTATATTTCCCAAGGCTAATTGTTCCGTTAAGTATTGTGGTTTCTAACCTTATCAGGTTTGGCGTTCAGATGGCGCTCTTTTTTATAACCATGGCTTTTTATGCTATAAAGGGTTCAAACGTTCATCCCAATATTTACCTGTTGTTATTTCCCTTTTTATTGATATTAATGGCGATGTTAGGTTTAGGACTCGGCATGATCGTATCTGCCCTCACCACAAAATATCGCGATCTGAGCTTTCTTATCACCTTTGGTATACAGCTCATGATGTATTTAACTACGGTTATTTACCCCCTATCTACAGTAAAAGAAAAGTACCCAAAATACGAATGGCTGGTTGAGTATAATCCGATGACCCCTATCATAGAAGCCTTCAGGTATGGTTTTTTGGGTAAGGGTACATTTACCATGTTATCCCTTGGTGTTACCGCAGCAATAACCACGGTGATACTTTTAGTTGGGATTGTAATTTTTAACCGTGTTGAACGCACATTTATTGATACTGTATAAGATATGTCCACGGTAATAAAAGTCGAGGATCTTTCAAAAGCTTACCAGCTAGGCGAAATTGGCACAGGAACGATATCGCGCGACCTGGAACGCTATTGGGCGCGAATCCGTGGCAAAGAAGATCCTTTTTTAAAGATAGGTGAAGTTAACGATCGCTCAAAAAAAGGCGAAAGTGATATTGTATGGAGCTTAAAGGATATCAATTTTGATATTGAGCAAGGCGATGCAGTAGGTATAATAGGCCGTAATGGAGCAGGTAAAAGCACTTTGCTAAAAATACTAAGCAGGGTTACCGCCCCCACCACCGGTTCGGTTAAAGTAAAAGGTCGTATAGCCAGCTTGCTGGAAGTAGGTACAGGCTTTCACCCCGAGTTAAGTGGCAAGGAAAACATCTACCTTAATGGCGCTATACTGGGCATGCGCAAGGCCGAAATAAAACGAAAGTTTGAGGAAATAGTTGATTTTTCGGGCGTTGAAAGATATATTGATACACCAGTA
This sequence comes from Mucilaginibacter cryoferens, assembly GCF_014205845.1. Classification (GTDB taxonomy): domain Bacteria; phylum Bacteroidota; class Bacteroidia; order Sphingobacteriales; family Sphingobacteriaceae; genus Mucilaginibacter. The sequence goes on from NZ_JACHCR010000005.1 coordinate 64,849, forward strand.
AAACGCTATTCGTCGGGCATGTATGTGCGCCTGGCCTTTGCAGTGGCCGCGCACCTCGAATCGGAGATACTGATTGTTGATGAAGTATTAGCCGTTGGCGATGCCGAATTTCAGAAAAAATGCCTGGGCAAAATGGGCGATGTAAGTAAGGGCGAAGGCCGCACGGTATTGTTTGTGAGCCACAATATGGCGGCGGTGAGTCAGCTTTGCAGTAAAGCCATTTTATTGAAAAATGGAGGATTAGATAGCTACAAAAGTGTAAAATCAATAATTGAGCTTTACTTATCCTCCAATACTAAAAACGACTTTTTTACTTCTACCGATAAAAACAGCTTTTTCAAAAAGGTATTTTTATTAAATGAGAAACTTCAGCCGAGTACGGCGTTCTTGTTTAACCAAAATATCAATATAAATTTCGAGTTAACCATTTTAGAGATAATGGTAGGCCTAACGCTTAGCTTTATTATCAAAGATTCGTACGAAAACGCGATTACAAGCAGCCACTTTTTACTGAGCGGAAAACTGGGTGAAACACTTAGTATTTCGGCGTTCATCCCCCCCAATTATATAATACCCGGCAATTACAAACTCGAATCTGTACTGCATATCCCCAATACAAGATTTGTGCAACAATTACCTTTCGTTATCAATTTTACAATTGAAGACTCGGGAAGCATCCATTCGCTGTACGTAAATAATAATTTAGGGCAAATTGCCTTACCCATTGTTTGGCAACAAATTACATGATAGCATTTTTACGAAAACTTAAATCATTCTTCAGCCCCCAAAGCAATGCTCAACAAAATCAGCCTCAAAGCCTGGTTAAATACCGGGTTGGTTTAAACACTATCATAGATAACTGTAACATTGCCAACCAAACATCTATAGGGGCCAATTGCTATCTGTATAAAACCAGCATAAGCGATTTTACCTACCTGGCCGTAAATGTGAGTGTGATGAATACCGTTATAGGTAAATTTTGCTCCATCGCCCAGGGCGTAAGCATCTGTACAGGCAGGCATCCTTCATCAACCTTTGTATCAACGCACCCAGCCTTTTTTTCGCCGCATGCCCAATGTGGGATTACGTTTGCAACAGAAAGCCATTTTAAAGAAATGGGCCAAACCACAATAGGCAACGACGTTTGGATAGGCACCAATGCCATTATTATGGATGATATAATAATAGGCGATGGCGCAATTATAGGCGCAGGTGCCATAGTAACCAAAAATGTACCGCCTTATGCTATTGTTGCCGGCAACCCCGCCAAACTGCTGCGATATCGCTTTGAAAAAAATGAGATCGATTTTTTATTAGCATACAAATGGTGGGAAAAAGACCCATCATGGATAAAAGAAAATTACAAGCATTTTCATGATATAAAATCTTTCATGAAAAATTTTGATACAAACCAATGATCATCGTAAAACTACAGGGGGGATTAGGTAACCAAATGTTTCAGTATGCAGCAGCGCGAAGCATATCTGGCAATAGCCCGGTTTATTTCGATACCGCCTTTTTGAACAGCCATACACAAAGCACAAGTACGTTTACGGCAAGAAATTTAGAGTTGAGTGTTTTTAATAATATTCCATTCCTCGAAGTTGCAAAATTCACTAAGCACTTATTGGAGGGCAAGAAAACTATACACCGGTATTTGAAACGTATATTTTTACCCCAAGGACGTTTTATTTACCAAACGGAAAAAAACGAGCTTATTGATCTTAGCAAAATAAAATCGTCGCTGGTTTATCTGGATGGCTATTTTCAATCCGAAGAATATTTAAAATCCATTAGCGGACAACTGTTGCACGATTTTAAATTCCCTTCACTAACCGGTGAAAGTAAGGCTATCGATGATAAAATTGCCGCTGCCGATAACGCTGTCAGTATCCACGTGCGCCGCGGCGATTATTTAAAGCCCGAAATAAATGCCTATCATGGGTTGCTTTCGCTATCCTATTACCAGGCGGCTCAAAAAAAAGTAGAGGCACAGGTAGTTCGCCCGTCCTATTTTATTTTTTCGGATGATCCTGAGTGGTGCCAGGCTAATCTTTCTTTTTTCGGAGATAATGCCACCATAATTTCAAAAACAGGTGATAATAACTGGGAGGATATGTATTTGATGAGCCGGTGCCGGCACCATATTATTGCAAACAGCAGTTACAGTTGGTGGGGGGCATGGTTAAATAATAATCCGCAAAAAATAGTTATTGCACCCAATAATTGGTTTACATCGGTAAACACTGATATTGTACCCGCGCAATGGACCAAGATTTAGTTTCGATAATTATGCCTGCCTATAACGCTGCCGAATATATCGCTGCAAGCATAGAAAGCGTACTTAACCAAACCTATGCCAACTGGGAACTGCTTGTTATTGATGATGGCTCAACAGACAACACCGCAGCCATTGTAAACCAGTTTAAAAATGCCGATCGACGCATAAAATACCTATATCAACAAAATGGCCGGCAGGGCAAAGCCCGAAACCTGGGCATTAAACACAGCAGCGGTACCTATATCGCTTTTTTAGATGCCGACGATAAATGGACAGCAGACAAGCTCACTATCCAGATAAACATCCTATTTGCTGATAAAAATACCGACCTCCTTTTTTCGCAAGGCTATAGCCTCACCGGCAGCCAGGTTGAAGATTATAACGTAGAGATTAAAGACGTATGGAACATCACCGATTTCGATGATTTTATCGCCCAAAACCGTATCCCTATTTTATCTGTCTTGGCAAAAAAAGAGGTGCTACTACAGGTAAACGGATTTACGGAAAATAACCATATTCAAAACGTTGAGGATTACCATTTGTGGTTAAAACTGCTTATCGGCAACAAGATATTTAAATCAATCCCCAACAGGCTTTTTTACTACCGCATTCATAGCAGCCAGTCTACGTTTAATGGTAATAATACCGCAACGCCTGTTTTTTATGTTTATCAGGATCTGTTTAATTCGTACCTTGATGATAACGTAAGAGGAGTAATTATAGATAAATTAAAATGGTTCATCTTCAATAAAGATTTTCACCTCGAATGTCTTCATCTTATTATATCTCATCTCAATTATAAGGGCAAAGCAATGATTGCCTTTATAATTAAAAAGCTGTTTGCAAAGCCAAAGCCGCTATCGCAAAAAGCCGTGTTTAATCTTGTCTCCGTTTTCGGGTAGTTATTACTATCGGTTATTCAATCCCTGCCGTTAAATGATGTATAAATTATCTGTTATAATTTGCCTATTTAATGAAGAACTATGCCTGATTACAGCATTGAGATCGTTGTATCTTAATAAAATTCACAAACAAACCGAAGTAATTATTATTGATGATTGCTCAACAAACCCGGTAACATTGAGGTTATTGAGCTTATTGGAAAAATTCACCACGTACAAGGTTATCCGCAGCAAACAAAACCTTGGCCTTTCTAATTCCCGCAATCTTGGATTCGAAAACGCCACCACACCTTACGTATTGCCCCTTGATGCCGATGACGTTTTCCCAGAACGTGCGTTAGACAATATTTATAAAACCTTTGTTGAAAATCTTGACTTTGATTTTATAGCGGGCAACTACTATTTAAAAGATGTGCAAAGCGGCAAAACACAGGTTGTTGATTGTAGTAACATAGCCATATCAAATACGGTTGATATTAAAAAATTAGCAGCCGACTGGAAGCTACTAGGTACAAGCCCATGTAAAAAAGCTACCTGGCAAAAAATTGGCGGATATAATCTTAAATATTCCTACTCTATCCAGGACGTTGATTTTTGGATAAGGGTATTATCGGGCGGAAGTAAAGGTTTTTATCTAAACCAACCTATTTATACCTGGAACAGATCGGTAACTGGAATGAACATGAATTTCGATCGCCTTGATATGATCAAGCTGATCGAAGATCATCGGGAGTTTTATTTACTAAACAACTCGGCCGCTGAGCTGGATAATAAAGTTTTTGAGGCATATTATCCATATAAACAAAAAAGCGTTTTACTGCCCTTAGGAAAGCTATCCTTCGCGAGGCTTAAGGCAGTCAACAAGCTCCGGCTTATCAGCTTTTATTTTAAAACGATGTTTAATGGCGCTTAAACCAACATTTTCCATCATCATCCCAATCTACAATGCGGCCGACACCATAGCAAATTGTCTGGATAGTATTATAAGCCAGCATTACACCGATTTTGAAGTTTGGCTGATAGACGCAGTTTCTACAGACGAAACCATAACCATTGTAAAGGAGTATCAATCGCAATACCCCTACTTCAATATCATATCCGAAAAAGACAAAGGTATTTACGATGCCATGAATAAAGGCATAAATGTATGTAACGGCGAATGGCTCTATTTTTTGGGCAGCGATGATACATTATATGATAACTGCGTGCTTACTGCAATAACCGATAAAATTCGGGGATGTGATGATAGGGTAATTTACGGAAACGTGATTATGCGTGGCGAGAACCAATGGAACCTCAACAACGTAATATTTAACGGCGAATATGACCTTGAAAAACTGCTCGACCATACCATAAATCACCAGGCAATATTTTATAACAAAGCTGTATTTGAAAAATGTGGCCTTTACGATCTGAAATATAAAACCAATGCCGATTATGATTTAAATTTGAGATGTTACGCCTTAACAACTTTCCGCTATGTAAACATCATTGTTGCAAACTTTTTTGTTGGCGGTCAAAGTACCAACTTCCCCGATACTGAATTTCATAAAGATCGTGGCGCATTGTTTTTTAAATACTTCGGTAAAAAGATTTTCAGTAAATCCTTTATCAATTCAAGACTTTACCTGCAACAGGCCGCCTTGTCGGCCAGGTCGCCCCTTAATATATGGAAAAGAGGCATCTGTTTATTGGCATACACAAAATTAAAATTTCAATCTATTTTAGCTTAACGTGTTAAATACGCCTATCCTGTTCATGATATTCAACCGGCCCGATACCACTGAGCAGGTTTTTGCCGAAATCCGTAAACAGCAACCCAAATACTTATTTATTGCTGCAGATGGCCCGAGAGACAATAAACCCGACGATGTGGAACAGGGTGACAGATGCAGGCAAATAGTATCAAGGGTTGATTGGGATTGCGAGATACAAACTTTATATCAGTCTAAAAACCTGGGTTGCGGCCTCGCTCCTGCTACCGCCATTACCTGGTTTTTTACACAGGTAATGGAGGGTATAATTTTGGAAGATGACTGCATCCCTAACGGCAGTTTTTTTGAGTTCTGTGAAAATCTGCTTGCCACCCATCGTCACAACATTAACGTGATGATGATTTGCGGCACCAGCTATCAACCCCAACCGCTAAACAACGATACCTATTATTTTTCTCAATATCCGCATGTATGGGGTTGGGCTACATGGCGACGGGCCTGGACCAAATACAACTTTAAGCTCGATAACGAAACCAATACAGTAAGAGCCAATGTAATAAGAAATACCTTCTTCAATAGCAGGGAACGCCGGTTATGGGAAGGCAATATGAAGATGATCATCAACGGGCTCGATGCCTGGGATTATCAGTGGATGTACTGGATGTGGAAAAACAATGGCCTATGCGCCGTGCCCTGGAAAAACATGATTTCAAACATTGGCTTTGGGCCGCATGCTACACACACCTTTAATATCAGTTCAAATCAAAACCAAATGGAGCAGCACACAATTGAGGCTATCCATCATCCGAAACAAATTGCTATCAATAAAAAAGCTGATAGCTATGAACGGTACCATATATTAATAGGCTCAAACGGCAGTTACTACGCAAATAAATTAAAGTCGGGTATAAAAAAAATTATCAAAATCCTGTTTAAAAACAATGCCAAATAAGCTGGTAGCCGTAATAATTCCCATATACAAACAAAAGCCCGATGCTAATGAATTGCTTTCGCTAAAGCAATGTTTAACAATTTTAAAAAACTATCCCATAATATTCATAGCCCCCGACAAGCTGAATGCAGCTGCATATAAAGAGGCCTGTGAAGGCGCCCCATTTAAACTGGTAACTTTTAGTGACTTCTATTTTGACAACCTAGCAGGCTATAATCAGCTTATGCTATCACCCGATTTTTATAAGACTTTTATCGATTATAAATTCATCCTCATTTATCAGCTGGATGCCTACGTTTTTAAAGATGAGTTAAACTACTGGTGCAGCCAAAACTATGATTTTATTGGCGCGCCACATATACCGCATGAAAACCAGGAAAATGAAATGCAGTTTTTAAAAGGCTATTCAAAATTTATAAACAGGGTTAACAGTATTTTTAAAACAAAACACAAAGTAAGTAATGTGGGCAACGGCGGTTTTTCTTTACGCAAAACCCAAACCTGCTACCTGCTGCTTAAAATACTAAAAGGAAAGGTTAAGATTTGGGGGCCCAATAACGAGGATGGTTTCTTTAAATATTGGGGAAATTTGTTTTACCCTTTCTTTAAACTGCCAACCGACGAATTGGCCATACGGTTCTCTATAGAAGAATCGCCTGCCCTATCCTTAAAAAAACTCAATGGTGAATTACCATTTGGCTGCCATGCCTTCGAAAAATACGAATGGGCAACCTGGGAACCATTAATTTTTAATAATAACAGATTATAGTTTGAATCTTCATCTGCCAGATCTTTCAGCTTACCGCTCATCCTTTCTACAAAAAGGCGTGATTTATCCGTTGCCAACAGTAGCTACCAAAAAGGATGGTTTATTAAAAATATTGCCATCTGCCCCACCGGATAAAACCGGCTGGCCATGGACGGAAGAAAGTAGCCCGATTATTTATAACCCAAACATAACCTGGCCAAGGTTAACTATTATAACCCCTTCATTTAACCAGGATAAGTTTTTAGAACAAACAATCCGATCTGTACTATTACAAAACTACCCTAACCTGGAGTATGTTGTAATAGATGGAGGCAGTACAGATGGTTCCAAAAAAATCATCGAAAAATATGCTCCCTGGATAAGTTATTGGCAAAGCGAAAAAGACAATGGCCAAAGTCATGCCATCAATTTAGGTTTCAGTTTGGCATCGGGTAGTTATATGGCCTGGATAAACAGCGACGATTACTACCTTAAAGATGTATTCTATATGGTTATCAGCCATTTTCTATCAGCAAAGGTGGATTTTGTATATGGACAGGCTTACAATTTACATGTAAAAACGGCACGTTTCGAGCTTCTGAAAGTTCATCCTTTGTTAGATTATTTTATCCGCATCCCAACACTGGCCCAACCATCGTGCTTTTGGAGCAATAAGATACATCAGCCTATATGGGAAGACCTACACTGCTCGTTAGATTATGAGCTTTGGCTCCGACTGGTAAAGGGCAACAGCCGAAGATTAATCAACCGGCCATTATCAGTAGCAAACGTACATGAAAATGCCAAAACATCCAGTCCTAAAATGGATGCTGCCAGGGAGAGGGACCACCAATTAATATGCAGCAAAAATGCGCACGGGCCTGTATATGATTGGCATAAAAGGATTTTTTTTCACAGGATATATAACCGCATTTATAATTTGCTTTATAAGGTTAGCCTTAAGTGAAGGTGGTTTTTTGTGCATACGATGGCAAAAATATAATTAACGGGATAAACGCCTGGCTAATTAGATTGCTACCTGCATTGGCAAAAAAAAACATTGAGGTAAGTGTTATTTTTATAGCCTGGGCCGCCGAAAATGATTGCACCACCATTCCTTTGTTAAGGGCAAAAGGTATAAAATGTACGGTAATACCTACCTCTCACTACACCGAAAAACAAATAAAGTGGATGCTGAAATACCTACATACCGAAAAACCGGATGTATTTGTACCCGGCAATATGGTGCCAGCCCTACACGCTGCAAAATGGGCCAAAGAAGCCGGTATTGCAACCGTAGCCGTATTGCATAACGACGACGAGGAGTATGCAGCAATAATTGAGCAATTTATTACTGAAAACAATGATGCCAATCTAAGCGCGGTTGTCACAGTATCAGACGCCCTGAATCAAAAAGTACAGCAACGCAACAAAAAAATTAAAGTATACCCGCTGCCTTGCGGCGCACCTGTTCCTAAAGGGAAGACGACCCTAACGCCGGGCGATATATTTAAAGTAGTATACATAGGCCGGATAGTACGGGAACAAAAAAGGATAGACGAAATAGCAACAACATTTTGTGCGTGCGCGCAAGGTTTACCCCAAACTGAGTTTTATATTTATGGATCGGGGCCCGATGCTGGTTTGGTGAATGATATCATGAGGGAATACAACAACCCATCAAACGTTTTTTTTGCAGGAGGCATTCCGCCCGAAGAAGTTCAAGAGGTTTTACTCTCCAGCCATGTGATAGTGTTAATGTCCGAATACGAAGGCGTCCCGGTAGCTTTAATGGAAGCAATGGCCTGCGGCGTGGTTCCTGTTTGTAAATCCATCAACTCGGGTATTCCCGAATTAGCTCATGATGGTATTACGGGTTTGCTGATAGAGCAACCCAATGACCTTTTATCGAAAATTGAATACCTGCAACAAAACACGCGCAAATGGGATGAATTATCTGTTAATTGCAAAAAGCTGATAGATGGTTCGTTCTCCTCGCATAAAAACCTGGCCAGTTGGCTTGGTTTATTAAATGAAATAGCCACCGGTGATAAAAAAGCAATCGCAATCCCAAACCGGATAAACCTGCGCCCGGCTCACCCCTACCTGGTTGATCTTGATCGCCGGGAACCGCCACTGTTGGTTAAGGCCTTCAGAAAGTTAAAACGAATTTTGTACAGCTAAACAGTGTATAGTTTATTAGTCCCCTGTTTTAATTCCGAACAATTTATTGATGGCTTTTTGGCCAATATTGGTAAATTGAATAAACCGTTTAACGAGGTTTTATTTTATGACGATGCCAGTACCGATAATACGGTTAACCTGTTAACGGCACGGGGCTGCACCGTAATAAAAGGAGCAATAAATAAAGGCCCCGGCTTTGCCCGTAACGCGCTTGCTGCAGCTGCGCAAGGCGAATGGCTACATTTTCATGATATTGATGATCTGTTAGATCCCGATTACCTGGCAAAAGTAGCCGCTATTGCCCAAACAGGCAATTATGATATAGTACTCTGCAATGTTGACTGGTACAATACCGATCAAAAAAAAATAGTGCTTAGCTGGAAATACTCCAACGAACTGATAAAACAAAACCCGGTTGCGTACACCATAGGCCACCCTATTGGTGGCATAAACGGATTATACCGTAAAGAAAAGTTTACAGCTAGCGGCGGTTTTGATATCAGCCTGCGTATTTGGGAAGATGCCGATTTGCATGTAAAACTAGCCGGTAACGGCGCCCGGTTTTATGTTATTGAAGAGGTACTATCTATCTCTATCCGTTATCCAAACTCGGCAAGTGCCAATCAAACAGCGGGCTGGCTAACCCGGTTGGGGCTTTTAACATCGTATCAAAAGCTATTTGTTGATGCGATGGCGAGAATAATTATTGGCAAACAGGCGCAGTTAACCGCGAGTACCCTCATTATGGCAAAGCAGTTTGATGCCGCAAAATCAGCCCTGGAACTTAGCGAATTATGTGGGCTACAAGTTCCGGATAATTCAAATTCTGTTTGGGCTTTACTCCGGGTTTTACTGCCTGCATCTCTACGTATCAAACTACGTTTGGCCCAGCTCAAAATTGCATTTAAAAAAAGCACGGATGGCTGAAAAGCAAATACGACCGGTTTACGACAATAAGTTAGAAGGATTAAGGGGGCTTTGCGCGCTTGTTGTGGCCATATCACATTTCCTCACATTTAACTTTTTCCAATCATCAAAAATACCGTTTTACGGCTTTTTTATTCACCTGGAGTTTGCACATGAGGCTGTGCTCATCTTTTTCCTGTTATCGGGCTATGTAATTGGCATCAATCATATCCAAACTCCTTTTAATTGGGCTAACGTTATTTTGTATCTAAAAAAAAGATTTATTCGTTTGTATCCAATCTATTTTATAGCGCTGCTTATTTCGTTTGGTTTTTATATCGATAAAGGATTTTCGGCAAAAGATATAATTGGGCATTTATTCTTTATGCAGGAATTTTTGGTAAAAACAATTTCATCAAATAGCCCTTTATGGTCGCTTAGTTACGAGGTGATCTATTACCTGCTTTTTTTAGGTTTATGGAAAACCGGTAAATACAATATGGTTACTTGCTTAAGCGTTGGTTTATTGATATTGACATACCTGCTGATTGCCCACGATCTTACAAATTTAAAATCGTTATTGATTGGCTCAATATTTTGGATGGCAGGCCTTTATATCGCTCAAACTAAAATAACCTTTGTAGCAACCAGCAAAAGAAAATGGCAGTCATTTATCAGCTACTTTGCCATTATCCTGTCCATTCATAACTTTGATACGAAGGAGCTTATCCCCCAGATACTGCACCTCAATGTCAACCATACATCGATGATAGAAATTGGCGACTTGCTGTATCTGCCAATTTGCTTTATCATAATTATGGAAATAAGCAGCCGCACTATAAAATATATAAATGCGATAAAAGTACTGGCTTACACTGTTCCGGCATTTCATCTCTTTTTATTAATCTACTATAAACACCCAATATTGTCAAACATCGATTTGGTGTACGGAACAGGCTATTTTATATTCGCACTTGTTGTATTGCCAATCCATATCACCTTCGATCTTTTTGGGCGGCTAAATAATTTAGGGCGGGTCTCTTACGCTTTATATGTTTTCCATTTCCCGGCACTCTACTTTTTAAATAGCTGGTTATCTAAACATCTTTCGGGCCCCATGCTGTTAATTGTGGGCTTATCCGCTTCCATAATAGTAACTGGTCTTTTATCGGTGACCGCAGAGCTTGTTATTCAGCCACGGATAAAAAAATATCTCATCAGTAAAAGTTAACTTTGGCAAAAGCACTAATAATTACAACTCGATAAATGATCATAAGATTTTTAAAAAAACTATGGATCATTTGCTTTACCGGCAATCCATATCGCATTAAAAGTTTTACAGATCTGTATCATCCAAAAACCGGTGAACCTATTGATCGCCCCGAATCGCTGACGGGCATTTTGCTGATCGAGCCTGGTCAGCCAATGGTTTATAATTCGTCACTGGTTACCTACAACCAAGCTCTTCAACAGCAAACTATTGGCAAGCAGGCAAGGTTTAAACTTAATGGTATTTATAAAGAGCCTGAAAAGTACTTGTATAGTATTACAAAAGGCACAGTTTGGAGCGCTATTGGATTGGTATATGATGCCGAACGGAGATGCTTTGTAGATGAATCTGCAAAGGAGTGGACAGAAGATCTGAACCATTCGGCATTAACAAATGTTGTTCACTTTTCGCATAGAACATATCTTGAGGGCGCTACCCTATCCTGCCTAACCAATGGTGCCGACGGTGGCTTCTATCATTTTTTGTTCGAATCGATAGTAAAACTTCATTTTGCCCGCACAATAATTAACCAGGTTAACCATATTCTGATTAACGGACCAGCTACAGACTGGAAATTAAAATGGCTGGAAAGGGCAAATATAGATACCTCAAAAATAATCTGGACTGATAATACCGCACACTACCAATGCGAACAACTACTGTTTACCAGCCGGTTAGTTAACGACCAGCAAATAAGCCCCTGGTGTATTCATACATTAAAAGCGTTATTTGATATACAACCGGCAGTCAAACCTGCCGCGAACAAAATTATCTGGATAACCCGAAAGAGCGCTGCATCAAGAAACATTGTTTGGGAAAGTAAACTCCTGCAACATTTCCCGTCAATTGAAACGGTCGATCTATCAGCCTTAAACGCGGTAGAAACCATAGCAAAAATGCGATCTGCTACACATATTATTGCCCCTCACGGTGCCGGGCTTAGCAACATATACTTGTGTAATGAAGGCACACATGTGTTAGAATTATATCCACAAGACGCTTTGTATAAGCCATGTTTTCACAGGCTATCGGCTATATGCGGCCTCAAACATCATGTAGCCTGGCTTAGCTTCAACAACGAAAACAATAGCGAACAAGGTCTGGCCTTTTTAAAAAACTTATTAACCGAATTTGCATGTTAAATTTAATAAGTAAACTGTATGTTATATTTTTCAGGCTAACAGGTATAATCATCCACCAACCTGTCATCATAAAACCGGGCACATTTTTATCTCGTGGTTTTTTGAACGGCCACAAGGGAGCTATCACTATCGCGCCCCGATGCGAGTTATCGCGCGGTGTAATCATAAAAGCTTACGGCGGGAAAGTAACCATTAATAAAAACACCTTTTTTGGCGAATATGTATGTATTTATGGCCATGGAGGTGTAGAAATAGGCGAGAATACATTGATAGCCATGCATACCTGTATAGTGAGCGCCAACCACACCGTCCCTAATAAAAGCACATTGATCCGTTCGCAGGGCGATATTTTGTTGCCTGTTAAAATTGGCAACGACGTTTGGATAGGTGCAGGCGTTAAAGTTTTAGGCGGTGTTACCATTGGTGATGGTTGCGTGGTTGGAGCCGGCTCTGTAGTAACCAAAAGTTTGCCCCCCTATGCAGTAGTGATGGGCGTACCCGCAAAAATAATTAGCTACCGCAATGACTGATCTGCTCAGCGTTATTATACCTACTTATAATCCCGATGCAAACCGGCTTGCTAAAACTTTAACAGGTTTACAAAATCAAAGTCTGCCATTATCATTATGGGAGTTAATTTTGGTTGATAATAATTCAAGTAGCCCTGTAAGCACAGATCTAAGCTGGCATCTCAACCACAAAATTATTCGTGAAACAGAACAAGGGTTAACTTATGCCCGCCTCAAAGGCTTTAATGAAGCAAAGGGCCAAATTTTAGTATTGGTTGATGATGATAATATATTAGATGAGTATTACCTGCAAAACGTAGCGGAGGCTTTTAGGCATCAACCTAAATTGGGCGCTATAGGCGGCAAATCGCTACCCCTATTTGAAAGTCCCCCCCCCGATTGGCTGCCTCAATTTTATTCGAGCCTGGCCCTGCGAGATCTGGGCGATGCAGTTTTAACGGCTACATGGAATAACAGCTACCCTACCTGCGCACCAATAGGTGCGGGGATAGCCCTCAGGAAAGATGCACTAAAATACTACATCAAAAAAATCGAAACGCAACAGGGTATTATTACGGATAGAAAAGGTGATTCCTTAAGCTCTGGCGGCGATAACGACATTGTTTTAGAAATACTTAAAGCCGGCTGGCAAGTGGCCTATTTACCTAACCTAAGTTTGCAGCACATTATCCCGGCGCAAAGAGTAGAGGCCAATTACCTGGCCCGCTTAATAAACAGCAGCAGTAATTCGTGGGTGCAGCTTTTACAAAGTCACGGGATCAACCCCTGGCCTCAAATTTCTGGCTGGACGCTTGGCTTACGAAAAGCAAAAGCCTGGTTTACCTATAAAGCCTGGCAAAACAAGGTAAGCTACATCAAATGGCAGGGAGCCTGCGGTACTTTTGATGGTTTGGTTAAAAAACGAAACCAAACTTTTTAATAAAACACCCAATTGTTACAGTCGGTTATTAACGTTTTATATCGTTATCCAAAAGCACGGTTAGTTCACTTTAATCGTTTTGGAGGCTATTTTAATTACCGTAAAATACTGCGGGGGCAAAAACAGATGCAGCAGGCATCAAACAGTTTGCCTCCCGTACAATCTGCGTTGGATGGACTACCGGTTTACTTTTTAACCGGTAAAAAGTATCTGTACCAAACGCTGTTTTGCATCCAATCACTAACAAAAGTGAGCCAGGTTTCTTTTAAATTTATTTTGGTTGACGATGGCAGTTTCGACCACGAATTGATAGAACGCATAAATACCCAACTACCCGGGGCCGACGTTATAACCCGCCAAATGATTAACCAAAACCTTAACAATGTGCTACCGCAACACCAATACCCGGTTTTGCATCATAAGCGTAAGGTTTACCCACATATAAAAAAGCTAACCGATGTGCATACCATTCCTGGCAGAGAGTGGAAGCTTGTTTTAGATTCGGATATGATGTTTTGGGCCAATCCATTAACATTAATCAAGTGGCTCAAACAGCCAGAAAGCCCTTTATATATGTTGGATTGCCAGGACTCCTACGGCTACTCTATTGAATTAATGGAGCAACTTTGCGGGCAAACAATACCTCAATTATTAAACGTAGGAACTATAGGTTTAAACAGTAAGGCCATCAATTGGGATAATCTGGAAAGCTGGACCAAAGCATTGGAAGAAAAGGAAGGTAGCTCCTACTATCTTGAACAGGCTTTAACCGCCATGTTATTGGCTGGGGTTGACGCTGCAATATTGCCAGCTGATGAATACATTGTTAATCCCAACGCCCGCGAGATAGACGAGCGCACAGCAACACTTCACCATTACGTAGATTTATCAAAAGAAGGATACTTTAAAAAAGCATGGAGAAAATACATTTAACTCCCCTGGTTTCTATATGCATCCCGGTTTATAATTGCGAAAGTTATATTGATGAAACTATTGAGTCGGTAATAAATCAAACCTACAAAAACATCGAAATAATTGTGGTGGATGACGGCTCAACAGATGGTACCTTATTTACACTCGAAAAGCTAAAGACTAATCAGATTAGCATTTACTACCAGCAAAATGCCGGTGCCGCCGCCGCACGCAATTTAGCCTACAGCAAATCAAACGGGCAATATATCAAATTTCTGGATGGAGACGATATCATCAATCCCGAAATGATAGACAGCCAAGTAAATCTTGCTATTGAACACCAGCACTGCATCATTTCGGCAAAATGGGGTCGATTTTACAATAATGATCTGGATACTTTTAAATTAAGCACCGAAGATTGCTGGCAAACCCTGGCGGCCTATGATTGGATCTGCTCCTCTTGGAAAAACGGGCATTCGATGACGCAATCGGGCATGTTTTTATTGCCAAAGCAAATTATTGAAAACGCAGGGCTTTGGAACGAACAGCTTACCCTAATTGACGACCTTGATTTTTTTACCCGTGTGATATTGAAATGCAAAGCGGTAGTTTTCGATCAAAACTCTACGTTGTATTACCGGTCTGGCAACGGCGGCAGTTTGTCTGATAGAAAACAGGCAGAGGCTATGCAATCGGCATTTAGGGCCATTAGCAACGCTACAACAAATCTATTAGCTGTACGGGCAAGTGCCGAGGCAAAACTGGCCTGTGCAAATACCTGGCAGCATTATATTTATCTCGCCTATCCAAAACACAGCAAATTGGCCAACGAGGCACAAAAAAGGGTAGACGAGCTGGGTGGCTCAACATTGAAATTTATGGCAGGTGGCGTAACCCAAATAATTACCGGTTTAATTGGCTGGAGAGCAACTAAACGCATTAAGCAAATACTTAGCATAAACTAATTGAGAATCCTTTTGTCGTTTTTACAGGATACCGGCGGCGAGCCCCACCCCATACCCGCTTACCGTTTTTGGACATACTATATCAAAAACGGGATAGAAGAAGCAGGGATGTCATTTACGGAAATACCCAGGCTCGATTGGGCCGCAGGTTTAGTTCCGTACGAAAACGATCCGGCACTACAGGTATGGAAACAACAAACCTGGCAACAAACCGTAAATTATATAAAGGCAAACCGGCAGCACTTTGATATTTTCCTTTGCTATTTATACCCCAAGCAAATAGACATACAGGCCATAAAACAGATAAAAGCCATGGGTATACCCTGTGTTAACTTTTATTGCGATAACGTTCGCTCATTCGCCAAACTTCCCACCGAATTTAAAGTATTTGATTTGATGTGGGTACCCGAATATGAAGCTTTAAACTTATATCAAAAAGCAGGGGTTGCGCATATCAATTTACCCATGCCCATGTGGGTTGATGCACGTTACCGGAATTGCCCACAACATGAAACTGATATCATTTCATTCATCGGGTCAAAGGATAATCTGCGGGCGCAACTTCTGGCAGATGCCATTCAAAAAGGACTTCCATTACAAATCAGGGGGGATGGCTGGGATACAACTAACAACCATCACACTGCTTTTCCGCCCTCAACCCCATCCTCTAAAATCACAAACCAAATTAACCTGCTTCGCAATGCCGGCCTTAAAGGCTTTGCAGCTTACCATATCAATCGATACAAAAAAACACCGCCCACGCATATTACCGCAGCCTATATTTTTAACAAGCCCGATTTTGATGAATATACCAGGCTTAGCCGCGAAAGCAGCATTACTTTAGGTATAAACAGGGTTCCCACATTTAATACTTTTAGTAGCAACATTTTAACTTACAGCAGGCTTCGCGATTTGGAAGCCCCTATGCTTGGCGCTTGTTACCTAACAGAACATACCGCGGGCCTGCCGTATATATATGAGTTAGGTGTAGAAATTGAAACTTTTACCAACGCCGATGAATTAGTTTACAAAAGCAAAGAACTTGCTGCCTCAAAAAGCAGGCGTGCTGAACTAAGAAAAAACGGACAGCAAAAGGCGCTTACTGTACATTCAATTCCACAATCTTTACAAAAAATTAAAACGCGGTTGTTTAATTAACAGTAAACTTTGACTAAAAAAATCTGCATTATAACTCAATCGCATCTTTGCCATAACCCCAGGGTAGTAAAAGAGGCAATTGCTTTAGAAAGCGCTGGCTATAAGGTTGCGATCATCACCGGAATTATTTCTGCCGATCTGTATCAACTGGATCTGGAAGCTATAAAAAATGCGCCCAATATTTGTATCGAAAAAGTATTTGATATTTCGGTTTCATCCGTTCATTCCTTTGCAGATAGGTTATTAACCAAACTGGGCCGGCTTCTGATCCGTACATTAAAATTTGAAACGGGCCAGGCATTAGGTTACGGTACAACCCGTTACTATAAAATGGCTCTTGCAACTAAGGCCGACCTATACATTTGCCACCAGGAGTTTGCAACGTATCTGGGCACTAAACTATTAAGGAAAGGCCTTAAAGTTTCTTTTGATTTTGAAGACTGGTATTCAGAAGACCTGTTGCCTGAAGCGCGTACCGAACGCCCCATCAATTTACTTCGCAAGGCCGAATCAACTGCGTTGAACAAAGGTACATTTTGTATCACCACATCAAATGCTATGGCAGCCAAACTTGTAGCAGTTTATTCAAGTAAACAGCCTGATGTGATCTATAATGTGTTTCCGTCTGAAGATGTGATCTCCAAAAGTCATAAGGTTTTCACAAATCCCATAAAACTGTTTTGGTTTTCGCAAACTATTGGCCCCGGCAGGGGGCTGGAGCAGTTTATTGAGATGCTCAAAGCCATCAAAACCGGGCTCGAATTACACCTGTTAGGTAATGTTAGTGAAAACTATAGCGAAGCATTAATTAGCCTGCTAAGCGGGCAGCATAAGCTACATTTCCACCAGCTTATTGAACCCAATAAACTGGCAGCCAAAATAGCTCAATTTGATATCGGTCTGGCTCTTGAGCTTGATACACCCATGAGCCGCAATTATACCATCACCAACAAATTTTTTCAATATGTGCAATCGGGGCTACCGGTAATTACCAGCGAAACCGCAGGGCAAAACGAGGCCTTTGAGCAGTTTAAACCAGGTTTCAAATTATCACAACAACCAACTGCGGCACAAATAACGGCACTGGAAAACTGGCTCAATAATACTGATGAATTACAGGCTGCCAGAAACCGGGCTATCGAAGCGGCGGCATTTTACAATTGGGAAAACGAATCAAAAAAATTGCTGGCATTAGTAAAAACCGCCATTGAAAAATAAGGTTAGCTTGCAGATAAACCTTGCTCCCGGCGATTATCCGCATGCCAAATATATTCTTAAGCACCAGTTGGATGTGATGGCAAAACAGGTTGATGAGATCATCCTAACTGTTGATACCCGGCCAAGCAAAGGCCGTTTCTCCGAGGGTTGGGAAGCCAACAAAGAGCTGCTGCACAAGTTTCTATCTACAGAAATTGAACCCAAATACGCCGTTAAAATTGTACCGGTAGATTATGCTTCGATAACTAAACAAAAGGTTGCCGAATACTTTTTTGGTAAAAAAAACATGCCCGATAAGGATTTCAGGGGCGGCCCCTTTTATGCCTATTTCTTTGGGATATACACCGCCGCTAATAACCTCGTTTTCCATTTAGATTCAGATTTATTTTTGGGCGGCGGCAGTCCTGAATGGATTGCTGAGGCAGTTAATTTTTTTGAAACAGATGCCGCTTGCTTTGTAATGGCTCCGTTACCAGGCCCGCCCAATAGCGCCGATACGCTAATTGATCAGCAGGTTGTTGATAAAATTGCGCCATATGTCTGGCAGTTGGAGGGCATGAGTACCCGGATATTTATGATTGATAAAAGCCGGTTTAAAACCAACAAGCTACAATTAACCAGGCCGCCCATGCGGGGCCAGGTAAAAGCAATAGTAGAAGGCAACTCCAATGCCGGTTTGCCCGAGCACATGATATCAGCCTATATTAACAAACACCATTTAAAACGGATAGATTTTTTAGGTAGCGGCAAGGGCCTTTGGTCATTACATCCTCCATATCGTACCCAGGCTTTTTATGAAGGGCTGCCGGGGCTTATCAAAAGGATTGAATCAAATGACCTGCCGCCGGAGCAACAGGGTTTTTATGACATTATTAATGAGGTTTGCGACTGGTCATCAGCCCGCGAAAAGATTAGGAACAACCGCTGGTGGAAAAAACTACTGAAATAACCTCATGAAAAAGCTGCTCATCATATCGCCCTATTTTCCACCGGTAAATGGTGCGGATATGCAGCGCATACGTATGAGCCTCCCCTATTTTGCAGCCAACAACTGGGAAGCCGAAGTAATAATGGTTGATGAACAATATACCGACCTGCCTACCGACGAATTGCTTTTACAAAGCATTCCCAAACACATAAAGATCCATAAAGTAAAGGCGTTAAAAAAAAACATCACATCCAAACTGGGCCTTGGCAGTATTGCTTTACGATGCTTATGGTTTTACAGGCAAAAGATAAAGGCGCTTTTAAAAACACAACAATACGATCTTATTTATTTTTCTACCACACAGTTCCCGGTTTGTATTTTGGGGGCCTATTTTAAGAAGCGTTTTGGCATCCCTTACGTAATTGATATGCAGGACCCCTGGTTTTCTACCTATTACCATGATAAGCCAAAAGCGCAAAGGCCGCCAAAATACTGGTTCTCCTACCGTTTAAACAAATACCTGGAACCCATTGCCATGAACAGTGCAAGCGGCCTCATCAGTGTTTCTGATGATTATACCGCCGATCTGAAAAACCGTTATCCCCCAATTAAAAATATCCCATCGGCCACCATAACCTTTGGCGCCTTTGAGCCGGATATGCAAATAGCCGCGCAAAATAAAAACGCGTTTCCCAATCTGCTCGATGTTCGGTATACCAATATCGTTTATATAGGCCGTGGTGGTGCAGATATGCACCTGGCAATTACTCCGCTGTTTAAAGCGCTTAAAGCCGGGTTAGATAAAGGTAATGAGGCTTTTAAATTATTAAAGTTATACTTTATAGGCACAAGCTACGCACCAAACGGGCAGGGAAAACCAAGCATTTTACCGCTTGCCCAACAGTTTGGCTTAGCAAACAATGTGATTGAAATTACCGATAGGATAAGCTATTATCACACGCTGGTTACCCTGCAGCTGGCCGATGCCTTGTTTATTCCTGGCTCTGACGATCCTAAATATACGGCTTCAAAAATTTATCCGTATTTACTTACGCAGAA
Source organism: Mucilaginibacter cryoferens (assembly GCF_014205845.1). Classification (GTDB taxonomy): domain Bacteria; phylum Bacteroidota; class Bacteroidia; order Sphingobacteriales; family Sphingobacteriaceae; genus Mucilaginibacter. The sequence goes on from NZ_JACHCR010000005.1 coordinate 84,638, forward strand.
GCCATTACTGGCTATCTTTAACCGGGCAAGTTCGGTAATAAACATTATGAAAGAATACGGCGTAAAAGAGGTGTATGATTATGATACCGTTACCGAAGCCAACGTCAACACCTTTTTATCTTCGCTCATCAATGGTGACCTGGAAATGCCCCGTTACCATTCCCAAGCTATAAATAAATACTCGGCCAGGCAAATGACCTTTAACCAATGCAAACTTTTCGACAGCGTTATTAGTGGATAAAATTAAAAGAACCTTTGGCTTTATATTAAACCACCCTTTAGGCAAAAGGCATCCGCTTAAAGCGTTTATCCGTTTTTTAGGCTGGCAGTTTCAAAGTAGCCTGCAACCGGCAAAACTTATTATAAAGCCCTATATCGCCGGTATAAATTTTTACGCACGCAAGGGACTTACCGGTATTACGGGCAACATTTACACCGGCCTGCACGAATTTAATGACATGGCCTTTCTATTGCATTTTTTAACTCCTGATGATATCTTTTTTGATATCGGCGCCAATGTAGGCTCATACACCTTATTGGCTGCGGGCGTATGCAAAGCCAAAACCATCGCCATTGAAGCATCTGCAAATACAGCCGCTATCACCGCCAAAAACATCGGTCTTAATCAATTACAAAACAAAGCTACTTTAATAAACGCAGCAGCGGGCGCAGCGGCAGGCATACTCACCTTTTCAAAAAACGAAGACACCACCAACCACATCATCAGCGCCGGCGAAAGCGCCAACATGGATGTGGAAACTGTAAACGTGATCAGCATAGATTCGCTCACCCAAACTAACAAACCCTCCCTCATCAAAATTGATGTAGAAGGTTTTGAAACCGAAGTGCTTAACGGAATGAGCGATACGCTAAAACAAACAACTCTAAAAGCCATTATCATCGAACTGAATGGCAGCGGTTTACGCTATGGTTTTAATGAAGAAGAGATCCATCAAACGTTTTTATCAAATGGATTTAAGCCATACCAATATGATCCCTTTAAAAGGGAACTAAATTTAATGCCTTCGTTTGGCAGTTATAATACTATTTACTGCCGCGACGCGACGTTTATTACGGCGCGTTTAAAAACCGCTAAAGGATTTAAAATAATGGGCGAAACTATTTAACATGCGTTTAGCCATCATCACCACCCACCCCATCCAGTATTATGCCCCGGTATTTAAACTATTGGCCGAGCAAATGGATGTTAAAGTGTTTTATACCTGGGGTACGCAGGCGCAGGAAAAATTTGATCCCGGTTTTGGCAAAACCATCACCTGGGACATTCCATTGCTTGAGGGCTACCCCTACGAGTGGGTTAAAAACACGGCCCCAGATCCCGGCTCTCATCATTTTAAAGGCATTGTTAATCCGGAGCTTATTAACCAGATAAATACCTGGCAGGCCGAGGCTATACTGGTTTACGGCTGGGCGTATGATAGTCATTTAAAGGTTATCAGGCATTTTAAAAACAAATTGCCGCTTTATTTCAGGGGCGACTCTACGCTGTTAGATATTAAAAAAGGGCCGAAACAGGCTTTACGGTCTGTTTTTTTGAGATGGGTATACAACCATATTAACCACGCTTTTTATGTGGGCAGTAATAATAAGGCTTACTTTAAAAAGTATGGTTTAAAAGACGGGCAGCTGAGTTTTGCACCGCACGCTATTGATAACAACAGGTTTGCCGCCAACAGTACCGATGAAGCCGCAAAAATCAGGTCGGGATTAGGTATTAAACCAAACGATGTATTGGTATTATTTGCCGGTAAGCTCGAAGAAAAAAAATCGCCCCAATTATTGCTGGATGCTTTTTTAACTTTGAACATGCCAAACACCCATTTATTATTTGTTGGTAACGGCATTTTGGAGATAGCTTTAAAAACAAATGCCAGCAAAAGCAATAATGTTCATTTCATAACTTTTCAAAATCAATCGGCAATGCCTGCTATATACCAGGCCTGTAACCTGTTTTGCCTGCCCTCGCAAGGCCCCGGCGAAACGTGGGGGCTTGCCGTAAATGAGGCTATGGCCGCAGGTAAACCGGTGCTGGTATCAGACAAATGCGGCTGCGCTGCTAATTTGGTAATTCCCGGCGTTACCGGCCAAATATTTGAAGCAGCAAACTTTGCAGATATAACCACCAAACTTCATTTATTAATTAAAGACAGGGCCAGGTTAGCTATTTTAGGAGGTAATGCCAAAGAAAAAATAGCCGCATGGAGTTTTAATAACCAGGCAGCTGCCATTTTAAACACTATCAATAATACCCATGCAAACTAAACAGGCACCGTTAGAGCGTATTATTGTATTATTTGTGCCCTGGGCCCTGGCAGCTTTGCTGGGCAGCGATTACGAGCTATCGTACATCATAGCCTGGCTTGGGTCGTTCCTCATATTTTTTCTTACCCTAACGGGTTGGGTTAAACCCATACCCGACGACAGAAGTGTGGCCGAGCAGCTGATGCGCCCAATTTTTTTGGTGCAGATAATTTTTGCCGGCTATATGGCCTGCACCTCCATATTTTATTTTATGGATGTTTTGGGCTATCAAAATTTCGAAAAAGTAAGCACAACCTTGGTTGATCAGGATAGGCTGCAGCATGTAGCCCAATGCCAGCGCTACTATTGTTTAGGGCACGCCGCCTTTGTAACAGGTATTTTGATGTTTATGGATTACGGTACCAAATCAAAATACCATATCTCGCAAGATAAGCTGGCTAATTTACTGATGATGTTTGCGGTTGTAAGCTTCCCTGCATCCATCCTTTTTATCCGTATACCGGGCTTATCGCAGTTTGCCAACCAATTCAGCTCGTTAAGCTTTATTGCAGGTACGTTAGCGCTCGCTTTTGCCATACCCTTAAAAAAAATAGGCAATACCCTTATCTGTATCGCCTTTTACTTTTTTAACTTTTACCAGGCCCTTATTTCGGGTTTTAAAGAGCCAATTATTATCAGCGTATTGGTTTTGGGGATATTTTTATACCCTAACTACAAAAAACTAGTGGCAGGTATCTTTATCCCTATACTGCTGCTTTTGTTTATGTTTTTGCCAACATACAACCGTATTTTCAGGCAAAATGCATGGTCGGGTGATGCTTCTGCCGATGAGGCTACCCAACTGGCCCTTGATGCTGCATTAGGTAACGGTGATGCCGGAGATGTTGAAGACTCCAACTGGGGTTTCCTGGTTTACCGTTTAAGCGAAATTGATATGTTTATTAAGTTTACCCAATCAACTCCAAAAACTGTTGATTTTTATGGTTCCAAACTACTCGAACAGTCAGCTATGGCTGTAATTCCACGTATTTTTTGGCCGGATAAACCAAGTACCGAAGAACTGATCATGGAGCGCGTATATGACGCGGGCGTAATTAATAGAAATTCGACAGTATCGGCAAAACCGGCATTCATTGTTGATGCTTATCTTACGTTTGGAGGCCTGGGAATATTTGTAACTATGCTTATTTACGGAGCAGTAGCGCAAATTATTTCTGTAAAAGCCGAGAAACTTTTTGGAGGTTATATTTTAGGTACAGCATTAATATTCAGTGGCCTGTTCCAGATCATGTGGCGTGGCCTTAGTTTCGAGTTTTTGATAAACACCGTTTTTTGGAGCTACATTAGTATGTTGGTTATTCATAAAATACTCACCATGTCTAATATTCTAAAAGAGATTTGAGGGTATTACAAATTTCGGCCGCATACAAGCCCGCATACATTTATGGCGGCCCAACCATGTCTGTAGCTATGCTGTGCGAGCAATTGGTAAAAGCAGGTTGCCATATCAGTATGTTTGCCACCACGGCCAATGGCCCCGCCGAGCTTGATGTAAACCCCAATGAAACGTTAATAGTTGATGGCGTATGCGTTACCTATTTTAAACGCATCACCAAAGATCACAGTCATCTATCCCCCGCCCTGCTCAAAGCTGTTTGGCAAAATGCCAAAGCTTATGATGTGGTGCACATTCATGCCTGGTGGAATTTAGTGTCGGTACTGTCATGCCTCATAGCTGTAATACGCGGCGTGCCGGTTGTAGTTTCGGCGAGGGGCACCTTAAGCCCTTATTCTTTTCAAAATAAAAATAAGACGATCAAATCCCTCATCCATCATTTACTGAGCCGGCCGGTATTGAAACGCTGCCATATCCACGCCACATCGCAGCGCGAAAATGAGGCTGTAAACAGCATTGTAAACCCCAAAAGCATTACTACCATACCTAACTTTGTAAAGTTGCCGGTTTATCAACCACAGGTACAAAAAACTGTCTCAACTCCAATTAAACTCATCTTTTTTTCGAGGATAGAAGAGAAAAAAGGACTGGATATATTGATTAGCGCATTGGCATTGGTTAAAACGCCTTTTCACCTTACCATAGCCGGAAACGGTAACCAGGCTTATGTTGAAAGCTTAAAACTATTAGCAAACGATAAAGGCCTTGCGGATAAAGTAACCTGGGCGGGTTTTATTAATGAAGATAAGTTTGAAATACTGGGGCAGCATGATCTGTTTATCCTGCCATCGCACGATGAAAATTTTGGTAACGCCGTTATTGAAAGCCTGAGTGCAGGCACACCTGTACTTATTAGCCACGAAGTTGGGCTGGCCAATTATGTAAACATAAACAAGCTGGGCTGGCTTTGTAATACAAACGCGGATTCGGTTGCCCAAATAATTGACCAGATAGCAGCCCGGTCAGAAGAGCTAACGCGTATAAGAGCACAGGCACCTCCCATTATTTACCATGACTTTGGTACCGATAGCTTAGTTGAAAAATATATAGGTTTGTACCGTAAAATAAGCAAACAGCATTGACTCCCGCATATTCATTTATTATACTTACCTATAACGAAGAGCAGCACCTGCCGCGCTTACTGGATTCTATTGCCGGATTGAAAGCCCCTGTTTTTGTATTAGACTCGGGCAGCAATGATGGAACCATCGCGATAGCACAAAAAGCCGGGGCAACAATTTTGCAAAATGCTTTTGAAAACCACCCCAAACAATGGGACTTCGCGCTTAAAAACTTCGATATAAAAACCCCCTGGGTCATTTGTCTGGATGCCGACCAGGTGGTTACCCCCGAACTGAAAGAAAAACTGATCGGGTTTAAAAACGACGATCATCAGGATGTAGATGGCATTTATTTTAACCGCAAAAACTTTTTTAAAGGCCGCTGGATAAGGCACGGCGGATACTACCCTTTTTACTTACTTAAAATGATCCGCTACGGTGTTGGTTACTCGGATCTGAATGAAAACATGGACCATCGCTTCATTGTTCCCGGTAAAACCAAAGTGTGGAAGGACGGACATATACTGGAAGAAAATTTAAAGGAAAACAACATCAGTTTCTGGATAGCCAAACACAACCGCTACAGCGATCTGCTGGCGCAGGAAGAGGTAGAGCGCATGCAGCAAATGCGGCAGCAAACCCTTAAGCCATCGCTATTGGGATCGCCAGATGAGCGCACAGCCTGGCTTAAACAACTCTGGTGGCAATTGCCGCGGTATGTAAGGCCCATGCTTTACTTTATTTACCGTATGATATTTCAGCTGGGCATCCTCGAAGGGCGTATTGGTGTGATATTCCATTTTTTACAGGGCTTTTGGTTTAGGCTGATAGTTGATGTTAAAATTGATGAGATCTTAAAAAACAAACAAAACTATACCCGGCAAATAAATATAAAACAGGTTTCGCCGATTAAATTTTTGCTCAGTTTCCTGGCGTTGTTTCTGTTGTTCTATTACTTTAACATTTTATTTTTTGGTATCACAAGTCCCGGCAATCATTACTACCCATTTTTGGCCAACCATTTAAATTATATACAGGGGCTGCGTTGGATATTGCTTAGCTGTGCCCAACAGATACTTACATGGTTTGGCTTTAGCGCAGTGCATAATGGCACCCAGTTGCTGGTTGCCGGTAAAGGATCAATAGTGCTGGTTTACTCCTGCCTTGGGCTTGGGCTGATGAGTTTTTTCTCGGCGTTTATAATTGCTTATCCTAAAAAATTAAAACAAAAGTTTATTTTTTTATTTGCCGGCATTTTTACTATCCAGTTTTTAAATGTGCTACGTTTTGTACTTTTAACTTTGTTCTGGAACAAAAGTGCCAATAGCATAATTGACCATCATACCATTTTTAATTTAATACTGTACATCATTATTATGATAAGCCTGTATTTTTGGGTAAAACAAAAGAGCGAAGCGACTATAAAACATGCTTAAAACCAACCTGGCAACTTATAATAATCACCCTTTTCATCCGGGGGGCAGCATGTTGAAAAGGATCTTATGGTTTTATGTTAATGCTGTTTTCTTTAAAACCAGCTTTATTCCCTCCCGTAGTTTTAAAGTTTTTTTACTGCGGATGTTTGGCGCACAGATAGGCAAAAACGTAACCATTAAACCTGGTGTAAATATAAAGTATCCCTGGTTTTTGCAAATTGGTAACCAAACCTGGGTGGGCGAAAACGTGTGGATAGATTGCCTGGTACATATTAGCATTGGTGAAAATGTATGCCTATCGCAAGGGGCGGTACTGCTTACGGGCAGCCACAATTATAAAACCGCATCTTTTAACCTGATAACTAAAAGCGTAATTTTAGAGGATGGAGTTTGGATAGGTGCCGGTGCCATGGTAAACCTGGGTATAACCGCCGGGAGCCATGCGGTACTCACCGCCGGTTCTACAGCTACAAAAAACCTGGAACCCTACGGCATTTACCAGGGCAACCCGGCGGTAAAGATCCGCAACCGCGAGATAAACCTATAACAATAAACATTTACCTATATATATGACTACCCAACAATCGCAAACCCACAAAATTATACTGATTGCTTTAGGCCTGCTCGTACTCATTTTTGGGGTGATGATATTTATTGCCCCGGCGGCCATATTTCCAGATCCAAGCTGGGGTTTTCAAGTGATGCATAAAATGCAGGCGGGCGGGGCCTTTAATATAACCAGTAAGCCCGATGCTGCCGATATCAGCAAAAACAATAGCGAGTTTTTATCGTGGTGGTCGCCGGGTCAGTATCTGGCTCCTTACTTTTTTAAATCGTTATTTAGCATTAACGATGGCCGGGCAGCGGCCATTACTACTACGCTATGTGGTTTATTGGGGATAGCCGGCTTGTACGCTTTCTTTAAAAAGGTAGGCTTCAGCAAGCTTCTGGCTGCGGTAAGTGTATCTGTAATTGTTATTCAGCAGGCATTTGTAGTGCCTTATGTTTTTTATAACGGCGGCGAAGTATTACTCTTCGGCTTTTCGGGATGGTTTTTATATGGGTGTGTAAGCTTCAATAAAGCCAATTGGAAACTTGCCTTATTTTTACTTCTATCTGGCTGGCTGGGTTTCTTTTGCAAATCATCGTTTTTGTGGATGTACGGAGCGGGATGTTTATACCTGTGGCTCAGCATATCGCAAAAGAAAACAGCCGTACTGGATTGGATTAAAAACGGCATCTGGATTGCCATACCCGCCGCGCTATCCTTCGCGGTAATTTTTCTTCACTACATGGCTAAAGGAGCCAATCCGGTCGGCACATCATTAGGCTTTAAATTTAGCTGGGAAGCGCTGGCCTTTCCGCTGGCTTCGCCAATATTAACGGGATTCTCTTTAGATGATATGTTAAACGGTTTGATAGTGCATAGCAACGCTGCCGTGCTCAACCCAACATGGTCGGCAATAGTATTATTTTTAGCCACGGTATTGAGCGTAGTTTTAGTGGTACGTATTATTGGTATTGTTCCCAATAAAAGCTACGCGCTGCTGCTTGGCGTTTTTTACAGCGTATCGATACTATTTTTTGGATATAGCTTTTTAAAGCAAGCCAATATATCTTACGAGGGCAGGCATTTGCGAATGATTGGTTTGTTGATAACGCCCGGAGTGGTTTACCTGGTTAGCTTAAGTAAGCCGCCATTTAAATTTGGTTTCGGTTTAGTTTGCCTGTTCATCGCTTTTTTAAGTCTTATGTATTTTGTACCTAGCTATCATCAAAATGCTACAAAAAATGCCAGGGGAACATCAGGCATAGCGCAGCTGTTTATAGACCAGCCCTCCTTAAACCAAATAACCGAGCTTGATAAGAAAAACACCAACGCTATTTTTGTATTTGTAAGTCCCGATCTGGGCCTGGAGATAAACCACAACCGCTACGTAATATTAGATCCGATAGACGCTGAGATTAAAATTGACTATGAGGATTATGCACATTATGGCCATGCCGGCCCTATCTTTATTATGCTGCCGGCAAGCTATATGGGACCAAAATCAAACATTATACGTAAATGCTTCCCTGGCTACAAAGGCTTCCACATGGATATGCTGAGTAACGATTACGTATTATATTCGGCTAAATAAGCGAAAAGCTCAAGGCCGAAAGCTTTTCGTATAAAATTAGAATAAATTAGTTATTTCGAAATAAGGCTGGCTCACTAATATTGAGCCAGCCTTATTTGCTTTTGGCCTTCGGCTTTCTAACTCTCTTTAAAAGAGTTATACCGTTGCCTTATTTATTTCGGCCCAAAGCAGGTCTTTTAGCCCGGTAAGATTTTTTTGCGCTACCGATGATATAAATATAGATGGAACGCCTTCGGGGAGTTCCTTTTTCATTTCGGCCTGTAGCTCGTCATCCAGCATATCCATTTTGGTTACGGCTAAAACGCGGGGCTTGTGCATCAGTTCGGCATTGTACTCCTGTAATTCGTTCAGCAATATCTCGTACTCTTGTTTTATAGTACGCGTGGTATCCGCAGGTACCATAAACAACAATACCGAGTTACGCTCGATGTGCCTCAAAAACCTAAATCCTAAACCTTTACCTTGCGATGCGCCTTCAATAATACCCGGAATATCGGCCATTACAAATGAGCGGTTATCGCGGTATGATACGATGCCCAGGTTGGGTACCAATGTAGTAAAAGCATAGTCGGCAATCTCTGGCTTGGCAGCAGATACTACCGAAAGCAGGGTTGATTTACCCGCATTAGGGAAACCTACCAAACCAACATCGGCTAATATTTTTAATTCAAGTACATTCCAGTCTTCTTTACCATCTTCGCCGGGTTGGGCAAAACGGGGGGTTTGCTGGGTTGGCGTTTTAAAATGCCAGTTACCTAAACCACCACGGCCACCAGGGGTTAATATGCGGGTTTCGCCATCCTGGGTTATCTCAAAAATAACTTCACCGGTTTCGGCATTTTTTACGGTTGTACCCAAGGGTACTTCCAATATCTCGTCTCTACCGGTTTTACCACTGCGTAAAGAGCTGCCACCCGAATCACCATCGCCGGCAATTACGTGCTTGCGGTACTTGAGGTGCAGCATGGTCCATAACTGGGCATTGCCTTTAACAATCACATGACCGCCACGACCACCATCGCCACCATCCGGACCGCCCTTAGAGGTTAATATATCACGGTGTAAATGCGCAGAACCCGCCCCTCCGTGCCCACTGCGGCAACAGATTTTCACATAATCAACAAAATTGGAACCTTGCGACATAATTTTCTTCTTTTTTTTGAGACGGAAAGTCCGAAAGTTAGTAAAGTCCGGAAGTTTAAGAATTTGACGTTCCTAACTTTCGGACTTTACTAACTTCCCGTCTTCCGGGACTTTAACCTTAATTTAACCTTTTAACCAGGTTTCAATAATAGCACATACCTGGGCAAAGATATCATCTACCGAGCCAATGCCATTAATGCTTTTAAACTTATCCTGATTTTTATAGAAATCGGCTACAGGAGCGGTTTTATCATTATACTCGTGAATACGTTTGCTGATAACTTCCGGATTAGCATCATCTGGCCGGCCAGAATCCTTACCACGCAGCAACAGGCGGCGCAATAATTCATCGTCACCAACTTCAAGCGCTATCATACCAGATATAGCCGACCCCTTACTGGTTAGCAAGCTATCCAAAGCTTCGGCCTGGGCAACGGTACGTGGGAAACCATCAAAAATGAAACCCTTCGCATCTTTATTGCTATCCAGTTTATTGCTGATCATGCCAATTACAACCGCATCCGGAACCAGTTTGCCATCGTCCATCAGTTTCTTAGCTTCTAAACCAAGTTCGGTTCCTTGTGCAATTTCGCCACGTAAAAGATCGCCGGTTGATAGATGGATCAATCCATATTGTTCAATAAGCTTATGTGACTGAGTCCCTTTCCCAGCTCCGGGAGGACCAAACAATACCAGGTTTAGCATGCTCGTTATAAATTAAAAGCCTTTCGGTACAATACAGAAAGGCTTAGGATTTGTGTGCACTCGAAGGGAGTCGAACCCCTAACCTTCTGATCCGTAGTCAGACGCTCTATCCAATTGAGCTACGAGTGCATTATTTTATTTTCCGGCTCAGTTTTAAGGGGATTCCCTTAATTCGTTGCTTTTTTAAACGGAATGCAAAGATAGATTTTTTTTTTAATTCGTCACATTTTTTTTCAAAAAACATATAAATCATTCAAAATCACAGCAGTATTTTTGTTTCTGATTTACTTGTTTGTTTTATATATCTTTAAAATTTTTAACTGTACAGCGCCATAAGTGAAGTTTAACAAAAACAACAGCCTTTTTTCTGATATAAAAGAGATTCCAGCTATTCTTGATCAAAAAATATACCCATCGCTAAACGGGTTGCGGGCCGTATCCATTATTATGGTGCTTATACATCATTTTATACTTAATTACAATCCTTATTTTCAAAGTCTGGTATTTATTGGCCCTTTAGGTGTAGACATATTTTTTGTGATCAGCGGCTTTCTGATAACCACTTTATGTATTAAAGAAAAGGTAACCATGGGCCATCTTTCGCTCAAAAACTTTTACATCAGGCGCGCTTTACGCATATTGCCCGTTGCTTATTTATACATTATTGTAATAGCCATACTCAGTTACTTTTTTAAGTTGCATGTTGGCGCTTTAAGCTTTATTTCGTCGGCATTGTTTATTGCCAATCTATCTTATTTCCGGAGACTACAGTTTGACTGGAGCCTGGCCCATTACTGGTCACTATCAGTAGAAGAACAGTTTTATATTTTGTTCCCGGTTTTTATCAAAAAGAAATTCTCATTGTATGTAGGTATCCTTTTGATAGTTGTTTTATTGGCTCCCCTGTTGGTTTACCTGCAAACGATAATAAACTTTTTAAATATTGAAGTGCTATCCGCGGCATTAAGATATTTGATAAAATTTCAGGGAATCTCTGTAGGTTGTCTTTTTTCGATCTTATTATTCAAGGGTTATTTAAACTTTGGCCGTTTTGGATTACCTGCTACACTTTTTTCCATTTTTGTTATATTTTTCTTAAAATTTGATGCTTTTTTCACCCTGCAATCTTGTTTTATTAACCTAATTATATCAGTTTTTGTGGGTATTATCATCGTTAATAACATAAGCCCTAAAACCAACCTGGTGTACCGTTTTCTGAATTTAAAGCCGCTAAGTTTTATTGGGATATTATCATACAGCATCTACATTTGGCAGCAAATATTTCTATCGCACGATACCCGGTTTCCATTAACCAAATACCCCATCAACCTGTTGTTTCTGGTGCTGGTACCGGTGTTATCTTACTTCTATTATGAAAAGTACTTTTTAAAACTGAAGTCGAGGTTTATCAAAAAGTAACTACATAAAAAAGCCTGTTAAGTATTTAGCTTAACAGGCTCAATATTGTATAGTTGACAAAACTATTTTACAACTTCGGCAATTGCTTCAAAGTTAGGTAAGTCGGTAGCTACCTCTAATACTTCGGCGTAAATGATGTTTTGGTTCTCATCTATCACAAAAGCAGCGCGTTTTGATACGCCTTTAAGGCCCATCACAAAATCGGCATAAATAGCGTTGTAAGCGGTTGATACTTCCTTATTAAAATCTGATAACAGATCAAACTGGTAGTTATTCTCTTCTTTAAACTTAGCCAGCGTAAACGGAGAATCGACAGAAATACCTAATATAGTGGCATTTAAACCATCGTAGTAACCAAAACTATCTCTCATGGTGCAAAGCTGCGTGGTACAAACGCCGGTAAATGCAAAAGGGAAAAAATGTAATACCACTTTACGGCCCTTAAAATCGGCCAGTGATACAGATTGTAATGCTGATGATACTAATGTAAATTGTGGTGCCGCCTGGCCTGTTTGTAATGACATATTGGATGGGTTTTATAGTGCAAATAAATCGTATTTAATTATCAGTTGCTAATTATGGAGATAATCAGATTGTAAATTTAAAAAGCAGCTTCGGGTATTTAACACATTGCCCTTGTTTTTAACTTTATTTAACAGGCAGTTTTACAAAGCATTACATAGTTTAGTGGTTCAGAAAAGCAACCTGCAAATCTACTTGTTTAACTGTTATCATCAACCTTATTAAATAACTGCCATGCTTAAAAACTTCATCAAAACTGCTTTCCGCAGCCTTTTAAAAAACAAAGAATTTACCCTTATAAACATTTTAGGGCTAGCCTTGGGGTTGGCAACCTGCCTGCTGATTGTTTTTTATGTGGTTGATGAATTAAGTTACGACAGGTTTAATACCAAAGCAGACAGGATTTATCGCGTAAATATGGATCTGAAGTATGGCGGCAACGTGTCCTCATTTGCTATAACTCCCCCGCCCCTGGCAGCAACTTTGGCTAATAACTTTCCCGAAGTTGAAAAATGTGTCCGGCTAATTCATGATGCCGGCGTACGCATTAAAAAGGGAGATCAATTTATACAAGAAGAAAAAGTAGTTTATGCCGATTCGCAGCTTTTTGATGTATTTACCTTACCGTTAATTGCGGGTGATGCCAAAACTGCCTTATCGGCACCAAATACAACTGTAATTACCGAAAGCACAGCCAAAAGATATTTTAACAGCACCGATGTAGTGGGTAAAACGCTTACATTAAGTAATAATACCAACTATACAATTACGGGCGTAATGCGCGATATCCCTAATCAATCGCACTTTAATTTCGATTTTTTTCTATCGCTTGCCGCACGTGCAGATGCAAAAAACAACGACTGGAATAACTTTAGTTATACTACCTACATTTTATTTAAACCGGGTGTCGATCCTAAAAAACTGGAGGCCAAGCTACCTCCACTAATGAAGAAGCAACTCGGCGCCAATTACGATCAGCTGGAAAAAAGCGGCAATTATTTCCATCTGAATATAACGCCGCTTACAGATATCCACCTCAAATCAAACCGGCAGTATGAGCTTGGGGTAAATAGCAGCATTACCTATGTATACATATTTTCGGCAATTGCATTGTTTGTATTATTGATAGCCTGTATCAATTTCATGAACATGTCTACCGCGCGGTCGGCCAACCGGGCAAGGGAGGTTGGTGTGCGCAAAGTTTTGGGTTCATCGCGTAGCTACCTGATAGCGCAGTTCCTGTCAGAATCATTGCTGGTAACCATTGGGGCGGCTATTATTGCGATATTGGCTGCATGGGCATTGCTGCCTTTATTCAATCAAATGGCCGGTAAACAATTGGTAATTACCACACAAACATTTATGTGGTTGTTACCCTCGTTATTGGTTGTTATTATTGTAGTGGGCGTTTTGGCCGGCTCCTACCCTGCTTTTTACCTATCGGCATTTCAGCCCATCAGCGTGCTTAAAGGGAAGGTGGCTACCGGTTTTAAGGGTGGTATGTTTCGTAATATCCTGGTGATTTTCCAGTTTGCAATCTCTATATTTCTCATTATCGGCACATTGGTTATTTATAACCAGCTAACCTACATCCAGCATAAAGATCTTGGGTTTAACCGTAACCAGGTATTGGTTGTTAAAAATGTGGATGTATTGCAAAACGCCCAAACCTTTAAACAGGAAGTTTTACAAATAGCGGGAGTAAAAAATGCATCATTAAGCGGCTTTTTACCAACAGGGGTTATCAGGCAACCGGATGCTGTTTTCAATAATAAAATAGCAAATCCTAAAAATGCTCTTTTTACAGAAATCTGGCCTATCGACGAAAACTATCTGAACACCATGGGCATGGGAATTGCAAAAGGCAGAGGATTCTCTAACCAATTTGCTACAGATTCGGCAGCCATCGTTATCAACGAAACCGCTGCCCGGATGCTGGGTTATGGAAACAGCCCGCTTGATAAAAAGCTTTACCGGCCAAACGGCGGGGTAATGAAGGAGTTTCATGTTATTGGTGTAGTAAAAGATTTCAATTTTAGTTCGTTAAGAGATAATATTACGCCAGTGGTTATGCTATTAAGCGAAGATAAAGGCGCACTCAGTATTAAAACCAACGCCAAAAACATGGCCGCATTTGTGGCACAGGTAGAACATAAATGGAACAGTATCTCGCCCAACCAACATTTCGAGTACTCGTTTATGGACCAGGATTTTAACGCCACTTATCGTACCGAGCAACGTACTGGCACCTTATTTTTATCGTTTACCACCCTGGCTGTTATTATTGCCTGTTTAGGCCTATTTAGCCTGGCAGCCTATGCCGCCGAACAGCGTAATAAAGAAATAGGTATCCGCAAGGTGTTGGGTGCAAGCGCATCGGCCATTGTAACTATGCTATCTAAAGATTTTATTAAACTGGTACTTATTTCATTTGCTATTGCCGCCCCGCTGGCCTGGTTAAGTATGCACCAATGGCTACAGGGCTTTGCCTACCGCCAAAATATCCAGTGGTGGGTAATCGCGCTTTCGGGTTTGGGCGCCCTTGTTATTGCATTTATTACTATAAGCGCTCAATCATTTAAAGCAGCCATGAGCAACCCGGTAGATAGTTTGAAGAACGAATGATTGGTCATTGGTCATTGGTCATTGGTCATTGGTCATTGGTCATTGGTCATTGGTCATTGGTCATTGGTCATTGGTCATTGGTCATTGGTCATTGGTACAAATTGTAGTATGGCGACGTTGTTTTAATAGTTTGACGAAAATCACAAATAAACTAAATACTTAGTTTATTTTAACTTACTCCTTGATTAACTAAATATTTAGTTATAGCTTTATCGTATCAATTACCATAAAGCTATGATCAGAAACTATTTAAAAACTGCGTTACGTTCGCTGCTAAAAAACAAAGGATTTACATTTATCAACATCCTGGGGCTTGCGCTGGGCTTGGCCACCTGTTTGCTTATTGTATTTTATGTGGTTGATGAATTAAGTTATGACAGGTATAATACCAAGGCCGATAGGATCTATAGGGTAAACACCGATCTGAAATATGGTGGCGTTACCACTACCTTTGCAATTGCCGCTCCTCCAGTCGGCGATGCATTGATAAAAACATTTCCCGAAGTTGAAAACTCCACACGGATTGCGCTTGCCGTAAACCTTCGTTTTAAAAAAGGCACCGAAAATGTACAGGAAACCAAGGCTGTTTATTGCGACCCTGCCATATTTAATATTTTCACCCTGCATATGGTTGCTGGCGATCCCAAAACCGCATTGATCGAACCAAATTCGATAGTCATTTCAGAATCGGCTGCCCAAAAGTACTTCAACAGCATCAATGTAGTTGGTAAAACACTTATACTGGCCAGTAATGATAATTCTCTGCATAAAATATCCGGTGTTATTAAAGATATGCCGTCACAATCGCATTTTAAAGCAGACTTTTTTCTGCCTTTGGATGCCAACCAAGACCATAACTGGACTCATTTTAACTTTAACACCTATATACTACTTAAGCCTGGTGCAAACACCAACCATCTTGAAGCAAAGTTTGATGAACTTATTAGAAAAAATATGACCACACCAAGTTTTGATTATTCAAAATTTGCGGCTAAAGGCAATTATATCAAACTTAATTTAACACCGCTTAAAGATATACACCTAAAATCAAACCGGCAGCGCGAACTTGCCGCCAATGGCAATATACAGTATGTGTATATATTTTCGATAATAGCATTATGCATACTTATCCTGGCCTGTGTAAATTTCATGAACCTTTCCACCGCACGATCATCAAACCGGGCACGCGAGGTTGGGGTGCGCAAAGTGCTGGGATCATCGCGCAAACATTTAATCGCCCAGTTCTTATCAGAGTCTGTTATCGTTACCTTTCTGGCTGCCTTTATTGCCGTTTTAATAGCCTGGGCATTATTACCGCCTTTCAACCAGTTATCGGGTAAAGAGCTAACCTTAACCTCTCACATTTTCATTCAACTGCTGCCCGCTTTATTAGTTATTATATTAGTGGTCGGCGTTTTCGCGGGCGCCTATCCCGCGTTTTTCTTATCTACTTTTCAACCTGTTGATGTTTTAAAAGGCAAATTGGCAACTGGTTTTAAGGGTGGTAAGTTGCGCGGTACTTTGGTGGTGCTGCAATTTTCTATTTCTATCTTTTTGATCATCGGCACATTGGTAGTGTATAACCAGCTTAATTACATCAAAAACAAAGACCTTGGCTTTAACCGCGACCAGGTTCTTGTTATAAAAAATGCCACAGCGTTAAATGACCCTAAAATATTAAAACAGGAAATCAAACAATTACCGGGCGTAGTTAATGCCTCACTGAGCAGCTTTTTACCAACCGGCAGCCTCCGCTTCCCAAATACATTCGCCGCCGCTTCAGGTCAATCTGCCCAAGCCGAATTTTGGACGGTAGACGAAGACTACCTGGCCACCATGGGAATGAAACTGCTAAAAGGCCGGAATTTTTCAAACCAGTTTTTATCGGATTCAACGGCGTTGGTTGTAAACGAAACAGCCGCCAAAATGTTGGGGTACGTTGGCAGCGGATCTGACAAGATCATCAACGTTAAAAAAGAGTATCACATCATAGGTGTGGTTAAAGACTTCAACTTTTCATCCCTTCGCGATAACGTAACTCCATTGGTATTAGTAATGCAGCCCGACTGGATGGCATCTTTAAGTGTTAAGGTGAACACGCGTAACCTACCTGCTTTGATGAAACAGATAGAAGCCAAGTGGAAAAACCTGTTGCCCAACCAACAGTTTGAATTTTCTTTTATGACTGAGGATTTTAATTCATTGTATATCACCGAGCAACGCATGGGCAACCTCTTCGTCGTATTCACCGCTTTAGCCATCATCATTGCCTGCTTAGGCCTATTCGGACTGGCCGCTTACGCCGCCGAGCAGCGCAACCGCGAAATTGGTATTCGCAAAATATTGGGGGCAGGTGTATATACCCTGGTTACTATGCTTTCTAAAGATTTTATTAAACTGGTTTTAATTTCGATAGTGATAGCAACACCATTGGCCTGGCTGGTAATGCAAAAATGGCTGCAAGGTTATGCCTACCGGCAAAACATTCAATGGTGGGTATTTGTGGTAACGGCTTTTGCTGCAATTGTGATAGCATTTATTACTATCAGCTTTCAATCTGTTAAAGCTGCCATGGCAAATCCCGTTGATAGTTTGAGGAACGAGTAGTTTATTGGTGAAAAGTTTTAGAATATGGAACTTTAGATTGAATTTAGAGTTTAAGTTTTGGAACCAATCATTATACCGCAATGAAAGCTGTTATCATAACCCAACCCGGCGGGCCAGATGTTTTGCAACTTGCCGACAGGCCGCAGCCTACTTATGCCGACAATGAGGTACTTATCAGGGTAATGGCTGCCGGCGTTAACCGGCCGGATATTTTTCAGCGAAAGGGAAATTATCCGCCACCGGCCGGCGCGCCGCAGGATATTCCGGGGCTGGAGATAGCTGGCATTGTGGTTGCAATTGGCGCTACCGTAACCCATTTAATGGTTGGCGATAAAGTTTGTGCCCTGGTAATAGGCGGCGGCTATGCTCAATATTGTAACGCGCCAGAAGAGCAATGCCTGCCCATACCCGATAACCTTTCTTTTGCCGAAGCCGCCTCGCTGCCCGAAACCATTTTTACCGTTTGGAGTAATGTATTTGACCGTGCCGGTTTAAAAGACGGTGAAACATTACTGGTACATGGCGGCTCGAGCGGCATTGGCGTAACTGCCATACAAATGGCCACAGCCCTGGGGCATACAGTTTATGTAACCGCAGGATCGGACGATAAATGCAGCTTTTGCGAAGCTCTGGGCGCGGCAAAGGCCATCAATTATAAAACAGAGAACTTTGCCGAGGTTATTCCCCAGATTACCGGTGGCAAGGGAGTGGATGTGATACTGGATATGATAGGCGGCGATTATACCACCGGCAACATAAAATCGCTTGCTGTTGAGGGTCGGCTGGTGCTCATCAATGCCATGAACGGCAATAATGTACAGGTAGACCTGGCACAGGTGATGAGAAAAAGACTGGTGATTACCGGCTCCATGCTGCGGTCGCGGGAGATTGAATTTAAGGCGGCAATAGCCCACAAATTAAAAAATGTGATTTGGCCGCTGCTGGTATCTGGTGATATTAAGCCGGTTATCCACTCCGTTTTTTTGGCAGGACAGGCTGCGCAGGCTCACCGACTGATGGAAAGCAGCGCGCATATTGGCAAAATCATACTTAATTTTGAGCATCCTTAAGCGCAATTTGGGCGTTCAGAAAATATCATGTAAAAATGGTGATTTTGGTATTTAAATATTTGGATAGAAATCGTAACTTTGCGCCTCTGAAATAGCATCTTATATTTTAAAGCAGATACTATTAAAAAGGAAAATTCTTTAAACACCAGGTTATATATGCCAAACATTGGAAAAATATCACGGATCATCGGTCCGGTAGTTGACGTAAGTTTCGCTGATGACGCTCATCTTCCTAAAATTTATGATGCGTTAGAGATCACGAAAGATAATGGCCAAAAAATTATTTTAGAAGTTCAACAGCATTTAGGTGAAGATCGTGTACGCGCGATCGCGATGGATTCAACAGACGGATTGCTACGCGGCATGAAGGTAGTGGATTTAGAATCGGCCATTAAAATGCCAATTGGCGAAAACATTAAAGGCCGTGTATTTAACGTGGTAGGCGATGCTATCGATGGTATACCTAACTTAGATAAAACCAATGGCCGTCCTATTCACAATACTCCTCCGCGTTTCGAAGATCTATCTACCGAAACTGAAGTATTGTTTACAGGTATCAAAGTAATCGATTTATTAGAGCCTTATGTAAAAGGTGGTAAAATTGGTTTGTTTGGTGGTGCCGGTGTAGGTAAAACAGTATTAATTCAAGAGCTTATCAACAACATCGCGAAAGCTTATGCGGGTTTATCTGTATTTGCAGGTGTTGGCGAGCGTACACGTGAAGGTAACGACCTTTTACGTGAGATGCTTGAAGCAGGCATTATAAAATATGGTGATGCATTTATGCATTCGATGGAAGAAGGCGGCTGGGATCTATCTAAAGTAGATACCGAAGTGATGAAAGATTCAAAAGCAACCTTCGTGTTTGGTCAAATGAACGAGCCTCCTGGTGCACGTGCGCGTGTAGCATTATCGGGCTTAACCATTGCCGAGTATTTCCGTGATGGCGATGAGGATGGCAAAGGCCGCGATATCCTTTTCTTTATCGATAACATTTTCCGCTTTACACAGGCAGGTTCTGAAGTATCAGCGTTATTAGGTCGTATGCCATCTGCGGTAGGCTACCAGCCAACACTGGCAACAGAGATGGGTACCATGCAAGAGCGTATTACTTCAACCAAACGTGGTTCAATTACATCTGTACAGGCCGTTTACGTACCTGCAGATGATTTAACTGACCCTGCACCGGCAACTACATTTGCCCACTTAGATGCAACAACTGTACTTTCGCGTAAAATTGCCGAGTTGGGTATTTACCCTGCGGTAGATCCTTTGGATTCTACATCACGTATCCTTAGCCCTGCTATTTTAGGTGATGAGCATTACAATACCGCTCAACGCGTTAAAGAAACTTTACAACGTTACAAAGAGCTTCAGGATATCATCGCCATTTTAGGTATGGATGAGTTATCTGAAGAAGATAAACTGGTTGTATCACGCGCCCGTCGTGTTCAGCGTTTCCTTTCTCAGCCGTTCCACGTTGCCGAGCAGTTCACCGGTTTAAAAGGTGTATTGGTTGACATTAAAGAAACCATCAAAGGTTTCAATATGATCATGGATGGCGAAGTTGATGAATACCCAGAAGGTGCATTCAACTTAGTTGGAAGCATTGAAGATGCCATTGAAAAAGGTAAAAAATTATTGGCAGAAGCCAATAATTAAGATATGAGATTTGAGATATGAGATTTGAGATTTAACATTTCAAATCTCATACTCATATTAAAAGAACAAGAGATATAGGATATCAGATCGGGACACAAACAGTCTCACATCTCACATCTCATATCTCACATCTAAAAAGAAATGACTTTAGAAATTCTTACTCCCGATAAAAAGATCTACGAGGGCGAAGCCTCATCGGTAACGGTACCTGGTACTTTGGGATTATTTGAAATATTAAACCACCACGCACCTATCATATCAACCTTACAGGATGGTAAGCTAACTGTACGTGGAGGCAACGCCGGCAAAGAAGAAGTGTTTTTCATTAAAGGCGGTGTAGTTGAAGTACTAAACAATAAGGTCATTATTTTAGCCGAAGGAATTCAGCATAAATAAACTATACCCTTATTTTTCAAAAAAACGTTCGGGTATAAGTACCCGGACGTTTTTTTTTGAAGTTTTTTTGGCAAACGGATTGATAGTACGGCGCTAACCGATACTGTACTATACCATCATTGATTACCTACAGGCATTAATACCTACAAATCAACCGCTTATATACTATTAAAGTTAAGTTTGTTTAAAATTATAAATTATGAGAACATCAACTAAAAGGCAAAAGCTAATGGAATACCTGGCCGATGCCGGCGACGATAAGATAGACGCCCTTTACACCCTTTTGATCAAAAATACCGAAGAAGATGATGAAGATAGCAATGATGAAACACATGACATCACCGACGAGCAATTTCTGCAATTAGAAAATGAACGTGAAAGTTATATAACAAAAAAGCCAATGCTTCGGGATGATCCAAAGTAATCATACTCAAACCCCAGCAACCTGGTGCTTTCTAATTATTTTTTGGATGAACAAAATTTTAGCTATAACAACCCTACTAATGAATAAACTGAACCGTAGTGAATAAAAGGTTTACATCTAAAAGTTGTTTAAATTAACAGAGCATTCCATTTAATACTTGCAGATACTATGAATTATAAGAGCGTCAAATTTGAAACTTTTCCTGTCATCCAACCCATTTCAGGAAGAAAATCGACAACTTACTATGCATGCATAAAATATGTACCGAATACCGTTTTGAACTTTGGTCTATTTTATTAAAATTTATATACTGTATAAAACAATAAATACGTAATTTTATATCGATAAAATTAAAATGTTCAAAACAAAATACTTTTTCAAAAAATAAATCTTAACTATTGTTATTCTTTGTTGCTATATCTACCTTACGTTTATTGATTTATACAATCAACAAAACCTGATCAACAACCAGAATAATTTATAAAGTTAGTCTATCTAAAAAAATAAAAATGAGTTCATCATCAGATACTACAGCGGCTATAGAATTAAACAAGTATAGCAAAACCTTTACGCAAGACCCAACACAACCGGCCGCGCAGGCCATGCTTTACGGCATTGG
The DNA here is from genome assembly GCF_014205845.1 of Mucilaginibacter cryoferens. Classification (GTDB taxonomy): domain Bacteria; phylum Bacteroidota; class Bacteroidia; order Sphingobacteriales; family Sphingobacteriaceae; genus Mucilaginibacter. Next base: position 106,207 of record NZ_JACHCR010000005.1, read on the forward strand.
TTTAACAGACGATGATATGCGCAAAGCTCAGGTTGGTGTAGCAAGTATGGGCTACGATGGCAATACCTGTAATATGCACCTGAACGATTTGGCCAAGATAGTTAAACAAGGTATCTGGGATGAGGATATGGTGGGTTTGATCTTTCATACTATCGGCGTAAGCGATGGCATGAGCAATGGTACCGAAGGCATGCGCTACTCCTTAGTGAGTCGCGATATTATTGCCGATTCTATTGAAGCCGTAACCGGTGCCCAATATTATGATGGTTTGATCACTTTGCCAGGCTGTGATAAAAATATGCCGGGCTCTATCATGGCAATGGGGCGTTTAAACCGTCCTTCAATCATGGTTTATGGTGGTACTATCAAACCCGGTCACTGGAAAGGTGAAGACCTGAATATCGTATCAGCATTTGAGGCTTTAGGCAAAAGAATGGCCGGTACCATTGAGGATGTTGATTTTATGGGCATTATTAAAAATGCCTGTCCAAGCGCGGGTGCATGTGGTGGCGTTTATACAGCCAACACCATGGCTGCAGCTATTGAGGCATTGGGCATGAGCTTGCCTTACTCATCATCAAACCCTGCATTAAGCGAAGATAAAAAAGCCGAATGCCTGGCAGCAGGTAAGGCTATCAAAATATTGTTAGAAAAAGATATTAAACCATCTGACATCATGACCCGCAAGGCATTTGAAAATGCCATGGTTATTATTATGGTATTGGGCGGCTCAACAAACGCGGTATTGCACATGATAGCCATGGCCAAAAGCGTTGATGTAAAGGTAACACAGGATGATTTTCAAACTGTAAGTAACCGTATCCCGGTACTGGCAGATATGAAACCGAGCGGTAAATACATGATGGAAGACCTGCACAACATTGGCGGTGTACCTGCAGTAATGAAATACTGCCTGGCGCAAGGCTGGTTGCATGGCGATTGCCTTACTGTTACCGGCAAAACCATTGCAGAGAACTTAGCCGAAGTACCTGAACTGGAATTTGATACACAAAAAATTATATGGCCGGTCGAAAAACCTGTTAAAGCTACCGGTCACTTACAGATTCTTTATGGCAATATTGCCGAAGGTGGTAGTGTAGCCAAGATAAGCGGTAAAGAAGGCACCCACTTTGAGGGCCCTGCCCGTGTGTTTGACGGTGAGTTTGAACTGATACATGGTATACAAAGCGGCCGAGTCAAAAAAGGTGATGTGGTGGTTATCCGCAACGTAGGCCCTAAAGGCGCGCCAGGTATGCCAGAAATGCTTAAGCCAACATCAGCCATTTTTGGTGCAGGTTTAGGTAGCTCGGTGGCATTAATTACCGACGGACGCTTTAGCGGCGGCACACACGGTTTTGTGGTAGGCCACATCACCCCTGAAGCTTTTGATGGGGGTGCTATAGGCTTAATTAACGACGATGATAAGATCATTATTGATGCAACAAGCAACACTATCAATGTGATATTAACCGACGAAGAAATGGCAGCACGTAAAGCAGCATGGAAACAACCCGCTTTAAAAGCAACCAAAGGATTATTATACCGTTACGCCAAAACAGTAAGCTCGGCTGCTGAAGGTTGCGTAACAGATGAAATGTAGCCCCCTAACCCCCTAAAGGGGGAACAGGAACAAGGCTACATATGTAACATATTAGGAATACAAACAAAAATATACAACTAAAAAAACTCCCCCTTTAGGGGGCTGGGGGGCAAAATATGGAGACGCAGACAATAGTTCAGGAAATAGGTGATATAGCAGAAGAAGCCGCAAAAACACCTGTAGTTGAAGTTTCAGGATCGGTAGCATTATTGGAGGCATTAATTGTTGAAGGTGTTGATACCATCTTCGGTTATCCGGGTGGCGCAATTATGCCCATCTACGATGCTTTGTTTGATTACAATGATAAGCTGAACCATATTCTGGTGCGCCATGAGCAGGGAGGCATTCACGCCGGTCAGGGCTATGCACGTACATCGGGCAAATGTGGTGTTGTATTTGCAACCAGCGGTCCCGGTGCAACCAACCTGGTAACAGGCTTAGCCGATGCACAGATCGATAGCACACCGTTGGTTTGTATCACCGGTCAGGTTTTCGCGCACCTTTTGGGTACCGATGCTTTCCAGGAAACAGATGTGATCAACATCACCACCCCGGTAACCAAATGGAACTACCAGGTAACTGATGCCAACGAGATCCCCGAAGTGATCGCCAAAGCTTTCTATATAGCCAAAAGCGGGCGCCCCGGACCTGTTTTGATAGACATTACCAAAAACGCGCAGATCCAGTTATTTAACTATAAAGGCTATACCAAGTGTAACCATATCCGCAGCTACAGGCCAAAACCTATAGTTAGGCCACAATATATCCAGGAAGCTGCTGCTTTAATTAACCAGGCCAAAAAACCATTTATACTTTGGGGACAAGGTGTTATTTTGGGTAGTGCCGAGCAGGAGTTTAAAGCTTTTGTAGAAAAAAGCGGTATCCCGGCGGCATGGACCATATTAGGTGCAGGCGCTATACCAACAGATCACCCGCTAAATGTAGGTATGTTGGGCATGCACGGTAACTACGGCCCTAATGTTTTAACAAACGAGTGCGATGTATTGATCGCTATCGGTATGCGCTTTGACGATCGTGTAACCGGTCGCCTGGACAAATATGCTAAGCAGGCTAAAGTAATCCATTTGGATATTGACCCTGCCGAGATCGACAAAAACGTAAAATCAACCGTGCCTGTTTGGGGCGATTGTAAAGAAACACTGCCTTTGCTTACCGCATTGGTAGAGGGCAAACAACATAACGAATGGCTGGCCAAATTTAATGAATATACCCGCCAGGAGGTTGAGCAGGTAATTGAACCCGAGCTTAACCCAACCACGGCAGAAATGACCATGGGTGAGGTTATCAAACAATTAAACGAAATAACCAAAGGTGAGGCCGTAATTGTTACCGACGTTGGTCAGCACCAAATGGTGGCCTGCCGTTATGCCAAACTAAATAACACCCGCAGCAATGTTACCAGCGGTGGCTTAGGTACCATGGGCTTTGCCCTGCCCGCAGCCATTGGTGCCAAATTTGGCGCACAGGATCGTACTGTAGTTGCTATCATCGGTGATGGTGGTTTCCAGATGACCTGCCAGGAGTTGGGTACCATTATGCAAAGCGGTATTGATGTAAAGATCATCATCCTTAATAACCGTTTTCTGGGTATGGTAAGGCAATGGCAAGAATTGTTTAACTCGCGCCGTTACTCTTTTGTTGATATCCAAAGCCCCGATTTTGTGGCGCTGGCAGCAGCATACCGTATTCCAGGTAAAGTAATTGACGACCGCAAGGACCTTCCATCGGCATTAAATGAAATGCTGAGCAACAAAGGATCATTCCTTTTAGAAGTGATGGTTACCAAAGAGAACAACGTGTTCCCGATGGTACCACAAGGATGCAGTGTAAGCGAGATCAGGTTAAAGTAAAAGAAGCCCCTACCCCCGTTGGCTAACCGGGAACTAAAAAAAAAAATCATGAGTGAGGATATAGAAAAACAGGAATTTAACATCACGGTTTATACCGAAAACCAGATTGGTTTATTAAACCGGATTGCTATTATATTTACCCGTCGTAAAATCAATATCGACAGCCTTAATACGTCTCCATCTGAGATAGAGCGCATTCACAGGTTTAATATTGTGATTAACGAATCTGAGGATGTGGTACGCAAACTTACCCGCCAGATTGAGAAACAGGTAGAGGTATTAAAATGCTATTACCACACCAACGCCGATGTTATTTGGCAGGAAATGGCATTATACAAAGTATCAACCGATGTTATTGCCGAAAAGGTAAGCGTTGAGCGTTTATTGCGCGAAAACGGCGCCCGCGTAGTTGTGTTGCGTAAGGATTATACCGTGTTTGAAACTACCGGCCACCGCGAGGAAACCGATAATCTGATCAGTATTTTACAACCTTACGGCCTGATAGAATTTGTACGCAGCGCCCGTGTTGCAATTATTAAAGATAGTGACGGATTTAACCGTAAATTGCGTGAGTTTGAGCGCCTTGAACCGGGCGAAGACGTTATTGAGAACGAATATTTAAACCAGGGACAAAAAGTATTTACGATGTAAAGCCCCCCAGCCCCCTGAAGGGGGAGTGAGAAGTATAACCTTAAATTAATTATAAAATCAAAAATCGGTGAGATCGCATAAAATCAGTGAGATCATCAAAAACAAACAATAAAACAATGGCAAAATTAAATTTCGGCGGTACCGAAGAAAATGTGGTTACCCGCGATGAGTTCCCTTTATCAAAAGCTCAGGATGTACTAAAAGACGAAGTTGTAGCGGTAATTGGCTATGGCGTTCAAGGTCCGGGCCAGGCGTTAAACCAAAAAGACAATGGCATTAATGTTATTGTTGGTCAGCGTAAAGGCACCAAAACATGGGATAAAGCTGTAAGTGATGGCTTTGTACCAGGCGAAACCCTTTTTGAAATTGAAGAAGCTTTAGAAAGAGGAACTGTAATTTGCTACTTATTGAGCGACGCTGCACAAATTGCGGTATGGCCAACTGTTAAAAAACACCTTACTCCGGGTAAAGCATTATACTTCTCTCACGGTTTTGGCATCACATTTAACGAGCAAACAGGCATCGTTCCTCCTGCTGATGTTGACGTATTTTTGGTTGCCCCTAAAGGTTCTGGTACTTCATTACGTCGTATGTTCCTGCAAGGCCGTGGCTTAAACTCAAGCTACGCAATTTTCCAGGATGCTACAGGTAAAGCGTTTGAACGTGTTATAGCTTTAGGTATTGCTGTTGGCAGCGGTTACTTATTCGAAACCAACTTCAAAAAAGAAGTATTCAGCGATTTAACCGGCGAGCGTGGTACGCTGATGGGTTGTATCCAGGGTATTTTTGCTGCACAATACGAAGTATTACGTGCAAATGGTCACTCACCATCTGAGTCTTTCAACGAAACTGTTGAAGAACTAACCCAATCATTAATGCCTTTAGTTGCAGAAAATGGTATGGACTGGATGTACGCCAATTGCTCAACTACAGCACAACGTGGTGCTTTGGATTGGTGGAAAAAATTCCGTGATGCTACTAAACCAGTATTTGAAGACCTATACAAAAGCGTTGCTACAGGTGTTGAGTCACAAAAATCAATTGATTCAAACAGCAAAGAAGATTACCGCGAAAAACTGGATGCCGAACTGAAAGAATTACGCGAAAGCGAATTATGGCAGGCAGGTAAAACTGTACGCAGCTTACGCCCTGAAAACCAGGTTGTAGAAGCTTAAGGAGCCTCACCCTGCCCTCTCCAAAGGAGAGGGTTCTGTGATGGGCATGTTAAAAAATAAAAACCCTCTCTTTTAATAAGAGAGGGTTTCAATGGATACGATTAATAATCATAAAAGTAAAATCCTCTCCTTTGGAGAGGATTTAGGTGAGGCTATGGGACAAACATTATTTGATAAGATATGGGATGCGCACGTCGTCAGTAGCAACGAGGGTTTTCCTGATATCTTATACATCGACACACACTTCATACACGAGGTAACCAGTCCGCAGGCATTTGATGGTCTGCGCACCAGGGGATTACCGGTTTTCAGGCCAAAACAAACAGTGGCCACGGCAGATCATAACGTTCCTACAATTGATCAGCACCTCCCAATAAAAGAAGAACTTTCCCGCTACCAGGTTGATATGCTCACCAAAAACTGTAAGGAGTTTGGTATCGAGCTTTACGGTTTAGGTCACCCTTTCCAGGGCATCGTACACGTAATAGGCCCCGAGCTGGGCATAACCCGACCGGGTGGCACTTATGTTTGTGGCGATAGTCATACTTCAACACATGGTGCCTTTGGTGCTATAGCGTTTGGCATAGGTACATCACAGGTTGAACAGGTAATGGCAACCCAGTGTTTACTGCAATCGCGCCCCAAAAGGATGAAGATTGAAGTGAATGGCAAATTGCAAAAAGGTGTTGGCGCCAAGGATATCATCCTGTATATCATCTCCAAAACCTCGGCCGCTGGCGGTACAGGTTATGCTGTAGAATATGCCGGCGATACTATCCGCTCGTTGAGCATGGAAGGCCGCATGACTATCTGTAACATGAGCATCGAAATGGGTGCCCGTTGCGGACTGATAGCGCCTGATGATACCACTATTGAATATGTAAAAGGTCGCGAATTTGCCCCTAAAGGCGAAGAGTGGGACAAAGCAGTAGCTTACTGGAAAACTTTATACTCAGATGCTGATGCAGCCTTTGATGAAGTATTATCCTTTAAAGCCGAAGATATTGAGCCAATGATAACCTACGGAACAAACCCCGGTATGGGCATTGGCGTTACACAACACGTTCCCGAAACTGCTTCGTTTGAAGCCAAAGAACAGGGATCATACAAAAAAGCCCTTGATTATATGGGCCTGCACGATGATGAGCAGTTATTAGGTAAACCTATTGATTATGTATTCATCGGCAGCTGTACCAACTCGCGCATTGAAGACCTACGCCAGGTAGCCGAATTTGTAAAAGGCAAACACAAGGCAGATAGCGTTACCGTATGGGTAGTTCCCGGCTCCAAACAAGTACAGGAACAAGCCATCCGCGAAGGTCTCGACAAAATATTTGATGCCGCCGGCTTCCCTTTAAGAGAACCAGGCTGCAGCGCATGTTTAGGTATGAACGAAGACAAGATCCCGGCAGGTAAATACTGTGTATCTACCTCCAACCGTAACTTCGAAGGCAGGCAAGGACCAAACTCCCGCACCTTCTTGGCAAGCCCGCTAACGGCGGCCGCGAGTGCAATTACGGGGGTGGTTACGGATATACGGTCGTTTTTGTCGGAATCAGAATTAGTGTAAACAGATATGAGAGGTGAGATTTGAGACAGCTTCAAAAATCTCATATCTAAAATCTGGTATCTCAAATCTAAATAAATGATACTCGAAGTTGCCATACTCCATGTGATACCCGGCCAGGAAGATGACTTTTTAAAAGCGTTTTCACAAGCACAGGGCATTATATCAAAAATGGCCGGTTATTATTCCCATCAATTAAAAAGATGCATTGAGCACACAAACCAATTCATTTTACTGGTAGAATGGGAAAAACTTACCGACCATACAGTAGGCTTCAGAGCATCAAAAGAATACCAGGAATGGAAAGGTTTATTACATCATTTTTATAGCCCTTTTCCTACTGTAGAACATTACGAATAAAGAAAAATAATAACGCGTCATTGCGAGGTACGAAGCAATCCCCAACTATACAGGGAGGATTTGCATATCGGAGATTGCGCCGTACCCCCCAATGACGAAAACGCAATATTATGAGTACCAAAATATTCAAACATATACAAACCAGCGTGGTGCCTTTGCCTATCGAGAATATCGATACGGATCAAATTATCCCCGCCCGGTTTTTGAAGGCCACTACCCGCGAGGGCTTTGGCAATAATTTATTTCGCGATTGGCGTTTTGATGGCGACGATAACCCTAAACAGGAGTTCGTGCTCAACAACCCTAACTATGGCGGCAAAATCCTGGTTGCAGGTAAAAACTTTGGTTGCGGCAGTAGCCGCGAGCATGCTGCCTGGGCCATTGCCGATTATGGTTTTGATGCCGTGGTAAGCAGCTTTTTTGCCGATATTTTTAAAGGCAACGCGCTGAACAACGGCTTACTACCGGTACAGGTAAGCGAAGACTTTTTAAAGAAGATCTTCGATGCTGTTTATGCCGATGAACATGCCGTTGTAGAGATTGACCTGGTTGATCAATTCATTAAAATTGTAGCCACCGGCGAACAGGAAACTTTTGAGGTTAACCCCTACAAAAAAGCGTGCATGACCAATGGCTACGACGATATCGACTACATCCTGAGCAAAAAGGAATTGGTAGAAGAATTTGAAGAGAAGAGGTAAAAGCTGAAAGGTAAAAGGGGAAAGGTCGGGAAATAAAAGGCAAAAACTGAAAGGTAAAAGGTTTGGCCAGCCGCAAAGACCAATGAACCAGTGAACTAATGAACCAATGAACAAAACAATCCAAAGAGAAGGCAAAGGCACAGCGAAGCTGTTCGACGAACGTAGTTTGGCGAATGATTATGCTACGCTTACGTCTGCGCTTAAACCCGGTCTGCGGGTTTTGGATGTGGGTTGTGGTACTGGTGCTATCAGTAAAGACATAGCGGCCAAAGTTGGTGATACCGGTCATGTTACGGGTATTGATAATACGGAGTATTTTATACAAAGCGGGAAGGAAACTTATGCTGATGTTAAAAACCTCAGTTTGATATATACCGACCTGTTTGCTTACGAACCGGAAGAACAATTTGACCTGATTGTAGCAGCCCGGGTTTTGCAATGGCTAAACAACCCGGTGGAGGCTTTAAAGAAAATGTATTCGCTATTAAAACCAGGCGGTGTAGTATCTATATTAGATTATAACCACGAGGCACTGGAATGGCAGCCGCAACCGCCGCCAAGCATGCTTAGGTTTTACGCCACCTTTTTAAGATGGCGCGGCGATGCCGGCATGAACAACCACATAGCCGAAGACCTGCCCGGATACTTTGAAGAAGCAGGTTTTACAGCTATCGTGGGGTTTAATGCCGATGAAGTTTATAAAAAAGGCGAACTCAACTTTATCAACAAAGCAGGCATCTGGGCCAAAGTGGCCCAATCGACGCAAATGGTAGAAGAATGCTATATCGACGATGAACTCCGCCTGCTGGCTATCGATGAATATACCCAATGGGTAGCAACCGATGCTGAGTGCATGACAATGAAACTAAAAGAAATACGCGGTATAAAACCCGCATAACAATATCTAACTATAAAAACATTCCCCCTTTAGGGGGTTAGGGGGCTCGGCTTAATGAAAAAACACATTTTAGTAATACCCGGCGACGGGATAGGCCCCGAGGTTACTACCTGGGGTAAAGCGGTTTTAGAAAAAATTGGTCAAGATTTCGGCCACGAGTTTACTTTTGACGAGGCCCTGATGGGTCACGCCGGTATCGAGGCTACGGGTAACCCGCTGCCCGATGAAACTTTGGCAAAAGCAAAGGCCAGTGATGCCATTTTATTCGGCGCTATCGGTCACATCAAATACGATAATGATCCGTCGGCAAAGGTTAGACCCGAGCAGGGATTATTAAAAATCCGTAAGGAACTGGGATTGTATGCCAACCTGCGCCCTATCATGTTATTTGATGAGCTGCTGGATGCATCGAGCCTAAAACCGGAAATTTTGAAAGGAACCGACATTCTTTTCTTCCGGGAACTCACCGGCGATGTTTACTTTGGCGAGAAAAAACGCAGCGAAGACCGCAATACCGCATCAGATCTGATGATCTATTCCCGTTACGAGGTAGAGCGCATCGCCACTAAAGCATACGAAGCCGCTATGGTTCGAGGCAAAAGATTATGCTCTGTTGATAAAGCCAATGTACTGGAGACATCACGCCTGTGGCGCGAAGTAGTACAGGAGATAGCTAAAAACTATCCCGAGGTAGAAACCGAACACATGTTTATCGATAACGCAGCTATGCAGCTGGTTAAAAACCCTAAAAAGTTTGACGTGGTATTAACCGCCAACCTTTTTGGCGATATTTTAACCGACGAAGCATCGCAGATTGCAGGGTCAATGGGTATGCTGGCATCGGCATCAATTGGCGATGGCACAGGCTTTTTTGAGCCTATCCACGGTTCGGCGCATGATATTGCCGGCATGGATAAAGCCAATCCGCTGGCGTCTATCCTATCGGTTGCGTTGATGTTGGAGATCAGCTTCGGCCTTAAAGACGAAGCCAAGCTCATCACATCAGCCATAGATAAAACGCTTAAAGAAGGTTACCGCACCGGCGATATTGCCGACGCCAATACCGACAAAGCCAAAATTTTAGGCACAAAGGCAATGGGCCAAAAAGTGTTGGAATATTTAGCCCCACCCAACCCTCCCCGGTAGGGAGGGCTTTAAAAGTCTATTTTAATAACAATTAAATAAAAAAAGTCTCCCCTACCGGGAGAGATTTAGAGGGGGCTACAATGAAATGGAACGCTGATTTATACGACCAAAAGCACGCCTTTGTATTCAAATTTGGCGAAGATGTTTTGGCTTTGCTGGATGTTAAGGCCGGCGAGCGCATTTTGGATATTGGCTGCGGTACAGGCCATTTAACCAAGCAGATACAGGATAAAGGCGCCATTGTAAAAGGCACCGATTATTCGCCGGATATGATAGCACAGGCCCAAACATTATTCCCTGATGTTGATTTCGCGGTAGAGAATGCGGCCGATTTTTATACCGAGCAAAAGTACGATGCCGTTTTCAGCAACGCTGCCCTGCACTGGGTGCTTGATGCCAACGGCGCTATAAAAAGCATTTATGATGCATTGAAACCCGGCGGCCGCTTTGTGGCCGAAATGGGTGGCAAAGGCAACGTAACCAGGTTATTAGAAGCTATCCGCCTGGTATTACAAAACCACGGTTACCATGAACAGGCCGATACCAAAGTATGGTTTTTCCCGTCCACAGCCGAATATGCCAAACTATTGGAAGACCACGGCTTCAGGGTAACCTTTACGGCGCACTACGACCGTAAAACACCACTACTGGATGGCGACCAGGGCGTAGCCAAATGGGTAACCATGTTTGGTGCCCAGTTTTTAGAAGGCATTGCCGACGACGAAAAAGAACAAATACTAAAAGAAATAACCCAAAAGCTGGAACCCTACTATAACGAAAGCGGCCAATGGTACGCCGATTATAAAAGACTAAGGTTTATAGCAGTGAAGGAATAGATATGAGACGTGAGATTTGAGATATGAGACTTTTTCTTTATCTTAAATCTTGCTTTCAAAAAATAAAGTAAAAAATAAAAACTGATGACAGGTGCGAGTCTCAAATCTCATATCTAACATCTCAAATCTAAAATAATATGTTACACGATCCCAACCGCGTTTATGTTTTTGATACCACGCTTCGCGATGGCGAGCAGGTACCAGGGTGCCAGTTAACCACCCCCGAAAAGATTGAGATAGCAAAAGAACTGGAACTACTGGGCGTGGATATTATTGAGGCCGGTTTTCCGGTTTCAAGTCCGGGAGATTTTCAGAGTGTTGTCGAGATATCGAAGGCAGTAACCAACCCTGTTGTTTGCGCGCTAACCCGTGCCAACAAAGGCGATATTGATGCCGCTATCGAATCATTAAAATATGCCAAACGTCCGCGTATCCATACCGGCATTGGTTCATCAGATATGCACATCAAGCATAAATTTAACAGCACCCGTGAAGAGATATTGGAGCGCGCTGTTGAAGCTGTAAAGTATGCCAAACGTGCTGTTGAAGATATTGAGTTTTATGCCGAAGATGCCGGCCGTGCCGATGTGGTTTACCTGGCGCAAATGGTTGAGGCCGTTATTGCTGCCGGTGCTACCGTGGTAAACATCCCAGATACCAACGGCTATTGTCTGCCCGATCAGTACGGTGCCAAGATCAAATTTTTGAAAGAAAACGTTAAAAATATCGATAAGGCCATCATCTCGGTACATTGCCACAACGATTTAGGCCTGGCAACCGCCAACTCTATAGCCGGTTTACAAAACGGTGCCCGCCAGATTGAAGGTACCATCAACGGCATTGGCGAACGCGCCGGTAATACTTCTGTTGAAGAAGTAGTGATGATATTGAAAGTACACCAGGTGCTGGGCCTGCATACACAAATCGATTCTAAAAGGTTTTATGAATTGAGCCAGATGATTCGTACCCAAATGCGCATGCCGGTACAGCCTAATAAGGCTATTGTAGGTAGCAACGCTTTCGCGCACAGCTCGGGCATTCACCAGGATGGTTTCCTCAAAATGCGCGAGAATTACGAGATCATTCGCCCTGAAGATGTAGGCTTTCCGAGCGCCACAATAGTGCTAACCGCGCGCAGCGGCAGGCATGCTCTGAAGTTCCATCTGGAACGCCTTGGCTTTACATTGGATAAAGATGAATTAGCCGCTGTTTACAATAAATTTTTAACGCTTGCCGATGTCAAGCTTGATATAAACGATATAGACCTGCACGGCTTAATGGCCCACAGGCTGGTAAAAAATTAATAATGGAAACCGAAACAAAAAACCTGCTCGATTTCGATTCGGCTTACGAACGGATAAAAGGGGTTGTAAAACGCACTCCGCTGGAGTATAATGCCGGCCTATCGGCAAAGTACGAGTGCGAACTATATTTAAAACGTGAGGACCTGCAAATAGTACGCTCGTACAAACTGCGTGGCGCTTACAACATGATCAGTCAGCTAAACCAGGACGAGCTTGACCGCGGCGTAGTTTGCGCCAGCGCGGGCAACCACGCCCAGGGCGTTGCCTTTAGCTGTAGCCGCTTAGGTACCAAAGGCGTAATTTTTATGCCCGAAATTACCCCCAAGCAAAAAGTTACCCAAACCGAAATGCACGGGAAGGGCAATATCGAGATCATTTTAACCGGTGATACTTTCGACGATTGCCTGCGCGAGGCTTTGATATATACCGAAGCCCACCAGATGACTTTTATCCCCCCTTTTGATAATTACCGTATTATAGAAGGCCAGGGAACCGTAGGTGTAGAGATATTGCAGGATCTGCCCGATATAGAAGCTATCATTATGCCTATAGGCGGTGGCGGCCTGGCGGCCGGTACAGGCAGCTACCTCAAGCAACACGTACCAAACATTTACCTGGCCGGTGTTGAACCCGAAGGAGCCCCATCTATGCTGGAAGCCTTTGAACACGGCGGACCGGTTACCCTAAAAGAGATCAACCGTTTTGTAGATGGCGCCGCCGTAAAATGCGTTGGCAAGCTTACCTACAACCTGTGCCACGAAGTACTGGACGAAATGCTGCTGGTACCCGAAGGTAAAGTGTGCACCACCATACTAAAACTATACAATGAAGATGCCATTGTAGTTGAACCTGCCGGCGCCCTATCCGTAGCGGTACTGGATGCCTGCAAAGATAAAATTAAAGGCAAAAAAGTAGTTTGCGTTATCAGCGGTGGTAACAATGATATTGCCCGTATGCAGGAGATCAAAGAGAAATCGCTGCTGTACGAAGGCCTGAAACATTACTTCATCGTTCGCTTTCCGCAACGCCCGGGTGCTTTGAAACTGTTTGTGAACAACGTACTAGGTCCGCATGATGATATTACCCGTTTCGAGTTCATCAAAAAAACCGAAAAAGAAAACGGCCCCGCCCTGGTAGGCATCGAACTACGCAACGCCAACGACTACCCCGCCCTGCTCAACCGTATGGCAGCCCACCGCTTCGAAGTAATTGAGTTGAATAAGGATCAAACGCTGTTTGAGTATTTGGTTTAGGGCGGGTTCGGGTTGTGAGGATCGTGATCAGATCTCCCGCCACATTATTGCGAGGAACAAATCAATCCCCAACTATACAGAGCACCTCTTCAAATAAGGATCACCAACAACGCTAAAAACATAAAAAGCCTCCCGAAGCTAAAAACTCCGGGAGGCTTTTGTTTTACTGGTCCGACGCGTGGCCCGTATCCATTTCCATCCTAACCCAGAGAGTTTAGAGTAAGTAGAGTTTACTCTAAAATTGCGTAAAAACATAGAAATCAGCGTCAGAAAAAGGGTTACTATACTAGAAATCGCAGCTGTAGAAAATCAGTAGCTATCGACATTTCGATCGGGAAACACATCATCCGATATTTTTTTGATTAAATCAATTCCAGGCTTTATACCGCCTAATTCATGTTTAGCCAAGCACATTTTTATTAAATATCTTATTTCATGAATTGCCTTTGGCGCGACGAAGCTATAACGATATTGCACCATCAAAGCGCTATACACATCAAATAAGTAAAATGAATTTTTTGAAATGGACGCTATATAATTCTGTAGCTGTATATTCCAATCACGAGGACGCTCATAAATCGTCAATAGATAAAGCTCATGTCTTTTTAGATCATTCGTTTCAAGCGCAATCGTTTGATAAATTAAAGGCCCCATTTTACGCGAAAAGAGGTCATTTTTAAACCAATACATAATATTAAAGGGGATATTTTGCAGTATACTGTTGATTTTATCTTCAACAGTTTCACCAAAATTACCAATTAAAGAAAACGCGGCCCCATCAAAATCTGCATTTCCCTTCAATGCAAGCATTGGTGTTAATGCCATTAATACCTTAGACATCTGTTCCCATGAACGCATTATCTCAATCATCAGCTCTCTTTTTATTGATGGGTCTACATAATCACTATTTCTTAATGCTCTAGATGAGGTTTTGATGCTCTGCATTAATATTACAACGGAATAATCATTTAAGATGGTGTGGATACTTTGGTCGTAAGGCCTTTTGTTATCATAATCTCTATCGGCATATTTATCCTTTACAGTATCAGGCAAATTAGAGTTCTGAACACCTTCCCCTATCTCATTTCTCATCTTTTCTATCCCATCGGAAGTTGGACGCCAAGTTATTAAGCGATATGGGTTCATTCCCTCAGGAAGGCCAACTTTTTTGTCCACTATATCACAAGTTATTTTTAAATCTGTTGTTAAAATCTTTAAAGCATCCTCCCTACTTCTATCTATTCCGGTATAAAACTCTACCATTTCCGGAAAATTAATATACCGTTTATTTTCAAATATATAATTTGAAAAGTTGGGGCTATGCTGCATTCTTTGTGCACCAAAATAATATATCCAATAAGAAAATTTAAATTGATAAAAGCTGTTACGTTTAACTATAATGTTATTTGAATGTAAAACATCAAATACTACCTCTGCATCTAAATCTATAACTCGTTCACTACAAAAATTCTTGACGTCATTTAAAAATTGCTCTCTCAAAAATAAAAAGTTCATTGACTTAATCATTTTCTCGCAAAAATAACCAAGCACGTATTCACAATCTTTCAAATCTGGCCTTGATTTATAGGTGGGGATTTCTTCCATATCAAACAATAAAAAAAGAATCATTTTTATCATTTCCGTTCTATTAACGGGGCTATCATCAAAAGATTTTTCAGAAACTTTTAACAGAGTGAGGCAGTTCAAGGGCGTGCGGTGAATGTTTAAAACTTCTAAATCTGACGTAACCTTCGCGATAATAGCGTCTTCCTCTCCGATATGCTTTTGATCGTTATAAGCTGATACTACTTTTCTAATATTACTTCTACTTAAAGCTAATAAATGTAAAACATTAAACTTTCTATCGACTGCTCGTTCATTTGAATCATCTCTGAACTTAGAACCATCGACCGTGTGCATAATAATTAGTGGAAGGTCGCCGTACAAAGCAATTATTTTATTGATGATCTTTGTCGAATCTTTTTCTGTTTCTACCCAAGAGTCAATTATTATACAATTAACATTTTCAATTTCAATTGATAAACTTTCTGCTTCTTGAGTTATAACCTTTTGTATATTATGAAGTTTAAGATCTCGAAAGTCTATTCGAAGCCATATCGATTTCGAAATTGTCCATGCTTCTTTAGTCAAATAAAATGATAAGCAAGATAAGCCAAATTGTGGCGGGGCTTTTATTATAGTTGATTGAATATTTTCAATAAAAGAAGAAATATTAACCCTATCCTCTTCGCTTTCTACCGATTCTAATGAAAACTCATCACTTGCACTTAAAAATGGTTCAACCCAAATGATCGGTTGGGATGAAAATGATTTTAGAGAATCGTTAAAACGCTTGACTAGTAATCTGGGATAAAAGTCGTCTTCCAATTTAAATTCTTTTTTTTCAAATTTTGAGATCTTTTTTTCTTGAATTATTACTTTTCCGTCATCGGTATTTGAAAAATTAACACCAGTCACGAATGAATAATTTTTGGTCCATTGCCTATAGTTAATTTCAAGTATACCACTTTGATCAACATTAATAATAGAATATCCTAAATGGTCTTTCTTGTTAGTTAGCAATGGAGGGGCAGAACACATGGTTAATCGGTGGTCATTACTTAAAAGATGAAAGTGGGATTGATCATGCACATGTCCTGACAAACACAGAGAAAAGCTGTTTTTCAATATCTTTTCCAACTCAATTTGAGACCAATTTGCTAACCAATCGAGAGGATGGTGCATCATTAATATTTTCGTACTGGAGCTGTCTTTTTGCAACCACTTTTGAAGGCTTCTCGTATCAATCAAAAGTCTACCCCTATCGTTAATATTATTAAAGCCTCCACTTGATAACAATGCAGTATTCAAACAATATATACTAACACCATTTCCTAAATCCCATCCTCTACCTGTAATATTTTGCGCGATACCATATTGGGAAAATAATTGTTCGAACAGTTCGTAATTTTCAAATTTTTTTAAAATGATTTCTGGCTGACTAAACATATAGTCATTGAATTTCTTTTCTGTTAAATTTTGCGAAATAATTCCTTCGTGTTCAATTTCCTTTTCACTTACGTAATTCCTAGAAACATCATGGTTTCCTGGTATACATATCCTTTGAGATATGGGAATATTTAAGTTATTTAAGTCCGCGTCAAATCTTTCTAAAAATTTCGTATACAATTCGCTATCTCCACCTGCCAGTACAACATCTCCGCTAAAAGCAATAAAAACATTTTGAGGGTTTAAATATTTTAGTTGTTTTTCTAAATCTTTGAAAAAAGATGACAACAGTACCTCTTGGTCTTCTTCCCAATTGTTGCGAAAATGCAAATCGGATAAATGAATAATACTTTTCATGTAATAAGTTTAGATTTATTTTTTGTTAAAGTAATAAAAAATAAACCATTCCCTCTATCCGAAGTCTTCTCCCCCTGTTCGAATGTCTCCGACTTCAAACAACTATGCATATATTTAAAAACTACGGTGTATATAGTAAAAGAAAAAGTAGTTGGAAGAAACCTAACATATTGGTTCGAAATTAAAAACATTCGAACAGCGTTCTTATCATTAAAAATCAACGAATCTGATAGCATAGTTATTCGGTTTACCGTCCCCAATATCCCTATCTTCGCCCATACCCCATTAACATGCCCCTACGCCAAACCATTTCCTTTTTCGATAAGCTCAGTAAACAGGTGATTAGCATACAGGTTGCCGAGTCGGCGCAGTTGCCGCAAAGCGCAGGGTACTGGAATACCGATACCAACCAGGTATTATTGGGTAGCGACCGGTTTAGCGAATGGGAAACATTAACCGGCCACCTGGAAAAGCAAATTGAATTTATTTTTGGCTTGCAAAAAGTAACAAGGCCGTTGATAGATTGAATTGGGAGACGAAAGGGCAGCCATACAGATCATATAACCAGGCGCAGATTATATTGGCCGAACCTACAGTTCTCTTTTACCTGCATTGATATTACCACGGGTTAAAACCCGTGGCTACAATATTGGTCGGGGCGATGCCCCTTTGCCTATTGTAATAAATTTATAATTGCAGTTCAAGAGCCATAGGCTCGATGCATACTGTAGCCACGGGTTTCAACCCGTGGAATGCGCAAAAACGTATTATGGAGTGCCATCGGCACGGCCCATTTTTTCAAATAACGTTTTGCGAAGTTAGAACCTATACGGCCGCTCTGTATCGCTACGAGATTGCCACGCTATCGCTCGCAACGACAATTTTTTAATATTTTTTAGATATCACCAATCTTCTCGCTTCCCCAATGTGTCGGCAGAGGAGCTTCGGGCGAAAGCGGGCAGAACGATGGTGGGCGGTGCGGCTGCAGGGCATAGGAAGTTTTTGCATGCCTAAGGCAATGCGGGTGAGGGCAAAATAATTCCAGCCCAGGTTCTGCCAGCTTTGCAGGGCAAAGGCCTGTGCGGCAAAGAAGCCTTTCTGCCGACTTGATTTTTGGTTACTTTTCATCAAGGAAAAGTAACTAGGCCCTCCCGCGGCCAAGAGCGGGTCGATGTTATCGATTACAACGAAATAATGTAGTTAGAACCTATACGGCCACTCTGCATCGCCACGAAATAGCCACGCTATCACTCAACGACAATTTTTATATCACGTTCGTCAATCATACCCTCTACACAAGGCGCTAAATATAAACATTCGAACAACCCTACCTCGCCACACTAAACACATAACTCCCCGATGCCAGTTCATAAATAGCTTTCCCATCAGCATACTTCAAAAACTTAATACCTTTTGCTTTATCCACCGGTTTGCCACTTTCGGTAACCAACGACGCTGCTTTGGCAGGCAGGTATAGGGTTGCTTTGGTATTGGCAGGCACGGTGGCGTTGTAGCTTAGCGTGTTGCCAGTAACTTTCCAGCTGCTGTTTATCCTTCCATAGGGCGAATCATAATAGCCCTTGGCGTAGGTCATCTGCCCGGTAGGATCTGGCTCGGGTTGTAGGATGATTTTTTTGAAGGCGGCCCCATCGCGTTGAATGCCTAAGGAGTAAGCCATCATCCACTGGCCCACAGCGCCAAAAGAATAATGGTTAAACGAGTTCATACTGTTATTGCCGCCAAAACCATTTTCCACGGTGTAACCATTCAGGCGTTCCCAAATGGTGGTAGCTCCCTGGTCAACAGCGTACAGCCATGATGGATAATGTTCATTTTGCAGTACCTTGTATGCCAGGTCGCTGTGACCATAATCTGATAACGATTTGCTGATCCAGGCGGTGCCGATGAAGCCCGTCATTAATGAATATTTGGGGCGGGTAACACCGCCGTCGTCCTTATTTTCGCGTTCTACAGCGCCTTGCAGGTTTTTGGCCATGTAAGGGATGTTTTCGTCGTTAAAAACACCAAGAGACAAGCCTACGGCGTAAGGTGTTTCAATATCGGCAACCTTAAATTCAACCTTCGCGTCGCGTGGGGCAAATATGCCGCCGCCAATGAGGCCCAAAGCTTTTTTATCGGCACTTACAAAGGTTTTGTTAAAAAATGCCTTACGCTCGTTATAGCGTTCCTGGTATCTGGCGGCATCCCCGGGTTTGTTTAAAGCGGTGGCTACCTTAACCATAATCCCGAGGTCGAAAATGTGGTAGGCGGTTACCAGGTAATCGGTACCCAGCTGGTTATTTTGCGGGCCAAGCCAGTCGCCAAGCTGCCCGTCGCTGCTAAGTCCGGTAGTTTTGTTAATGGTGGAGTCAACGTAGCTCATATACCTTGCCATGGCATCGTAATGTTCCTTTAGCAAGGCAACATCATCATATTGCTGGTAAGCCTCCCAGGGTATGGTAATACCAGCGCTACCCCAAAGCACGCCGCCAAAGCCGCCGCCAACAGGTGCTATATCGGTAAACTTACCGTTGGCCATTTGCAGATCGCGCAGGGCAAAAAGGTGGCGGCGCAAAAACTGGTCGGTATTGGAAAGATAAGTAGCCGTACGCGAAAAAATACTAATATCGCCCGACCAACCCATGCGCTCGTTACGCTGCGGGCAATCTGTAGGGATAGTTAAAAAGTTATCGATGTTTGACCACGTAAGATTTGACCAAAGCTTGTTTACTTTGGCATTTGATGTGTTATAATCGGCCGTAAGCTTACTTATCGAACTCATGGCCAGGCCCTGTACTGCCGTTAAGCGCAGCGGTTCGTCTATCCCGGTGATCTCTATATACTGGTATCCGTGCGATGTAAAATGCGGCTGAAATACCTGTGGGCCATCCTTCATGGTATAAATATCCTGGCTTAGGGCTGCCCGGTAGTTTTCGGTCATAATCATGCCCACATTTTTACCAGATTCCTTCAGGTTAGGGTACAATACCTCGGCATAGCGGAAGGTGATTTTTTTACCGGCCTCGCCATCTTTAAACGTTATACGCGGTACGCCCACTATGTTTTGCCCCATGTTGTATACGTACACGCCTTTGCGTACTTCCAGTACCTTAATAGCGGTAAGCGTTTTGTAAATACCCGCCGGCTGGCCAATTTGCCCGATAAGAGATAGTTTATCGAAATTAAACTCTTCCTTGCGACCCAAAAAATCGTACGATGTGCCGGAGTATGCCGTACCCTTCAGCGGGATTTTAACCGCGTTTGTCCAATCTGCTTCGTTGTATCCGGTGGTGCTCCAGTTTTTTATACCGGCTTCTAATGATGCATCGTACACCTCGCCCATATCCAGGCTGCTGTAAACAACCGGGCCTTTATTGTAATACTTCCAGTGCTGATCATTAGTGGTGATCACTTTTTTCGAGCCATCGGCATATTTAATCACCAGCTTGGCCAGTAGCGATTGGCGGTCGCCAAAGTGGTTCCATACCGAGCCGTAGCTTAACAGGCCACTCCACCAGCCTTCGCCCAACATGGCACCCAGGGCATTTTGGCCCTTGTTTATCATACCGGTAACATCATAAGTTTGATACAGGTGGGTAATATTGTACTGGGTAAGCCCCGGGTTATAATAATCGTTACTAACACGTTTGCCATTCAGGTAAACCTCGTAAATGCCACGGGCGGTAACATAAAGGCGGGCGCTGGCTACCTTTTTATCGGCAGCAAACTGCGTACGCAGCATAGGCATAGAATTATGGCTCGGATCGGCCACCACGAACGCGCCTTTGCTGCCACCCGAAACCTGGAACATATTATTTTTTATGCTGATGCCCGATGAGGCATTGCTGATAAATTTTTTATAAATACCACTATAATTTTGTGCCGACAGATCTTCCCTAAACAATGTATTGCCAGGCCTGCGCTCATTGGAAACTTCTATCCCCGAAAAAGAAGCCTGCTGACCGGCATCTACCGAATAACCAATATCGCAAAGCAAACCGTAGGATATTACATCGTGGCCTTCGCCAAGTGGGTTAAGTGTAACAGCCGCGCGCTTCGGTCCGCGGGGCGGGAACGGACCTGAAGCCGGGGCAGGGCCTTTATCGTTATCAACAAAAAAGGCATTATCGTCATCAACCGTAAACGTGAGGGTTCCAAACTCATTATGAATAAAAATTTTATGCTCCTTGTTTTTATTACCATCATTAATTACGCTGGTTTTTATCTCAAATGTTTTGATAGCGCGACTGGCAGTATCATTACCCGTATATCCGCTGCGGTAAACATTAATTTTAGCTGTACCTGTACCGGCGCTGTTAACGGTGGCAACGTCCAGCTCTATCTTAAAATAGCTCTCGTCGTTTTTATTGGCCACCTGGAAAATATTGCGGTTGCTATTCATTAAGCGAGCATCATTGGCGCTTAAAATTACCGAGGCGCGTGTGCTGCCCGGTGCTATAGCCAGCTTATAACTTAAGTTAAAAATTGGCAGGTAATGGGCATTTAACACCCGGTTGTTATCGTTGCCACCTATCCAGTCGGCACCTTCCCATGCGGATAGCCCTGTATCCATCAATCCCGTCTCGAACCAGGAAGTATTAGTTAGGGCTTTCCCTGTTTGATCCCATACGGTTAGCTTCCAGGTGTAACGGGTAGCAGCCTTCAGTTTTTTGCCCGCATATTCAATCCCCGATGATATGCCGCTGTTTACCTTCCCGGTGTTCCATGCCTGTTTACCCGCTTCATCAGTAGCAGCTATTTGGTATGCCAGTTGGGTATACCCCCGCGTGCCTACCGGCGCTTTCATTTGCCAGCCAAAACGCGGTAAGGTTACATCAATACCCAGGGGCTTATCGGTATATTCAACCTGTAAATTATCCGGACCTACCGTTGTTTGAGATTTTACAGTTTGTGCCGATACAGGGATGGCTAAGGCAACAAAGCAAAATAAGCCCAATGCAGGCAGGCAAATTTTAAAGCGGCGTAAAGCGTTTTTTTTCATGAAGGGTATTTTAACAAAGTCAATGATAATTGATAACCCCACGCCGTTACCAGTCACAGCAAACTCCGCCATCGTGCCAGATGCGGCGCTTAACTAATTACCTTAAAACGGCAAAGCATACAGGCTTTTCCCTCACAAGGCAATAACATTAAAAAAGTAGAAGCGTGGTTTTATAATTATTAATACAATAATACGTGTTGTAAGTATCAAACCGTCATGTACTGTCTGCTTGTTAGATGATTGGATTGGTATGTTTGTGGTTTGAAACTAAACTTCCCGTTATAACATTTACAGTCCCGATGTACCAATCAAAAAAGTTAATTATGCAGGCAGCTGCGCCAATAGTCCGTTCACGTAGACGATGACGAGGCTGAGCATAAATTAGAAAATGGCTATTTACAAATGTATGTTGATACCCTCTTTTTATTTTAAAGGTAAATAAGGCTCTATTGTTCACATCGCCTTTTATTTATACCTTAACTCCGATTTACTTATATACATTACATGGCCGATAAGCCAACTTTAAATCCGGATCAAAAAGCAGCCTTTAAAGCCATACAAAAGTTTCTGGAGCACCCGGCTGCCAATGTATTTGTGTTGAAGGGGTATGCTGGCACGGGTAAAACCTTTCTGATGCAGCATGTTGGCAAATGGCTGGAAGAAAAAGAAAAAAAGTTTAAAATGCTTGCCGCCACCGGCAGGGCCGCTACTGTTTTAAGGGGTAAAACGGGCTTTACTGCCTCAACCGTACACGGCGAAGTTTACCGGTTTAGTAAAATTGACGGCCTTGATGACCATGTTGCCAATAGCGCCGCCAACAGTACCAGCAACCAGATGACCCTACAATTCATGACCCGCCCGCCAGACCAGGAAACTGTAATCTATATTGTGGATGAAGCATCCATGCTATCGGCCGAAATTGGGATAAGCGACGGCTTAGCTGTTTTTGGATCGGGCATATTACTGGATGATTTTTTTGAAGCTGCCGGCAACAACAAAATCATTTTTGTTGGCGATCCATGCCAGTTGCCACCGGTAGGCTCGGCTTTTAGTCCGGCGTTAGATAGCCAATGGCTTGCCGGCCAGCAAAAAGTAGCTATTTCTGTTACGCTTACCACCATAGAACGCACAAAAGGCACCAATGACATCCTTGTTTTGGCCGGAGCTATCCGCGCTATGCGGGATGATAAAACACCCGGCAGGTTTCCAAAACTACCCGCGTCGGGCCTCAATAATGTTAAGCTGCACAGCACCGATAGCGCGCTGTTTAATAATTATGCCACCCAATATAAAGCGCTGGGGGTTAATATGGTGCTGGCTATAGCCAGGAGTAATAAAATGGTACGGCAAATTAACCGGGCTATGCGCCGCGAGCTGTTTGGATCGGAGCATGAACCATTGCGCGAGGGTGATGTATTACTCGTTACTCAAAACAACTACGCGTTTCCGCTAACCAATGGCGATTTTGTGATCGTTAACGAACTTGGTCCGATAACTACAAAAGCCGCGTTAAAGTTTCAGAAAGTAAGGATCACGGCAGTAGCAACAGGTAAAGAGTACAGTATTATGCTTTCTTTAGATACCTTAAACAGCTTAAAGGGCAGCCTAACCAATGATGACTCAAAATATTTAATGATAGATTTTGGCGAAAGAATGAGGGCCAAAGGTGTTCCCCAAAACAGCGACCAATATCAAATAGCCATGCGCGAAGATGAATACGTTAATTGCCTTAAAGTGAGCTATGGCTATGCCGTTACCTGCCACAAAGCCCAGGGCGGAGAGTGGACGAACGTTTACCTTTTTTTGGAAAAAAGCATGTATGGCATGCCCTATCCCGAGTTATGCAACTGGTGGTACACCGCGGTAACAAGGGCCAAAGAGGAACTAAACCTGGTTAATAATTGGTGGGTGAGGTAGGGCTAGATGGGCAAATTTTAGATTTGCAGCTTTCAGATGTGCACTGCCGGGGCCGGGCCGCTGTCCGAAGCCGGAGAGTAGAGTAGCGCAGTCAGACCTTTAGCCTTTAGCCTTTAGCCTTTAGCCTTTAGCTTAAAACCCACATAAAACGGTCATATTGTTGCAATTCGTGCTTATTCGTTAAAATGGTGTTTATTTGATAGGCATAAAAAATTAAATTTGCACCCGCAAACAATTATTCTTTTGGACAGAAAACTGATAATAGGAACACGTGGCAGCGAATTAGCGCTGTGGCAGGCTAATTTTGTAAAAGATAGTCTTGCGGCCATCAACATTGCCGCCGAACTAAAAATCATTAAAACCCAGGGCGACCGCATCCTCAACCTCAGCTTTGATAAGCTGGAAGGCAAGGGTTTCTTTACCAAAGAATTAGAAGAAGAACTATTAGCCGGCACTATTGATCTTGCGGTACACTCGCATAAAGACCTGCCGACCGAAAACCCTCCGGGACTCATCATCGCAGCAGTATCAGAACGGGAAGACCCGGCTGAACTGTTGCTGATATTGAAGGATTGTGTAGATGTGCACCAAAAAATGTCGGTTAAATACGGCGCTACGGTGGGCACCTCATCCAACAGGCGCAAGGCCCAGTTACTGGCCTACCGCCCCGACCTGGAGATAGCAGAATTACGCGGCAACGTACCTACCCGCATAGGCAAACTGCGCGACGAAAAATACGATGCCATAATGCTGGCAAAAGCTGGCGTTAGCAGGTTAAATATCGACCTGAGCGAATTTCATGTAGAGGAACTAACTCCCGCCGAACTGATTCCTGCACCTGCACAAGGCGCTTTGGCTATCCAGATCCGCGAGGTTGACCACGAACTTTTTGAAGCCCTGCAAGCCCTGCACCACCCCGATGTTGCCGAAGAATTAGCTGTAGAACGTACTGTACTTAAACTATTTGGCGGCGGCTGCCACCTGCCATTGGGCTGCTATTGTCGTCGGGACGAAGGCATGTTTCAGGTGTTTACATCTAAAGCAAACGAGGGTGATCAATTCCCCGATCGTTTGTTTGTTGAAGCTGCTACTACCGAAGGTTTGGCTCAAAAAATAGTAGCAAAATTTGCCAAGGACAGAAAATTCCCACTAAAGGTTTTTATATCGAGGGAACTATCGGAGCAAAGCTATTTCAAAAAATCGATGGAAAACCGGGGTATGGAAATTGAAGCCCGCTCGCTGATCCGTACCGTGCCGGTAATCACCAAATTTGATTCGTATATATTAAGGAATATTGATTGGGTATTTTTCAGCAGTAAAAATGCGGTTGAATACTTTTTCCAGCTCAACCCGCAATTTCCTAAAAAGGTAAAATTTGGGGTAATGGGCAGCGGCAGCGAAGAGATGCTGCGCCGTAAAGGTCACTTTACCGATTATGTTGGTGAAGGTACCGATACTGCCGAAGTAGCCGAAGAATTTGCTAAACTGGCAAACGGCTCTATTGTGCTATTCCCCGGTGCCGAAAGCCCAATGAGGAGCATACAACAGGGATTATCTGCCGAAACAAAAATTATCGATCTGCCGGTTTATGAAACCGTGCTGGAAGAAGATGTAGAAGCAAGCGGTGCCGATGTATTGGTGTTTACCAGTCCATCAAACGTGGAGGCTTATTTTGCCGACAACCTGCTCGATCCGTACCAAAAAGTGGTAGCGATAGGCAAATCGACCGGCAAAAAATTTGATGAAATGGGCGTAAAATACACACTCCCCTACTCGCCCGACGAAGTTGGACTGGCAGAGGCCGTGTTTGGATTATAAAGCCCCACCCAAACCCTCCCCGGTAGGGAGGGCTTAAAAAGGCTAATTACATTAACATATTTTAAAATCAAAAGTCTCCCCTACCGGGGGAGATTTAGAGGGGGCTTATGTTACAAAGACCACGTAGAAACCGGAAAAGTGAAGTGATACGCCAGATGGTGCAGGAAACGCATGTTAGCGCGGCCAACCTGATTTTCCCGTTGTTTATTGTTGATGGCGAAAACCAAAAAAGCGAGGTGGCCAGCATGCCGGGTATTTACCGTTATTCGGTTGATAACTTGCTGCGCGAGATTGAAAGCTGCATGAAACTGGGCTTAAAATCTTTTGACCTTTTCCCTAATATTGATGAGGCTTTAAAAGATACCATGGCTACCGAAAGCTATCGTGAACAAAGCTTATACCTGCGCGCTATCCGCGAGGTAAAAAAGAACTTTCCGGAGGCTTGTGTTGTTACCGATGTGGCTATGGACCCGTACAGCAGCGATGGTCACGACGGCATTGTTAAAAACGGCGAGATCCTGAATGATGAAACGCTGGAAGTTTTAGGTAAAATGGCCCTGGCCCACGCCCAATGCGGTGCCGATATTATTGCCCCATCGGATATGATGGACGGGCGTGTAGGATATATTCGCAATGTGTTGGACCAAAATGGCTTTACCAACGTTTCTATTATGTCGTATTCGGCCAAATACGCCAGCGCTTTTTACGGTCCGTTCAGGGATGCCTTAAATTCGGCACCTAAGTTTGGTGATAAAAAAACGTACCAAATGAACCCGGCCAACCAGCGCGAGGCACTGATAGAAGCCAATTTAGACGAACTGGAAGGCGCCGACTTTTTAATGGTAAAACCAGCGCTACCCTATTTGGATGTTATAAAACTGATAAAAGATAATACCGAGTTACCTGTTGCCGCCTACAACGTAAGCGGCGAATATGCCATGATAAAAGCCGCCATACAGCGCGGCTGGCTTAATGAGCAGCGCGCCATAACCGAGGTGCTAACCAGCATCCGCCGGGCTGGCGCTACCGCGATATTGACGTATCATGCCAGGGAGGTTTTGGAGAATAAGTGGCTATAATTTAAGTCAAAAGGTTAAAGGCGAAAGCTGAAAGGTAAAACAAAATGTTATAAACCACCGTCATTGCGAGGTACGAAGCAATCCCTAACTATACAGATCGGATTTGCAAATCGGGGATTGCTTCGTACCTCGCAATGACGGTCGGAAAAAATATAAAAATGTTAGATTCAATTAAAAAGATGTTTTCGGGTGAGGCTAATGAGCCTGTAAATACTACGGGTAAGCCAGATATCAGCAGAGAAAAATCTGCGGAATTGTATGCCAAAGCTAAAACTTACTTTCCGGGTGGCGTAAATTCGCCGGTGCGGGCTTTTAAGTCTGTTTATGGTACACCTTTGTTTATTCAAAAAGGCGATGGCAGCCATATCTGGGATGCTGACGGTAACGAGTTTATTGATTATTGCTGCTCCTGGGGACCACTTATCCTGGGTCATAACAATGCCAAAGTGCGTGAAAAAGTGATAGAAGTGATGCAAAACGGCATGTCTTTCGGCGCACCAACCGCTTTGGAGAATGAGCTGGCCGAACTGATCCTGAAAAACAATAAATTTATTGAAAAACTACGCTTTGTAAGTTCGGGTACCGAGGCGGTAATGTCGGCCATCAGGCTGGCCCGCGGCTATACCAAACGCGATAAGATCCTGAAATTTGAAGGCTGCTACCATGGCCATACCGATGCCCTGTTAGTAAAAGCAGGCTCGGGACTGGTTACCTTTGGCGAAACTTCGTCTGCCGGCGTACCAAAGGCTTTTGCCGATGAAACCATTGTAGTATCACTCAATGATAAAGAAGCGCTTACCAAAGCTTTTGAAGACTTTAAAGACCAGATTGCAGCCATTATCATCGAGCCTATTCCGGCCAACAACGGCTTGTTATTACAGGAAAAAGAATACCTGCAATTTTTACGCGATATCTGTACCCAAAACGGCACCTTGCTGATTTTTGATGAAGTGATCTCGGGTTTCCGTGTTGGCTTTGAAGGTGCAGCCGGTTACTACCAGATAAAACCCGATATTATTACTTATGGTAAAATTATCGGTGGAGGTTTGCCGGTTGGCTGTTACGGGGCATCGGCCGAGATCATGAGCAATGTATCGCCGGATGGCGGTGTTTACCAGGCCGGTACCCTATCGGGCAATCCGGTAGCAATGGCAGCGGGTATTGCCCAGCTAAGCGAGCTTTTACGCATGGGCTTTTACCGCGACCTGAACAATAAAAGAGAAGAATTTACCGAGGCCATTCAGCGTTTTGCCACGGCCCGTAATTATAAGTTTAAGGTATTTGGTATCGGATCGATATTCTGGTTTGCTTTTACAGATAAAGAGTATATTCGTAAAGCCGAAGATATTGATGTTGCAAGTATGGAGAAGTTTAAAAAATTCCACCGCGAGCTCATCAACAGGGGCATTTACCTTGGTCCATCGGGTTACGAGGTTGGCTTTGTATCATCGGCACATACTAAAATTGATTTAGAAAAAACAAAACGGGCCATTTTTGATAGCCTGGATCTGGTATTTAACGGTAAATAAGCCCCACCCAAACCCTCCCCGGTAGGGAGGGCTTTATAAACCGGAATTATTAAATTAAAAGATAAAGTCTCCCCTACCGGGGGAGATTTAGAGGGGGCTAACATGAAAAAGACATTTGTAATTTTTTACGCGTTGATCATATATGCCGTTGCCGAATTGATTTGGTGGGGATATATGTTGGTGTCGTTACAGCCACGGCGTACCGGGATGATCTTGGGCGAAGGTGCGATGTTTGTTGCCGTGTTTATTATAGGTGCTTATAACCTGCATAAATCGTTCAACCGCCAGCAAAAATTATCGGAGCAAAAGAAAAACTTTTTGCTTTCGGTAACACACGAGTTGAAGTCGCCGCTGGCATCTATTAAAATCCTCCTACAAACTATTCAAAAACGTAATCTAACCAAAGAGCAGGTGCTCGATTTTATAGAAAAATCCCTAAACGATGTAGAGCGTTTGGATGATATGGTAGAGAATATGCTATTGGCCTCCAAAATAGAGAACCGCTCATACAGTTTCCCTAAGGCAAGTTTCAATTTATCGGTTTTGGTTGATAGCATTGTAAATCGATTACAGATCAGTAAATGCGATTGCAACCAGCAGATCATCGATGCCGAAATTGAGCCTAAGATAGAGATCACCGGCGATAAGTTTGCGCTTACATCGGTAGTAACCAATTTAATAGAGAACGCGGTTAAATACTCAAGCCCATGCTCGGCAGTGGCTGTTAAGTTGTTCTCTAAGGATGATAAAGTTTATCTGGAGGTTGCCGATCATGGTATTGGTATTGCCGATCATGAAAAAGCCCGTATTTTCGACCGTTTTTACCGTGTAGGTAGCGAGGAAACCCGTAATACCAAAGGTACCGGTTTGGGTCTTTATATAGTAAAAGAGGTGCTGGATAAGCACCAGGCCAGCATTAAGGTGAAAGACAACCGCCCATCTGGTAGTGTTTTTGAAGTTGTATTTGGTTTATGAATAACACGAACTTCTCGAATGAAAGCTAATTTTCACCAATCTGCTTCTCTAATTTGAATAGTAATTTGTGTAATTCGATATAATTAGTGACCATTTGTGTTTATTAAATTAAAGTTATATGCCTAACAAGAAAAGAATTCTATTAGCCGAAGACGAAGAACATTTGTTGGAAGCCATTAAACTTAACCTGGAGCTGGAAGGTTATAAAGTTTCTACAGCTAAAAATGGTAAAAAGGCTTTACAATTATTTAAAGAAGAGCGTTTTAACCTGGTAATATTGGATGTAATGATGCCCGAGATTGACGGCTTTGTGGTTGCAGAAACCATTCGCCTCGAAAATACCGAGGTACCTATCATGTTCCTTACCGCTAAAAATACCAATGAGGATAAAATTGCCGGCCTTAAAAAAGGTGCGGACGATTATTTAACCAAGCCATTTAACCTGGAAGAATTGATTTTAAGGGTAAACAACCTGGTAAAACGCAGCCTTAAAGGCGATGACCTTAAAGAATTTAACAGCTACAAAATTGGCGAAAAAACCATTCACTTTAACTCATTTGAACTGGTTAACGAAGATGGTTCTATCACCCCGCTTACCAAAAAAGAAACCATGCTGCTTAAGCTTTTAATTGAGCGCCGGAATGACGCGGTATCGCGCGAGCAAATTTTGGAAACAGTTTGGAATTATGATGTTTACCCATCAACCCGCACCATCGATAACTTTATCCTTACCTTCCGTAAGTACTTTGAACCAGATCCCAAAAACCCGGTTTATTTTCACTCTATCCGTGGTGTAGGTTATAAATTCACCGATAATTTGCATTAATGTTCAGTAATCGGGTACGCATATTTATTGCATTTGTTTTCCTGCTATCGTTAGGCTTGCTGCTGTATCTGCGCATTTACGAGCTGGCCGCAGTAGCTGTAATGATGATTATTTTATTGATCTGGGATTATTTTAAACAAGGCACCCTGGTTGTTGCCGCCAAATACTTTCACCACAAGGAGTTTGATAAAGCCGAGGCATCGCTGAAAGAGATCAGCGACCCTAAATGGCTCAGCAAAAAACGCCGTGGTTATTATGAATTTATTTATGGCGGTATTTGCGTACAAAAACAAGAGTTTAAAGCAGCCGAACAACATTACGAGATAGCAGCCCAATACCCGCTGCGCTCTGTAAATGACCATGTGGCTGCGTTGGTTACTGTAGCCAATATCAGCATCAGGCATAACGACTACGAAAAAGCGAAAGCCTACCTGCAATTGGCCGAACAACATGCCGATAAAATTACTGCCAAAATGAAGGATGTGATAAGCAAACTTCACAAGGAATTAAAAACTAAATAAATATAGAGTCAGGAATTAAGAATCAAGAATTAAGACCGGAAGGCTGCCGGTGAGGACACCGACAGGGGGTAAGAATTATCCAGTCTTGATTCTTAACTCTTCACTCTCTTCTAAAAAATATGAGAGATTCGTTATTAATAAAGGCAGCTTTTTCTGAAAAAACAGAACGACCACCAGTATGGATGATGCGCCAGGCTGGCCGTTTCATGAAAGAATATTGGGACATTAAAAACAAGTATTCCTTTTTGGAAATGTGCAAAACACCAGAGCTTGCTGCCGATGTTACTATGCTGCCTGTTAATTTATTAGGTATTGATGGTGCCATCCTGTTTTCGGACATATTGGTTACCGGCGAAGCCATGGGTGGCGACCTGAGTTTTAATGCCGGCGTTGGCCCTAAGTTTGCCAATCCTGTACGTACCCAAAAAGATATTGATAACCTGCAAACCGATGTGATTGACAGGCTGCAATATGTTGCCGATGCTATTAAAGTAATTCAGCAGCGTTTAAATGGCAGTATTCCGCTAATAGGTTTTGCCGGTGCGCCATTTACTGTAATGAGCTACCTGGTTGAGGGCGGCTCGTCAAAAGATTTTAAGCTTACCAAGCTGATGCTGCACAATGAGCCCGCAATGGCCCATCAGCTGTTATCAAAAATTGCTACTGTTACTGCCGATTACCTTAACCTGCAGATTGAAGCCGGTGTAAACGCGGTACAGATCTTCGATAGCTGGGCTCAGGCTTTAGCATGGGATGATTATAAAGAGTTTAGCCACTATTACATTCAACAGATCATCAGCAAGCTTAAACGTAAAGATATCCCTGTAATATCTTTCTGTAAAGGCAGTTCGGTTTTCGCGCCCTTAATGGCCGAGGCCAAACCGGATGTGATCTCGATAGACTGGAATGTTGACCTGTTAGATATCAAGAAACGTTTACCTGCCGGTATAGCTGTACAGGGCAACCTTGACCCACATATATTATACGCCGATAAAAAAGTAATTAAAGACCGTATCTACCGCCTGTTCGACCGTATGAAAGACGAACCTGGCTTCATCTTCAACCTGGGCCACGGCATTATGCCCGATATCCCGTTTGATAATGTGAAGTATGCGGTGGAGGTGATAAAAGAATATGCCCCCTAACCCCCTAAAGGGGGAATTATCATCAGGGGTAATACAAAATATGCAAATCAAAAAAATCCCCCTTTAGGGGGTTAGGGGGCTTTGTTTCATGTACCAATACGTTCTCGCCATACATATCATTTTTGTAGTCTGCTGGATGGCGGGGCTATTTTACATGGTGCGTTTATTTATTTACCATACCGAAGCACAGGAGAAGCCCGAGCCAGACCGTAGTATACTTTCAGCCCAGTTCGAGATCATGGAGAAGAAGCTGTTTAATATTATAACAGCTCCATCCATGTTGATCGTTATAATAGCGGGCTGTACTATGGTATATCTAAAGCAAGGCTGGATGTTGATGGCCTGGCTACAAATAAAAATGCTTTTTGTATTAGGCCTGGTAGCTTATCACCACATCTGCGAGCAAAAAATGAAACAAATGCGCAAAGGCATCTTCAAATGGACATCAACCCAATTACGCCTTTGGAATGAGTTAGCAACTATCTTGTTATTCGCTATCGTTTTTCTGGCGGTATTAAAAGATGGCTTTAGCTGGATATTCGGTGTGGTAGGAATTGTTTCTCTGGGCGTGATACTAATGATTGCGGTGAAGATTTATAAACGGTTTAGGGAAGTGAAATAGGTCATCAGGATTATTCCTTCACCACCACCCCATCTTTCACCACCAATCTCATTTTTTTCAAAACCTTCATATCCTCAACAGGATTACCTTCAACAGCAACCAAATCTGCCAGATAGCCTGCTTTAATATTCCCTAGCTCCTTCAACGCAAACACAGCTGCATTAACCGATGTTGCCGAGCGCAGCACATCTAATGGTTTCATCCCGTATTCGGCCATCAATATCATTTCCTGAGCATTATCTCCGTGGGCGAATACACCAACATCGCCACCCATACAAATGGCAACACCGGCCTTTAATGCCTCCGTAAAGATGTAATGCTTTTGCTTAACTGCTGCCGGTTCGGGGTCAGTCCCTTTTTTCCAGCCACTATAGCTTAAAATAGATTCGGTAGCGTTCAGTGTTGGGCAAAGGGCTATGCCTTTTTCCTTCATCAGCTTAAATAATTCGGGCGTGCCACCGTTGCCGTGCTCAATGGTTGTTACCCCTGCCGCAATAGCCCTGCGCATACCCTCGGTGGTTGATGAGTGTACGGCAACCATCCGGCCGCTGCTTTTAGCTACCTGCACAGCTACTTTTAGTTCCTCTTCGGTAAAGGTTGGGGCGGCGGTACTGTTTAGTCCCCAGTGGTAATCCACATATATTTTTACCACATCGGCACCATGCCCAATTTGTGAGCGCACCACTTTGGTAATGCCATCTATACCGTCGGCCTCTTCTCCCCCCTTGATAATTTCTGCTTCGGCAACTTCACTTTTCGGTCCGTAGCTGCCTGTTGCAACAATAGCACGGGTAGCCACTAACATTCTTGGGCCCGCAATTATCCCTTTATTAATAGCCGTCTTCAACCCCACATCATCATAAGCGGCTCCCTCGGTACCCAGATCACGCACGGTGGTAAAGCCGGCCATCAACGTTGCGCGGGCATGGTTAACGGCACGGGCGGTGCGTTCGGCACGGCTTTCGGTAAGTACCTGTTCGTTCCAGGAGGTTTCGTTGTAGGGATGCAAAAACAGGTGCGAATGGCCTTCTATCAAACCGGGCATCAGGGTAGCTCCTTTAAGGTCGATAACTTTTGCGTTGGCCGGCACTTTAATAGTAGTTGCCTCTCCAACAGCTTCGATATGATTACCCTTAATCAACACCCACCACGCAGCGTGCATTCTCTCGCCATCAAAAATGCGATCTGGCTTAAGCAGGATATAGGTTTCGGAAGTATTGGATTGAGCAAATATCGGAAGGCAAAAGATAAGGAGTATTATAGTGGCTATTGTTTTCTTCATTATAAATAAAGATAGCTTACTTTATAGGAGATTAAAAACTGACGGTAGGCAATTAAAAAAATATTTCAAACCTCATGCAACCATTTGGGCCAACTCACCATCTTACTTTTAAATGATGTTTTTGGAACCTAACTATACACTCGAACAACTGGTTGACCGCTGCAAGGCGGGCGAGCGCAAAGCACAGGAATTGTTGTACAAACAACTTTCCGGTAAAATGTTCGCCGTTTGTATGCGCTATGCCACTGATAGAATGGAGGCCGAAGACATGCTACAAAACGGATTTATAAAAGTTTTTGGTAAAATAGCAGATTACCGTGGCGATGGATCATTTGAGGGCTGGGTAAGGCGTATTATGGTACACAGTTCTATAGAATACTATCGCAAGCACCACAAAATGATGCAGGTAGTTGATATAGACGATGCAGGTGCCGAGCCATCTGTAAACCCGATAGCAGCCGCCAACCTGGATGCTAAAGTACTGATGGGGCTGATACAACAGCTTGCACCGGGTTATAGAATTGTATTTAACCTGTATGCGTTAGAGGGTTACGCCCATAAGGAGATTGCCGAAATTGTAGGCATCACCGAAGGTGCTTCAAAATCGCAGCTATCAAGGGCGAGAACGATATTAAAAGAACAAATTGCAAAAATGGAGGGTAAAAGTTATGGATATGCAGGATAAGGACCTGGACAAACTATTTCAATCGGCGTTAGACGATTATGAGGTAGCGCCATCTGCAAAAGTGTGGGCGGGGATTGCCGAAGAATTAAATGCCGGTAAACGCAAAAGCGTATGGGTGCCATTTTTGAGCATTGCGGCCGGTATAATATTGTTAGCAACAGTCGGGGTGTTATTTATCCCCAGGGAAGTTAAAGTTACCAGGCCAAAAACAGATGAAATTGCCGCAATCAAACAACCTGTAAAAGCACCGGCTATTGGCCCGGCAATAACACAACCGCAACCGGCAAATGCGGCAAACAAAGTAAACAAAACACGCAGGCAAACAACTGTTGAAAAGCCTGCCACAACACAACAGGCAAACGATATGGTAAAACCAGCAGAGCAGCCTATGTTGGCATCTGCCATCAATAAACAGGAAGTGAGCATGCCGGTACTGCCCGATACCGCTACCAAAATATTGGTAAAACATATTGATGACGCACCTGTTTTTGCAAGCATAAAAGCACCAGTGGCACCTGTACAACTTACAACCGCCAAACAAACCGCTCAGGTAAAAAAACGTA
This sequence comes from Mucilaginibacter cryoferens, assembly GCF_014205845.1. Lineage (GTDB taxonomy): Bacteria > Bacteroidota > Bacteroidia > Sphingobacteriales > Sphingobacteriaceae > Mucilaginibacter. Next base: position 140,899 of record NZ_JACHCR010000005.1, read on the forward strand.
AGATTCGCAGTTTAGGCGATGTATTTAATGTGATGATTGCCGCGGTTGACAAACGTAAAGACAAGTTTATTGAGTTTAGCAATACCGACGAAGCTGATGCTACCATAACAGGCGTAAACCTGGGCATCCTCAAAATAAAGAAAGAAAAATAATTATAAAAAGATATATACCCTATTAATATGAAACGCTTAATTTTAACCGCGATGCTTTGCATTGCAGCAAACTACGGCTTTGCCCAAACCACCGATTCGACTAAAATTACCACCGATACTGTTGTTACCAAAAAGGGATTGAAAATAAAATTTGGCATTGGTAATGATGCGCCTTATGTATCAACTTACGATACCACCAGTAGTATAACCCATAAAAAAGCACCGGGCTTTTCATTCGGCGTCACCTTTTCAAGGATCGACCTGGGTTTTGCCACTTTGCTTGATCATGGCAGCTTTACCCTATCGCCTAAAAACCAATTCCTGAGCTATCGCCAGGCAAAAACCGCCAACTTTGGTTTTGATGTGGTGCAATTTGGCTACCGCTTTAACAGCGCCTTTAAAATCTACGTATCAGGCGGGTTCGATTGGACCAATATCCGCCTACGCCAGGATATTACTATACAACGTAATACGCCAACGTTAACTTTTTTGCCGGATAGCATCCATTTCAGCAAAAACCGCTTCTCATCAAGCTATTTGCGTATTCCGCTATCGTTTTACTACCGCAGCCATGAAGATAGCAGGGGCAACTACTTCCGCCTGGTTGTAGGGCCAGAAGTTGGTATATTACTTAATGGCCGTGTAAAGCAAATAAGCGAAGAGCGTGGCAAACAGAAATTTGATGATGATTATCATTTTGCCAAACTGCGTAAAGGCGCATTCATCCGCATGGGGTACGGTATTATGGGCATCTACGCCAAATACTACTTTAACGATATGTTTGAAAACAGCCCCGCCCAGGATGGCCTGAGAAACTTTAGCTTCGGGTTAACGCTGGGATTCTAATACTCACGAATGGCACGAATTGAGGCAAATTTCACGAATTGATTTACACGAATGGTACTAATCTTATCGAATTTCACAAATCTGCCTGAAGGTAAAATTCGTGAAATTCGATAAGATTAGTACCATTCGTCTTTTATAAAATTCGCCTCAATTTGTGATATTCGTGTTTATAAGATTTGTGAAATTCGCCTCAATTCGTGCCATTCGTGTTTACTATCTTTGCACCAATGTCAGATACTCCTTTTTTGCAGGCAATTGCGGTAAGTAAAATATATCCCGGTAAACAGATGTCTGGTGTTAAAACCACCAATATTTCTATCCAGCCCGGTAAAATAACGGCCATTATTGGCGAAAGTGGTAGCGGAAAAAGCACTTTACTCCGCCTGCTTTACGGCTTACTTTCTCCGGATGAAGGGGTTGTTAATTTTTTAGGCGAACGCATCTGGGGACCCGAAGAAAAACTGATACCAGGCCACAATGCCATGAAAATGGTTACCCAGCATACCGATGACCTCAACCTTTTTGCCAAGGTATGGGATAACGTAGCGGCCATGCTACCCGCAACCGACCTTAAAGCCAAACAAGAGAAAACAGAGCAGGTACTAGAGCAGCTTAATATGCATCACATGGCAGATAAACGTGTGGCCGACCTAAGTGGTGGCGAGAAGCAACGCGTGGCCATTGCAAGGGCTATAATTACCCGTCCGCAGGTATTACTGCTAGATGAACCCTTTAACCAGGTGGATACCTCATTTAGAGAGGGGCTGCAACAGGATATTCGGCAGATAGTAAAGGAGACTGGTATTACTGTGATCATGGTATCACATGATCCCGCCGAAGTATTATCAATGGCCGATGAATTGGTGGTTATTAAAAATGGCCAAATTGTAGAACAAGGCCATCCAAAATCATTATATCAACATCCACAACATTTATATACGGCCCAGCTATTAAGTAACTGCAACGTACTTACCGCCCGGGAAGCCCAAAATTGCGGCATTAAAACTAATAAACATCACGTAGTAATATACCCCGAGTGGATCAAAATAAAACTTATCACCAAAACAAAAAACTGGGCTGTTAAGCAGGTACTGTTTAAAGGTTTTTATGAAGATCTGATACTCGAAAAGGATGGCATCCTGTTACGGGTAGTTAACGAAGAATCGGGTAGTTATAGTGAAGGTGATATGGTATCTGTAAGGTTTGGGAAGTTGCTGGAGTATTAAATTTGCATATTAATACCATTATCTAGGGCTGCCTCAAAAAAAACTATCGCGCACCTTGTGCCCGGTTTAAACTCAACCCCCCATCAACTACTTGTGTTGTTCCGGTAATATAAGTGGCATCGTCCGAGGCCAAAAACAGAGCTACTTTTGCAACATCCAAAGGAGTGCCAGACACTTTTGCCGGAATACGCTCTTCCAAATTTTTGCGATAAACAAGATCGTCGATAGCCAGTTGATTCATTGGGGTAAGAATCATACCCGGAGCAATATTGTTTACTGTAATTTGCCTGTCTGCCAGTTCCATAGCAAGTGAGCGACAAAGACCTCTTATCGCCGATTTAGATGCACAATAATCCGTTTTTCCGGGACTTACAATCTCTTCGTGAATAGACGTAATATTAATAATTCGACCATAACCACCCTGTTGCAAACGATGCTTCACAAAGTTGCGGCAACAGAGAAATGTGCTAAACAAATTCGTTCTTACTGTATGTTCAAATTCTTGAAAACTAAGCTCATGTATGTATTTATCAGCACTCCTTACGCCAGCGCAATTGACAAGAATATCTATATGCGAAAATTGTTCAATGGCCTTAGCAAACAAAAAATCCACATTTTGCTCCTTACTTACATCGGCTTGTATAATGAAGCCGTCAGATCCGGCTTGTTTTACCTTTAATAAGGTATTCTGGGCACCAGTTTCATCATTAAGATAAGTGATAACAACATTTGCACCGTTTAAAGCAAATTCAATGGCGATGGCCTCACCTATCCCCGATTCTGCTCCGGTAACCAATGCCGTTTTTCCTATAAGCCTCTTTGTGATCATAAATATCTCAGATCTGATTCCACTAAAATAGCATTAAGAACATCAATTAGCAATGCCTGATCGAATCAGCTTGCTGGCCTGCTTTTAGAAACCACATATTTAGTTTGTTCAATCGAGTAAAAAACACCTGAAACTTCACTAAATTAAACTCACAGCTTAATTTATGTGTTATCACAAGTTACACTCACGGCAGCAATGAAAAGATTAATTTAATTCTCGTTGATTAATATATCCTTAGCCATGATCATGGGTACGCTGATATATTTTTTCTCCATGTAGTTGATCACTTTCTCCAGTATCTCGCGCGATTCTTTATCCAAGCCCTGTACCTCATCGGCAAAAACAGAGTTGATGGCAGTATTGCGGATCTCTTTAATTTTCTCTGGTACCTGGCGCATGGCAACTTCAATACGGCGTTGTTTTAACTGGGTTAAAAACTCAGCTATATTTTGCTCAATAATACCTTCGGCGTGCACCAACTCGTGGTAGCGTTCCTGTAGATTACGTTTGGCAACTTCGTTAAGGGAATGTACTTCGATAAAGTTAACAGGAAATAGCTCTAAAACTTCGGGAGCGGTATCGTTAGGGATGGCCAGATCTACAATTGTTTTTCTGCCGGTTTCGCCGTTAAGCAGCGATTGATATATTTGGGTGGTGATGATAGGTTCAACTGCCGATGTGCAAGTGATAATGGCATCAAAACCTTTATTGTACGTTTTAAGTGCTTCCAGATCAAAAGCCTCGCCGTTTAGATCCTTTGCCAGTTCGGCAGCTTTAGAAACGGTACGGTTAAAAACAGCAAAGTTGCTGAATTTGTGCTTTTGCAGGTATTTAGAAATATTACGGTTCGTTTCGCCGGCGCCGATGATCAATACACGGGCGTTTGAGCAAAGGTTTAAATCTTTAAGCTTACGGTAAGCCAATGATACAACCGAAATTGGATTTTTTGAGATATTGGTATGGGTATAAACTTCTTTAGCGGTTTTAACCACGCAGTTCATAATCATGCGCATGCCATCGCCGGTTAAACCAGCTTCCCTGCAATGCTCGTAAGCTTTACGCAATTGGGATAGTATTTCTTTTTCGCCTACTATCAGGCTCTCTAATGAGCACGAAGTACGCAAAAGATGAATCATCGCCTCCTGATCTTCATAAATAGAAGCACCATCCATAAATGTGCTTAAGGAGTTTTCGCACAGCTCGGTATTAAAAGCTTCAATAAAGCGTTTGGCAAAGTCCTTATCAACCACCTGGGGAGTAGTCATAACAAATTCCACACGGTTACATGTAGCAAGATAAAATATCTCCGGTATCCCAAATTGAGTTTTAACCTGTTGAAGCTTTTCGGTTAGATTTTCCTGGCAAACAACCAATCTTCCTATTTCCTTCAGTTCAATCTGTTTGTGTGTAAAAGCAATAACCTTTAAATACTTCAAAGCAGTTTTAAATTTGACCAAACAAAAATATCACTATATATGGGATGCAATGTCAACCCTTTGTCAAACAGGAGTATTTAGAATGGTTATAAATTAGTAGAATTGACTCAAAAACCACATTTAAATTGCTTAAAACGGTATTTATAAAAACAACGTATATATGTAATGCGCATACTTAAAAACATTAGCCTTGTTGTATTAATAGCAGGTTATACCTTTGCCGGTATTAATCACTTCTGGCACCCGGGTGGTTATATTTCCATTATCCCCCGTTACATTCCTTACCCGGTTTTGATGAATACGCTGGCGGGCATCTTTGAAATTTCATTTGCACTGATGCTCATTTGGCCGGGTGCAAGACCTTGGGCGGTTTACGGCATTATACTAATGCTGGCTGCTTTTTTACCGGTACACATAGATATGGCCTTGCATGCACCACTTCAGGTGGGCAGTTTAAACGTAACACCCTTTACAGCCTGGCTTCGTGTTGCTTTTCAGCCGGCACTGATGCTTTGGGTTTGGTGGCACGCAAAAGCTTAACACCTGGCACCAAAACAAATTGGCCCTTTTTGTATTTATGCATACAGAAACCCAAAACTAATATATGGATCTGCAGAGTGTTGAAATGCGTAACCTGGAAGTACCGGATTACCAGGAGCTAAAAAAATCAATGAAATCGGCCTATATGGATATGGACGAGGACTATTGGGATGCCAATTCCATCAAAAAACTCATCAAAATATTCCCCGAAGGGCAGATATGTGTAACCGTAAACGATGTGGTGGTTGGCTGCGCGCTGGCTATTATGGTTGATTACCAAAAATTTGGCGACAACCATACCTACAAGCAAATTACCGGCGACAGCACTTTTAAAACCCATACCGATAAAGGAGATGTGTTATATGGTATAGATGTATTTATCCACCCCAATTACCGTGGCCTGCGCCTGGCCCGCAGGTTGTATGACGCCCGTAAAGCGCTTTGCGAAAAACTAAACCTGAAAAGCATTATCGCAGGTGGCCGTATCCCTAATTATCAAAAATTTCAGAACGATCTTACACCACGACAGTATATAGACAAGGTAAAATATAAAGAGATCTACGATCCTACCCTATCTTTTCAGTTGGCCAATGATTTTCATGTACGTAAAGTACTACGTAATTATTTGCCAGAGGATAGCCGCTCTAAAGGGTTCGCTACACTGATTGAGTGGAATAATGTGTATTACGAAGAGGTAAGCACCGCCATTAACCATAAAACAGTTGTACGCATTGGCCTGGTACAATGGCAAATGCGCCCTTACAACAACATTAGCGAACTACTTAAACACGCAGAGTATTTTGTAGATGCCGTGAGCGATTACCAGGCAGATTTTATACTATTCCCCGAACTGTTTGGCACACCTCTGATGGCCGATTACAACCATATGGATAGTGCCAAAGCCATGCGCGAGCTGGCTAAATACACCCAACCCATCATTGAAGAATTTTCTAAACTGGCCGTATCTTACAATGTAAACATCATAGCGGGCAGCATGCCCACCATTTACGAGGAATCGTTGTATAACGTATCCTACCTCTTCAGGCGAAATGGCAGCATGGAAGAGGTTTACAAAATCCACCCCACCCCTTCCGAAATTAGTTCGTGGGGTATCCGCGGCGGCGATGAGGTAAAAGTATTTGAAACCGATGCCGGTAAAATTGGCATTTTGATCTGCTACGATGTGGAGTTTCCGGAGTTGTCTCGTATTTTAGCCAGCCAGGATATGCAGATCCTTTTTGTTCCGTTTTTAACAGATACACAAAATGGATACAACCGGGTTAAGTTTTGCTCACAGGCCCGCGCCGTAGAAAATGAATGTTATGTAGCTATTGCGGGCTGCGTTGGCAACCTGCCCAATGTAAATAATATGGGTATCAGCTATGCGCAATCGGCAGTTTTCACGCCTTCCGATTTTGGCTTCCCTACCAACGGCATCCAATCTGAAGCCACCCCCAACAGTGAGATGATAGTAATTGCCGATGTAGACCTTTCCCTGCTGGATGAGCTGCATGAATATGGCAGCGTACAAAATTTAAAAGATAGAAGAACTGATCTATATAATATCACCTTTAACGGCAAAAAAGTATAGTTTTGAGTAATGATCAGAAAAGATAACTATACCCTTCCCGGCGCCAAAGGCCGACCTATGCTAATAGATGTTACCTATGACGACGCTTTTAAAAACGCGCCGGTAGTGATCTTTGCGCATGGGTTTAAAGGCTTTAAAGATTGGGGCACCCATAATCTGGTAGCCAATTATTTTGCCCAAAATGGCTTCAAATACCTCAAGTTCAACTTTTCGCATAACGGCACCACGCCCGATAATCCGCTTGAATTTACCGACCTGATAGCCTTTAGCGATAATACCTTTTCTATAGAACTGGAAGACCTTGGTACCATTATTGATTTTGCATGCAGCGGCTCGGGCATGGCAGCCGCCAGTGATGTTTATTTAATAGGGCACAGTATGGGCGGCGGCATCAGCATCATTAAATCGGCAGAAGATAGCCGGATTAAAAAACTGATAACCATGGCATCTATCTCGAGCTTTTATAACCTTTGGCCCGAAGAAATTGAAATACAATGGCGGTTGCAGCGTATTATTTACATGCCCAACAAGCGTACGGGCCAACAGATGCCGCTTAAATCAACCCTGTTGGATGATTTGGACAATTATCCCAAACGCCTTGATATTTTGAAACAAGCAGGTAAAGTTAAACAGCCCTGGCTATTAATGCACGGCGATGCCGACCCAACCGTTCCCCTGAGTCATGCCGAAGAGTTATATGCGGCACATCCCGATACAGAATTTGTTGTTTTGCCTGGTGGCGACCATACTTTCGGCGGCTCGCATCCTTATCTTAATGATGCCCTGCCTGCTTCGCTGATAACCTTTTGTGACACAGCAATATCATTTTTAAGCAAATAAAACCATGGAGCACAATCAATCGTAACTTTTTTGTGTTAAAACAATCACAACCTGCATAAGTACTATAATTGTTTCCATGAGTTTACAATCATCCCATAAAAAGGGCAAAAAATACATTAACGTTATACCTACCGACGAGGCCGGCTTTGGTAAAATGATTCCCATACTGCGTGAGTATATGGGCAATAAAGCCGAAAACACACCTAAAAAACAAGTAGGACCATTTAATACTGATATCAGCATTTATAACGAGCTGCCCGAAAGTGGCCTGCGCATTACCTGGGTGGGCCATTCCAGCATATTAATTGAAATAGACGGCAAGCGCATTTTAACCGACCCTGTTTGGGGCGATAGAGCTTCGTTTTCCAAACACTTCGGTCCAAAGCGTTTTTTTAAACCACCAATCGCATTAAATGATCTGCCAACTTTGGATGCCGTTATCCTGTCGCATGATCACTACGACCATTTGGATAGGGATACCATCAAGTTCTTCGCCGGTTCCGAAATTCCTTTTTATTGCTCGGTAGGTGTAGGCCAATACCTTGCAAAATGGGGTATACTTAAAAATTTCATCTTCGAAATGGATTGGGGCGATAGCGCGCTAATAGGTAACGAGGTGGTTATTACTTCTACCCCATCAAGGCATTTTTCGGGCCGGGGAGTAGTTAACCGCAATGAAACCCTTTGGGCAAGTTTTGTAATAAAAGGCCCAAAACACAATATCTATTTTGGTGCCGATTCTGGCTGGTCGCCAAGCTTTGCCGAAATTGGCGAAGCATTTGGTCCGTTCGATTTAACCATGCTGGAAATTGGGGCCTACGGCAAATATTGGCCGGATATACACATGGGGCCAGATCATGCTTCAAACGCGCATATCGCCCTTAAAGGCAAATTAATGATGCCTATACACTATGGCACTTTTAACCTGGCACCACACGCCTGGTACGAGCCTGCCCAACGTTTAGAGAAATTTGCCAAAGAAAAGAAAATAGACCTTTTTATGCCGGAGCCAGGTAAACCTACCCAAGTAAAAGGCGCTTATAACTCAGCCTGGTGGAAGAAATTTATGTAGCTACAATTTGAGCTATCACGCAACTAAATTGTAAATTGCTTTATCATTTCAACCTCAATTTTATGAAGCGTATAGTAATAGTAGCCTACAGGCCCAAACCCGGCAAAGCAGCAGCGCTAAAGGAGCTTACCAAAACACATGTACCCCGCCTAAAAGCAGAGGGGTTGGTAACAAATAGAGAGGCCGTAATTATGGAAGCCGCCGATGGTACTATTGTAGAGGTTTTTGAATGGCTTTCGGCCGAAGCTATCAAACAGGCACATGCCAACCCGGTAGTACACCAGCTTTGGGCCGAATATGCCGAAGTGTGCGATTATGTAAATCTGAATAGTCTTGCCGAGGCCCAAAATATGTTTGCCGAGTTTAGCCCGGTATAGTTAATACCGGTAGTTTGTTTTTAACAGATGTGCACAACAAAGTGCATATTTGATTGTTGTTTGGTTTCCGAATTAACAAATAACGCGGATATTCACACATAAAAATATTACTAACGATGAAATTGAAACTTGTACTGGTTTTAGGAATTTTTACCTTTTGCTGCTCTGAACAAAGAGCTATTGCCCAAACAAAAAAGGATACCGATAGTAAAGTAGCCTCCGCACATTTAAAGGAGGTATTACCGGAGTTTCCGGGAGGGCAGGGTAAATTAGATGAGTTTATCAAATCAAAATTGCACCCTGTAAAAGGAGTATCGGGCAAAAAAGTGATCGTTTATTTTGTTGTAGAGAAAACCGGTAAATTAAATCATGTTAAAGTTATAAAAGGCCTTACTGCCGAAGCCAACAAAGAAGCGGTACGCGTAATTAAGCTTTCGCCAAAGTGGAAACCAGGTTCGCTAAATGGTGTTGCCCGCAGAGCTTCTTATAGTTCGCCTGTTGTTTTCATTTAGTAAATTTTTAAAGCAAAAAAGGCCGACCTGTTATAAGTCTGCCTTTTTCTATTATAAATCCAATATATAATGAAGCCCGTTGGCGGCCGCTTGTTTTTGTAGCAGTTGTTACCCATATAGTTCTGTTTACGTTAATACCAATTACCTGTAAATAATGGTTAAAATTTGATAGGTTTCAAAGTACAGTTGCAATAACCTGCTCTTTATTAACTCTATGTTTTGCTTTTTCATAACTGTTGTTGTTGATTGATAAGTCAAAGGTACTGCGGATACAGAGGCACATCAATCTCAATAAATCGGTTTTAACAACCAATTTTTCCGGTAGTATATTATTACCGTCAGCCAATAGTCATAACGCTGGTTTTGAATGATAAAGAAGGGGCAGTTTATTGCAGCTGCTTAAACTCTGATGGGTTATTACCCGCAAAGCGCTTAAAGAAACGACTAAAGTGCGAACTGTTATCAAAATTTAACCGTTCGGCAATTTCCTTAATACTAAGGCCCGATGAAGAGAGCAGATATTGCGCTTCGAGGTACAAGCGGTTATGAATAACATGCAACGCGTTTTGCCCGGTTTCGCCTTTAACAATTTCGGTTAAATATTTGCTGGAGATAAATAAAGCGTCGGCATATTCCTGCACAGTTTTAAGAGTAAGAAACTGATCTTCTACCAGCTTTTTAAACTTATATACCAACTGATATTGCTTACTGAGGTGGCGCGTAGAGTGCAGCAAACAGTTTTCGCAGGCCCGGTTCATCTCGTACAACAGATCGGTTAACAGCAGCCGGATGATCTGTAAATGGAAAGCCCCTTGCTCCCGGCTTTCGTCGCTTAATTTTTGGTAGAGCGCTTTTAGGGATGCGCAGCTTTTTTGAGATAAGCCGTAAATTGGTGGATAATCCGGGTTTACCTCCAATAAATTATCGAGGATATTTTCTTTAAGCAGGTTGTTGGTCAAAAACTCTTTTTTAAACAACACCTGGTAAAGGAGCAGGTCGGGGGTGGCATCCTCAAAAGAGGTAATAAATTGAGGCGATACCAGGTGAATGGAATTGGTATAAACCTCAAACACGAAGTGACCTATTGTTTTTTTGCAACTGCCGCTAAGACATAAAATAACCGAATAATAGTCTGTTTTAATAGGTAAGCCGTGTGTTAACCCCGGTTCATTACTTAGTATCGCAAAATCAGTTTGGTTCCAACTATTATTAACAATCCCGAAATCGGCAGTATCACTGCCAGCATGTTCCAGGTGCTTTTTAAAGGTTAACGAAATATCTAAAACGTTGATTTTGTCGCTCATTGCCTATTCCTGCTCTACCCAGTTGCCGTCGTCTTTAATGATACCTATCAGTTCGTCGAGCGCGTTGGCGGCGCTTATATTTTTCTTTACTGCTTCTTTGCCACGGTACAGGGTGATCTTATCGGTACCAGAGCCTACGTAACCATAATCAGCATCGGCCATTTCGCCGGGACCATTTACAATGCAGCCCATAATGCCTATCTTCAATCCTTTAAGATGGCTTGTACGGCTGCGGATCATCTGTGTGGTGATCATCAGATCGAACAAGGTTCGCCCACAACTTGGGCAGCTAATATATTCGGTTTTAGAAATACGCGAACGTGTGGCCTGCAAAATACCAAAAGCTGTTGAAGTATTTACCTTAGTATCCACCTCCGGCGCATCAATCCAGATACCATCGCCAAAGCCATCAACCAATAACGCACCCAGATCGGTAGCTGCGTAAAGCTGTAGTTTAGTGACAGCCCCCTCTAAATCTCCTCCGGTAGGGGAGACTTTTTCATCAGCCCGATTTTCAAAAGCCCTCCCTTCCGGGGAGGGTTGGGTGGGGCTATAGCTCCTCTTCACAATTACCGGTATTTCTAAGCCTAGCTCTTCCATTTTAAAAAAGAAGGTACGCTGATCGGCCATGCCGTGCAAGGCCTCGGTTTCTAAAACAAACACCAGCGAATTATCAAAGGGTAGTAAACCAAACTCTTCCGAATCAATATTGGCAGGCAATATTTTTACGAGGTTTAAGGTTGATGTACGATTTGTTGCTGCGATATACTCCGTTAAACTAAATAGCGGGTGGCAATTGGTTTTGTTTGCCAGTTTTTGCCACGTATTGTAATTGTAAAGCTGCTTTAAATTGCCGGGTAAAGTAAACGATGGCAATTCATCTGCCAGGTAAACAAAATCAACCGATTGCTCGGCCATGTTGTATTTATCCAACAGCGGCGAATAGATATAACCCGCATCGCCTAAAATAGCCGGATCTTTTAAATTCTTTTTAGATAGGTCTATAACCACCCTTGGCACCATATGACCGCCAATAAAAGCGTTGGCCTCGTAGGTGTGGCGTTTTTTGTATTCGTAAGGATTATGCTGTGGAGGTGAAAGCTCAAAGGTTAAAGGCGAAAGGCTCTTTTCTACAGAAGCTTCGCTATCTCTTGTCTTTAACTTTTCGTCTTTAACCTTTTCTCTTAAAGAATATCGCTTAACCAATTCAATTGCCACCGGTGCCTCGGCTTCAGGTTCTTCGGTAAGGGAAACGCGTACGGTATCGCCCAGGCCGTCTTCCAGCAAAGTGCCTATGCCGACGGCCGATTTAATACGCCCGTCCTCTCCGTCGCCGGCCTCCGTTACGCCCAGGTGCAACGGGTAGTTCATGCCCTCGGCAACCATGGTTTCAACCAATAAACGATAAGCCTGCACCATTACCTGCGGATTGCTTGATTTCATACTGATTACCAGGTTATAGTAATTCAGCGTTTCGCACATGCGCATAAATTCCATCGCCGATTCTACCATACCCTGCGGAGTATCGCCATAACGGCTCATGATACGGTCGCTTAACGAGCCGTGGTTTGTGCCAATGCGCATGGCAGTGCCATATTCTTTACAGATGTTTACCAGCGGTGCAAATTTTTGGTAAATGCGTTCCAGTTCGCCCTGGTACTCCAGGTTGGTATAATCTATTTGGTCAAATTTCTTTTTATCGGCATAGTTCCCGGGGTTTACGCGTACTTTTTCAACAATACGGGCTGCTACCTCGGCAGCATTCGGGGTAAAATGAATGTCGGCCACCAGGGGTACATTGTATCCACGGGCACGAAGTTGTTTTTTAATTTCGGCCAGGTTTTTAGCCTCTTTAATGCTGGGCGCTGTTATACGCACATACTCGCAACCGGCATCAACCATACGGATAGATTGCTCAACGGTACCAATGGTATCCATGGTATCGGTAGTGGTCATGCTTTGTATGCGTATAGGATTATTGCCGCCCATGGGCACATCGCCAATGTTTACCTCGCGGGTAACAAAACGCGAATATTGGGTTAACGAATTACAATAACGGCCTTGCAGCAATTTAACAGCATCAGTATTCATGCGGCGGATAATTAATAAGCTGCAAATTTAATGATTATGTTGGGGAATAAGTTGTTTGGATGTAAATGATAAATTATTACAATTGAGGTTACCATTGGTTGAAAAATATTAAAGAAAAAGATATCGTTATTCTAATTGCATTTATTGCGATAGTTGCAATGCCTAAAAAAATCATTAAATTTGACTAATGACAACTCAATTCATCACTAATGATAAAGGCGAAAAAACCGCTGTAATTATTCCAATAAACGAATATGAGGATTTATTGCACCAACATCATTTAAATCTTGAGCTTACTGATGAATATAAAGCAATGATGGATGAGATGCTTGATGAGGAAGCTAAGGGTAAGGCCGAATACGTATCTTTTCAAAGTATTAAAGATAGATTTTTGCCTAAATGATTTACGAAGTTATTTTCAGGCTTAAAGCTGAAAAAGATTTAGAAGATATCCAGGATTATTACAATAAAACACTTCCAATTCTTACTGATAAATTTTTTCTGGAGTTTTTCGGAACAATGAAATTTGTTGAACGCGAGCCGCAATTATTTCAGATTAGATATCAAAGCATTAGAATAGCGCCTTTATATCAATTCCCTTACGGCATCCATTATAAGGAGGCTAAAAATAAAATTATTGTATATCGTGTGCTTCATACAAAAAGATATTTCAAGTAGCTGCACATCAAAACAACCGCTCCTTAATAACCACCGTACCGGCCATCATATCATGTAAACATTGCTGTTGTTTATTGAAAAATGCCAGCAGGTAACCTATAAAAAATGTCATCACCGAAAATATTTTGCACAGGTTACGGGCTGTAGCTTTGCCGAAAGTGATGCGTTCGCCATGCATATCAACCACTTTTATTTTAAGCATCTGTTTACCGTAGGTAGCCTGTTTGGCCGAGCTTTCCATTACTATATGGTAAACAATTTTGGCAAATGGCACACAGCCCAGTAAGCCAAAACTAGCTATTATGCGGGTCTCTTTATCCTGTATAAATACAACTACTACCACAAAAATAATTAGCACAAATACACCAAAAACAATAAACCAATCTAAAAAGGAGGCAAGCAAGCGTTGGTCAAAACTGCCAAAATACTGCATAAGCAAAGGGGGCTTTGCAAAACCGAAAAGTTCACGTAGTTCAACTATTTCCTGGGCCTCTTTATAATCGTCCATCCCGGTAGTTTTTACAAAATCGCCGGGGCTTATTTTTTTAGCCTTCAGTTCATCCATGCTAAATGGACCTTCGGGTTTTCCGTTGATAACTAAGATATAAGACTGAAACATTTGTGCTTTTTAGATTGGAATACTTTTCCGATGAAAAGTTACTAAAAAACTGCAATAAAGAATTAGCACCCGCATAGCTACAAAGCCGACTAAAAAAGCCCAAATTTGTCCCTCATCCGGTGTCCTTCTTCCAGCACATAGGTTATCGGTACCTCGTGCCCAAGATCTTTGAAAACCATAATGTCGCGGTATTTTTTGTTGATGAGGTTATAAAAAGCATATTCGTTATTGGGGGGCGCCAAATGATCAAGCAAACCAATGCCAAGCAAAATAGGTGTTTGTATATTTTGTGCAAAATTCTTGATATCAAAATAATCCAGGTTATCTAATACCTTATCAAACTTAATACCTTTCTCGCCAGCATACTTGCGCAAATCGTACATCGGCCAATCGTCCTGATCGGGAAGATTACGCACATCACTCAAAATAGGGTTTTGTGCCGATATCAGTTGAGTCCGGCTATCAAGCCCGGCTACCGCACTGGCTAAAAAACCACCCATACTACCACCAGATACCTCTATACGCTTAGGATCAAGCTCGGGCCGCGAGTATATAAAGTCTATCGCCCGGATGCAATCCATAATAGCCCCACGCAAAACGTATTTGTTTTTGTCCTCTACATTAAGGCTAATATAATCGAGCCTTTTGGGGTGAATTACATCGCGGCTATTGCCCTGGCCACGCACGTTAAGTGCCAGTATAGCAATATCATCATCCTGCCCAAGCATCGGTTTCAAATCAACCTGGTAACCGGGCAAAGCTAAAAAAGTAGTGAACCTTTTATTTTTAATGGTTGTTTTAGGAATAGTAAGCCATCCCCTAACGGTAATATTATCTAAAGACCGCATCTCTACCAGATAAACCTTACGATTTTCTGTAGCCTGATCTTTCTGTTCAGTCATTTTAAACTCGGGCTTAACTGCAGCCAGCTCGGCTTTGGTATTTTGCCAAAAGCTGTCAAAATCTGCCGGCCGCCCGTGTTCCGACTCAATTTCATGAGGCCTTATGCCAAACACCCTGCGGGTGGTATCGTCATAATCAGATACATTCACCATAAAATTGATCTTATAAAATCCCGCTTTTTGCGGCGGAACAGTAAAATCATAACTGGCACTGCTATGTTTGGCTAGTTTTATTTTACGGGTTTCATTAGCCACGGTAACGCCGGCGGATGTTACCGCCATGTATGATACTGTGCCCGTTTGAGGGTTATCGGTAGCGTTTTTTACATTAAAGGTATAACCGGCCTTGCTGCTAAAAATGGCATCTTTACTACCAACGGTAAGCGTTGTTGATACCTCTTCATCTGCCTTAAATTTATGAACAGGTGTTTTTGCGTTTAGGTTGTTTAGTATACACAAGCAGGCTACAGTGAGTATACCAATGGGGGATTTTATGCTGATCATTATCTGGTATCTAACCGGTAATTTAATGAGGCCGAAAGACTGGTACCGGCTCCTGTATTATATCCTGTTATAAACGTTCCTCCGGTTAAAAATAACGAAAGGTTTTTGGCGAAAGCATGTCCATAACTTACTGATACCTGGTTAAAGGCAAAGTTTTTACTGGTACTTGGGTTGGCTGCTATAATTGGATTGGGATTGATAAATGAATTACCACTGGTTGCATAAAAACCACCCACACTGACGGATACCTGCTCCTTAAAGTTTTTATCGAGCGTTAAGCCATAAGTAAGGTTATATCTATCCTGAAAAACCGACTCGCTTCCAAAATATTCACGTACTGCGTTCTCGGCTACAAAATAGCTTTGCCTGCCAAACAGGTGACCGCTGCCTGCAAATGCCAGTTTAAGTTCAGATCCATAATAGCCATAACCCAATGCTGCATTATCGCGATAGGTTGGTATAATGCCCGTTGCCTTTATACTAAAATAGTACTTGTAGCTGATGTTGGCCAAGTAATATTTAATACCAATTTCTATATCCTGAAAACCTTTGAAGTTGGCGTGCCCGCTATCACTTTTAAAGTAATTCATGGAATAGGGTACCAGGGCCGATATGCTAAACTTTCTGCTGATGCCATATTCGGTATATAAGGCATAGCTTACAGAATGGAACTTACCATTATCATCAAACGAGCTTTTGCGACCGGTAGAGTCGAACTGTTTATTAGCAAAAAAATAGCTTACAGATGGCGATATAATAAACCTGCCCGGCCTCACCGGAAAACCATCGGCATAGCTGTTATAGTGCATTGCAGATACCAATAAAAGCACAGCAAGCAGGTATTTGAGTAGTTTTTTATTGAGGGTCATCTTTTTATTCATAGGTATTCCATTAAAATAAACCAAAGGTATCACGCATCCAGCTACCCTCATATTCTTTATATTTCTGGCTCACTTCGTGCCCCAGATCCTTGTAAACCATCACCTTTTTATTGGTATTTAAAGAGTTATAAACTGCATAACCATTGCCCGGCGGTACATAAGGATCAAGCAAACCTAAACCAAGCAGTACAGGACATTTAACATCGGTAGCAAAGTTTTTGGTGTCATAGTATTCCATGTTGTGTAATACCTGGTCGAAAGTTACATCTGGCTTGCCGGCAACATATTTTCTAATATCATTTATTGGCCATTCAACAGTGCCAACCAAATTATGCACATCGCTTAAAATAGGATTTTGTGCCGAGCAGATAGTTACCCGCTGATCAAGTCCGGCTAAAGCTATGGCCAAATATCCGCCCATACTTCCTCCTGTTACCAGTATCTGATTGTGACGCAATTCTTTACGTGAATAAATAAAATCAACGGCCCGCACACAATCCATAATTACGCCACGCATCACATACTTATTTTTATCCTCAATGTTATAGGATATAAAAGCATCCCGTTCGGTATGAATCACATCGCGGCTGTTACCCTGCCCGCGGGTATTTAGCGTAATAATAGCCAGATCATCTTCGCGGCCTACAATCGGTTTCAGCGTAACCTGGTACCCGGGCAGGCCCAAAAGTACCGAAAACTGTTTGTTTTTATTGCTGTTTTTAGGCAAAGTCATCCACCCACGGATGGTTAAATTATCCAACGATTTCATTTCGATAAGAAAAACCCTGCGGTTATCGGTATTTTGAGATGGTTGCTCGGTTACCTTAAACTGCGGCTTTACTTTGGCAAGGTCGGCTTTTGCATCTTTCCAAAAGCTATCAAAATCGGCAGGCTTTGCATAGGCTGATCTGATGTCATCGGGCCTGATGCCGAAGGCACGACGGGTGGTATCGTCATAATCAGATACATTGATCATCATATTTAGCTTATAAAACCCCGTTTTTAAACCGGCAATATCGAAATTGTAACTCGCTGAACTCTTTTTACCAATTTTAACAGGCTTAGATAAGGTTTTAACCTTTACTCCTTTTTCATCGGTAAGTAGGTACGATACTGTGCCCTCCTGCTCAGTATCTAAGGCATTTTTCACATCAAATGTAAATGACGCTGTGGAACTAAAAACCCCTTCTTTATTGTTGATATTTAATACTGTTGATACCCCCGCGTCATCGCTTTTTTCAGCAGTCCCCCCACCTACCGGAGAGTTATGCTGTGCAAAAGCACTATTAATAGCCGCAAGTACAAATACTAAAACCAAATATTTTCTAAAATCCATCGCCATAATAATCATTAAGCTTTAATCTTTGCCGACTCATTTTCGGGATTGCGCGCTTTATTCTTAATCAGAAAATCTGATTTACGAATATAGTGGTTCAGCGGCTCCTCAATAAGTTTGAACAAGGTGATCGAAATTATATTTAGAACGATAAAAGCATAAACAAGGTTTAAACTATCGTATTCAAATGGCGAGTGCCACTCTACGCCCCATTTATCGTATAGCGTAAATGTATAATCATTAAGCCAGTTAAAGCCGTTATGCAAAAAGGTGTACATATACCCCAGGTGGATAAGGTAAAATATATAGGAACTTTTGCCCAATAGCTCTACAAAACGGGTGGCCAGTATCTTTTTAAGTAGGGTAGTTTCGGTAAGTATGCCGTAAAAGAACAACGCTATTGACAGGGCAAGCAAATAGTTGTTGGTGATGATACCAAATGGATTATGTAAACCGGCTTCCTGCCCCTTAGGTATGGTGAGGGTAGACATGATCCAAACGCAAAAAAAGATCATGAAAAAACCGAGGTAGGTAAATTTCTTTTTGCTGCTGCCATCCATTTTCTGTTTGCGCACAATAAGAGCCAGTTGAATGCCTGCAAAAAACTCAAAGCAGCGGCCCAAAAACGTATACAGCATCATAAAGGTAAAATTACCAAAGAAACCATACCAGTTTACATGGCTAAATATCAATACCAACACAGCCCCCAAACCTGTAACTGCAATAGGTTGGATATAAAACTTTTTATACCTGGTAGCTACCAGGAAGATAAACGGCGCCGAAAAGTAAAAGCACTCCTCTACCGTGAGCGACCATCCCTGTGCTACACCTGTAAATTTAAGTTGATCGAAAAAGCCGCGCAAAAAAACGATGTTCATCAAAAACATTACTATGGGGTTATGCCCCGCGGTAACAATTTGGTTATTGGTAAAGTAAAAAGCGATGAATGCCCCTACAGTTAAAATGGCGTACATGGGGTAAATACGCGCCACCCTGTTTTTTAAGTATTGCTTAAACCAGTCTTTAGTGAGCTTAAAGCTATCGAAGTAGCGAAATGCGATCAAAAAACCCGAGAGTACAAAAAAAATAGTAACCCCTATGTGGAACTCGTTAAAAAAGCGTTGCACAGAGTGAGGAAATTTCTCATCAAAAACATACGCGAAATGCGATATAAACACAAGATAAGCGGCCATTGCACGTACCCCGGTTAAAGCTGGAATGTAATTTTGTTGCGCTCTTTGTGACAAAACGGATGTATGTTAAAAATTTGAATTAGCTTTTTCAACCATAAGTTAACAAAACTAATACCAAAGCTATATCACCGTTAAACGTATCTAAGCTTAAATAAGTTTATTTATCGACTTGGCTACTCTACTTGAAATTTTACTATTTTGCAGCTCACTAAACTTTATGCATAAAACTTTACTCTCGTTATTTTTCATTATAACTTTTAACAACCTACAGGCGCAGGAAATTATTGAGCAATTTTTAGGTATCGACCAGTTTCCCAATAAGTTTATAATAGCAAACCAAATTGTACGCAGAGATGATTATGAATATCGGTTAAATAGAAAAGGCATTCCCGACTCCACTTATATTGGGGCATTAAATTTTAATTATAATAAAACAGGGCAACTAACAGATATTGTTCATTTTGACAAGGAGAATTTTTTAGATAATAAATATGTGTATTGGTATTATGATTTTGGGCTCATTAGTAAAAAAATAGGATATACGTACTTAAAAGAAAAGCGATACGGCAAAAACTTTAACATCACGCATGAATATGGTTACGATAGCATAGGCCGGTTGGAGTATAATATATTTTATAATCAGGATACTCTATTTGTTAATAAGGAAAAAAGGGAATACGATGCAAAAGGAAAACTTTATCGTATTACAAAAACAGTAAATAAGGCCCGTCCGTATATTTCTAATATTGCAAGATATAATGATGAAAACAATCTTGAAACGATTGATTATTTTTACGAACAAAATATAGACTACAGCTACAGTATGCAAACCGATACCATAGCCGGAGGAGGAAAAATCATCAATATCACCAAAATTAAGCCGGGAGAAGAGGATCAATATTGGTGTACCTATAAATTTAACCGGTACAATCAATGTATCGAAATAACAGGATTTGATACCGTTGGTTTAGTAAAAACCAGATACACAGACAAATTAGTATACAACACAGATGGCACTTTATATACCTCTATTTTCTACATTAATAAAAAGATGAATAGGATGTATAAATACTACTACCACAAGTAGCTTCTTTAATATGCCTGGGAAACGAGTTTCCGACTTGCACATCTGTATAAAAAAATCGTTAGATTAGTTTAGCATATTATAAAGCACTCCCCTGCACAACTCCTCTGCTCAGTATCCGTTGATCTATATAATACTGGATCTCTGATTTTTTCAATCCCCAGTTTGGGGCTATAAGCAGTTCACGATCACTTAGGCCGAAGAGGCGCTGGATCACGATATCAGGGCGAACGCGGGGTAACAATTCGCATAAAAAATCGGCGTACTCATCAATACCGAATAGTTTAAATGGTTCGCGTTTGTATTTAACGCCCATTACAGATCCTTCTACAATATGCAGGTGATGAAACTTTACAAATTTTATTTGCGGAAAACGATTGATCTCGTCGGCATATTTCAGCATCATATCATGCGTTTCCCAGGGGAAACCAAAAATGGTATGCACACAAATATCAAGCTTACTGTTTTCAACAAGTTTAAGCGCTTTCACCAGCTCTTCGTGCTCACAACCACGATTGATCTGATTAAGGGTTTCGTTGTAGATAGATTCCATCCCCATTTCCAGATCTACATCAAACCTATCGGTATAGCTTTCCAGCAGGGCAATTTTTTCGGCATCGATACAATCGGGGCGGGTACCAACACTTAGGCCAACAATATCTTCTGTACCGTAGCTCAGCGCCTCATCATACATCATTTTTAAGTAATGCGCTGGTGCATAAGTATTGGTATTGGGCTGAAAGTAAATAATAAACTTATCGGCTTTATTGCCTTTGCGGGCGCGTTCCATACCCTCCATCACCTGCTGGCGTATGGTAGGTGCATTGCGGCTAACCGATGGTGTAAACGAATCTACATTGCAATACGTGCAACCGCCATAGCCTTTGCTGCCATCGCGGTTGGGGCAGGTAAAACCGCCATCAACAATTACCTTAAATACCCGGTGCCCTTTATATTTTTCTTTAAGCCACGGCCCGTAATTGTTATAGCCTTTCTCCCACACCGGTGTTGTTTCTCCTGTTAATTGCATTGTGCCGCAAAGATAACGAATTTGTTTCAGGTACAGATTACAGGATGTGGTACAGTAGACTAGGCATCAATTCTGACCTTTTAGCGCTTTATTTCTCTTTCTGGCCCTGCTTGTTAATTATCGCTCACAATTGCAGCTTTTTTGCGCTGTTTGTTTACGCTATGTTTTTTTAGAAAATTATACGTGAAGCTAAAACCCATATACTGTGCATTACGACTACTGTTTGTACCATCAAAAAAACAATATCCCTGCACTACTGCAATAGCAACGGTTGTTGAAATATTGAAGTTAATGCTGTTACAAATTTCTGTCATAAGGCCTTGTTTGGCTTTTATCACGTATCCGGCACCAAGGCATAACGCCTCCGAGAATCGCCCTTTGGAGAAAACATTTATTGTGGGCCTAAGCTCTATAAATTTAGAGGTATCACTGCCGCGGCTTACCGAGTTTAATCTGCCCAAAGCTAATCCAATATCAAATATGCCGTAGGTGCGCCCAAACTCCATGGAGGGAGCAAATCTTTTGGCAACGCCACCTTTGGTGTTTACAAAAAAATTGGTGCTGCCGGTTACATAAAAATAACGTGGCTCTTTATTTTCCTTCGATGTGTCGGATTCAATAACGGTATCTTTTCCAGCAATTTTCCGCTTATCATTGCCCGTTAAAGCATTGGATATACCAGGCAATATAGATGGCCTTTGCGCAAAAACATTTAAGGCAGCAAACAATAAGCACGTTGTAAAAAGTAGTTTCATCAGCTTTGGGGTAAAAGAAGGGTGAGAAAAAGGGAGCGGCTTATAGTTGTACAATAATATGATTAATTATTGATGTGTAACTGACTTGATTTAAGATGAATAGGCAATTAATATTTTACCTTTTTTGATATGTCATTAGTAGACTCTGTTTATCATTTTATCATCGCTCCCTAAAACCGTAACTTTAACTTATGATAAAAAAGGCAGCCAATCCATTTTTTGAACTGGTGATGGAACAGGAATTAAAAGATTCGTTTGCTGTTTATTGCCACAATCAAAATTTGTTTAATGCCCAACCGGTTTGCCGGGCCACCTATAACCGCATCTTTTTAATTAATAGCGGGCATGGCTCGCTGCAAATTGATGATGTTGCTTACCCGGTTACCGGCAATGAATTGTTTTTATTGGCCAAGGGGCAGTTCTATAATTTTAGTCCGCAAAGCCTCATTACAGGCTACGAGCTTTCTTTTGGCGATTGCTTTTGGGAAAAAGCACCGGGAAGCGCCAGCAATTGCAAAGCTGTTTTATTTAATAACGCGGCCGCCAATCAACATATAAAAATTGATGGTACCAGTTCGGCTGAACTAAACCCACTCTTCGATGCCCTGCATCACGAGTTTATAAAGGCCGATTACATTAATAAACCCGATGCCCTGGCTGCTTACCTTAAAATAGTAATGATAAAAATAGCCAACATTAACGCCGCTCTGGCAGATGGCTTTGATAGTTTTGAGAAGCAACTTTACCGCCGGTTTATTGAGTTGGTAAGTAACCAATACCAAAACACACATGAGGTTGCCGGCTTTGCCGCGCAATTGGGTATTACCGCCCGTAAGCTTACCGATTTATGCAAGCGTTGCAGCGGCAAAGGAGCTAAGGATATTATTAACGGCCAGCTTATTGCCGAAGCTAAACGCCTGCTGCAATTTTCATCAAAACCGGTTAAAGAGATCGCTTTCCATTTACATTTCTCTACTCCCGAACAGTTCAGCCACTTTTTTAAAAACAACACCTATCTATCGCCCAATGAATACCGCGGACGGTTTGCATATATTGGCATGTGATTACCCTTTTTTAACATTCCGGGAGTGCTATAGCCGGGGTACTTTTGTTGACATCAAAATCAACAAATATGTTTGCAAATAAATTTAAATCATTGGCTGGAATAGTTATCCCGGATAGCGCCATTGCCAACCAGGCTACCGATCTGTTATTAACACACGGTACGGCGTTTATCTACAACCACTCTATGCGCGTGTTTCTTTTCGCATCGTTAAACGGGCAACGCAATGGCCTGACTTACGATCCCGAGTTGCTTTACGTGAGCTCGGTATTTCATGATCTGGGGTTAACCAAACATTACAGCAGCCCCGATCTGCGTTTTGAAGTGGATGGCGCCAACGCCGCGCGCGATTTTTTGAAAAGTCATGGCCTGCCAAAAGAATCATTACAGTTGGTATGGGATACAATTGCCTTGCACACCACCATAGGCATTGCCGAACATAAAGAACCCGAAGTTGCCCTGATGTACGCCGGCGTTGGCCTTGATGTAATGGGCGAAGGCTATGAAAACCTGAGCGAAGCCAACAGACTGGAGATCATCAGCGCGTTTCCGCGCAACGATTTTAAAAAGCACATTATCCCTACTTTCTTTAGCGGCTTCGAACATAAAACCGAAAC
Organism: Mucilaginibacter cryoferens; assembly: GCF_014205845.1. Lineage (GTDB taxonomy): Bacteria > Bacteroidota > Bacteroidia > Sphingobacteriales > Sphingobacteriaceae > Mucilaginibacter. The sequence continues at coordinate 164,377 of NZ_JACHCR010000005.1, forward strand.
TACCTTTGGCAATATCAAAGCCGACGTATGCGCCTTTATGATACCCAATTTTCACCGCAAAAACTTTTGCGATTGTATACTACATTCGCCATGGAGTGAGTAATAATTGATTCATAATTATAGGATAAAGGAGCAATTACAGTAAAAGTGCGTTGTTTCTTTATTTTTTCATAAGCGACAAAGCGTTAGTTCACCTTCAAAAACACTTTTTTGTACTCGCTTAATACCCGGGTTATTTTTGATGGATTTCGCCATTCAAAAAGATGGATAACCCAAACCGTAAAACGAAGTATCCCCACAGGGTTCACAATCCCTGTACCCAGTTTGTTTATATCGGCATCCCTGCTGGCTATCAGGCTAGTATAATCCTCATCTTTCCGGCTGTAAAGGTCCTCAGCAAACAACCAGGCCCCGTCACGGGCGTTACCAAGCGCAAATTGAATAAGGATAGAGTTGTTTTGCGCATGCAAACCAGCTAACGACATCAAGGGCGACACCTGGTCGAGCTCGTTGATCACCTCATAGGTTAGGGCAGAGAGTATGGTATTAATAGCATTAAAATCTTTATGAATATCATCCAGCGATTGGTTGAGCGCGCGGGCTGCTTCTACCACGGCAACGCCCAGATCGAGGTTGATATGCGCGTTCATCCCTACCAGCAAGTGTTGCAATACCATTTTTGAAGGCTTGCTAAAAATACTGAAAGCCAAGGTCCAGGAAGCCGAGGGTTGCTGTTTTTGCAGCCACTGGTTATAAGCCGCAATATACCGGCTGGCAAATATCACATCCAGCTGCTCCATTCTTTTGCCGTTCTCAAACTCGCCGCCCAATATACCTTCCTTTACCTTAACTGTAACTTTATGGTAGAGTGCCGCAAAATACCCTGCCCGGCTACCGGTTTTTATCGCATCGGCTATAATAGCTTCCAGTTGAGTAATAATCTGATCTATGGTTAGGGCTTCAGCCATGGCTTTGGGTAAATTTAGGTGATTAGTAAATATATAACAATCTGTTTTTAGTATCAAGTTGCAAGTATCATGTATCAAGCACTTTGCAGGATGCACAAGCATTCTTTATTAAAAATCTTGATACTTGATACCAATTACTTGATACTAAACTCTTGTTACTCTGCTTAAAAATCTTGATACTTGATACTAAATACCCGATACTATTTCCAAATGCATTACGAAGACGAAACATTTACCAAAACCCCTGCCACACAGCTTACAGGCCGCAACCACACCTACGAAAACTGCACTTTTGTTAGCTGCGATCTTTCGCATGCCAACCTCAATGGCGTAATTTTTATTGATTGTGTGTTTGACGGCTGCAACCTTGCCCTTGCAGATGCAGCCGATACCGGTTTCCAAAACATCCGGTTTAAACACTGCAAACTCAGCGGGTTAAACTTTGGTAAGGCGCGCGATTTTTTATTTGAGGTTCACTTTGAGAATTGCATCTTAGATAACGCCATCTTTTACAAAAAGAAAAACAAAAAGGGCCGCTTTGCCGATTGCTCTATGACCGAGACCGACCTAACGGAAACAGATCTTACCGAAGCCAAATTCATCAACTGCAACCTCAACCGCGCGTTTTTTAGTCGTACTATACTAAAAGGTGCCGATTTGCGCAGTTCCTATAATTACACCATTGACCCCGATGATAACATGATCAAGAAAGCCATGTTCTCGCTGCATGGGCTCCCCGGTCTGCTTGCCAAATACGATATTAAAATTGAGGGATAATATCCTGACGAATATTTAGTTATATGTATTCTTCAGGATAAACCTTATGCGAAAAATTGTATTGCTTGTTGGTATTTTATGTTTAACTACGGTAGGCTATGCGCAATCTATAGATCGTGTTGCCGCCTGCAATAAATTCAACACTTTTAATAACCTCGTTTTAGAGGGTGGTGTAAAGAGAGCGGACGCCCAAAAGCAATTTCGGGATGTTATAAAACAGATAAAGGCATCTAAAGAAACCGTTGAACCTAAAGCTAAATGGATATTCCCGCTTAAAGGTTATAACTATCATGCCATCGGTGGTAATGGAGATGGCTATGCAGACAAAGGCTATCGCTACCTCGACGGCAACAAGCATGGCGCTCATCCGGCTCATGATATTTTTATAAATGATAAAAATCAGGATTGCCTGGACGACCGCACCAACAAACCTGTTGATGTACTGGCCATTGACGACGGCACCGTAGTAGCATGCAGTAACGAATGGGAACCTTCGAGTAATTTAAGGGGCGGCAAATTTATCTGGATCTATCATCCCGAAAGAAACTACTTCACTTACTATGCGCATAATCAAAGTATTGTAGTAAAACCCGGAGACGAGGTACAGCAGGGTCAAAAAATAGCCGAAGTTGGCCGTACAGGTTACAATGCCTATAAAAAACGCTCGCCTACGCACCTGCATTTTTCGACGTTTAGGTTAGTGGACGATCTGCCGGTTCCCTTTAACCCTTATCAACAATTAAAAGAAGCTAAAACATTATGAAGTTTCTTTTAATGCTGATGATGTTCGCGGCCACAAGTAGCCCCGTAAAAACCGACAATGTTTTAACCCGGTTTAAAGCACCTGCAGGCTATAAACAAAGCCCGGTAATACCCGGTAGTTTTGGCGCGTGGATACAGGCTTTGCCGCTTAAGACTAATGGTTCGCAGTGTTTAACTTACCAGGGTAAGGTGGCCCACACCGAAGCCTATACTGCTGCTATTGTAGATATAAGCGTAGGTACGCAGGATTTACAGCAATGTGCCGATGCTGTAATGCGGCTGCGCGGAGAGTACCTGTACAGTAAAAAAAACTATAAGGCAATCGCTTTTAATTTTACCAGCGGCTTCCGTTGCGATTTTATACATTATGCCGATGGCTATCGCTATAGTAACAACCACTGGGTACTAAAAGCTAAAAAAGACTACAGCTACCCCAACTTTATGCGTTATATGACGCTGGTGTTCAGTTACGCGGGTACCCTATCGCTGCAAAAAGAATTGAAGGCTGTTACAAACGCCAATAGCATTAAAACCGGCGATGTGTTTATAAAAGGCGGTTCGCCGGGGCATTGCTTTATAGTGATGAACGTGGTTGAGGATGCGCAACATCACAAAAAATTTCTGCTGGCACAAAGTTATATGCCCGCCCAAAGTATCCAGCTACTTCAATACCAGGAAAATCCCTGGTTTAGTGTTGATGAACCCGCCTATATCCTGTACGGCGCATTGGTTAGCCCCGGATATTTAAAGTGCTTTGAGTAAGCCCGGTACTCGTCCTTTAACACGCACAAAGCAAGGTATTTACCTGCCATTTTTTTATTAAACTAAAAGGGGCACGGTGATTGTCCTATTATATTATAATTATCTGATTATCATCATGAGAGAGTTTTTCACCAGCGGCCTCCATATATTTATTATCGTAATGATCGGCGGCTTCGTTATATTAAGTACCATGGCACTAACGGGTAAGTTTGACCATTGGGACTCCCGTTTTATCCGGAAAGCACAGCAAATATTTAGCCGCATCAGACGCCATTTAAATAGGAACCGCAAAAGGGAAGTACTTCATCAGAAGGATAATTATGAAGATAGCCGCCACCAACACCATGCCCACCACCAAACGCATACCAAAGATGACAACATTATTAAATAAATTATATCAATAGGTTTTGCTAGAAGCTTTTAGCAAAACGTGCCACAAATTAAGCGCTCATTCCGGTACCTTTTCGTTCTATTAGTATGTGAGTATTCTACTCTGTCATCGGTATCCCATTTATAAACAAAAGCGGCAAAATCGCCCCAAAACAAAATGTAACATTCTTGATAGATTGCTATATTTGTGTCCTGCTTTATCCCCTTTTATGCAAAAATTAACCAAACTCATTTATAATAAGCCCCTTGTATTTTCTTTATGGTTTGGCTTAAGTTTTTTGATAGTGCTGCGCGAGCTTCTAAATCACCAGGGCTTTAACAACTACACTATTTTTAAATACAATTTTTTAAATACCATTCACCTGCATAACTTATACGCTCCACAGCCAGAGCATTATTACGATCTCAATCACTACGGGCCTATATTTTCTATCATATTTGCCCCGTTTACGTTTTTTCCGGATAGCATAGGCATTATTTTGTGGGTGATGTTTAACGCGTTTATTCTTTTTAAGGCCATACAGCGGTTACCCATAAAAGAGAACCAATACGTTATCATTTTATTACTGTGCGCGCATGAGCTGATGACAGCATCTGCCAACGTGCAAAGTAACCCTATGGTGGCAGGTCTTATCATTTTAAGCTTCAACTTCATCAAAACCAAACAGGATTTTTGGGCTGCGCTGATGATAGCACTTGGTACATTCATAAAAATTTACGGTATAGTAGGTTTGGCGTTCTTTTTCTTTTCAGATAATAAGCTCAAGTTTATTGCCAGTCTAATTTTTTGGTCGGCAGTGTTATTTGTACTTCCCATGCTCATTTCTTCGCCTGCTTTTATCATACAAACCTATCATGATTGGTATATCGATATCCAGGCCAAAAACCTGGTGAACACAAGCGCATCTATGCAAAACATTAGCGTTATGGGCTTTTTAAGCAAGGTTTTTAATGCACCGGGCTTAAAACATGCTTTTGTGATAATACCGGCAATAATTGTTTTCCTTCTTTCCTATATCAGGGTAAATTGTTTTAAATCGCCCCAATATCAATTACTCATCCTGGCTTCTGCCTTAATATTTGCGGTAATTTTCAGTAGTGGGTCCGAGTCGCCTACGTTTATTATCGCGTTTGCGGGTGTAGCCATCTGGTTTATGAATTTGAACAGGCCGGTTACCCGTTTGGAAATATTTTTACTCGTATTCGCCCTCATTTTAACCAGCTTTTCGCCGTCAGATCTTTTCCCACGGTCGGTACGCGAAACCTATGTTATCCCTTATAAATTAAAGGCATTACCCTGCTTTTTAATATGGCTCAAAATAGTTTATGAAACCCTGACCAGGAATTTTGCAAAGTCCGATCAGGGCCAATTAGCTCCACTGTAAATCAGCCATATTCCGCAATTGGGATAAAGTCAAATATGTGCCGTAAAAATTGACAATTCTATTATTTATAATTTGTAAAATTCAGATTAAGTGAATCTTTAATTATTATTTTTGTAATGAAAAAGTTACACTTTGCTCAATAGTTGAATTTTAAATGGCCCTGCAATTATCTGCCTAAGCTTCGCTATAGTTTAAGCAATAATCCACTTACAAAACAACCATGATACAATAAGTTAACGTTTCCAAAAGGTTAAGCTAATCCTGTAATTACTTAAACCCTATTTACCAGCACAATGAAATCTATTTTGAAAAGGAAACTATCTATCATTATTCCGTCGCATAACGAGCAGAATAATATAGGCTATTTGATTCAGGCACTTACCAAAACGTTGACGCCCACCGACTACGATTTTGAATTAATTTTTGTTGACGATGGGAGCAGTGATAATACGCTGAACGAGATTAAATTTAACGCAGAGGTATATACCAATGTTTTTTACGTTGAGCTTTCCAAAAACTTTGGGAAAGACAATGCTTTAAAAGCAGGCATTATGATGGCTACCGGCGATGCCGTAGTAACCATGGATGCCGATATGCAGCACCCACCCAACATGATACTAAAAATGCTAGAGTATTGGGAAAACGGCCACGACATTGTTTACACCTACCGGGAGAACGCAAACCCCCATGCCAGGCTATATCAAAAAGCCACATCTAAACTATTTTATAAGGGCATCAATATGCTATCGGATATTAAACTGGAAAACGGCACCGCCGACTTTAGGTTAATGGACGAAAAAGTGGTTAAACAATTAAAGCTTATTGATGAGTATGAACTGTTTTTAAGGGGCATTATAAAATGGGCCGGCTTTAAGCAAATAGGCATCCCGTATACCCCATCAAAAAGGCATACCGGCGAGGTTAGCTATTCGTTTGTTAAACTGGTAAAGCTGGCTGTTGGCAGCATAATGGCATTTAGCGCAAAGCCTTTGTACCTCATGACGGGAGTTGGCTTATCTGTATCACTAATGGCTATATTATATATCCCTTATGTACTAATCAGTTTTGCAGCCGGGTATGCTGTTAACGGCTGGGCTTCTATTATAGCTACTATTGCCTTTTTTGGTGGTATGCAACTATTGGTATTGAGCATCATTGGCGTATATGTAGGTAAAATATTCATGCAATCTAAAGGGCGGCCTAACTACCTAATCCGGTCAACTAACCTTCTAAGTGTAAATAATGATCTTGTTAGGGTTTGATATAGAGGAGTTTGATCTGCCATGTGAATACGGCAAAGAGATATCGTTTGATGAGCAGTTAACCGTATCAACCAATGGGGCACATGTTATTTTAGATATACTAAAGTCGACCCAAATTAAGGCCACGTTTTTTTGTACAGCCCATTATGCCAATCACAGGCCGGAGGTTATATACAGGATTATAGATGAAGGGCATGAGATAGCATCACATGGTTACTATCATTCGGATTTTAAGGTCGAACATTTAGCGCAATCAAAAATAAGACTCGAAGAAATTTCGGGTGCCGATGTAAGCGGTTTCAGAATGGCCCGAATGATGCCGGTGGATGAACAGGAAATTGCAAAAGGCGGTTATACCTACAACTCCTCCATCAACCCAACCTGGATACCTGGGCGTTACAATAACCTTAAAAAGCCGCGCACCTGGTTTTATGATCAGGGGGTAATGCAAATTCCGGCATCAGTATCGCCATTGATCCGGTTTCCACTGTTTTGGCTTAGTTTTCATAATTTGCCTTTAGGATTGCTAAAGTGGATAAGCAAAATCACCCATAAAAAAGACAACTATCTTAATCTGTACTTTCATCCCTGGGAGTTTACAGACCTCACCAATCCAAGCTGGGGCCTCCCTAAATACGTTACCAAAAACTCGGGCAAGGCATTTGCCAAAAGGTTGGAAGATTTTATTTTATGGGGACAGGCAAACGGATACAAATTTACCCGTACCGACGAGTTTGTTAAACTGGTAGATAAAAGGAAACTGAAAGTGGTTGTGTAGGTTACCAAGAGCAGCCTACACCATTTCCCGCTCAAAAATCTCCTGTATCATTGCTACCTGTTCGGCATAGATAGATCTTTTGCGGGTGCCGAAGTAGAGTGTGTTTTCTATCACATTATAACCCTCCCAAAGCAATTGAATGTTACCCTGATCGCGTTCGTTTTTCGACAAAAAATCGGGAATTACAGCTACGCCCTTCCCCCCACTTAAACATCTAATAATTGAACCCATGTTGGGCACTATAAAATTGGGTTTAAAATCGGGGCGTTTACCAAAATTAATATGCCAAAAACGCCTCAGATGCTCCATATCTCCCGATGACCCGTACCAGGTTTGCGCCTTTAACCAATCCTGTATTTTGAGCAGATCTTTTGTTTTCAGCAGCTCATTAAATTGGGCTATGTTAGTTTGCCCGCCGGCCAGTACCACAATCCGTTCCTTAAAAAATGGTTTATACTCCAGGCCTTTATAATCTCCCTTTTGTGGTGTAATAATCATATCCAGAATGCCACTATCCAAATCGGCCAACATTTGGGGGTATTCACCAAACTTGATGATCACGTTAAAGGGCAACGTTGGCAAATAAGATTCGAGCGTAAACTGAAAAGTTTCAAAACACATCCCAATACTGATGGTAGGCACATCTTTCTCGGTACTTTTATGAAAGTGCCGCTCGGCTTCTTCCAGCTTGCAAATAGACTCCTGCACGTAGTTATACAATATTTTACCACGCTCGGTTGATACCATTTTGCGCGAGGTACGATCAAACAGCTTATACCCCACATAGCTTTCCAACGAGCTTAAATGCAGGCTTACCCCGGGCTGCGAAATAAACAGGGTTTCGGCCGCGCCGGTTAATGATCCGGTTTCATATATAGCCTTAAACGTACGGAACCACTCTAAATTTACCATGGCCAACTATCATAATTATAATACAAAGGTATAACTTATGTTATTTTAATTATAGCAGATAGCGTTTTAATTTTGATGCAAATTAAAAGGAGATAAAAATGAAAAACATATTTGTAATAAACGGAGGACAGATCTTCGCACATTCGGGTGGTCGCTTTAACAAAACTTTGCTTGATACAACCGTAAATTATTTTGCCGGAAAAGATGAGTTCGAGATCCATTCAACTGATATAAACAATGCCTATGATCCTAAACAAGAGGCCGAAAATTATAAATGGGCCGATGTGATCATATACCATACCCCGATCTGGTGGTTTCAACTGCCTAATGGCTTTAAAAAGTACATCGACGATGTTTTTACCGCGGGCTACAACAATGGTATTTACCGCAGCGACGGCCGCACGGCCGAAAACCCGACTATTAACTACGGCACCGGAGGCCTGATGCATGGCAAAAAGTATATGCTTACCACATCATGGAACGCCCCGGCCGAAGCCTTTACCCTGCCCGGCGAGTTTTTTAACCAGCACAGTGTTGATGAAGGCCCTTTGTTTGGCTTTCACCGGATGAACGCCTTTACAGGAATGCAGCCTTTAGAAAGTATCCACTTTTACGATGTGATGAAAAACGCTAATATTGCAGCCAACTTGCAAAGCTATCAGGAGCATTTAAATAAGCTATTTATCCAAAACAACCACAAGCATGAAAATTTACTTAACAGCCTTAGTGAAGTGTAAACCAGGCAATACCACCGAATTAAAAGGCTATTTACAACAATTGGTAGCCGCCTCAACCCAGGAAGAAGCCTGCCTGCAATATGAGCTTTACCAATCAACAGAGGATGATACCCAATTCATCTTCCACGAAACCTGGGCCAGTCAGGAAGGATTGGACGTGCACAACCAGCAGCCGCATCTTAAAACGTTTATAGCCCAGGCATCGCCCATTTTAGATGGCGGGGTTACTATTTATAAAACGGATAGGGTAGCTTAATATTAACATTAAAAACGCCCCTCGCTTTCATTCGGGGGCGTTTCATTATTTTTGCACTTTTTGGTGCATTCGCCTGATGCTTTCCTGGCTTTACCCTATGTTTATTAACAACTATTTCCAACGCCATCATAATCAATTTACTATTAAAACAGTATATTACAACCACGAACGTATGGTTGGTAACAACACTACCAACGGGCGAATTTAATTACACCAATATTTGCAGCTTTAGGCGTAAAAAGATCTCGGCACTTACTTGTATCGGCATTCAATTTCAGACAACTGTAATATTATGATAACCCACAGTCTGTTATATGCCCTTAGAGAAGTTTATGGAACAATGCGCCCGTACCAAAGAAATAGCAGACGCTGCTAATCGTCGTTTCGACCGCGAGGTATATCAATTTTTGCGCACATGGGTCCAAAACCACGAGGATAAGACATTGCTCCAGTTTGACCAGCCTTTGAATGAGTATTTAGCAAATGACGCCTTGCGCGATTTCTTTTTAAATACACAGCATCCGATACAGCAGTTGTTAAAAAATCGCTTCATCGCCTGCCATTTGGGTAGACGGGCGCGGGTTGTTTATTTTGCCCCCATTAGCGGCGACCCTTTATTGGCCCCCACAGAGCAGCGTATCTATAACCTTGCCCGGCGGATGGATAGTGAGCGAATGGACGTTCCATTCCGCTCGGTTTATCCTAACAAGCAGACCGAAGCGGGCGATACCGCGGAGATCAGCACCTACCCCATCGAATCTGAAGAAATTCGCTATAACAGCGGCAATCATTTTATCAGCCGTCCGGCTAATACGAACGTATTTGATGAAAATAGTAAGCGCTGCACGGCAAAATCTGAAGGCAATTTATTGGTACTTTTCAAACGCGGCTTCCTGGAAGACCGCCTGCATGATGTAAAAATGCTTACTACTCAAATGCACGAGGCCGGTGAAACCCAGCCGCAGTTTTTTGTCATCTACAGCAGGCATTCGTTGGTAGAGGGACATTTTGGAACATCATTGGTGATCATGGACCCGGCAAATCCCGACTTCCCTCAACGCATTATGGTTTGCGATACCCTACTCAAAGAACTGCCGCAGCACCCGCGCTGGTGGAATCATTTTATCGCCGAATATTCGAATGTATTTGGTGATGCCATAGCCGAGATAGTGGAAGATCTGTCGCACCCGCTACAAAAGGTAAATATCAAAGGAGATGCCCCCTATCGCCATGATTGGGACTGCCCCTACTACGCCACCAGCATGGCAGATGCATTAGCCGGCCTGGTGAAAAACAACCCGGAACTCTTGTTAAATGGAACCATCGATGAGATCCATGATGCAATGAAAGCTATCATGCAGGATTACTATCAACCAGATCATGAAATTAAAACCAGATCCGCTATTCAACAGGTTAACCGGTTAAAGCGTTGGAAAAGTGGACGGGAAGTGATTAAAGATTTGGTGGTGGAGGTTAGTAGGAAATCCTCTTATGAGTTGTAGTGATGAAGTTTGGCGGGAGCGTCATTGCGGCATAATTCTTTCACAATTGTTTAAGTTATAAAATTGTAGTAAATTTGATCATCATGAAAGACAAAGTCATCAGATTTGAACCGGACTCAACACAGGCAAAAGCTGTGATCAGTTTCGTGCGTCAACGTGACGAGTTTACTAAGTCGCTCCAAGAAAAAGCCAAAGAGATTGCCAATGCCAAAACCAGTACTACCGTACAACCTCCTAAAGTACGATAACGGTCAGGCCTACTTCGAGACGGATCACGGACATATTTACACTTATAACTTCGAAAACGTTACATCTGCTGTAATAGAACACGTTTCACCTTTGCTTGCAGCGTATGACATTACGTTTTACTACTTCGGTTTTACCCCGGATAGCAGTGAAAACTTAAAGTTTGATCCTCGGATATCGTCGACTATAAATAATATCGCAAATAAATTCTTCAATGATAAGAATAGGGTTTTGCTTTACGTATGCGATTCGATGGATGGACGGGCAAAAGCGCGGCAAAAATTATTTGCACATTGGCTGCACAATAATGACTATTACACACTCCACAAGGTAAATATCGAAATTGGAGAGGATGTTATTTATTGTGGCGTTATAACAAGAGCCGATTTACCCGACTACAATATCCTTGATAGTGAGTTTATTGCTAAAGCAGAAGATATCTTCACTAAAAAGTTCTAAACGGAATAATTTATTAGCGCGTTGTTGGGTGTTGTCACCAACAACTTGTTTTCCGGCGCTTCTTTAGCTTTAAAACATTGCCTTTTCCACTACACTACTTGCCAAGTTGGCTAACGTTAAAAAATAACATTTGGGATCACGACGCTGTCGTTTGGTGACAACACCATAGGTGTTCGGAAGATTATTATTTATCCCCATAAGTGGATAATTTAGCTTACCGAGCAACTTATCTATCAGATTATTTTGTGACATGGAAGTCAGCGAGCTACTGTCTTTGTTACCCGAAAGCGTGCTTAGCGAGCTGGCTGTATCGACCAATGTTGACAAATACTCCAAGAAACTTCAGGGCGAGCTTGTTTTTAAACTGCTACTGCATTGCATCCTTTCTTATAAAGATAATAGCTTAAGAACAATGGAATCTGCCTATGAATCTATGGCGTTCAAGCTATTAAATACACAAAGAAAAAGTGATAAAATCCGCTTTAGTTCTATTAGTGAAAGACTTTCCAGTATTGAACCTATTTATTTTGAAAAGCTTTATAATACATGCATTGAGCAGTATGGCATCTTGTTGTCAACGCCTAAACCGGCTTTAATTAGGTTTGATTCGACAATTGTAGCTTTATCAGGTAAATTGTTAAAAGTCGGGTATAATATTAAAGGTGCAGACTCTGAACACCTCAGGCAGTTAAAATTTACAATTGGATTTTCTAATCTACCTGTAGCAGTTCATTTTTTTACTGAACAGATTTATACAAGTGAAAATGTAGCGCTTAAAGAGGCCATTGTGGGCTTTAAACCAACAGAGGCGGGTATGATCAGGGTATTTGATAAGGGAATTACATCCAGAAAGACATATGATGATTTTACTAAAGATAGTATTCCCTTTATTTCCAGGGTCAGTTTAAAGAGTAAGAGACTACCTGTAACTGAAAATATCTTGCAAGAGCCGGTACAAACGGCTACATTAAATATTATCAGTGATAGCTCAGTTTATTTATTTAAGGCAGGGCCGGTAAGAGCAGAAAAAACAGTAAGATGCATCGAAGCTATAAGGAGAGAAACAGGAGAAGAAATTATTTTTGTTACTAATATTGATGAATTAAGTGCGGCAGATATTACCATGCTCTATAAACATAGATGGGAAATCGAAGTGTTCTTTAAATTCCTAAAACAGGAATTAAACTTTAGTCACCTTATCAACAGAAGCGAAAATGGCATCAAAGTGATGCTATACTGTACAATGATCGCCGCTATATTATTACTCACTTATAAAGAACTTAATGGCCTGAAAGGATATAAAATCATGAAGCAACGGTTCGTTCATGAATTGGAAAAATCATTAATGAAGGACTTTGTTTTGATTTGTGGAGGCGACCCCGATAAGGTGGACATGTTCTTAAAAAGCCCTCCGGAATAATCTTCCGAACACCTATGGTGACAACACCAACAACGGGTGGAATTAAAAGTTGATGAATTGACAAAGCTAAAACAGATCAGGAAAACATTGGATCAATCGTTACTACAGATTGCGCCGGTTCAATTGAAAAACATTCGAGTTTAATACGCTTTTTAGTAACGATACTCTATTGAATAATCCTTAAGGCCTGTTCACAAAATACATGGAAGCTTCATAAAGGAATATTGCGCTTATTAAAGGGAAGCATGGAAACAATTACTCTGGTTTAATAATACTTTCTATATTTAGAACATAAACCTTGCTTACTTAAAATGTTTGTTGACTATTACGAAATTCTAGGCATTGATTCAAATGCAACGGAAGAACAGATAAAAAAAGCGTACCGGCTAAACGCTGTAAAATTTCATCCTGACAAACATTTTGATGATCCTTTTTTTACAAAAAAGTTTCAGGAAATCAAAGATGCTTATGCTATATTGAGTAATATTGATAGTCGCTCATCATTCGATTCGATCTATCAAAGTTATTTCAAAACAACTAAAAACGAAAGTCTAGAACAATCAACAACTTATTCTTACTCCTTCAATAATGCCGAAAAACAGGAAAGAAAAAAAACTAGAGAGAAAGAAGAAGAAAAGTTTAGATATGACCCTTTTAAACAATTTTATTCGCCGTTTGACCGAGAACAACAAGATACTCCGCAATTTAATCCAACACAAAATATGTGGGGCGAAACGTTATCAAACAACTTGGAGTTTTTTAAATTACCCACACGTATCGGTAAAATTATAATTGGTTTTTCTGACTTAATTCAGGATGCGCAGCCAATGAAATCAAGTCAAAAATTCAAGAAAAATATCAATTTTTTTTTATTTGGATTAATACCGGGACTAATTATTTACTTCGTTGCTCGTCTTGAAGATCCTATTTGGATAATCATTTGGTTCGCTGTTCCATCTTTAGGCTCTTTATTGTTAAGTGCTGCAAACAATGATTTTGCACACACAAATCTGTACATAGGTATAAACGGGTTTGCACAATTTTCGTTTGTGGATAAACGTGAAAATTTGCCTATTGATTTAGAAGTTAATTTCAATGAAATGACTGACTTTTATTCCCACTACACAGAAGTTAAAAGGAATTATGTATACCAACATACCAACTTTGTGTATGTATGCTTAAACAGAGTAACTGGAAAACTATTTTTAGTCAGGGAGGGTGATTTTAAGAAAACGTCAGATATAAAAATCCAAGGTGTGATGTTGAATTTCTACAGAACTATTGAAAAATATTGGACCGTTTATCTATTGGATCGGTTAGAGAGCGATTTACAAAAAGATGGCCATATAATATTTTCACTTTATTCTCACGAAAAAAATGCTTTCCAAAAATACATTAAGGTAGGTATTGGTTTTATAACATTTATTAAGCCAGGCGGGCAAGAGTTTACCTATAAATTTAATGATATAAAAAAAATGTATTCAAAAGGAGGGGAGCTACGAATTCAACATAAAAACTTTGAAAAAACTATGTTTTTTTTCAAATCAGGAAATGAAGATGTTATTCCGATGATAAACCTCTGTAATAGATTGTTTTTTTATAAAGCGATTGAAATTTTGTTAGGCTACTCAATTTAGTTATTATCATTAAAGACAGTTGTGTATATCCTAAATCTAGGGTATATCCTAAATTTGTTAACCTCAAGATTTGTAATTATTTACTTGTGATATTTAGGTAATAGTCTGTGGTTGAGAATAAATGTCTTTAGTTTTATACCTACGAAAAAGCCCCCAACTCATCGTGAGGCCACTGAAAAAGTCCCCTCAATATTTGAGGCTGAAAAAAAGCAGTAAAAAATCAATTTGACGCTCTGAGAATCGTTTATACGAATTAGAGATATCTCGAGCCCACTTGTAGGACAAGGAAAAGGGGTTGTTCATGATTTATGACACAACCCCTTCTTTTTTCCGATTTAACGGGACTTTTTCAGTGCCCAATTCATCATTGGGGGCTTCGCTATTATTGTCCGCCTTTCCTTGCGTCCTGCATAGGGTTACCACCCGATGTGGCACCCCTTGGCAGGGTTTGTTGTTTAAACAACTCGAACCGGGAGGGAGTGTTTTCCCTTGGCCAGCTGTTGTTGGCTTCGTCTATATCGCCGGTTTGGCGGTATGGGTCCAGCTTAATAGATTTTACTTCTTTGGTTTTGGCAAATACCTTGCTTACCTTAAATTCGTTTTTACGCCAGATGTATGCCGGGATATTATCTATCTCCTTGGTACCGTCGGTATACGTCCACTCAATAATAAGTGGGGTTACCAGACCGCCTTTGTTGCTAAAGGTAAGTTCGTAAAAATAGCTTCTGCTGTCGTATAGCTTCTTTTCATCGGGTGTTAAAGCGCTGTACATATCCTGGTAAGCCTTGGTGGTCAGTGGCGTTGCCCCAAAACGGTCCCACTTACTATAAAAATCCTGTAGCGATGTATCGGCCTCTACCGCAAAGTGCATACCGGCAGCTTTGTTGCGGGTGGTACTGATGTTCTCCAAATTATGCTCAAACTGGGCACGGTCGTCTGCGCCTTCCAATGCCTGATTTTTGGTATTTAAACGGTAATATTTAACACTATCCAATGATACATCAACCGGCTCGGTTCCGAAGAACCATCCACGCCAAAACCAATCCAAATCAACAGCCGAAGCATCTTCCATCGTACGGAACAGATCTTCTGGCGTTGGGTGTTTAAAAGCCCAGCGTTTGGCATAAGTTTTAAATGCGTAGTCGAACAGTTCGCGGCCCATTACGGTTTCGCGCAGTATATTTAGCGCTGTTGCCGGTTTAGCGTAAGCGTTAGGACCAAACATCACAATATTCTCCGAATTGGTCATGATAGGCTCCAGCTGATTCTTTGGCATTTTCATGTAATCAACAATCTTGTAAGCCGGCCCGCGTGATGATGGAAATTTAGGGTCCCACTCCTGCTCGGTAAGGTACTGTACAAAGGTGTTCAAACCTTCATCCATCCAGGTCCACTGGCGCTCATCAGAGTTTACAATCATCGGGAAAAAGTTGTGCCCAACCTCGTGAATAATAACGCCTATCATTCCGTTTTTGGTTGCCTCGGTATAAGTACCATCTTTTTCGGCCCGGCCATAGTTAAAACAGATCATCGGGTATTCCATCCCGTTTGATGCCTCTACCGATATAGCAACCGGGTAGGGGTAAGGGATGGTATGTTTAGAATATGTTTTTATAGTATGCGCAACAACCTTTGTAGAATATTTACGGTAAAGCGGATAAGCCTCCGGACCGTAGTACGACATAGCCATCGCTTTACGGCCACCCTCAATTTGGGCGCTCATGGCATCCCAAACTATACGGCGCGACGATACCCAAGCAAAATCGCGCACATTTTCGGCATGGAAAGTCCAGGTTTTGCGCGCTGTAGCATGGCCTTTCATGGCATTTTTCACCTCGTCAAGATTCACTATCTCAACCGGCGAGGTTGCAGATTGTGCCGCGTTCCAGCGTTTAAACTGGGCAGCAGTTAGGGTTTGGGCATAGTTAGAACATTGACCGGTACCACCCACCACATGATCGGCAGGTACATTAATATTCACTTTAAAATCTCCAAAGTTTAGGGCAAACTCGCCGCTGCCAATAAACTGCTTGTTTTGCCATCCCTGAAAATCGCTGTAAACAGCCATCCTTGGGTACCACTGCGTCATGGTATATAAGTAGTTGTTATCCTCTGCAAAATATTCGTATCCACCACGACCGCCGATAGTTAAACGATCTGAAATATTATACCACCAGTTAACCTTAAACTTAAAAGTTGCGCCCGCTGCTAGTGTTGCCGGCAGCTCAATACGCATCATGGTTTCGTTAATGGTATAGGTAAGCGCGTTACCGTTTGCATCTTTTACGCTCACAATATGGTCGCCCAGGTCAAGCTCGGTACCCATTATGCCTTGTAGCTGGCGGATACTCATTTTACCCTGCATCTTGCTTTCATTCATTTTAGATGCTTCACCATCTTTTTTATGCTGATTTTCATCCAACTGTAGCCAAAGATAAGTAAGCGCATCCGGCGAGTTGTTGGTGTAGGTAATGGTTTCGGTACCATCCAAACGTTGCTTATCATCATTTAAAGTGGCGTTGATCTCATAATCGGCCTTTTGCTGCCAATATTTGGGGCCAGGTGCACCCGAAGCCGAGCGGTAGCTGTTTGGCGTGTTAAGCATGGTGCCTAATTGCTCAAAACGGTTGCCATGGTTTGAGCCGGGATTGTTGTCGTGCTGCGCCCATGATGCCGAAGCCAACAGAAGGCAGGAAAATAAAGCAGGATAAAATTTATTCATCTGAATTTAATTAGGAAAAAACGTTCAACACACATTATAAAAGCGATCCCAAATATAGCCGACGACAAAAACATTGTCCAATCGCGCTGTGGGGTTTTAGCAAGTTTAATGAGCAAATAGGAGATTAGTAACGCAGATATTACAATTAATACCTGCCCAAACTCCAGTCCAAGGTTAAAAGCAAACAGCTCGGCAGTAATATTACTGCCGGTGCCCAATAAACTTTTAAGGTAATTAGAAAAACCCATGCCATGTATCAACCCAAAAAATAAGGCCAGCGAATAGTTAAGGCGCATGGTACCTGTTGTACGCTTTTTATTGAGCACATTAACCAAACTTGTAAAAACAATGGTAACAGGAATAAGAAACTCAATAAGCGAAGTATTGATATGAATAACATTTAAAACACTTAAAGCCAGTGTGATAGAATGTCCTATGGTAAAGGCGGTAACCAATACCAGCACCTTGCGCCAGTCGGCCAGCAGGTAGGTACCGCAAAGCACGGTAACAAATAAAATATGGTCGTATCCCTCCCAGTTACAGATGTGTTGCCATCCTAACTGGAAGTATAATGAAAAGTCAGTCATGAGCTTATTCGCAATTGCCAATAAAAATAGCGTTTTTTGTGGTAATTACAATTACACCAACGCAATTATGTTGCATTTAATATTTATAAGCTGGCTCAGCTTCTTCCATCCCTTTTTTGTAAGTGTTACCGAAATTACCCACAACGCCAAAAACCAAAGCGTTGAAGTAAGCTGCCGCATTTTTTATGACGACCTGGAGCACACTCTTGCCAAACAATACAAAACCCATGTTGACATTGTAAAACCCGGCGATAAAACTAAAGTAAATCAACTACTTACCGATTATATTAAAAAACACCTCACCATTAAAGCCGACGGCAAAGCGCTTAACCTGAGCTACGTTGGTTACGAAATACAGGAAGATGCCGCCTGGGTTTATTTTGAAGTAAAAGGCATTAGCAAAGTAAAAAAGTTTCAAGTACACGATGATATCCTTTTTACCGAGCACCCCGAGCAGATAAACATGCTGCATGTAATTGTTGCCGGCGAACGTAAAAGTACCAAACTGGATAACCCCGAACGCGATGCGGCGTTTGAATTTTAGATTACAGATGTGCAGATTTTAGATTACAGGCGTGCAGTCTTGATTTTTGGTGGGTGACGTAAAATAAGAAAAATCATTGCAGGCGACAACGTGGCAATCCCGTTGCCATACCGCGCGAGTTTGCAAAGTTCCCACTAAGCCTGTAGTCTTTAGCCTACAGGTCACTCTTCTATCAACCCAATGTCATCTCTTCTTTATTAATTGACATATCGGGAAAAGTCGATATATCTTTGCACCATGGATCAGTTAGAGATTTTTAAGGCGCTATCAAACAAAACCCGGCTGCAGATTTTGCAATGGCTTAAAGAGCCCGAGCTAAATTTTCCCGACCAAGAGAAATATGGTTTCGACAATGGGGTTTGTGTTGGGCAAATCCAGCACAAGGCCGGGCTTACACAGTCAACCGTTTCAGAGTACCTTACCATTATACAACGTGCCGGGTTGGTTACATCTACCCGCGTTGGACAGTGGACTTATTACAAACGCAACGAGGAAGCCTTTGCGGCCTTAAGCAAACTGGTTGAATCTGAATTATAATTAAACATTTACTAAAACAATATATAATGAGCACTAATAACACATTGTTCAGGCCGTTTAGCTTGAAATCGTTAAATATCAAAAACCGCATTGTAATGGCACCGATGACACGTTCATTTTCGCCAAACGGCGTACCCACTGCCGATGTTGCCACCTATTACCGCAAACGTGCCGAGGGCGAAGTTGGTTTAATTTTATCTGAAGGTACTGTTATTGATCGTGTTTCATCTTCAAATGATGCCAATATCCCCCATTTTTACGGTAACGACGCTTTGGCCGGATGGCAAAATGTAATTGATGGTGTACATAGCGCCGGTGGCGCAATGGGGCCGCAAATATGGCACATGGGCATTATGGATAACCACCGCTCGGGATGGGTGCCATCGCAACCATTTGAGGGGCCATCGGGCTTAAACAGGCCTGGGTTTAACAATGGCAATACCATGACCGATGCGGACATTGCTGACACTATTACGGCTTTTGGCCGCGCGGCGGCCGATGCCAAAAGGCTAGGTTTTGATTGCGTGGAGATACATGGTGCGCATGGCTATCTGATAGATCAGTTTTTTTGGGATGCAACCAACCAGCGTACCGATATATATGGCGGTAAAACCTTAGCCGAACGCAGCCGCTTTGCTATTGAGGTAATTAAAGAAGTTAGGAAACAGGTTGGTGATGATTTTGCGATAATTATTCGCTTATCGCAATGGAAACCGGCCGATTATACCAACCAGCTTGCCAAAACACCACAAGAGTTAGAGGCATGGTTAAACCCAATGGCCGATGCAGGCGTGGATATTTTCCATTGCTCACAACGCCGTTTCTGGGAAACCGAATACGAAGGATCGGACTTAAATTTTGCAGGTTGGGCCAAAAAACTTACCGGCAAAGCAACCATCACCGTTGGTTCGGTAGGTTTAGATGGTGAGTTTTTGGCAGCATTTGGCGGCGCAAGCTCAAACCCAAGTTCATTAGACGAATTACTCCGCCGCATGGACCGTGGCGATTTTGATCTTGTGGCTGTTGGTCGCCCCCTACTAGCCGATCCGCATTGGACACAAAAGATCCGTGATAACCGTACTACAGAATTAAAAGGCTTTAGTAAGGAAGCTTTGATGCAGTTGGTATAAACGCTTAGTCTTAAAAGGGTCATATCGGGATAAATTCGACATGACCCTTTTTAACGATATAGCTAACCCTTGTATACTCCAAACAGCATCTCAATTGCTTTTTCCCTAAAGGCAAATATCTTTTTCACCTCCTTGCCTACAAAAACCTTATTGGCAATGGTACCAATAGAGCCATAAGGAATGGCGTAATGCAAAATATCATTCATCTGTATACCACCTTTTATCTCTTTAAAATGATGCTGATGATGCCACAAAGCATAAGGGCCAAAGCGTTGCTCGTCAACAAAGTATTGCTTATCGGCAACATGGGTGATCTCTGTCATCCAATTCATCTTTATCCCTAATAAGGGAGATATTTTGTAGGTAATGATCATGCCGGGATACATTTTGGTATCGGCGGCATAATCTGATGTTACCGCAAAACTCATCTCGGGCGGGGTTATCTTAGCCAGATTTAATGGCGACGAGAAAAAATCCCAGGCCTGGGCCATGCTAATGGGGATTTTTTGCTCTGTTTTTAAAACGTATGTTTTCACTAATGGTCCACAAAAAAAAGATACAATTGTTTTGCCTGCAGAAGTTTATCGCTCGGTAGTACCAACAGGCAAATCCCGCCTTGACCATTCGCTCCACGAACCCACGTATAATTGTGGTCCGCTGATACCAGCGTACTCCATACCTAACAGGGTATGGCAAGCTGTAACGCCAGATCCACAATGAACAATGATGTTATCATGTGCTACATTGCCAATGACATCTTCATAAACTTTACGCAATGTGTCTGCATCAAGATATTTGCCATCGGCACCCAGGTTGGTTACATAGGGCAGGTTAAAGGCACCAGGAATATGGCCTGCAATCAAATCCAGAGGCTCGGTTTGGCCTAAGTAACGTGGGGTTTCGCGTACATCAATCACAATGTGATTAGAATCATGGGCAGCTTCAGCCACCTCATCAATAATAACAGTACCAGCGTAGGTTGCAGGTACAGGGTATGGAGCGACAGCTGTTGATGTGTATTCTTCAGTACTTAACCCGATACCTGCATCTTTAGCAGCCTGTAAACCACCGTTTAGTACCTGTACATTATTGTGCCCTATAGCTTTTAACATCCACCAGAAACGGGCACCACCAAAGGCAGCTGCTTTATCATCATAAACCACAACATGGCTCGATGGTGTAACGCCTAAACGGCCCAAAAGGGCGGCAAAATCTTCAATAGCGGGCAATGGGTGGCGTCCGCCTTGTGAGGCATCGGTAACGTGGGCTGCCAGATCGAGATCAAGATCAACGTAGGCAGCATTTTTTAGATGACCGGCAAGATAGCGATCGTGGGTATCTTTCCCGGCGCGGGCATCGATAAGTATGGTATCCGGGCCCGCAATTGCCGGATCGTTAATTTCAATTAGTGGCGACATGGTTATTTCGGTCTGTATTTAATGACCAAATATAAATACACGCCTGTTTAGTTTCGCGCTTTTACTGTACTATTTTATTGGCACAGTACGAGCTGGCAAAAGCTTCTGGCTTAGCCTTAAATACAAAGCCCATACTTAAAATATAACCCATGGCTTCGTGCAGCGCAGCATTAGATTTAAACATTGGGTTGGTATTAATATCGGCATGCACCTCCAAATCCACATCGTACAGGTCTAACAGATCGCAAAGCTTGTAGGCAATGTCGATAGATTTTTGCACTTCGCTCAGCATTCTTTCTTTAATGGTCATTTTTTGCGATGTACGTTCCTGGTGGATAAACATAAAAGCGCCGCGCTTTTCGCGCAGAAAAACAATAACCGTAGCAAAATCTGTTACTGCGCCTTTAACCTGCGAATCTGTACCGATACATACTTTAAGCTTGTTACCGAGGGCGGCTTCGCGTTCAATAGCCTTTTCTACCTCTTCCATAATAGGTGTTTGGATCACCTCACCGCTAAACTTTCTCCAGGTCATAAAAATTGATTTTAGTTAATTTTAGCCGACCCATTTTATAGGTCTATAAAAATAAGCGATAAGGTTTCATATAAACGTAAACTATGTGTGATTTATTTGTTAACATTTAACTGAATATCAACAAGTAACGGAGGAGATGTGCAGATGGGGTATTAGATGTGCAGATATGCGGATTTCAGATGTGCAGATGATGCCCGAACAAGGATTGATGGGCTAAATGGCGAAAAGACTAATCAAATCCAGAAAATCTGATTAACAGACTTAGTAATTCCGGTTCAGAAAATAAAAAATCCGAAATCAAGATAGCGCTGCTTTAATCATATTTTCGGCTTCCAGCACCACCTCATCAACAGGCCTGCCGGCTGGCTCAATAGGGGCAAGCACCTCCCACTGCATAGCGGTAAATGTATTTAAGGGGTACATACCGTATTGGATCATTTTCCAGGAATCTTTTATGGCGATGGGTACCAGCAAAGCATTCGGGCATTTCTTCAAAATAGTGGCTATACCGGCCGCCTGGAAGGTTTTTACAGTGCCATCCGTTGAGCGGGTGCCTTCGGGGAATATTACTACCGACCATTTATTTTCCTTCATTCGCTGGCCAAGTTTCATAATTTCGGTAATGGATTGGCGCGGATCTTTACGATCGATATTGGCGCCGCCGCCATGTTTCAGGTTATAGGAGATGGATGGAATGCCCTTGGTTAACTCAATTTTAGATATAAACTTAGCATGGTATTTACGCAGATACCAGATCAACGGTGGAATATCCAGCAGGCCCTGGTGATTGGCTAAAAAAATGATAGACCTATCGGTAGGCAGGTTTTGTTTATTAATAAAGGTTACCGTATTGCCAAGCAGGTAAACCGTACTCACCAAACAGAAATTTAATACATCCACCACTTTTTTATGGGCAGAATATCCCAGAAAACGAAAACTCGCCCACTGTATTGGCTGAAATATAACCAATACCAGCAAAAATGCTCCGGTAGCTATTGGTGTAAGAAAATAGCCTAAAAACTTTTTCATCGGGTGCCAAATTTAGGCATTTTTTGTAAACGAGTAGCGCTATAAAAGTTTTTCCGACAACAATAACTGCACTTTAAGTACAGCAGCAACCGTCATGGCATCGGTAATTTCGCCATTACAAACCATCTGGTACATTTGGGCGAAGGGGATTTTTTTGATGATAAGCTGCTCAGTATCTTCAGGCTCGGCCTCGTGTTGGGTAAGGCCACGAGCCACATAAATAATGCTCAATTCGTCGCTTACCGAGTTGCTGAGGTGCAGGCGTTGGATCTCGGTCCACTGGCTGGCTTTGAGGCCGGCTTCTTCCAGGAGCTCACGTTTGGCAGATTCGAGGGGGTCGGTGCCTTCGGGGCCGCCGCCTTCGGGCATTTCCCAGCTGTATTGATCGATGGTAAAACGGTACTGCCCTACCAGGTAAGTATTTAGCTCCTCATCCAAAGGTAAAACGCCTATGGCCAGGTTTTTATAGTGCACCTTGCCATAAATGCCTGGGTTACCGGATGGGTTAATCACCTGGTACTCCGTAAGGCCGATCCAGGGGTTATTGTATATACTTTTCTGGGAGGTTATTTTCCAGGGGTTATCTTCGGGGTGATGCATGAGGGGAAAATTAGCATTTTTTGGAGAAAGGATAAAGGACTTTCGGACAAAAGACTTTCAGACTTACAACACCTGCCAGGTGTTCGCTTTTAAGCGAGGGCGTTCGCTGTTCGGGGGCGAACATTTAACAAATTGAAAATAAATACGTTAAGTGTTCGGATTTAAATAAAATAGCAGTTTTACTCACAAATCTGCAAAAAAATAATTAATTACTATAAAAACTATAGACATTATAGTAATTGAAAATATTTTCTATATTTGCGCTGATAAACAACCGTAATGAAGACAATTACAAATCTCCATTTCTTAGCCACAGTACATACCTCATTGAGTGATATGCAAATGTGTTGTACCTGTTGTTGCTGATCCGGCCCTCCCCTGCTAATACTTCTATTGATCATCAAGACTGCAAATTATACCCTGGAAAACGCAGGATAATAGTAACAGTCTGCAAATAAAAAGCAAGAAATTACAATGAATATTTAAGAATTACCAACAATAAAACCAGCAAGGAAGCTTTGCCGGTAATCAGGATCAGGAACCGGCCGTAACGCCAATCACTACCGGCCCTCATCCCATCGCTTTACTAACAACTAACGCTATTTAACATAAAACCACCAAATGTATGGAAATATATATCCATGAAAAAAGTATACCCTTTAAGTTTCTATTTGTACTCTTTTTATCCGTTGTAACACTTTCGGCCTCGGCCCAAACAGAACCGCCGCCCACCATCAACTCGCACCTGGAGGGTAAGGTTATCGATTCGCTTACCAAACAGCCTATAGCAGGCGCCATTATCAAAATCCTCGGAACCACCCACGCCGTAGCTGCCGCTCAAAACGGAAGTTTCTCTTTTATTACGGGTCAAAAATTCCCCTATACTTTAATTATCAGCTTTATTGGCTACAGAACCAAAGAGGTTGTTGCCAATGGCAGCCCCATTACCATTCAACTTGCCGAAAGTGTAAGCCAGCTGAACGACGTGGTAGTTGTAGGTTACGGCACGCAAAAAAAGAGCGATATCACCGGCTCTATTGCCTCGGTACCAAAAAACATCCTTAATCAGCCAGCCGCCGGTTTTGATAATTTGCTGCAAGGCTCGGTATCAGGCGTGGCGGTAACCCAAAACTCGGGCCAGCCGGGTAGTACGGCCACCATCAGGATACGTGGGGGCAACTCCATTTCTTTTGGTAACTCGCCTTTATATGTAATAGATGGCTTTATTGTATACAACAATAACGATAATGCCAACATCGGCTCCATAGGTACCAGCGTAAACGCGCTATCAACCATCAACCCCAGCGATATCGAATCTATAGAGGTATTAAAAGATGCTTCGGCTACCGCTATTTATGGTTCGCACGGGGCCAATGGTGTGGTTATTATTACCACCAAACGCGGCAAAAAAGGCACCAATAATGTAAGCTTCAACACTTACTACGGTACGCAGCGGGTTGCTAAAAAGCTCGATCTGTTAAACGCCGGTCAATGGGCTTCGCTGGTAAACGATATTAATACCAGCGATGGTGTTGCCAAAACTTTTACCAACGCGCAGATAACAGCTTTGGGCAGCGGGTCCGACTGGCAAAGCTCGGCCCTGCGCAGCGCACCGGTACTCAACGATGAGCTGTCTGTATCAGGTGGCGACGAAAAATCGAGGTACCTTATCTCGGGTAATTACTTTAACCAAAAGGGTACCATATTAAACACCGGCTTTAAAAGGTACTCGGCCCGGGCCAATTACGAACGTAACGTATCAGAAAAATTCAAGATCTCTACCAACATCTTCGGCAGCCAGTCTATCGAAAACAAGCTTGCGGGCAGCTCTTACAACAGTATTAATTTCAGCAACGCTTTTGCCAGCCTGATATTAACATCGCCGGTTGCGCCTATTAAAAACGCAGATGGCAGTTATAATATATCCAACCCATACAATGCATCTACAACCAATCCACTACAGGATATAACCGCCACAACCAATACCACTACGCTCACCCGCATACTGGGTAATGTTGCCGGCGAATACAAGCTGCTGAACGACCTTACCTTAAAAGTAACTGCCGGTATTGATCTCTTAAACGCATCGCAGCAATACTACGCGCCATCGTTCACCGGTTCGCCGGCGGGCAGCTCAACAGGCTATGCAGCCAGTGGCTACGCGTCAATAGGCTCGGGCCATACGCTAAGCTGGTTAAATGAAAACACCCTTAATTACGATCATGCTTTTAACAAAACCCACTTTTTAACTGTACTGGCAGGCTATACCACCCAGTACACCAAAGATGACGCGGTTGTAGCTTCGGCACAAAAATTCCCTAATGATCTTACCTCGTTCGATAACCTATCGTACGCCGGTGTATCCAACCTTCCCACATCGTCGGCACATAATTCGGCTTTAAACTCGTACCTGGCAAGGGTAAACTACTCTTATCAGCATAAATATAACTTAACGGTATCCGGTCGTGCAGATGGTTCTTCAAAACTAGGGGCCAACAATAAATGGGGTTATTTCCCATCCGCGGGCCTTTCATGGAACACCAACCGCGAAGATTTTTTTAAACCACTAAGCAACACCATCAGCAATTTAAAACTGAGGTTAAGCGCGGGGCAAACCGGTAACTCGGAGGTACCTCCTTACAGCTCGCTAGCGGCCCTGTCGCCAACAAACTATTATTTTGGCAGCAAGCTGGTAACCGGTATTTCGCCGGTACAGATAGCCAACCCTAATCTGAAATGGGAGACTACCACCCAATACGATGGCGGCCTTGATATAGGCTTGTTTAATGATCGCGTAAACCTGGTATTTGATGCCTATTACAAAAAAACAAGCGATTTACTGTTGTACGTACCGCTACCCCTTTATACCGGCTATGCCAGCGCGCTCGAGAATGTAGGCAGTGTATCTAATAAAGGTATTGAGCTGGCTTTAAATACCGATAACATTAAAGGCGAAACTTTTAGCTGGAAAACCAACATTGTATTTGCCCTTAACCGCAACAAGGTATTAAACCTTGGCCAGGGTATTCAAAGCTATTTCCCGGTAGCGGCCACGGGGCAGCTATCGCCGGTAATTGTAAAGGTAGGTTTGCCGGTAGGTACTTTTTGGGGATATAATACCAATGGCTTGCTTACCGCCGATGATTTGGCCAAAGGCGTACCTACTTTAGCCGGTGTACCGCAAAAAGTGGGCGATACCAAATATGTAGATACCAACCACGATGGTGTAATAACCACTGCCGATAAGCATAGCCTTGGCAGCGCGCAACCCAAGTTTACGGGCAGCATTACCAATACATTTACGTATGGCAGGTTTGATCTTTCGGTATTTTTCCAGGGATCGTACGGCAGCAAAAATTTTAACCTGCTACAGCAAACCCTGGAGCGGCCAACCCTTAGCAATAACGCATCGGCCACGTTGCTAAACCGTTGGACACCGGATAACACCACCGGTACTGTAGCCCGGGCAACCAACTCGCCGGTGCCGCAGGTTACCGACAGGTACATCGAAAACGGCTCGTACCTGAAGCTTAAAAATGCTTCGTTGGGTTACAGCTTCTCTGGTGGGGCACTTTCAAAAATTCATGCCAAAAACCTGCGGGTTTATCTATCGGCCCAAAACCTGGTAACCATCACCAAATACAAAGGCCTCGATCCTGAAGTAAGCTTTTACGATAACGACAACACCAAACAAGGCATCGACTACGGTACCTATCCATCGGTACGCACCTTTTTGGCCGGCTTAGCGGTTACTTTTTAATACATATCATCATGAAAAAAATAGCTATATATATAATTCTTGCATCGGCAACAGTGACCATTGCCCTATCGGGATGCAATAAACTAAATGAGAACCCAACCTCGGTAATTGTTACTACCCAGTTTTTTAAAACGGCATCAGATGCTACATCGGCAGTAAATGCCATTTACGGCACCCTTAACAGCGACCCTGCCGGCGATTTCCCGCTTTACGGCCGCCAGCTTAATTTACTGGTAGAAAACGCCAGCGATAACCAGGTATACAGCCCAAGCAATACCAACCCCGATGTACGGGCCCTGGGCACCGCAACCTATATATCATCCAACAGCCGGGTACAAAAGGTGTGGCAGCAAATATATTATGGTATTAACCGCGCCAACATCGCTATTGATAATATCCCCAACATATCAATAGATACCGCGCTGCGTGCCCGTTTAATAAGAGAATCGAAATTTATACGCGGCTTGCTGTATTTTAACCTGGTACGCCTTTGGGGCGATGTGCCATTGGTTTTACACAACCCCGAAAGCCTTGACCTGAGCAAGCTTTTTGTAAAACGTACCGCTGCCGAAGATGTTTACACGCAAATAATAAGCGACCTTACCGACGCTACCAACCTGCCCAAATCATTTACCGGTACCGACCTTGGCCGTGCAACAGGTGGAGCCGCACACACTTTACTGGCCAAAGTATACTTAACCCGTAAAGATTACAGCAAAGCTTTAACAGAGTTAAATACGGTAATTAACGGCGGCTACGGCTATGCCCTGTTTACCAATTATAAAGATGTTTTTCAGAAAGCTACCAAAAACGGTGTGGAGCATATTTTTTCGGTTCAGTTTGAGACCAACCTTGGCGAGCTGAACAGCGCTCAGAATTTAAGCCAAAGCTTCACCTCTTTTAATACAGGTACATTCCCTATTGATATTCCGGCAGATAGCAGCGTATCAAAATTATTTGCCAAAACAGATACCCGCAGGGCAGTAACTTTTTACGATTCTGTTTACAACGCCGCAACCGGTAAATACGTGGTGTTTAAAAATGCCTATACGCCGTACTTTAACAAGTTTGTTGATTACAGCCTTTCGCCATTAACCATACAATCACAAAGCGCTGTAAATTACCCGGTTTTGCGCTACGCGGATGTACTGCTGATGTATGCCGAGGTAGTGAACGAATTAAGCGGCCCAACCGGCGACGCCTATGTAGCCATTAACAAGGTACGCACCCGGGCAAACGTAGCCAATCTTACAACAGGGTTAACCCAACAGGCTTTTCGCGATTCGGTTTTCCTGGAACGCAGAAAAGAATTGATGCAAGAAGGGCACCGCTGGTTCGACCTGGTAAGGCAGGGAGGCACCACCCTGGTAGATGCATTACATAAAATACCGCAAAAAACGGGGGTAGATACCAAATACAACCTATTCCCGATACCACAGGTAGAGGTACTGCTTAATAACCAGCTTACACAAAACCCGGGGTATTAGCCTCACCTAAACAGCGTAGCTATCATGAGCACAAAAACAAAAAATAAAATAGCAAATAATCCTCTCCCAAGGAGAGGACTTAAAAACCAAGTAGATTAAGAACGCTCTATAACGAATGAACCTTTAAAAACCAAGCAAATCAAAAAACCTCTTCAAAAGAGAGGCATTTAAAACCAAGCCGATCAAGAACCCTCTCCTTTGGAGAGGGCAGGGTGAGGCTAAAACTCTTTACATATTATGACACTATCAGATGTAACAATTTTAGGAAAAAAGATACTGGTTGGCATCATTGTCACGCTGGTACCCTTCATCATTATTTTTGGCGGCTTGTATTTAACCCAGCGATTGCTGAGCAATCCGCCCGCCGAAAAGCAAGTAACCGTTAAACCAACAAAAACGCAATAATCATGAAAATGGAACAAGCCACCCGGCAGCGGATAACCAAGAATGTTATCTTAAGCTTATTCATTTACATACTGCCCATAGCAGCCATGTTTATCACTTTTACCATCACAGGCCAGCGGCCGTGGTTAAAAAAGCAACCGGTAAAAACGCAACAAACAAAATCTGTAAACACTAAAAATAACGATGGCAATGGAAGCAACGATTAATTTTTTCAAAAACATCTATACCCACCTGGATAGTTATGGGTTCCCGTTCTTAGTATTCTTTATTGGGGTATTTGAGTTTTCTTTTGGCCTGTACAAAAAGAAATGGCCCAAAAACGAGCGCTGGGTTGATATTGCCTGCTTTACCCTGCCCAGGCTTATCATCAGACCGGCAGTTGCCTATTTCGGGCTTAAATTTTTGCCGGTTGCACTGCCGGGGCTTAAAGAATTTTTTAACTGGGTGCCCTTTTTCTGGGGCTTTATCATCATAGCAATTGCCGATGACCTTACCCAGTACTGGTACCACCGGCTGCACCACGAAATACCATGGTTATGGCGTTTTCACCGTACGCACCACTCGGCATCGTACATGGGCATGGCCATGGCCAGCAGGCAAAACGCCATTTATACCCTGTTTTTTTCGCAAACCTATTTAACCACCGCCCTGGTTTACCTGGGTTTGGGTATCCCCGCCGTAATTGTAAAAGCTATAAAAGGCACCATTACCACCCTGGCACACTCCAGCATACCATGGGATAAACCCTTTTACACCTACAAAGTATTACATCCCATAGCCTGGGTACTGGAGCGCGTAATATCAACCCCGGCCACCCACCATGCCCACCACGCCGCAACAACAGATGATGGCGTAGGCTATTACAAAGGCAACTTTGGCAACATGTTTTTTTTATGGGATATTATTTTCGGTACGGCACTCATCAGCAGGCAGTACCCTAAAACATACGGCATATCCCATTACGAAGGCGACCAATGGTATGCCCAATTATTATGGCCCATATTTAAATCGAAAGTTGCCGGAAGCGAGCTTGCCGCCGATGGCCCCGCAGTGAGGCTGGATGATTTTGTGAAGGAAGAAAAACAGCAGGCACCCGTGGAGGAAGTTGAGCAGGAGTTGAAGGTGGCGGTTGCGCAGTAAGCAACCATTTTTTTGTGGGTACGCAATACTTTGCGTCTCCCGCCAGACGGGCAGATTTGCATTTTGGATTTGCAAGCGGAAAGCCCTCGCTAATGCGAGGGCTTTCCTGTTATATCGCAAATACTGGCCGCTTGACCGAAGCCATTGTTGGGGATGACAACATCAACAAAATGCGTGATAGAATTGCACAATGTTGATAAAGGCTTACTTGGATAGTCCAATAAACTTATTGAAATTGCATATTTTAGCAAAATAAAATTTAATATAATATCTATTTGAATGCTAAAATAATTAGTAATTATAAATATTTTACCTACTTTTATTTTAAAGTATATATTCATGAGTTACATTGATCTAATTAATAACTTACTAACCCCTAGAATTACCGAAAAAGCTGTAGTCTTAGACTTGTTTGCAGGTTGTGGAGGACTTGCTCTTGGCTTTGAGGCTGCTGGATTTAAAACAATTGGTTTTGAAATGAATCCTGATGCTGCCCTTACCTATAAAACCAATTTAAAAGGAGACTGTTTTGTTGAGAAACTTTCACTTGAATCTGTATATCCCGCTGCTGATATTGTAATTGGCGGTCCCCCTTGCCAACCTTTTAGCGTAGGTGGAAATCAAAATGGGATTCATGATTCGAGGAATGGTTTTCCGTTTTTTATTGATGCTATTCGAAAAGTTCGCCCCAAGGTTTTTATGTTTGAAAATGTAAGAGGGTTATTATATTCAAACAAGTGGTATCTTGAGTTAATTATTGAAGAATTGGAAAATCTCGGATATAAGACAGATTGCCGCCTTCTTAATGCTGTTAATTACGGTGTTCCTCAGAATAGAGAACGATTCTTTTTAGTTGGGCACAATTCCGATTTTAAGTTTCCCGAACCAGAAACTCAAAAGTTTACTGTCGGAGATGCCATTTTTGATTTGATGAATACTGTACCCGAGGAAAGCAAGTTTCTAACACCTGCCCAAGACACTTACATAGCGAAATATGAGAAAGCTTCAAAATGTGTAAATCCAAGAGACTTGTATTCTGATAGACCCTCTCGCACACTAACTTGTAGAAATTTATCTTCAGCAACTGGTGACATGCACAGAATTAAGCTTTATGATGGAAGACGTCGTAGATTATTAATAAGAGAGGCTGCGAGATTACAAACCTTTCCCGATAATTTTGTTTTCACAGGTTCGGAGACCAGCCAGTTTTATCAAATAGGAAACGCTGTACCTCCGCTATTGGCTTATAGAATGGCACAAGCTTTAAAAGAATGTTATTATAGAGAAAAACCCTCTCAAGTCGCTGCTTGAAATTAATTGATATTACCAATATATGAATGACTATTTAAAAAATTCAAAAAAATCAGAGGGGACTAAGAAACTTATTAACGAGGCTTTAGATATTCTGTTTAGTGTGGGTATTCCGTTCTCTGGCAAAAGAGAACGTGGCCTTGAAAGCATGGCACTCGCCTTCCTTGCTGTCTCGGGTGTCAAGAAATCGTGGAAAGATGCGCAAGGCCAAAACGAACATAGACATATTAAAACAAGAGATATAATTAAGTTCATAAATCTAAATTTTGAAGAAAACATCTCCCCCGGCTCCTATGATGACGTAAGACGAAAGCATCTGAAATTACTTGTATTAGCCGACTTAATTTTAAATAGCGCAAACAATCCAAGTGCTGCACCAAACGACCCTACTCGTGGATACACCCTAAGTGGTGAATTTAAGAGCCTTGTTACATACTATGGCACTGAGGACTGGGAAATAAAATTAAAATTATTTACTAAAAATCGTCCAAGTCTAAGTGAAATACTTCAGCGTAAAAGAGATATGCCGAAGGTCCGGGTAACTTTATCGACCGGGCATATATTAGATTTTTCCAGAGGAGGGCACAATCAACTTCAGAGAGAAATAATTGAAGAGTTTTTGCCTCGTTTTGGAGGGGAGTGCAAGGTTCTATATGTAGGAGATGCTACCGACAAATATTTGCTACGTGATGATGATAAATTGAGAGAACTTGGCTTTTTTGAACTGACTCATGACTCCTTGCCTGATATCGTGGCTTACAACGAGGAAAGAACTTGGCTTTTTTTAATTGAAGCATTTTTCACATCAGGACCAATGAGCGAAGAGCGAATATTGGAACTAAAAAAAGCATTAAAAGACTGCTCTGCCGATTTAGTTTTTGTTACCGCATTCACTTCGAAAAATGATTTTCGAAAAAACATTGTTGACATTGGCTGGGAAACCGAAGTTTGGACTGCAGACAATCCGGATCATTTAGTTCATTTCAATGGAGGCAAATTTTTAGGCCCTTATAAAAAAACTCTTCCTTAGCTATTTTGTAATCGTTCAGCCCGAGGTTGGCCTATTTTCACCGCACCATTCTAGTTAGTTTGCTGTTGTATAACCGCTGCAAACCTTGCCACTTTAGAAGCATAGCTGTAAAAACATATACTTTGGTGTATGAAATAATAAATAGAAAAGTCGCTGCTCGTCCTTACTTATTGATTGCGCTTAGGATAGAACATCCCTGGCTGGCACGGCGAAAACACCCACCACAGGCTAAAGGATAAACGATATATTTGTTGACATGAAAGCCTCTTTCCTTATTACCTTGCTTGCTGCTTGCTTACTGGCCTGCAATAGCCCGCAGAATGCTACTACCACGCCCGACGAAGTTAACGGGCCGCCATTTCAAAAAATCAGTTTTAAAGGTGGATTAAAAGGTATTAAGTGTACCCACATGGCAGATAAATACGACGAATGGCGCGGGCAGTATAAAGTACAGGCCATGATAGTGCACACCGGCCACAGGCGCTACAAATACATGCAGCTTAATGCCAGTTACCTTAATGCAAGCGGCAAGGAAGTGGCGCAATCTGTAGGCGGGCCCGGTTACGAACTAATGCCGGGAGATAGCGCCCTGATAGAAACCGGCTGGCTGTTTACCTCTAAAGATAGCCTACCCAATAAAGTTGTATTAACCGTGTCAAATTTTTAGTGTAATCAGATTAACAAAAGAGAGGCTGGATAATATCGACTGCTCTTTTGTGGTGTTTCCACCCGTGTCAGTGCCTTCAGATTGCCCCCCAATTCATGTATACAACCATCCCTACTATTAACCTGTTGGTCTATACAATTTAAGGCCGTTGTTGGAATTGTCTCCATAGGTGTTCGGAAAGTTTTTTAATTCCCTCCCTCGGGAGGGGCGTGCTGGAAATGCGCGTAAATGCAGGGAGGGGTTTCTGCGAGCAACTAACCGTATAAGTGTTCGAGCACCTGAATTCCCCCCTTTCTCCCGCTTACCCAAGGAAGGAATCGTACATCCCTCCGCTATTAA
The DNA here is from genome assembly GCF_014205845.1 of Mucilaginibacter cryoferens. Lineage (GTDB taxonomy): Bacteria > Bacteroidota > Bacteroidia > Sphingobacteriales > Sphingobacteriaceae > Mucilaginibacter. The sequence goes on from NZ_JACHCR010000005.1 coordinate 197,871, forward strand.
CCTGTTGGTTTATAAAATTACCAGTTTGGCCGATTAACATTCCATAAATTACCCAAAGCCGTTGTTGGAGTTGTCTCCAACAACCTTGTTACCCGCGGAATTTTCGCTAAACCGTGATGCTATTTTCTTTTACAATGTTTATCCATTGATACCAATACCAAACTTTTAGCTATTTGCACTACCTGGATTGTTTTCTGAGTTTTTTGAGCTTTTCCTGGAGTTTGATATTGTTTGCTTTGGCTGCCGCGATCACCCCGTCGAGCTCATCATATTCTTTGGTGCCGGCATTATAGGATTTGCCTATGGGACATTTACCGTTGGGGCACATGCTCCAACCCAGTTCTTCAATGGTTTTGTTGCCATTGTAACAAATTATCATAAAGGCATCCCTGAGTTCTCCTTTAAAATTAACTAATTTATCTTTCGGCTTACTACCTTTTACCGGCGATAACTCTACCAAAAATAATTGCTGACTGATAAGCACTTGCCGCACCTTAGATACCCGGAGATTGGAGTCGGGCTTAACAAGCCTTTGTGCTGAGGCAGATAAACTTAACCCGGCCGACGGGTTGGATAGCAACAAAACACATATAGTTAAGGCCAAACAATATTTATAGTTTAAAAGGATTCTTTTCATATTGCGGGTTTATAGGTTTTGATTGGATGCTGTAAAATAAGAAATAAAATTGATAACGGTTAGGAGCAAATTGCCGGATGGCAAACCATGGCCCTTCTGCTTTTGTTGGAGTTAGATTAGCCCCCCCCAATTCATGTGTAAAACCATCCCTGCTATTAACCTGTTGGTCTATACAATTACCAGTTTGGCCGATTAACATTCCATAAGTTATCCGTGCAACATAACTTAGGCAAAAAAGCAGTAAACATGCCCGGCCAAACAGGCAGCAGAAACAAACACTTGGGGATATATGGAAAGGATAGAAAGCAGGAGAACGAAAATATCAACTACGGTTAGCAGGAGTTTTAATTTAACCTTGTTGCTGATATACACGGGTATCGTAAAAACACTGAAAAAACTTATAGCGCAGAAAAGGTATGAGTTGCTTTTAGTGAGCTTTTTAATACTCATATTTGGCAACACCTTCGCCACCACGCCTACTGCCGGCGTTTTGGATATTTACCAGAATTTTATTGTTGGATTAATTGTGTTTTTCAACAAAAAACGACTCCGCTTTTTCTTCCTGCTGGTTATAACATTTAATATCGCCCTGGATGTTTTTGCCGGGAGTCTTCAATTTTTGGATCTACGAAGCTGGCATGGCATAGTATACATTATCTTTTTCCTGGTTATTTCCAGGGAAGTGTATAAAGAAGTATTATACGCTAAAAACGTGAACCGGGAATTATTGGCGGCTTCGTTATGTGGCTTTGTGATCCTTTGTCTTTTGGGCACCTTTATTTTTTACCAGATAGAGATCAAACGGCCTCATTCATTTACCAACGCCGGCGAAAGAAACCAGGTACTTAACAACCTCAATTATTTCAGCTTTACCACCATACTTACCATTGGTTATGGCGATATAGCACCCATATCACTACTTGCTAAAAGGGCGGTAATGTTTGTAGGGTTAATCAGTCACTTTTACACCGTATTTATTACCAGCATTATTATAGGCAAATACCTGTCGGCAAACAGAAAGTAACTTTAAAGCCGCTCTGATACAGACTGGTTGATGTCAATATCATATCCATACGGAACAAATTAATAAATCCTCCGTATTAGTATCAATCAGCTATCTTTATTAACCTAAAACGGCTTGTAATTTACACCATGCCCCAACTTGTGCATTATTCTGTTTTAAAAAAAGTCAATATTTTTTGGGCTAAGTTAATTGGCAGCCCCTTAGTATTTGCTTTAGAGAGCCGGATCTTCCATTCCATCAGTATCAGCTTAATTATACTGGGTGGTTTTTATATTCCGTATAATTTATTTGCCGGGCTTTATGTTGCTTCTGTTTCGTGTTTTTTACTTTGTACTTTCTTTTTTTACCAGTATTACCAGTCCCGGTTTAATGGGCACAGGCACAACAATATTGTGTTTGGATTAACGGGGATCATCATTTTTTCTGTAAACTATTTTGCCAACTCGGGTATCAACGGCTCTACCGACTTAATATGGCCGGTTTATTTATTACTGCTGTTTGCAATTTCGCCGTATCGGCAGCACCTGATGTGGTTAAGCGTTTATTTGCTTTGCTTTTTTATAATACACATTGTAGAATATTACTACCCCTTTTTAGTAAAGCACCCATTTACTACAGGTAAAGGTGAGTTTATAGACAGGATTACGGTTTTCCCCATCCCGGTGGTAACGGTTTATGTGATCATCAAATACATCAGAAGAAGCTACGATAAAGAAAAACGCATAGCCGACGAGAAAGCTATAACTGTTGAGATACGTAACGAACAGATACTATTGCAAAAAGACCAGCTGGAACAAAGCAACGCCGAAAAAACAAAGCTGATGTCTATCATCTCGCATGACATGCGTGCGCCGCTCATTAACATACAAAGTTACCTGGAGTTGCTGAACGAAAATGAGTTGAGTAGCCAGGAACGTCCCCTGCTGGAAAAAGAGCTGCTGAATGCAACTAACAATACCATGCAAATGCTCACCAATTTGTTGTATTGGTCAAAATCGCAAATGGAGGGGCCCTTGGTTAACCTAATGCCCATTAACCTGCTTGCGGTATTGCAAAACACCCTGGAAATGGAGAAAATGCAGGCTTCCAAAAAAAACATTGTTTTAAACTACCACATTAACGATAAAATAACCGCGATTGCCGATGTGGATATGCTGCAATTGGTGGTGCGCAACCTTATAAGCAACGCTATTAAATTTACCCCGCATGGGGGTATTATTAATATAGAGACCCAACCGCTACTTAACGAATGTAAAATAACCGTTAGCGACAATGGGAAAGGCATTGCCCTTGATAAACAGCAAAAAATCTTTTCCATAAACACCGAACCGGGTTTTGGCACCAACAACGAACGGGGTGTTGGCCTGGGCCTGCTATTATGTAAAGAATTTATTGAGCGCCAGGGTGGCAGAATAGGTTTTGAAAGTACTTTTGGCCATGGCTCCAGCTTCTTTATTTTTATACCGTTAGTATCGGGTATATAATTGTCTGTTCCCGCCGGGACATACCCAGCGACTATACAAAACCAATAGAGATACGTAAAGTTGTATTTATGTGGTGTGCTTGAGGTACCTCAAGCGAACGGGAACAATTTGAATACCTCTACGCTTTTTTCCTGACCATCAATCTTGATGCTAACTATTTGATATCTTCATGGGCGATGCCTTCGGCCCGGGCTCTATGCTCATACTGCACGGGCCTTAGCCACATTGGCCGGTATCCGCGCCGATCCCTATCGCAATTTTGTATCAACCACAATTTTCAGGATTAATGAATGAACATGATTTCTTTTCTTGTTTCATTGATCTGCACATCCAAGAGTATTAATGCTAACTACCTGATAATATGAACAGGTAAATTAATTTAGCACGTTTTTTTTTCGGATAACCAAACGCTTTTATATTTTTACGCCCTACCATTTAAACTGCTTATGATTTCCAGACGACATTTTATTAAAATTAACAGCGTTGCCACCGCCGGTTTAGGCCTTGGCGTTGTACCGGCAGCAAGCTGGCTGGGCAAAACGCCGCCTACATTTGAAAGTCACCGCCCAAAACTGGCCGACCGTAAGTTTACCAGCAAAGCGGTTGAAGCCACCATACAAAAAATTAAAGCCGATATTAAAGACCCCGAGATAGCCTGGCTTTTTGAAAACTGCTACCCCAATACTTTAGATACCACCGTTAACTATTCTGAAAAAGACGGTAAGCCCGATACCTTTGTAATTACCGGCGATATCTTCGCCATGTGGATGCGCGATTCATCGGCACAGGTTTGGCCATATTTGCCGCTGATCAAAAACGACCCGGAACTTAAAAAAGTGATACAGGGTGTATTAAGCAGGCAGGCAAAATGCGTGCTGATAGACCCTTACGCCAATGCTTTTAACGAAGGCCCAACCGGCAGCGAGTGGGATACCGATGTTACCGATATGAAACCCGAACTGCACGAGCGTAAATGGGAAATAGACTCGCTGTGTTACCCGGTACGCTTAGCCTATAACTACTGGAAAATTAGCGGCGATACCAGTTTTTTTGATGCAACCTGGCAAAAAGCTGGTAAAACCATATTAGATACTTTTAAAGTACAGCAACGTAAAAACGGCAAAGGGCCATACCATTTTCAGCGTAAAACCGAGACCGCCAGCGATACCGCGCCAAACCGAGGTTACGGCAACCCCGTAAAACCAGTGGGATTGATCTGCTCTATCTTCCGCCCGTCTGATGATGCTACCATATACCCTTTCCTTATCCCATCAAACTATTTTGCCGTTACCAGCTTAAAGCAAATGGCCGAAATGTTTAGTGTGATAGGCAAAGATGCCGCCACCGCCGCCGAATGCAATGCCCTTGCTACCGAAGTAGAAGCCGCCCTTAAAAAATACGCGGTTGCCAATCACCCGGTGCATGGTAAAATTTTAGCTTTTGAGGTTGATGGTTACGGAAACCAGTTGCTGATGGATGATAGCAATGTACCAAGTTTACTGGCCCTGCCTTACCTGGATTCGCTACCGGTTACCGATCCGCTGTACCAAAACACCCGCCGGTTTGTGCTGAGCCTGGATAACCCTTACTTTTTTAAAGGCAAGGTTGCCGAAGGTATTGGCGGCCCGCACGTAGGGATAGATTTTATTTGGCCTATGGCTATTACCATGCGCGCGCTTACCTCAACAGATAAGCTGGAGATAACACGCTGCCTGCACATGCTTAAAAACACCCATGCCGGTACCGGCTTTATGCACGAAGGTTTCCATAAGGATAATGCCAATAACTTTACCCGTAAATGGTTTGCCTGGGCCAATACCCTGTTTGGCGAACTGATAATTAAAGTACACGCGCATCATCCAGAATTGTTGCAAAAGATATTTTAAAGGCTGCCTATCAGCCATAAATATTAAATTGAATTGCCTGCGGCCTGTAAGCCGCGGGCTTTTTTATTATAATAAATGCGGCAAAATGTACCCCATACAAGCCAAATTTTAAATAAAACACCGGGGTTTATTATCCTATAAAATCCAGCGGGTATTACAGACCAATAAATAACCAAGCAACAAAAATAAATAAGCCAGCACAATAAAGCTTATTAATACAATAAATGCACTTTAATAGTATTTTTAATAAATATTATTAAAGTATACAATTATCATCCCCGTATAGCTCCAATACGATAAGCAAAAAGCACAAATTAATATTATGTAATTAAGGCGTAAATACCTGCATAACCATCAAAATGTGGAAAAAAACCACTTTAAAGGCACTATTTTTCGGCTCTAAAAATTTTTAATTAAAAAAAAACCTTATAGATTAGCTTTAATTAAAAAAATAAACCTCATAATTTTAAAAGGAGTAATTAAATGAAAAAATTCACCGAAGTAAAAGAGCTTGTAGCTTCTTTAGAGGCCGACGCCGACAAATTCTACAACAAAGGAAACAGCGCTGCCGGAACCCGTGTTCGTAAAGGTATGCAAGATCTTAAAAACCTGGCACAGGCTATTCGCCTGGAGGTTCAGGAAGCCAAAAACAAAGAAAGCTAAGGAAGATTTTTTGATCAATCTTATTCCCAAATAAAAAACCCGGTTACAATCAATAACCGGGTTTTTTATTTGGTTCATTGGTTTGGTTCATTGGTCTTTTATGGTTGGGATGCAGGGCAGGTAGAAAACGTATGTTATTAAAATTGGTGCATAATGAAAAACATTTATACCCCGTGCAAATACCAATGAACAAGTGAACGAATGAACCAATAAACCAGTGAACCAAAAAGTTAAATAATGTTAACGCAGGCACTTACATCAGGCTATCAAATTATCTTTATATGATAAAACAAACCTTATGCTCAAAAACTACTTTAAACTGGCCTGGCGCAACCTGTGGAAAAACAAAGGATTTTCGCTCATTAACATTTTGGGGCTATCTGTGGGTATTGCTTTTACCCTGCTTATTGGCGCCTACATATGGGGGCAGCTGCAGGTAAATCATCAGCTTAAAAACGCCAACAACCAATATATACTCCTTAGCAAATGGACCGACCCAACCCAGGGCAACGAAATTGCTTCGGCGGCACAATTGCCCAGGGCTTTGCGCGATAATTATCCCAACCTTGTTGCCAACTATTACCATTTTGATGGGGTTACCACCAATGTATCAAAAGGAGATATGCACTTTCGCGAAAGCCTGCAACTGGGCGATAGCACGCTGCTAAATATGTATGGCTTAAAGCTGATGCATGGCGATGCAACAACGGCTTTAAACGATCCGTTTTCTGTTGTGCTTACCCCCAATATGGCGATGAAATATTTTGGTAAAACAGATGTTATTGGCCAAACACTAAGCTTTGAAAATTTTGGCGGCGATAAGCACGATTTTATGATCACCGGCGTATTGGCCAATGTGCCGCGCAACTCGGTAACCACCCTTAACCAATACAACAACTCCGGTTTCTTTTTCACGACCAGCGCGGCCAAATACTTTAAACGCAATTTGGAGGGCTGGACAAACTTTAGCACCGTTGGCTATATTGAAGTTAAAGATGGCGTTACCGCTAAAGATCTGCAACAACCTATCCATGATCTTATAAATAAAAATGCCGCCGCCCAGGTGAGTAAAACCCTTACTGTAGTAGCAGTACCGCTTAAAGATTATTACTTACAAGCCGAGGGTGGTATTGTTAAAAAGATGTGCTATACCCTGGGCTGCATTGCCTTATTTATATTGCTAATGGCGATTGTTAATTTTGTAAACATCTGCATTGGCCGTTCATCTGGCCGAATGAAAGAAATGGGTATCCGCAAGGTGTTGGGAGGCCTGCGCAAGCAGCTTATCTGGCAGTTTTTAACAGAGTCGGTATTAATGGTTTTTATTGCTACCGTAATTGCATTAGTAATTTACATACTGGCGCGGCCTTACTTTAGTAATGTATTAGGCACCCAGATCAGCGGTTTGTTTAGTTTCCCGGTTTACTTTATCGCTATTCCCTTTTTATTTGCCTTGTTTATTGGCGTATTAGCCGGCATTTATCCGGCACTGGTACTATCGGCCTTAAAATCTATCGACTCTTTAAAAGGCAAGCTGGCTTCGGTAAAAGAGAGCGTGCTGTTTCGCAAAACGCTGGTGGCTTTTCAGTTTGGTACAGCAGCTGTAGTGTTTATAGGAGCTATCATTATATCACAACAGATAGGCCTGTTTTTTGGCAATAACCTGGGTTATAATAAAGATTACGTGGTATACGCCCAGCTCCCCCGCGACTGGTCTGTTAAAGGCGTTCAAAAGATGAGTGGCATTAGAAACCAATTGATGCAAATGCCGCAGGTAAGCAGCGTATCACTCTCGTGGGATATTATGGATGGCAACAATGGCGGCAACTTCCCAGTTTATAAACAGGGGGCAAACCCTGCACAAGCCGTTGTGGCAACCGGTTTAATGGTCGATAATGAGTACGCAGCTACTTATAATATCCCTTTAAAGGTCGGCACTTTTTTTAAACCGGTATTTACGCCCGCCGATACCATGCAGGTAGTGATCAACGAAACCCAATCAAAAGCACTGGGCTTTAAAACACCTGCGGATGCGATAGGGCAAAAGGTAATGCAACAAGGTAATACCTCCCCGTTCACTATTTGCGGAGTTACCGCCGATTTTCATTTTGGATCGATGCAGGACCGCATAACGCCAATATTTTTCATGAACGTTAATTATACCACCTACTACCGTTTTTTCTCTATCAAACTAAAACCCGGCAATATGCAGCAAAGCATTGCAGCCTTACAAAAAAAGTGGGCAATTCTTTTACCTGCCGCTCCGTTCGATTACAACTTTATGGACGATGCGCTTAAAAAAGTATACCATACCGAGTTACAGCTAAAACAAGCCGCCTATATTGCCACCATACTGGCTATAATTATTGTACTGCTTGGCGTATTAGGGTTAATATCATTAAGCATCCAAAAACGCACCAAAGAGATAGGTATCCGCAAGGTGCTGGGCTCATCGGTAACAGGCATTATCAGTTTGTTTATGAAGGAGTTTTTAGGGGTGATAATAATTGCCTGCCTGGTGGCCTGCCCTATTGCCTATCTGATAATGAGCAACTGGCTTAACGATTATGCTTACCGGATAGCCATTAGCATAAATCCATTTATGGTAGCCATAGTGGCACTTACCCTGGTAACAGCCATGCTGATTGCCATACAAACCGTAAAAGCGGCACTGGATAGCCCGGTGAAGAGTTTAAGGAGTGAGTGATAAATTTTCATGAAACGCTGAAGGGGAATGACAATCTTTCAACTTTGTCATCCTGAGGCACGAAGGATCTATTCGCAGACTATACTGGGCGAAGAAGCATGGTGTAGAATAGATTCTTCACTACGTTCAGCATGACAAATGGGTAGTTTTTAAACCAATAAAGTCCTCAATTCCCCACCAACCGGGTTAATGAAAGCGGCAGGCCGATAGAGAAAACCATATTGGCCCCGTTTGACGAGTAATGAGTTAAGTTAGCCACGCCAATACCCAGGCTTAGGGGGCTTTTAAATGGCCGTATACCTGCCGAAACACCCAGGTTCATCCCTGTCCACTCGGCGTTTAAATTAATGTGATGGATCACCTCGTATGATATGCCACCGAATATGGCCGTGCCGTGCGTACCTTTGCCATTGGCAATATCATCCGGACTTTTGTTATAAAACCTGCCACTGCCCAGCCCAATGGTATAGCTAAGCCGCGAACAGCCCGGGGTTAAGGAAGGAATGGTTTGCACGGCATGACTTATGGCCATAAAAAAGGTAGACCCCGGCGCATCCGATTGTTTATTGTTGGCAAATACCTGTAGCGCACCACCAGAAATACTTGTGCCTGCAAACAGTTTGCGGCTCAAAATAAAATTACCGGAGAAGTCACGAAATTTATGAACATCGGTAATGTTTAAACTGGCGGCAAAATTTACCGCATCAATGGGGTTGCCCACGCAAAAACCAACAGAGCCTATTAAATCGGGCTTGTTGTTGCGGTACACTTCGGGATAGGCACCGCCAATACCACCAAAAATATAAGTGCCGTAGCCTCCAAAGCCTGTAGGTATTAATAACGACGAGGGCGCATCGCCGGGGTAAAGTTCGCCCTGCCCTACCTGCGGAGCTTCCTGCTTCTGTAACCCAGCCGGTTTGGGCGCTAAAAACGAATCTACCTTTTGCTTTAACTCTTTTTCAAATGTATTTTGACCAAATGCTTGTTGGGCAAACAAGCACAATGCCGTAACCACACAACACATAAACAACCGCAGCCACGATCTATACATTATAAATTAAAAATTGTGGTTAAGTAAAGCTAACTATATATCAGTTGGGGCAAAATATTTATAATTCTAATTTTTCAATTTCAAACCCAATAGTTTTCAATTCTGAATCTGTAAACGGATTGTCTCCTTGAATAAACCAACCGTCATTCCTTTTTAATAGTTTCCCGAATACCTTTGATTTATTAAGATAAACCTCGTAAAATCCGTTACCCAAGTTTTCAATATCTACATCTTTTGAGTTTATGATTAAGTTGAGTCTTTTCATTGTATGAATTTTATTAATAGTTTTATCTCAGCTAATATATAGCTACCTAATTTAATATCAGACAATTAATCCGTAAACATATAGTGATACACACGCTGCGCCATCAATTGATAACTAAAGTATGTATTTTTTTTTTGATGCCTCAAGGGCTTATTAATTTTTTGAGCAAACGCCATTCGCAAAGCGGCAAACGCGCAAACTTCTTGCCTACAAAAAAAGCCACATCGTAACCGATGTGACTTTTCTATACAATATGCTTAATGCTTTTAAGCTAAACTTTGTGTTTCTTTTACTATAGCCTCAGCCGTAGTGTGGCCTACCTGTACCAATGGCAGGCGTACAGTATCGCCGCAAATGCCTAAGTGCTTCAGGGCGGTTTTTACACCGGCCGGGCTGCCATCGGCAAACATTAAGCGGGTAAACTCTATAAGGCTGTAATGTGCCTTGTGTGCGCCGTTATAATCGTTGTTTAATAATAAACGTACCATATCTGATAACTGACGCGGCAATGCATTACCAATAACAGATATTACGCCAACAGCGCCTAAAGCCATCATCGGCAAAGTAACCGGATCATCGCCCGATATAAACAAAAAGCCTTCGGGCTTATCGCGCATTAGCTGATTAAACAGATCGAAATTACCCGATGCCTCTTTTATACCAATAATGTTTTTAAAATCCCTGGCCAGGCGCACGGTTGTTTCGGCACTTATAGTACTACCGGTACGGCTGGGTACGTTATATAAAATAACAGGCAACTTAGCCTGTTGCGCTATAGCTTTATAATGCTGGTAAATACCTTCCTGAGTAGGTTTAACATAATGCGGACTTGATGACAATATAGCATCGTAACCGGCAGTATTAAACGATTTTACCTGCTCAACAACTTCATGAGTATTATTACCGCCAATACCGGCAACCAAACCAACACGCTTATTCACAACTTCGGCAGTAAAGGCCCAAACCTGCTTTCGCTCAGCCTCACTCAATGTGGCGCTTTCGCCGGTTGTACCTAATGATACCAGGTATTCCACCCCGCCATCAATCAAATGTTCAATCAGGTTTCTCAACCCGTCGTAATCTACATTACCATCAGCATGAAAAGGGGTCACCATGGCTACCCCTGTTCCGTAAAATATATTCATGAGTACAATTAAAGGATGCTAATATAGGGAGTAGTTTTGAGATGGGTATCAAGTATCAGGTACATAGTATCAAGATTTCAGAAAAAACACCGTGCAGAGGTTAAAAAACCTGATACTTGATACTACGGTGCTGCCGCAAGCCTCCTGGCTTGTGGCCCGCTGATAGGTAAACACCATGCTAAGTAATGAATATGCAAATTCCGGATGTTAGTTTATATCCGGAATTTTGTGTTTTTAAATGTGGCAAAAGATTGATACGAGAGCATTAAGGTAACAATAAATATTGTTGATTGTCCTAAAGGAATGGCGTATACTTAACATGTGGGCGCACAAGCCAGGAGGCTTGCGGCAGCGAAAGTAGCTTAGCTTACAAGGCTTGAGTCAAAAAAATCCTGATACGTGATACTGACTATTTGATACTCTAAAAAGATATTCCCACCCTTAACGCATTGCGGATGTTGCTGCTGGTATTATAGCTTCGGCCATACATTACCCGTATTACACCGCGCTGTAGTCCAAAGCCCAGTTCGGTATAGTTTTTAAGCGCGGGGGTGCTCAGGTAATTTATATCGATGATCTCCTGGAGTTTTAAGTTACGGAGAATAGGGATTTTGTTGGTAATAAAACCCGAAAAATTGTGCTCCAGGTGCCCTTCCAGGTATTTATCGGGCGTGCTGAAGTTATAATAATCTAACAGTAAAAAACGGTTAAAGGAGGGTTTATAAACAGCTATCTGGTTACCGTCAAACTGTTTAAAATCGGGGTAGTATATTTTATTTACATTGATGAATTTGCCGGCACCGATAAAAAAGGAGGTACGGCCATAAAAGCCAAGGTCGATATCAGATTTAGAGATATCGGCACTTAGCTGACTGTAGTCTACATCGCTGCCAAACACACCGCTTATGGCTTTTGTATAGTTGATGCCTATGGTTGGATATTTCGATGGCAGGTACCTGCGACCAAAAGGATAGGTTTCGTACCGGTTGCTAAAATCATAACTGGTACGCAGGCTTACTTTAAACGATTGATTTTCTGGAAACAAGGGCACATCCTGCGTTGGCAACAGGGGGTTGTTTGACGTAAATTGCCGGTCGTTTTTTCCAAAAAAGCTATAGCTGGTGGTATTGGGCAACCATTTACGGTTTGCCCACTCGGTGTAAGCGCTGGCCTGCCAGCCGCCGGCTATACGCCCAAAAAACGATACCGATGCAAATTGTTTTTGATACAGCTTCTGAAAGTTCTCGCGCCGGAACAGGGTATAAACAGAATTTATCAGCGTTGATACCGGCTGCTGACCGTTGAGATCGGTAACATCAGAACCGGCATTAAAACTCAGCGTCATTTGTTTTACGGGGAGCGAAACGCCGGCAACGCCGCCAAACAGGTGATTACCAAAACCATACCGCACGCGGGCACTTACAGCTATGTAGCGGCTATCAACCGTATCTGTCATTTTGGTAAAGCTAACGCCGTAATTAACGGCCAAACCTTCTACCGTGTTATACAATACAGAGTTTAGCACACTGCTGTAATGAAAATACTCCTTTTTGTAGCGGTTGCGGGTATCAATACCGGTAAGCAAAATATTGGTTAGCTTAAAGGTATTATTGGCCTTATCCAACGAATCGAGATATTGTTTCGACTCCCGTTTAATAGCCAGTTTTCCTTTTACCTCATAGTCTGTTTTTTCTTCCTGCGTAAGTGGGATGGGCCGTGCCTGCGCCCAATAAACCGAATCCTTATCGTGCCCTTTGGTAATATTAATACGCTCCTGAAAATCCTTTTTATTGAGCACCGGGGCCAGATCATAATTTTTATAAACGCTGATAAAATAGCCACCCAGCTTAAAGCCAAAAACACCACCGGTAAACTCAAATTTAATGGTAGCCGGCATCCAAACCTCATTGTTAACCGGGTAAAACTGCTGATTTATCTTTAGCGTATCTACAAAGTTGATGTTTGATTTTTTGGTGATAAAAAGTTGCAGGGCTGCAATACGCCAGCTATCATCCAAAATATAAATATAGCCTTCAAAACAAGGGTCGTAACCGCGCTTTGGAGTAACCATAATTTTGTTGATGGTTTCGCCATTTTCAATAGTTATACCTATCAGTTTATAGTTATAATAAAACAAGGCATTTTCGGCAATGGGCGATACCAGCGGACGGTTGCTGAGCCCTTTCCAGCTTTCGAAGTTCTGGTAAAAGTTTACCTGCATATCTGATGCCCGGTTAAAGCTAAAGGCGCGGTTATAGCCCGATACTTTTGATGATACCTGTACCTCGTGCACCAGGTCGGGCCGCATGTAGCTGTATTTCGACTCGGACTCTGAAAGGTAAACAATACCGGTACGGGTAGAGTCGAGCCCGGCCTCACTGGTAGCTTTTTGTACATCAAAGCCCATGAATTTTTTAGGGGCAGCCAATAATTTTTGCAGGCCTTTAATGTAAATATCGCAGGTATAGGCCTTTACCTCGTTTAAATACGCTTTGCGTTTTTTTATCGCTTTGCGAATAATAGCATAAGCGGGGTCTTCGCCGCCGGCGTGTATGGCAATATCTTTTAGCTGATAGGTTTCTGTTTGCAGACTGATGTTAGTTACCTGGTTATCTGTAACCGTTATTTGCCTGCTTTGCTGCCCATAACCAACAGCTTTAAACTGTAACTCGTACTTACCCGCCCCCAGTTGCAGGCGGTAGGCTCCATCGCTGTTGGCCGATGCACCTTTAGTTGTATTTTTTATGTATACCGAAGCAAAGGGGATTGGCTTATTGTGCTCATCGGTAATTTTACCGCTGATGCTGAATTGTTGCTGCGAAAACGCGGGGATATTTAAACCAAAAAATAACAGCAACAGTAAGGTTAATTTCATTCAGCAGGTATTTACGCTAATATGAAACTTATTTACTAATTGTTATAGCAGTTATTTGTTAAATAGTGTTATTATTTATCAGGAGGCTTCTTTTGAAGGAGCTACAGACTTGGCTCCTAATGAGGTATGCACCCTGTTTTTCAAATTCCAGTCCTCTATATCAATCAAGCCCGGTTTGGTTTGATAATGAGTACTATCCTTGGGGCACCTTACTATAAAGGCACTTTTTCTTTGCTCAATCACGGGTCTTGAACCACAATCTTTACATGGCTCGCAAAAAATATTTCCCTGGATATGTATTGAATTTTTCATAATCAGACTAAATTAAAATTAACCCATATTTTATAGCAGTGATTGAATTAATGATACAATGTACGTAAATATTAAACTTTGGATTTTACTATTTTATAAAAAACACTTTAAGGTGCTTTTTATAAAATAGTAAGAAAATGAATTGCCTGTTATATAAAAAACGCCTTTAAACTTAACCAATCATAGCCATTAATGCCTGATCGGTGATGATGGGAATATTTAGTTTTTGTGCTTTTTCGAGTTTTGCCGGCCCCATATTTTCACCCGCAACAAGATAACTCAATTTAGCCGAAATACTGCTTAATATCTTGCCGCCATTTTGTTCAATTATATCTTTAAGTTCATCACGTGAAAACGTTTCGAACACGCCCGATATGATAAAACTCTGGCCTGCCAGCTTGTTGCTGGCCAGGTTAACTTCTTTTTCTTCTACCACAAACTGCAAGCCCTGTGCCTTTAGTTTTTCAATTTCGTGCTGATGTTTTTCATTGGCAAAATATTCCATCAAACTTTGGGCTATGCGTTCGCCAATTTCTTCGGCAGTTACCAGGTCTTCAAGGCTTGCAACCATCATTTTATCGATGGTTTTAAAATGGAGAGCCAGCTTTTTGGCTACCGTTTCGCCAATGTAACGGATACCTAAACCAAACAACACTTTTTCAAAAGGCATTTGTTTTGATTTCTCGATACCCTCCAACATATTATTGATAGATTTTTCGCCAAAACGGCCCATTTGCTTTAATTCGGCTGCATGATTATGCAGTTGATAAATATCGCTGATGTGGTTTATAAACCCGCGTGCGTGCAGCGTCTCGATGGTTTCATCGCCCAGGCCATCAATATCCATCGCTTTGCGGCCAATAAAGTGCTGCATTTTACCCACTATTTGCGGCGGGCAGCCCTCATCGTTAGGGCAATACCAGGCGGCTTCGCCTTCGGTACGTAGTAAGGGGGTATTACAGGCAGGGCAATGGGTAATATATGTTATCGCTTTAGCATTAGGCTTGCGTTTATCTAAATTTACACTAATGATCTTGGGGATGATCTCGCCTCCTTTTTCAACAAAAACGGTATCGTGTTCATGCAACTTAAGGCGCTCGGTAATTTCATCGGCATTGTGCAATGTTGCGCGCTTTACCGTAGTGCCGGCCAGCAATACAGGTTTTAAGTTGGCAACCGGCGTAACCGCGCCCGTGCGCCCCACCTGGTAAGTTACCTGCAATAATTCGGTCTCTACCCGCTCGGCTTTAAACTTGTACGAGATTGCCCAACGGGGCGATTTGGAGGTAAAGCCCAGCTCCTGCTGCTGCGAGTAGTTGTTTACCTTAATTACAATACCATCAATATCGTAGCTTAGGTTAAATCGTTCTTTATCCCAATAATTTATAAAATTGAGCACGCCATTGATATCACTACACAATCGGCTATGGTCATCTATATGAAAGCCCCAGCTTTTAACGGCCTCTAAACTTTCCCAATGGGTTTTAAACAAAGTTTTTTCGGTGTACAGGCCATACAAAAAGCAATCCAGCGGGCGTTTGGCTACCTCGGCCGAATCCTGTAATTTAATGGTTCCCGAGGCAAAATTACGCGGATTAGCGTAAGGTACCTCGCCGTTATCGGTGCGCTCCTTGTTCAGTTTTTCAAAAGCTTTAAGGTGCATAAATACCTCGCCCCTTATTTCAAACAGATCGGGATAATCGCCGGCTGTTAGCTTTTTTGGAATGCTGTGAATAGTGCGCACGTTGGTGGTTACCTCATCGCCCTGGGTACCATCGCCCCGGGTTACGGCGCGAATAAGTTTACCGCTTTGGTAGGTAAGACTCATGCTTAAACCATCAAACTTAAGCTCGCAAACGTATTCGAAATTATCGCCAATAGCCTTGCGGATGCGCTGATCAAAATCTACCAGCTCCTGCTCATTATAGGTATTACCTAACGATAGCATTGGCCAGCGATGCTTTACGGTTACAAACTCCTTGGTAACAAAGCCGCCCACACGCTGCGTAGGCGAATCAGGCTCGGCAAACTCCGGAAAGTCCTTTTCGAGCTGGCTAAGCTGCTCCAGCTTTTTATCAAAATCAAAATCGGAAATGGTAGGCATTGCCAGCACATAATAATTGTAATTGTGCTGCCTCAACTCGGCAATTATAGCCTGGATCTGGTTTTTAGCTTCAACGGGTGACATGGCACGAAGTTAATAATTAGTCATTGGTCATTAGTCATTGATCATTAGTTTTTTCCGCTTCCCTACAACTATAGCAAAACTAAATGACCAATAACGCGAAGCAAATAATTAATAACAGCGAAGCGTAATAAACTACCTATCCGTAATAACAGTTTCGCCTATCATACTCATGGGGAAGGTGACTCCGCCGGGGGCATCGGGGTTATCTTTTATGGCTATAGTACCGCTAATATTTTGCTTTATCCGCGATTCGGTTATCCAGCCGGTTACCTTATCGGCTTTAATATCAGAGGTCATGGTGCCTTTCATATCGTAGGTCATGGGCATACCGGGTACGGGGTCTTTAATTGTAGTTATGGTTGCATCGCCATGTATCAAATAGCAAGCCGGACTTACACCGGTTAACTGATAAACAGTATTTACATCGGCCTTCATGGTACTTTGAAGCTGGGTGTGTATGGTCCACTTATCATTTTTAGCAACAGCAACTTCGGGAAAAACAGCTGTTGACATTTCTATGCTGCCTTTTATGGCACCACCGCCAAATGATTGTATAAACTTTGCCTTTAGCTGCTCCTTTTGCAGCCCCTGGATTTGCGAGAAACCATCCAATACAGACGAGATCATGCTCTCTACATTTTCTACCGAATGAATTTTACCGCTTTTGGTAAACGTGGCCGTAAAAGGCTTATCTATAAGTGCTCCTAAAATAGACGACATGATATCTGTGGTATCCTTTTTTTGCGAATTAAAACTTATAGCACCCGTAGGCAGCTGCATTTTCATATCCAGTTTTTTGTAGGTAACCTCCATGTAGTACAACGAATCGTCGGCATTAAGTACTTTAAATGCGGTAGTACCAGATATGGTTACATCAATATTATTTACCTGCCCGTTTATAGTTTGCTTTATGGCCGATGTGGAGGTACTTACCATATTATAGGTATTGCCTTTTGTAAGGTGTAAAACAAGTTTTAGCTTTTGCGCCCGGCATGCAATGGCGGCAAAAAGCACTAAAAACAGGCAGAGCAGATGTTTCATGGCTGGTAGTATATAATTAGCTAAGATATTATATTATTGGGGCTAAAAAATGCTTCAAAACATAACAATTATTTAAAACTTATTTCGTTAACTTTATGGTAACCAATTACTCTTTACCGTTTTATACTTTTTTACTAACCGAAAGGAGGTTTTATGTTACAGCAAATAGCATTTATACCACAGCATCAGTTTCACGTGTTGATCAATTTTAGGAATGATGAACGTGTTGTAGCTATTTTACCCAACGAGGCAGGAAAATTCCGCGTGATTGACCAGGGTAAAGTAATTGCTGAAGTTAACTTTAATGAAGACAGCAGCGTTGTTTGCTGCCAGGGTAAGCTGGAAGATAATATTATGGCCCAACTGGCCTACCACATTAAAAGTCATTATACATTTTAAGTACACCAAGGTAATCAAGAATTTGATAGTTCATGGATAATTGCCCGTGGTTCATAGTCCATGGGAGTTTATTGTTCATGGGCTATCTATTTTTTTGGCCCCTCTAAATCTCCCCCAAAAGGGGAGACTTTAAAATCGGTATAGATAGTTTTGAAAGCCCTCTCCTTTGGGGAGGATTGAGTGGGGCGTTAATCCTTTTTCACCGGCGGTTTAGCCAGCATAGCGTCTTTAATAAACTTAACCGGTGCGCTGCCATAGCTCAGAAACTTTTCGTTAAAATCTTTAAGCTTGTATTGATCGCCCATTTTATCTTTCCAGGCGTTGCGCAGGTCGGTGATCTCTTTATAGCCGGTGTAGTAGCTGGTGAGCTGCACACTGGTAACGCTTACCCTTTTCCATTTACCATCAGCTTCTGCCTGTTGCTGAAATGCCTCGGTAGTTAACATTTTAATGGCTTGCTCTTTGGTCATATTACCGCTGTGCACGCTATAATCCAAAATGGCATTACATACCGAGCGCAGGTTCCATTTATACCACATCAGCAGCATCTCGGGCTCGTTGTTACCGTAGCCGGCGTTCAGCATCATTTCTTCGCTATAAACTGCCCAGCCCTCTTGCATAGCACCGTTGCCAAATACGGCTTTAATAATGCTTGGCGCCTTATTGGCATATACGCCTTGTACATAATGCCCAGGCACCGCTTCATGAATGCTCAGTATTTGTATAATATATTGATTGTATTCGCGCAGGTAACTCTCGGCTTTTTCTTTTGGCCAGCCAGACAGGCTACCAACGTTATAATACGAGTTACCATCCTTATCGTAAGGACCAGGGCCACTCATTGATGCACCTGCAACACCGGCCATATAACCGGGTTCTTTGCGGATGATAAGCGGTTTGGTTGGATCGAGCGTTAGCAGGTCCTTGGTACGCACAAAGTTGTTAAGCTTTGGGATCAACTGCACAATGGCCGACTGAAATTCATCCGGCTTTACATGGTTTGTTGACAGTGTATCTATCATCTGGCTTATCAGCTCCAACGAATCGCCGGGCATTGCTTTTTTGCCAAAATATTTTGGCCACAGCTGGCGGCTTATTTTAGCCATTTGCTGGTGAACGTATTTTTTACGCTGTGTAGCCGCGTTATAAACCTGCTGTGCTGTACTGGCCGATACTATTTCGTATTTAAACTTATCCTCGTACAAATCGCGCCCCAATCTGAAGCTGCGGGGATGATCGTTCTTTAAATTTTTTAACCATTCGGCGTAATCCTTTATCGCCTTAACAGTTAGGGCAGCCCTATCTGTCATCAGTTTTTGTTCGGCTTTGGGGATATTCGTTTTCTGCAACGAATCGGCAAAGTCCTTCCCTATCACATCTACGCCGCCCAGGTTTTGCTCTATGGCCAGGCTGGTAAGTTCGGCAACCGGGTTTTTGATCTGCTTTTCGGCATCTTTATAATAGGTGGGCACGTTAACCATGCGCTGGTAAAAATTGCGCAGGCGTTTGCTCAGCGGCGCGTAATGCTCGTTAAGAATATAAGCAAAAGTGCCAATTACGTTGTATGATGATGGGTCCCACTCGTAGCTTTTTAATTGCTTTATTTGCCATTGGGCGTAATCGAGCTGATTTTGCATCATATTATAGTCAACCCGGTTGCCCTCGTTAAGGGTATTTACATCAAACCGGCTTAAGGAGTCTATTTGTATTTTGGCAAAATCGAGCATTTTTTCGCGGCTTTGCTCATTCGGGATAGATAACAGACTATCGTATTTATGGTAACCTACAGAGGTGGCCCAATCTGGATTTAGCTTCCATAAACCCTCTAAAAACGAGTTTTCATAAGTAGTAAAAGCGGCATCGTCTTTCCCCAGGGTTGGGTAGCGACCGGCACCATCTTTTTTACAGCCTGTTAACGCAACTACGAAAAGTACAACTGCCAGCGTTATTTTTAATATGATGTTTTTTATCACGGTTTAATTGAAATTAAAATGCCGTATAAACTTAAAACATTTAAGCCAAATAAATCAAACAGTAACTTAATTTGTTACCTTAAGTACTATGAACAACGAACATAAAATACTAATTGACGAAGTGGTGCACTTACTGCAAGGCGGTAATGCCCATGCCGATATAAAAAAGGCTTTGGCCGGCTTGCCTAAAAAACTGCGTGGCGCAAAGCCCGATAAACTTCCCTACAGCATTTGGCAGCTGGTTGAACACATCCGTATAGCGCAATGGGATATGCTGGAATTTTGTAAAGATGGCAGCCACCAATCGCCAAAATGGCCCGATAGCTATTGGCCCAAAGCAACCGCTCCCGAAAGCGATGAAGCCTGGAACAAAGCGGTTGAACAAACAAATAAAGATCTGGATGAGCTGATAGCCCTGGTAAAAATCGGCGACTTGTACAGCAAAATACCACATGGAGATGGACAAACCTTACTACGCGAAGCCTTGCAGGCCGCCGACCATACGGCTTACCACGTGGCAGAAATTATTGTGATAAGGAGGTTATTGGGGGCCTGGGGGTAAGCCCCCTAACCCCCTAAAGGGGGAACAGGACAACGAAACTTTCACTTGTTTTATTTTTAAGCCCTCCCCTGAAGGGGAGGGTTGGGTGGGGCTATTACCTTACCCTTTTCACAAAAGGTATCAGGGCTTTTACAAACTCGGGCTTCAGGGGCAGATCGGGTTGGTTGTAGGTAGCCATATTTTTATCCTTATCTGCCGGGGCTTCTTTTAAGATATGGTTCATCTCGGGGATGATTTCAAGTATAGCATCCGATTTTCCTTTCTTTAGCTTTTCGGCATCAGCAACTTTTACCTGCAAATCTGTATTGCCCTGTATAATAAGTACCGGTACTTTTAGCTTCCTGATCTCCCTTGCCGGGTTATACCTAAACCACGACATCAGGTATTTTTGAATACCCGGCCTGGCAATAAAGTAAAGTGATGGATCGATATTATCAGTTGTTTTACCTCTTTTCAAACTATCCAGCATGCGTTTAAAGCCGTCGGATATATGCGTTGGCTGCGATTTCATTTGCTCGGTAAGAATATTATCGGCCGAATCACCCGCGCCCGCTACAGATACAAATGCTTTTACCGGCTCATCAACAGATGCCAGCATACCCACCAACGATCCTTCGCTATGGCCTAATACAATTACTCTCGAAAAACGCTCATCCTCATTTAAAAAATTGATAAGGTTAACAGCGTCTTCTACATAGTCTTCAAACCTCAATTGTGTTTCGGTGGTAGAACTTACACTTTTGCCAACCAAACGCTTATCGTAGCGTAAAGATGCAATTCCGCTTTTGCCCAACTCATTAGCAATCATTTTATAGCTGTTTGAAGCCAAACCCAGCTTAGGGCTATTACCATCCCGGTCTGTAGGGCCCGAGCCTGCTATGATCAATACAACAGGCACTTTACCGGTAGCGTTCTTAGGCATAGCCAGCGTACCAGAGATATCGCCCGCCAGGTTTTTTACCGATACCGGAGTTTCTGTGATAGATGGGTCCATAGTAAAGGCAACCACAGATTCGGCCGCTGCCGGTGTAGCTGTTGCAGCAGTGGTATATGGTTTTAAAAGCAGGCCGGTATATTGGTCTTTAGCGTTTAAACCTATGTTTAATAAAAATATACCGTTTTTAAAGGTGGCTTTGTAAGCAGCTACCGAGTTTTCTACATTTACAAAATCGGCGTTCTGCAAATCGCCAAGCTGCGTTCTTAATTGCTTGGTGGTGCTCCTGAAACTCTCCTGGGGTAAGGCCGTTTTCATTTCGGGACTAAAAAAATTAAAAATACTATCTGGCTGATTATTATTGTATAGATGTTTAAAGCGGCTTAAGGCAACTTTATAATTAGACGGCTCTGTTTGCGCAAATAATTTAGTTGCCAGGCAAATGATGAGTATTAAAAAACTAACTTTCTTCATGTTTATAATATCCAAACGGGATAACGTCTGTTTGATGCGAAATTAATAAAAATCGTATGGGTTTCGTTTTAATTGATTTACATAAATTTACCTAACCAGGCAACGTTAAATTTACATGCTTAGTACTTTGCAAAAGCACATACCAACAATCCGCTGGTTTTATTATTAATATATCAAAAAAAATAATCTATAAATATTATCATTTTAATATTTTATACTATATTGCATTACATTTTTAAGCTATAACTGTATCGGCAATTTCTACATCAACTAATTAATGAAGGTTTTATTCGGAGGCATTTTTTTTGCATTCCTGACTGGAGTGTGTTCTATTTCTTTTGCGCAAACAAAGCCTTCGGTAATTCAGGGTAAAGTTTTAATGGATACCAACGGGCCTGCCGAGGCAGCTACTGTTGTGTTAATGCTGTCAAAAGACTCATCCATTGTTAGGTCAACCCTGGCCGATAAAGCGGGCATATATCAGCTAAACAATATTAAAGCAGGCAATTACCTGCTTTTAGTTACCAAAATTGGCTGCGCTAAAATGTACGCCGGTCCATATAGTTTAGCGGTCTCACAAAACTTTGTCGCCCCCAATATCACGCTTAAATTAAAAGACAATCAGCTACAGGAAATTAAAGTAACAGCCCGTAAGCCTTACATCGAAGTAAAACCAGGCAAAATTGTACTCCATATACAGAATAGTATTTTGGCAGATGGAAATTCGGCTTACGATGTGTTACGCCAGTCGCCGGGTGTACATGTGGGCGGCGACAAAGAAACGCTGAGCATTACCGGCAGACAGCCTGCCTTAATTACTATAGACGGCCGCGCAACCAACCTAACCGGCGATGACCTCAATGGCCTTTTGAGGAGTATGCAAAGCAGTACAATAGACCAGATAGAGATTATCAGCAATGGATCTGCAAAGTACGATGCATCGGGTGGCGGCATTATTAACATTGTACTTAAAAAAGGGAAAAACATAGGCACCAATGGCATTATAAACGCAGGTGCCGGATATGGCAAATACGCCAAAGGCAGGGCAGGTATCATTTTTAACAACCGCACAGCTAAGGTCAACATCTTCGGAAATTACACCTTTGATGATAACAAAACCCACCGAAGCATTACCACCAACAGAAATATTAACTATAACGATACTTTAAGCAATTATAATGTAGCGTATAATAATATCCAAAAATCACAAAACCATAATTTTAAAGCCGGGCTCGATTATTCCATATCGGCAAAACACACCATCGGCTTTTTGGTAAGCGGCATTGTAAGAGAAGATAATTTTATAAAAGATAATACGCTAAAAATATCAAACCAAAACAAGTTAGATTCTATAATTGTTGCACAATCTACACTAGACAGAGGCAGCAGCTTTTTAAACTATAATGCAAACTATAATGGCGTATTAGGTAAAAGCGGCAAAACCATATCGGCCGATGTTACCTACTCCAACTATAACCGCCACTCAAACGAGTTTATTACCAATAACTTTTATACTCCCGATAACAATACCTACAAGAATGCCGAGCAATTAGAAAACATTTCACCGTCTGAGATCCACATATGGACAGAGAAGTTGGATTATGTTAACCCGCTTACCAAAACATCGCGCATAGAAGCCGGCCTGAAATACAACCACGCCAAAAGCGATAACAACCTTATATTTGGCCCCAAAGTAGGCAACCAGTACCGGGCCGATACCAATTTAAGCAATCGTTTTTTATATACCGAGAATATAGGTGCCGGCTATGTTAACTATATGAACAAGGTTGGCAAATGGGACATTACCGCCGGTGTACGTGCCGAAAACACCAACTCGACAGGGACATCTGTAACCGGGGAAATGGTTGCCACAACACGTAATTACTTCGATCTGTTTCCGCAGGCGCAGATAAGTTATGTTTATAACGAAAAAAACACCTTCAGCATAAGCTATAACCGGGGCATTCACCGGCCCGACTACCAGGACTTAAACCCGTTTTTATATTATACCGACCCATACGATTACCGCTCTGGCAATAAAAACTTAAAACCCGAGTATACCAACGCTATCCAGTTGGCGCATACCTACAACGATACCTTTATCACTACTTTATATTACAACCAAACCAACGATGCATATGATTTTCCGATTTACCGCCAAAATGATACCACCAAGGTTAATATAACAGAACGTAAAAACTTTGGCCGCATTTATGTGGCCGGTATTTCGTTTTACGCGCCGGTGCAGTTTACCACCTGGTGGTCGGCAAATTTTAATTTAGATGCATCGTACCTGCGTTATAAGGCGTACCCTATCAACGGCACATTTAACAAAGCATCGCAGGATATTATTTTTAACAGCACCCAAACGTTTGCCCTTAACAGCACCATAGCTGCCGAAGTTACCGGCCGGTACGAGTCCCCAACTTTATATGGGGTAAACCAGCTTAAACAAAGCTATGTGGTAAACATTGGCTTTAGTAAGCAGATATTTAACAAGCGTGGCAGTATTAAAGTAAACCTTAACGATGTATTTAATACAGATCGCGACCGCAACCACGCGCTTTACCAAAATGTAGACCTATCTGAGGTGAATAAAAAAGAAACCCGCGTATTACGAGTGGGCTTATCGTATCGTTTCGGAAAAAGCACGGTTAAATCGGCCACTAAACACAATACCGGCAGCGATGATGAGCAGCGCCGTACGGGCAATTAATTACTGCTTTATTTGATCCTCAATTCGGGGTATTTGCCTTTTATACGGGTTATAAAAAAATCACCCGGCGATTCGGCATTCATAAATTTACTAAACGACGCTTTAGAAAAACCAAAATATTGCCACACACCACCGCTATCTCTAAACTCAATTTCCAATACTTTGGAGCAGGGATCGTAACCCGCGCTATTTAATGCCGATGACTGTACAACCTGTCTTTGCATAAGCTTGCTTTACATATTATTATATATAATATATAAACAGCAAAAAAGGTTTCAAAAAATATCACCCCGCGTGGCCGCTCAGCATGCTTGCCAAAATGATTATTAGAACCAATATGGTAATGCCCAGGTACAAATAATCTTTTTCTAATACAAAGCCAATGGCCGAAAATACAACCCTGATAATGGGCGTAGCTATCAGCAATATAATGCCGGCCTGGATAATAGCCCTGCCCCGGCCGGTGATGATGCCGTTAAAAATGCCGCTGGTGTTGTGCACAAAATCGGGCACACCGTTAAACTTACTGTAATCTGCATGGCTTTGCCCGTGCCTGTACAGGTATACCACACCACCAATAAATACCACGCTCATGGATATTAATACCCCAGCGCGTAATATCCATCCTATTATGGATTGCATGTCGGTGTCGCGGAATTTTTTATTAGTCATTTGTTATATTGTTCATTAGTTTATTGGTCGAATTGTTGTGACTAGTTCGTTGGTATCGCTTAAATTAAGATCAGCCTAAACCGATATAAAAGAACAGTGAACTAATGAACCAATAAACTATATCTTCCCCGTAAACCCGTTATATATCATTTGTGATGCTAAAAATGTTACTACTACTGCAAAAACCCAGCGCAGCCATCCCGACGAACTGGTGTGTACTAGTATCTTCGATCCGCTTAGTGCACCCAGTAGTACGCCAATGGCCACGGGCATAGATAAGCCCGGATCAATATAGCCGCGCTGCAGGTAAACTACGGCGCTGGCAGCGGCTGTAACGCCTATCATAAAATTACTTGTTGTGGTTGATACTTTAAAAGGAATACGCATAATGGTATCCATTGCCAAAACCTTTAAAGCGCCAGAACCTATGCCCAATAAACCCGATATAGCACCGGCAAACAACATCATAAAAAAGCCGCCGCCTACATTTTTAACATTGTATGCAACAGCCCCATCGGCAGTTGGGTAAGTGCTGTTTAACTTAAGTTTTTCGGCCAGTTTGCTGGGTTCCTGGTTAATAGACTCCACCTTTTTCTTTAACGACATAATGGCCGATAGGATTAATATTACCCCAAATAAAATGGCGATGTAATGTGTTGGAATATAAACGGCTATAAGCGCACCTACCATAGCACCCGCTGTGGTGGCTATCTCTAAAAACATACCCAGCCTGATGTTGGTAATACCTTCTTTAACATAAGCCGCCGCCGAACCCGATGACGTTGCAATTACCGATACCAGCGATGCGCCGATAGCGTAATGAATATCAACCTTTAACAACAAGGTAAGTAAGGGAATAATAACCACCCCGCCACCCAAACCGGTTAGCGACCCCAATAACCCCGCAAAGTACGAGCCGATAAGTATAATAAGCGTAAATACAATTACCGACATAGTTTCTTGCAGCAATATTGAATTGCGAAAATAGCAATAACTTTTTTAGATGCCGTTAAGAAAGTGTTAGGGTATCTGCCAAACTGTAAATGTATAACAGGATTAAAATAAAAACTGTAAACTTTTTTTAGGACGAGACATATCTCGTTTTTTAGCTCCGTAGGTTCGTCCTCCCCGCTGTTTATCTGCAAACTTCTCTCTCCCCCACAAATATTTTGTTCTATAACACGGATAATACATTGGGCATTAATTTGTTTTATTATTTTAAGCCCTTTAAACATATATACATGAACAAAAAAGCCTGCCTGCTTATCATTTTTTCTGCATTGTTGCCCGCCTTACTGTTTGGGCAAACCAAACTACCTGCCAATATGTTTTTACACAAGCTGCCCAATGGCCTTGATGTGCTGGTGGTTGAAGACAATAGCGTGCCCCTTGCCACTATTATGATAACCTGTAAAAATGGTTCGTATACCGAAACGCCTAAGTTTAATGGCCTTAGTCACCTGTACGAGCATATGTTTTTTAAGGCCAATAAGGATTATAAAAATCAGGAAGACTACCTGGATAAGGTGAGCGAACTGGGCATGCAGTTTAACGGCTCAACCACTTACGAAAACGTTAACTATTACTTCACCCTGCCCAAGTTTAACCTTAACCAGGGCTTAGATTTTATGAACTCGGCCATACGGTATCCCTTGTTTAACAGCGAGGAAATGGCCAAAGAAAATATAGTTGTTGATGGCGAATTTCAACGCCAGGAATCGAGCCCAACATTTGCTTTGAGCGATGCAATGGACCACCACATGTGGGGCGATCTGTATAGTCGCAAAAATGCCATTGGCAATCATGATGTGATCCGCTCGGCCACGCCCGATCTGATGGATTCTATCAAAAACAAATACTATTATCCCAACAATGCCCTGCTAACCGTTGCCGGCGATGTACAACACAATGATGTTTTTAAAAAGGTAGAAGCCATTTACGGCAGCTGGCAACCATCGGGGTTCGACCCGTTTAAAAAATGGCCCATACCCGATTTTAAGCCACTCATCAAGCCCGATTATTTTATTGTAGAATCGAAACTGAGCAACGTGCCCTTTATTATGATTGACTGGCAAGGGCCCGATACCCGCAACGATGTAACATCAACCTATGCGGCCGATGTGTTTAGTTATATACTAAATCAAAACTCATCTACATTAAAAAAGGCGCTGGTACAATCGGGCCTGGCGCTTGATGTAAACATCAGCTATTTAACTTTAAGCCATGTTGGGCCAATTACCCTTTTTGTGGTACCCAACCCTGATAAAATTAAAGAGTGTATGGCCGAAGTAAAAAAGCAGCTGGCACTAATGGACAAGGATGATTATGTAACCGACGAGCAAATTACCACCTCCAAACGAAAATTAGGTATCCTGAAGGTACAGGAAGAGGAAGTTGCATCAGATTTTGTACAGGTGCTATCCTTCTGGTGGTCGTCGGCCTCGCTCGATTATTATACAACCTACAACGCCAGGCTAAACAAAGTAACCCGCTCCGATCTGCAAAACTATGTGCGCAAGTACATCAAAAACAAGCCTTATTGCGCCGGTATGCTCATCAACCCCGACCTGGCCACTCAGGTTGACCCAAAATCTTTTTTTACAGCAACTAATTAAGTACCAGTTTGGAAGTATTTAGCCTTAAGTACGTTTTTACTTTAGCCTAAACACCAAGTGTATAACAACAAAATATATTCGCAATGAAGAAAATACTCACAACCCTGTTTTTGGCCTGTTACGGGCTGTCGGCCGTCCTCGCCCAAACAGAAACTACTTCGTTTGATGTGGATGGCATAAAGGTGATATTTAAGCCAACCCCCAAAGAGATCATCAACGTGCGCATGTACTATCGTGGTGGTGTGGCCAACTATCAGGCAAACCAGGCGGGCATAGAGAGCTTTACGCTGGAGGCTACCGGCGAGTGTGGTACAAAAAAATATAATGCCAATATTTTTAGAGACAGGGCCGATAAATACGGCATAGATATAGGCTCTGAAGCCGAGTATGATTATGGCAATATACAGATGCAATGCGTTACCAAATACTTTAACGAAGGCTGGGACCTGTTTACAGAAGCCGTGGTAAACCCCGTTTTTGATGCCAATGAGGTTGAACTTTTAAGGAGCAAGATAGTTGCTAAAGTAAGAGGAGACCAATCTGACCCGGATAAGCGTGTGGAGCAATTGGTTTTGCAAAATGCCTTTGAGGGCACTGCTTACGCTACCGACCCTAATGGTACCGACGAGGTATTAAGCAAACTTACTGCCGCCGACCTCAAAACTTATTATACTTCTGTTTTAAATAAAAACCAGATGTTTATTGTAGTTGCAGGCAAAATTACCAAAGCCGAACTGGTTGCAAAAATTCACGCTTCGTTTGCCACGCTACCCTCAAAACCTTATACCCCGGCAACCTTGCATGAACCACTTTGGAACGACTACAAAGTTGTTAAGGAAGATCGCACCCTGCAAACCAATTACCTTAATGCTATCATGAACTCTCCTGCTTTCAGCAGTGACGATTATGTGCCCTATCGCGTGGGTATTTCGGCATTGGGCGGGTCGTTATTCAGCGAGTTGCGTACCAAACTCAACCTGTCTTACGATCCGGGTACCTACTCGGTAATGCAGCAAATGCCCTATGGAATAATGTACGTAAGCACCACCGACCCCAAAGCGGCTATATTAGCTATGAACAGCCAGGTAAAAAAAGTATTGGGCTACGGTTTAAGTCCCGAAGGTTTGCAGCGTATAAAAAGCAGTTTTATTACCACCAATTACATTAAACAGCAAAGCACTGCATCTATAACCGGCAGCCTGGGTATTGCCGAAGTTTTAGGCGGCTGGCAATTTGCCGAAGACCTGCCCAAACTGTTAGAAAAAGTTACAGTAGATCAAATTAACCAGGCCATGTACAAATACATAGTAGGCCTGCGCTGGAGCTACCTCGGCGACCCGGCAAAAGCAACCGAAGCCGCGGATGCCTTTAAGGAGGTTATAAGGGAATAATTGGGTTATTGGTCATTGGTCATTGGTCATTGGTCATTGGTCATTGGTCATTGGTCATTGGTCATTGGTCATTGGTCATTGGTCATTGGTCATTGGTCATTGGTCATTAAGTTAACTTGATTTTATGAGTAATCGTTTAGAAGAATTAGAAGTTTACAATCTTTCTCAGGTATTTGGCGAGCAAATATGGAGTATTGTTATTAAGTGGGATTATTTTGCCAAGGATACTATTGGCAAACAGATTGTTAGATCTGCCGATTCTATTGGAGCCAATATATCTGAGGGTTTTGGCAGATATCATTATAAAGAGAACAAAAACTTTTGCTATTTCAGCCGCGGATCTATACTAGAGACAAAAACATGGCTTTTGAAAGCTAAAAGCAGAAAGCTTATTGAAGAAGATGATTACCAATTGCTCATGAAACAATTAGAACTAATTCACCTAAAACTTAATGCTTATATAAAATTTATCGGCAAGGCATCCTCAATAGTCGATACCCAATGATTCCAAAAAAATAAGCTCTAATGACCAATGACCAATGACTAATGACTAATTTCGCCTCATGGGTTATAAAAGTTTACAGGCTTGTATTGCCGACCTCGAGAAACACGGTCATTTGGTACGAATTAAGGAGGAAGTTGACCCTTATCTGCAAATGGCGGCCATTCACCTGCGGGTATATGAAAACCAGGGACCAGCCATACTTTTCGAAAATGTTAAAGGCAGCAAATTTCCGGCAGTATCTAATTTGTTTGGAACTTTGGAACGTTCTAAATTTATTTTCAGCGATACGCTTGATAAAATAAAAACCCTTGTCGAACTAAAAAACGATCCGCTTAAGGCTATTAAACAACCTTTTAAATACGCCAACGTGGCGCTTACAGCGCTTTCTGCCTTACCCATGAAAGGTGGTGGTAGCAGCAACGCACCGGTAAACTTTGGCAAATGTAAAATAAGCGATATACCGCAGATAGTGAACTGGCCAATGGATGGTGGCCCGTTTGTAACCATGCCACAGGTTTATACCGAAGATGCCGATAAACCCGGCATCATGAACGCCAACCTGGGCATGTACCGTATCCAACTGGCGGGTAATGATTATATTTTGAATGAAGAGATAGGCCTGCATTATCAATTACACCGTGGTATAGGCGTTCATCAAACCAAAGCAAACGCCAAGGGGCAGCCTTTAAAAGTGAGCATATTTGTAGGTGGGCCGCCAAGTCACCCGGTGGCGGCGGTAATGCCATTACCCGAAGGCTTATCTGAGATGACGTTTGCCGGGGCTTTGGGCAATCGCCGGTTCCGTTATTTTTATGACGAAGAAGGCTTCTGCATTTCTTCGGATGCCGATTTTGTGATCACTGGTACAGTTATGCCAATGGAAAATAAGCCCGAAGGTCCGTTTGGCGACCACCTGGGTTATTATAGCCTTGTTCACGATTTCCCCTTGCTAAAAGTTCACAACGTATATCACCGTAAGGATGCGATTTGGTCGTTTACCGTTGTTGGCAGGCCACCGCAGGAGGATACCAGCTTTGGGGCGCTCATTCACGAGATAAGCGGGGCCGCTATACCTAAAGAAATACCGGGCCTGCACGCCGTTAACGCCGTTGATGCCGCTGGGGTACACCCTTTATTATTTGCCACCGGCAGCGAGCGTTACACCCCCTACATTAAAGAACGCAGGCCACAGGAGATATTAACCATTGCCAACCATATATTGGGCAAAAGCCAGCTAAGCTTAGCCAAATACCTGCTAATAGCCGCCCAGGAAGATGATCCAACTCTTGATGTAAATAACATCGAAGCCTTTTTGCTTCACATACTGCAAAGGGTAGATTTTACCCGCGATCTTCACTTTTATACCCGCACCACCATAGATACCCTTGACTACAGTGGCGACGGACTAAACACCGGCAGTAAAGTAGCCATTACCGTGGCAGGCGATATTAAACGCCAATTATGGACTGAGCTGCCGTCATGGTTCGATTTGCCTAAACCCATCGGCAAAATAAAGATGGCTATGCCGGGCGTGCTGATGGTTGAAGTACCTAAACATGTTAACCATAAGGATATGGATAACATCATCAGCATAATAGAATATCGCCTGAAAGAGGAAGAAGATGAGTTAGGCGGCCTTGCCCTAATGGTACTTTGCGACGATGCAGAATTTGCCGCCCAAAACATCAATAACTTTGTATGGGTAACCTTTACCCGCAGTAATCCATCGCACGATATTTATGGCATAGGCAGCTTTACCGAGCACAAACACTGGGGCTGTACCGGTCCGCTGATAATTGATGCACGCATTAAGCCCCACCACGCCCCGGTACTGGAACGCGACCCCGATATTGAAAAACTGGTTGATAAAATGGGCGAAAAAGGCGGAGCCTTGCATGGGATTATTTAGAGTAAAGATTTGGGATAAAGCGGTAATAATTTGGGATAAAAGAGTGAAGATGTTGAGAAAAATGATAGAAAAAACGGTACTAATCTCAGAATTTTACCACTTGCAAATTCAAAAATTCTGTAAATTCTGTTAAATCCTTAAAATCGTGTTTATCTTTGCCGCGTTATGAAAAATCTATCTATCTATATTTTATTTGTTGCCCTGCTGGCATCTGCCTGTACTAAAAAAAACATCCCTCATTATACCATAGCTAGAGTAACAAAATCTGATACTGCCAGTAAGGTGATAGTTAATATTGGTAGCCGCTTATCCGAAACAGAGTTGCTGAGCATCGCCGGCAAAATTAAGGCCGACAGTGCTACGTTAACCAACCTGCAGGTATATTACCTGCTAACCGGCCATAACGAAAAAAGTACAGGGCCAAATAACTTTTATGCTACCGCCAAATACCCAAGTGCCCAGCTGGCTACCATGCAAGATACTTTGAAAGATAACGATGGCAATGTAGTAAGACTAAAAATCACCGGTCTATCGGCACAGGTGGCCAAAAAATTTATCACCCTGATACCTAAGGAAATTTCGGGCCAAAAAATATTGGGGCACTTTATAGATGATAATAACGCTACCCTTATTATTCCTTTTATAGATGTGGTTGATCCTCAAAAAGAACTGCACCTGCTGGAGCTGGATACCGCCGGCAAAGTAGTTTCGGCTACTATACCCACCGTGGTAAATAAGGATGGTATACAGCAGCTGATGGTAACCCAGCGCGGCGACTATATTACGCTAAAGGACAGCATACTTACCCAATATTCTATTGACGATATGGGGTTACCTTACAACAGCATCAAATCGGGCTTATAAAAAGGCTACAAGCATTATTTTACCTTTTTTAACTAAAACCTAAGTTTAAAAAACCAAAATTTCCTTTTCAGGATTTATAGCAATATATTTATAGTGTTTAAAACATTATATAATATATATGACCCGAAAATCTATCAAAACATTAACACTTAGTGTTATCGGGGTGTTTAGCTTTTGCCTCGCGATTGCCCAACCCCGCCTGCCGGAAGGCTACTTCTGGAAAAAGCTTCCAAACGGATTGGAAGTTGTTGTTATTGAAAACAGCAAAGTGCCATTGGCTACTATTGAGATAGCTGTAAAAAACGGAGCCTACACAGAAGGCCCCGAATTTAGCGGCCTATCGCACCTTTTTGAGCACATGTTTTTTAAGGCCAACCGTGACTACCCTAACCAGGCAGCATTTTTAAAGCGTACCCAGGAATTAGGCGCAATCTGGAACGGAACTACCGATGTAGAACGTGTAAACTACTTTTTCACTTTCGACAGGGACAGCCTTAATGCCGGCTTAAAATTTATGAACGCGGCTATCCGTTTTCCTATTTACCGCGAGGAAGATATGAAAAAGGAACGCCCGGTTGTTGATGGCGAGTTTCAACGTGCCGAAAGCAGTCCCGATTTTCAATTATGGTACGGCATTCAGCAAAAATTATGGGGCGATTTAATTACCCGTAAAAACCCTATTGGTGTACACGAGGTAATTAACACGGCTACGCCCGAGAAAATGATGGTGATCAAAAACAAATATTATTTCCCTAATAATAGCTTGCTTACCATTTGCGGCGATGTAAAACACGACGCGGCATTTGCCCTGGCCGAAAAAATATTTGGCGATTGGGAAAGCAGCGGCTTCAACCCGCACGAAAAATACCCTATCCCGCCATTTAAGCCATTAACCAAAAGCGAGTATTTTATAAAAGAAACTACCATAGCGCAAACCCCATCTATCCAGATCTCGTGGCAGGGCCCATCGTACTTAACCGATTCGGCATCTACGGTTGCTGCCGATGTATTTACCACTATTTTGGGTTTAAATGCATCAAAATTACAGCAGGCTTTGGTTGATAAAGGTTTAGCAAGTGGTGTTTATGTAGGTTATACCACCAGCAAATATATTGGCCCGGTTGATATGAACATATCGCCAAACCCAACCAAGCTTAAAGAATGCTATGATGAAGTGATAAACCAGATAAGCCAATGGGGTAAGGCCGATTACTTTACCGACGAGCAATTGCAGGATGCCAAGGCTATTCTGTTAAGGAACAGCATACACCGTAAAGAGAAACCATCTACCCTGGCCAGCCAGCTCAGCTATCAATGGTGCAGTACCTCGCTTGATTTTTATACCGATCTGGATAGCAATTACCAGAAAGTTAGCCGTGCCGATATCCAAAAATTTATCAGCACCTATATAACCGGTAAACCATTTGCAGCAGGCATCATTATAGCGCCTGATTTGAGTAAACAACTAAATGTAGCTTCATTTTTTGTAGCTAAGTAATTTAAAAAATCTTATCAATGATGAAGAAATATGTGTTCACCCTGCTGATTGCAGCGGCGATAGGAAATATAAAAACGGCACACGCACAAAAAGCGGCTTACGAAACCACGGTTGATGGTGTAAAAGTAATTGTGCAACCCAGCGGCAACGATATTGTAGAGATACAAACCATTATTAAAGGAGGCGTACAAAACTACACTGCCGAAAAAATGGGAATCGAATCGATGGCGATGAGCGCGCTTACCGAGTGCGGAACCGTTAAACACGATAAAAACAGCTTTAAAGATATACTGGATAAAGTAAGTGCTACCGTTTATGGCAGCACCAACAAAAACTATTCGGTAGTACGGATGAATTGTATTAAAAGCGACCTGGATGTGGTTTGGCCCCTGTATGTAGAAGCCATGACCCAGCCCCGCTTTGATGCCAAAGAGTTTGCCCGTATTAAACAAGACGCGATTAACGAGTTAAAGCAACAAGACTCGCAGCCGGATGCGGCTATTGATAAATTTGCCAATAAAGTAGCCTTTGTTAACCGCGATTATGCTAAAGACCCTAATGGTACGGTTGATATCATCGGCAAGTTAACACCCGAAGAAACCAAAGCTTTCTATTCTTCCATATTCACCAAATCGCGTTTATTGATCGTAGTTGTGGCCGATCTGGACCAGGCTACTATCGAAGCCAAGGTTAAAGCGATGCTTGACGGTGTAAAAAAGGGTGGTGCTTTTGAATTTAAAAAGGCATCGTTTAAGGTTTACAAAAACAGTATCAATGTAGAGCAGCGCGATTTGGCCACCAACTATGTAGAAGGTGTTACCAGCGGCCCTATCCCGGGCAGCGAAGATTTTGATGCCTTTAACGTAGCCATGAGAATATTTGCCAACCGTCATTTTTTAGATGTACGTACCAACAACGGTTTATCATACGCCCCACAGGCATGGTTTAGCGTTGGCCAAACTTCAACTGCCCGCTTCTCGGTATCAACCACACAACCCGATAAATACATAGCTGTATTTGACAGGCTGGTTGATAAGGTAAAAACCGAAGGTTTTAACCCCGAAGAGGTTGCCAACATGAAAATAACCTACCTTACCGGTTTCTACTATAAAAACGAAACCAACAGCGCCCAGGCATCGTCCATAGCTTCAAACGAAGTGTTATTTGGCAACTGGAAACGCTCGTTAACCCTGGTTGATGATGTTAAAAAACTAACGCTTGAGCAGGTGAATAACGCCTTTAAAACCTATATCAACAATATTGTATGGGTATACCAGGGCGATCCTAAAAAAGTGACCCAGATATTGTATATCAACGGCACCTTAAACAAAGGCGAAAACGGTGTAAACCATTGATTTAAGTCAAAATTAAAAATTCAAAAGTAAAAAGTGCTTTGGCGCTTTTCTTAAATCCCAAAAAACAAAAGGTCAAAATAGCATTAAGCTGATTTGACCTTTTGCTTTTTTAGTAATCATTCATTTTTGAATTTTGACTTTTTAATTTTGAATTTATCTCCTATCGCCT
The DNA here is from genome assembly GCF_014205845.1 of Mucilaginibacter cryoferens. Classification (GTDB taxonomy): domain Bacteria; phylum Bacteroidota; class Bacteroidia; order Sphingobacteriales; family Sphingobacteriaceae; genus Mucilaginibacter. The sequence continues at coordinate 233,185 of NZ_JACHCR010000005.1, forward strand.
TTAACCTTCTTCAAGGTGCTTTGGCCGGGCAGGTAGATCTGGAAACCATTGCGTTAGTTATAATGTTTCCCAATCACAAGTCAGCCCCGCACATTCCAATACACAAGACTTGCACTAAGGGGAAAAACAGTGTAAACCATTGATTTAAGTCAAAAGTAAAAATTCAAAAGTAAAAAGTGCTTTGACGCTTTTCTTAAATCCCTAAAAAAACAAAAGGTCAAAATAGCATTAAGCTAATTTGACCTTTTACTTTTTTAGTCATCATTCATTTTTTTGAATTTTGACTTTTTAATTTTGACTTTATCTCATATCGCCTTTAACCTTCTTCAAGGTGCTTTGGCCGGGCAGGTAAATCTGGAAACCAAAGTTTAATGTAAGGGTATGCTGATAAGCCGAACTGCCGAAACCTACAATGCCATTGTATTTAAGTAAGGTTTCTAAACCGATACTTGGCGTTACAAAATAGGCAAAACCCGGACCAACTCCCAACTCTAAACCATTGGTTGAACCACCCGCACCACGCAAATTTTGGCCGCCCACACCAACATTACCTTCGGCAAAAAAACGGCCATGTTTTAATATTTCCACATCAGAGCCGGTATAGTACCTACCCAATGCACCTACGCCGTAACGCACATCAGAGCCCGTATTTTTTTCGGTAGAGATGCCAAACCGGGCATAACCACCCAATGCCACATTATCTTTAACAAACCAGGCCGCTTTTGGCGTTATATCCATGGTAAAGGTGCTTGGGCTGTTTAAACCTAAAGTAAGGTTGCCAATGTCTCCGCCCATTAAAACATTGCCTTTTTGAATTTGAGCGCTTGCAGAAAAGCCAAATCCTATAAATGCCAGTACTGCTAATAAAGTAAACTTTTTCATAATGATGTTCTTTTAAAATTAACTGTTAGTATTTTTTTATAACCAACTATTAACAATAGTAATGCCAGTAGAAATTTTTTATTATTTAGCAGCGCTTTTCAGCGTGCATTAACAAAAAAACCAAGTAGTTAAAAATCACATTTTCAATATATTGCGGGCGCGATCAAAATAAAATTGACAAAGTTTTATTTGGGGGACTACAGATTTGCTCCTTTTGTTATCTATTTAACCAGGTATCGGCTTTTTAGTACAAAGCGTATAGTAAGCTTAACTATTTTCGGGAGGCAGCGTCACTTTACTCCTGCTGCCGCAAGCGTCCCCGGCTTGTGGCCCGCATGCTAAGTCGACATACTATTTCCGTTGTTTAAAAACACAAAATCCCGAATGAAAATTCACATCCGGGATTTGCGTGTTGTATACCTTGCAAGCGGGTCACAAGACTGGAGCCTTGCGACAGCGAAAGAAAGTTAAGGTACCTTTTATTTGGTAGTTAAAGTAATTGTAGACGCAGGCAGCCCTTTTGCTGTTGCTGTAAACGTAACAACACCGGCTTTTTCTTTAGCCTGTACTATAGCCAAAGCTAAACCATGAAATGCTTTACGATAGGGTACTTTAAAAGAATCGTGACTTACCGGATCGCCATTATCAACACTGGCAATAAAGGCTTCGCCATTAATTTTAAAGTTAACCAGGTTATCGGCATCAGGTACTACATTACCATCTTTATCCAATATTTTTACGGTGATGAACGACAAATCCTTGCCATCAGCTTTAATCAGTTTTCTATCGGCCGTCAGTTCAATTTTAGCAGGTTCGCCGGCGGTGTTTATTACACGGGTTAAAACTACCTTGCCGTTTTTACGGGATACTGCCTTTAAAGTACCCGGCTGGTATTTTACACGCCACATGATGTGCAGGTCGTCGCCGGTTTTCTTTTTGATGCCTAATGATTTACCGTTCAGGTAAAGTTCAACTTCATCGGCATTATTGTAATAGGCCCAGATATCTACCATTTTGCCGGGTGTCCAGTTCCAATGAGGGAAGATGTGCAATACATCCTTATTGGTCCATTCGCTTTGGTACATGTAGTAAACATCTTTGGGGAAACCCGCCAGGTCAATAATACCAAAGTACGAACTGCGCGACGGCCAGCTATATGGCGTAGGCTCTCCCAGGTAATCAAACCCTGTCCAGATAAACATGCCCGAAAGGAAATCGTATTTCTTCATCACCTTCCAGGTCATTTCGTGGGTTGATCCCCATGGTGGTCTGGTGTTGTCATAAGCAGAAACATTGTTGCCTTCGCGGGTAAAAGGTTTATCGTAATTCTCTGGCCATACCCGGATGCTGTCAGATGGCATCTCGTAATAACCACGGGTTTCTAAACCCGATGTAGTTTCTGTAGCGATGAATTTTTTACCAGGGTAACGGTCATGAAATTTGGCGTAATCGTATTGGTGATAGTTGTAACCAATCAAATCGATAGCACCAGATTTAACAATCTTGTTGCTGGTGTCGGGCCTATCATTAGCAGTAGTGATCGGTCTGGTTTTATCCAGGCTATGAACAATCGCTGCCAGTTCTGGCGCTATCCTTAAGGCGCTGGTATCGGCCTGCTGAGGGATCTCGTTACCAATGCTCCAGATCATAACGCTGGGGTGGTTACGATCGCGCAGTATCTGGTCTTCCAGGTCGCGTTTGTGCCATTCTTTAAAAAACAGGTGATAATCATAAGTGGCTTTTTTCCATTCCCAGCAATCAAAGGCCTCGTCCATTACAATGAAACCCATTTTATCGCAAAGATCGAGCAACTCTGGGGTTGGCGGATTGTGCGAGGTACGGATACCATTACAACCCATCGCCTTTAAAATTTGCAGCTGGCGTTCCAAAGCGCGGAAATTAACAGCCGAACCCAAACTGCCCAGATCGTGGTGATCGCATACACCTAAAATTTTCATGGCTTTGCCGTTAAGACTGAAACCTTTATCGGCGTCGAAGTTGAAATAACGAATACCTATAGTTGTGGCGTATTCATCCACTACTGTTTTTCCGGAAAGCACCTGTGTAACCGCTTTGTATAAGTAAGGTTTATCTACACTCCACAATACCGGATTTTTCACTACAAGATCGCTACCTACTTCAAATACAGTATCTTTAAACTGCGCACTTGAAGGAATTGATCCGGCAGAGGCAACAGCTTTGCCAGCTGCATCATACAAAGTAGTTTTTATAGCTAAAGATGATGACGCCGAAGCATTTTTTACACGTACCTTGATGTTTACGTTTGCAGATTGTGTACTTACATCTGTTGTAGTTACATAAGTACTCCAATGATCTATAGCCGTTTTACCTGTAGTAACCAGCCACACATTGCGGTAAATACCTGAGCCCGAATACCAACGCGAGTTTGGCTGTACCGAGTTATCAACCTTAACGGCTATAACATTATTGCCGCTAAAATTTAAATAAGGTGTAAGATTATACCTGAACGAGATATAGCCATTGGGCCTGTAACCAAGCAAATGCCCGTTTATCCATACCTGGCTTTTTTGATAAACACCATCAAAATCAATATAAACCAATTTATCTTTTGATGATGCCGGAACAGTAAAGGTTTTACGATACCAGCCTATGCCACCTGGTAAGGCGCCTCCCTCTGGGGTAGCAGGGTTCTCTTTGCTAAATTCACCTTCAATACTCCAATCATGCGGCAGGCTTAGGCTTCGCCATTTGGCATCGTTTGTTGCGGGGTTTTCGGCATTGGCTATATCGCCTAAATTAAAGCGCCAGCCTTTATCGAAATTGATAGTTTGGCGGCTTTGCTGGGCAAACCCCGCGGCATAAAAAAACAGGGTAATAAATAACAGGCCGCAAAATTTAGCAGCCCTTTGAGGAAATTTTATAATGTGCATAATAAGCAATTGGATTAATTGTATTTACGACACTAAATTATAAATAATTGTGAGATGTGAAAGGATAGATGTAAAAGCCACCCATTATAGCACAGCAAAGCCTTGCTTCTATATCAATTTACCACAAAGTTTACGCTGGTTGTGCTACCGGCATTGGTAGCCATTACTTTAATTACCATGTCGTTTTTATCAATAATGCCATCGCCGTTAATATCCTGGTGAATGTCATCACCAATTTTTGCAGCCGGTGTTTGCCCCGGCGAGCTATTGATCTGGAACTGACTGGTAAACTGACCGGTAACTATGAAAGTAGCATTTGCATCGGTAAGTATTTTACCATCAGAATTGTAATGATATAAATAATAGGTTTTACCAACGGTAACATCAAAATCAACTTTACCAACACCATTACTTTGCGCCTGGGCAACGTTGTAGCCGGTTATTCTTTTCTCGTCGGACAAAAGTTGAATAGTTAAACCGCCTAAATTTGTGCTGGTGGTAGATTGTACATTAACTTCAATTTTGGCAGTAGTGGTGCCGTTATCTTTTTTGCAACCTGTAATAAATACGGTTGCCAACACGGCAACTAAAAACTTTAAGCGCATAGTTTATACTGTAAATAAGGTGGGATAAATATAGCTATTTTGGGTGTTATGTTAGCATTTCGGGCAAGACGTAAAATATTTTTCTCCTTAACTCAATGCTCAGTTTCAGTCGCTTCCATAACGTTACTAAAAACGTTGCTATTCTGAATGATAAATTTTGCGAAATTCTGAAGGGGGAATGACGTAAACTAACCAAGGTTAATACTCACCCGAACATCGCTACGCTCGTTCACCCTCTCTCTTCGGCTGCGCCGGAAAGAGGGAGTTGAATATTTTTCTGCACATTTTTTATTTTTAAATTACCAACACCCTCTTTCCAACGAAGTTGAAGAGAGGGATGTCGGGCGTAGCCTCGACAGGGTGAGTCTTCGCCAGTATACAGAGCAGGTTATATGTTCGTGTTAATTACATGATGGGTAGGCACGTAGAATACTATTATTCGCCCTGCATAGTCTGCGAACAGGTGCTTCGTACCTCAAGGATGACAAACTTAAATAATGTCATCTTTCCCTTCAGAATTTCGCAAAATTTCACCACTCAGCATGACAATTTTTTTTGGATGTTATGCCCCCTTTCAGAATCTCCCGGGTTTTACCACTCAGGACGACAAAGCTGCTGACATCATTCGCTTCTCAAAATTTCGCGAAATAACAACCTATTTTGTACCGGGTGGCTATTACTTCTTAACCGTATTCACTGTACTAAAGCCAACCAGCTCATCCCAGCGGGCAGCGGGCGGGCGGTAGTAAACCAATAGCTGGTAGTCGTTTTCGGTTTCAAAGTGGCTGCCTTCTAAAGGTACGTCATCGGCCTTTTGGGTAGCTTTATCAACCCAAATATATTCGTAATCATATACACCTTGTTTAAGCAGCAGGTTGATGTAGTAACGACCGTTCTCATCGCGGTTAAGTTTGCTGTGTTCATCAAGCTTATAATCATTAAACTGCCCTACAATGTATGGAGAACCCTCGCTTTCGGGCTTATTGAGTGCCAGGCTGAAATATACCCGTGCATAATCGGCATCGGTGCGCGGGTCGCGGCCATCCTGGTTCAGGATAAAAAACTTGCCATTGTTATCATAGTACTGCACATATGCAGGGTTATCACGTACGGCGTCACCCAATAATACCACAATATTAGCCGTATCCTTAAAAATTTTGGCCACACGTTGTGAGTTAAGCTTCAGTGTTCGCAGATCAAACAACCTGAACTCGTTACGGCCCAGGAAATCATTGATGGCCACATCATTATAAATTAACGATGAGCCACGGATATTTGTGGGCTGGGTGTTTAAAATTCCGGTTTCGGTACGGGCGTTCTGCATTACAAAAGTGCGAATCTCGTACGATGGATTTTGAACCCGCAGACCACCGTAATCAACCGTAAAATTTAGCTTTTGGTTGGTTTGCCGGGTTTGGGTACTTGGTGATGCAAGCGTATTAGCCGCAATAGAAACCTTGCTGCCTACCACATACAACCGCCGGGTAAGTATCAATTTAGACTGATCGCCATCTTCATAAACTTTCACAATATAATTACCCGATATTTTGGGCGCTATGTTATCATTAGGGATCAGCTGCTCGTAATGGGTATACTTTTGAAACGTACCAGTTGAGTAAGTATAGTTATATAACTTATCATCCTGAAAGCTTTGTAAATACTCTGCGGGCGATAGGTTCGACGAGTTCCACCTGGCATCGCAATGCTCTATAGTAAAAGAATAATTACGGCTACCGCCGCGCAGGTCATCAAAAGCCAGCAACACCTTATCATCGCTCCCCAGATTTATTATCGGGAATACATTTTTGCCGGTGCTGTTAAATTCCACGCTTTTTATAGCAGGGTTGTAAACGTTGTTATCGTAAGGGGTTTGGGCAAAGGTTTGGAGGGAAAGGAACGTGAAGAGGAATAGGTAAAACAGCTTTTTCATACAAACTCATTAATTCACAACTTGCTTTAAAACTATGCTATTACCGGTGTAGCACGGCAATACATACTGCATTTAAAAAACATTGTCATGCCGAGTTATAAAGTCCGTGGACTCTGAAGCCTGCAATGACAATATAAAACATTGTCATTGCGAGGTACGAAGCAATCTCGTAGCCATACTTATTCGCCCTGTAGAGCTACGAGATTGCCGCGCTACGCTCGCAATAACATACTTTTTAAATATTGATTATCAGTATATTTTTTTTACTCAACACCCTCGCCACCGTCATTGCGAGGCACGAAGCAATCCCCGACTTCCAGAGTTACTGTGCAAATCCGCCCTGTATTTTGGGGATTGCTTCGTCGTACCTCCTCGCAATGACGATTTTTTTTTAAGATGTCATTACTGTTTTTTCTGGGTTCCCCCCCGGTTGTCACTCCCAATGACATAATAAAATAACTTATCATGGATAGATCCCCAGACTTACGAAGTTTTTAAAACTTCGTAAGTCTTTCGCCGGATCGCTATTTTCGTTTCAGAGTTCGCAAATCCTACTGTCTTTAAAACGTTTGTCATTCTGGAGGTACGAAGAATCTATTATCCGCCATACAGGTTCGCCCTGTATAGTCTACGATTAGATCCTTCGTACCTCAGGATAACAAAATTATGTTTACGTTTCCGTAAACTTATACTAAGCCTCCAATTCCAAAATCTGCTCGGCTAAAGTTTCCCATTTTTGTTGGATTTGCTTTAACTCTGCCTGCTTTTGGTTATAGGCGGCGTTTGTTTCTTTTAGCTTTTGGCTATCGTTATAAATTTTGGTATCGGCCAGTTTGGCTTCCAGCTCTTTTACAGTTTTATCAAGGCCGGCAATCTGCTCTTCCATTTTGGCCAGGTCCTGGTTCAGTTTTTTTAATTGCTGATGTTTGTTTTCGCCTTGTGGCTGTTTAACAGGCTCGGGCTTTTTCTCTTCCTTTTTTGGCTGAGGCGCAGGCGTTGCAGCTTTAGGTTCTAATTTACGGTTAGCATTCCACTCATCATACTCGGCGTAAGTGCCAGGGTATTGTTTAATTTTCTGGTCTTCAATGAACCAAATCTTATTAGCCACATTATCCAGGAAATACCTATCGTGAGATACTACAATAACAGTACCTTCATACTGTTGCAATGCCTGTATCAATATGTTAACAGATGCCATATCCAGGTGGTTGGTAGGCTCATCCAGCACTAAAAAGTTAGCATCGGCAGTAAGGGCTTTTGCCAGCGCCACGCGCGATTTTTCACCACCTGATAGTACTTTGATCTTTTTAAACACATCATCGCCGGTAAACAAAAAGGAACCTAATATCGAGCGCAGCTCAGTATCTGTATGTTTTGGGGCAAATGATTGTAGTTCCTGCAATATCTGGTGTTCCAGGTGCAGGCTCTCTAACTGATGCTGTGCAAAAAAGGTTTGGGTAACGTTATGGCCTGTTACAGCTGTACCTCCAAACTCTTTATCGGCACCTGCAACAATACGCAACAAGGTAGATTTACCTTTACCGTTGGCTCCAATCAGCGCAATTTTATCACCTTTTTCAATAATTGCTTCGGCATCATTTAAAATATCTATGGTCGGATACTTTTTGGTGATATGCTCCAAAGTAGTTACATGCCTGCCAGATTGCTTGCTAAATCTAAAGCTGAAGTTAACCTCCGGGTTGTCATCATCCACATCATCCACACGCTCCAGCTTATCAAGCATCTTGATACGCGATTGCGCCATTTTTGCTTTAGATGCCTTGGCACGGAAACGCTCAATTAAACGCTCTTCTTGTTTTATTTTTGATTGCTGATTTTTAAACTCGCCACGCTGAATTTCGGCACGCTGTGCTTTCTCTTCCAGGTAGAAAGTATAGTTACCCGCATACACGTTCAGTTTTCCTTTACGGGATTCAACCGTACGGTTAATTACCTTATCTAAAAACCATCTATCGTGAGATACGATGATGATAGCGCCGTTAAAAGCCTTTAAATAATCTTCCAGCCATTGAATAGATGGTAAATCCAGGTGGTTGGTAGGCTCATCCAGTAACAAAATATCCGGTGCCTGTAACAAAATTTTGGCAAGCATTACACGCATACGCCATCCTCCAGAGAAGGTGCTTAGCTTACGCTCGCATTCTGCTTCGGTAAAGCCTAAACCGGCTAAAATTTCGTGTGCTTTATATTCAATGTTATAACCATCCAACAATTCAAACTCATGCTGTTTGTCGCTAAGTTTGTTAATCAGGTCTTCGGTATAATCAGTTTCGAGCTTTTTAAGTAAAACTTCGATCTCATCATGCAGTTGATTTTGGCGCTCAAAAGCTTCCATGGCCACATGCACAATGTTTTTATCAGATGAATACGATAGCAAATCCTGGTTAAGGTAACCCATGGTAAGGTCCTTAGCCATTGATATGGTACCCGATGTAGGTTTATAGTCGCCTACAATAATTTTTAAGAGAGTAGTTTTACCGGTTCCATTGGCACCTATTAAACCAATTTTTTCACCGGGTTTTATATGCCAGTTGGCTTCATCGTAAAGCGCCCGCGCACCAATCTCAAACGTAAGGTTATTTATAGCAATCATTTGGGCGCAAAGATACGCTTTTACGCGCAAAGCTGAAAGGACAAAGGAGCAAGGATTAATGGACAATGGATCAAGGATTAAATTACTTCAAAAAGCACAAATCTTTGATCTTTCAATCTTTATCCTTTTATTAGCTCTCTTTACCCGTTGCTTTTTTTGTCCTTAATCCTTGCTCCTTCCATCCTTGCTCCAAACTACGCTCCCACCGCCTTTAGCCAGGTTTGCGCCATCAGGGCTTCGCCGGCTACGCTGGGGTGTACGCCATCAATGCTCCAGTATGGGGCAGGGGCCGTTTTCTCAGCTTTATCAAAGGCAGATTGATAGGGTACAAAAACAGCATCATACTGCTGGGCAATATCTTTGGCAGCCTTGCGGAACAGATCAAACGTTGGGTACCACTTATCGTCGACCGCTTTTACTCCTTTTTGGGCAAATGGTTCGCAGATAACCAGTTTAACATCGGGCAGGGCGGCCTTGGTACGGTCTATCAGCTTTTTATAGTCGGCCAGGTACGTATCAATTGTTCCGGTATAGCCACCGGTAAGGGTATGCCAAAAATCGTTTACACCAATGTGAATGCTTAGTACATTAGGCTTTAGCGCCAGGCAATCGGTATCCCAACGCTCGGCCAGCTGGTAAACTTTATTACCACTGATGCCTTTGTTATAGATTTTAAGACCCTTATCAGCATGGTTCAGCAATATCTGTGATGCGGTGATGAGCGTATAGCCAGATCCCAGGGCACTGGTTGTATTGGGTTCTGTTTTACTATGATCGCGCCCCCAATCGGTAATAGAATCGCCCTGGAAAAGAATTACATCACCGGTATTAAAGCCGATCTTCTTAGATGGCCTCTCCGCAGCAAGGGCAGCCGATACTATTTGCGGCAACCCCATTGCGGCAAGGGAACCTACCGATGCGGTTTTTAAAAAATGACGACGACTTGGGTTTAGTTTGCTTTTCATTTGTATAAGTTTTCTTTTTAACAGACCGACGTTATGTTCTTCCATTTTTAAAATCGGTTCATAAACTACAGGTCGTTATCAATTTATTGTTGGTTTAAATACTGGTAACAGATTTCCGAATTTACAGATTTACCTGGCTTTTTTAAACTTTGTTAATTTTTGTACCAGTAATTGAGCGATTAATATTAGGCCTCATGTAATTTTTCATAAAATTCTGGTTTACACACGCATCAGTATTTGTTAACTTCGCGCCATGTATTTTTTATTAAAACCCATCCTGTTCCAGTTCGATCCCGAGAAAGTACATTATTTTGTAACCCGCAATTTAAAGCGCTTTAACCGTTTTCCGGGTGGTGCAGCTTTGAGCAGGGCAATATGGGATGTAAACAATCCCCGATTGGAACGGGAGGTGTTCGGCCTAAAATTTAAAAATGCCGTTGGCCTTGCCGCTGGTTTTGATAAAAATGCCGAACTAATGGGCGAAATGGCCAATATCGGCTTTGGTTTTGTGGAGATAGGTACTGTTACCCCCCTGCCCCAACCCGGCAATCCACAACCACGCATGTTTCGCCTGCCAACAGATGGCGCACTGATAAACCGCATGGGTTTTAACAACTTTGGTGTTGATGTAGCCGCCGAACGCATTGCAACCTTTCGCAAAAATGCTAAAGGCGCGCAAAAAAGCCTCATTATTGGTGGCAACATTGGCAAAAACAAAGTAACGCCAAACGAAGACGCGGTTAGCGATTACATTAAATGTTTCGATCGCCTGTTTGATGTGGTTGATTATTTTGTAGTGAACGTAAGCTCGCCAAACACGCCAGGTTTGCGTGAGTTACAGGAGAAAGAACCTTTAATGAACCTGCTGAACACCTTGCAGCAGCGCAATTCAAAAAATGGTATCAGCAGGCCCATCTTATTAAAAATAGCACCAGACTTAACCGACTCACAACTGGATGACATTGTTGATATTGTACAGCAAACCGGCATAGCGGGCATTATAGCCACCAACACCACTATCAGCAGGGAAAATTTAAATACACCCGATAATTTAAAAGCTGAAATGGGGGGACTAAGCGGCATGCCGTTAACCAAACGCTCAACCGAAGTGATCAGCTATATCCACAAAAAATCAAATGGTTCGTTCCCGATAATTGGCGTGGGGGGCATTCACTCTGCCGATGACGCTATAGAGAAGCTAAATGCAGGCGCATCATTGGTGCAATTGTACACGGGCTTTATTTATGAAGGACCGGGGCTGATTGGGCGGATAAATAAGAAACTTCTGAATCAGAATTAAAGAATTTCCAGACTCCCAAAATTCATTCACCTTAATTCATGAACAGAAACCGCTCCATGCTGTTCATTATTATATCCTGCAAACTGTGTGGCCAAAAAACTCACCTATTTGGCCAATTCTTTAATTTTGTAAATTCTGATTCTGACAAATAAAAAAATCCCGCCGGTTTCTAAAACCAACAGGATTTATAAGGTCTTTTTTAAGCGACAAGCGCTTTAAAACTGATAGAATTATTTACCGGCAGCGATTGCTAAAACAGCATTGTTTTTAGTGATCTGGCTGTGTTTCGACTCAGCAGAACGACTTCCGTACTCCAGGTTAGTAGCCAGTTTCAAAAACTGAACTTCTAAACGTGAAGTAGTTTTGTTTTTTCTATCTTTTCTTTTTAAACGTGTAACGCCCATGGTGTTGTTTATTTTAATTTTTTTAATACCCTTGAGGTCGGGAGCGGATTCGAACCGCTGTAAAAGGTTTTGCAGACCTCTGCCTAGCCACTCGGCCACCCGACCCTATTTTTAAGGACTGCAAAAATAGTAATTTATTTAATGGAAGCCAATTTATTTCAACGAATTTCTTTTTATTTCTGAACAAAGTATGGCCGTAGCTATAGCAACGTTCAATGATTCGGCTTCGCCCGCCCTTGGGATAGTTATTTTAGTGCTTATCAAACGCTCAATATCCGGGCTTATTCCATTGCCTTCGTTGCCCATTACCAGTAATCCCTCGGTACCAAAGCCTGTATTATAAATATTTTCACCATCCAGCATTGCCCCAAATACCGGCAAATTTATTTGAGGCAAAACCTGCGCCAGGCTGGTGTAATGCACATTTACCCGCGCCAGCGAGCCCATAGTGGCCTGTACCACTTTTGGGTTATATACATCAACAGTATCCTCACTGCATATAATATCGGCAATGCCAAACCAATCGGCCGTACGGATAATGGTACCCATATTGCCTGGGTCCTGAACATTATCCAACACCAACGAAAACCTGTTTTTAAGGCTATTATAATTTAATTGGGGCCATTTTGGTATTTTAACCAAACCAATTACGTCCTGTGGTGTTTTCAACGTGCTGATTTTTTCGATATCCTTCATCGAAATTTCCTGAAAGTTTATATTTCGGGATAAATTCAGCATTTTTGGAACAATTGTGGGGGTATGGTACACCGTATCTACCTGGTAGCCCGAGTTTATAAATTCAGTAACTGATTTATAACCCTCAACCAGGAACATGCCATGTTCCCTGCGAAATTTTTTATGTTGTAAAGATGATAATAAACTGATCTGTGATTTTGAAAGCATATACTAAACCTGCTGGTTACCGCTTTACAATATTAGGTATTTTACTGCTCATAATCGGATCGGGCTGTAGTCTTACACGTGGAATAAAAAAAAATCAAACCCTGGTGCGTAAAATTACCATAAAAGGCATTGATGAAGAGTTTGAAGAAGCGGCCTTAAATTATGTTGATAAAGAGCAGCAACCCAACAACAAATTAAACCTGCAATTTTACTATTGGTTTAGCAACCATGGCAAACGCAATATTGGCGAAGCACCGGCTATACTGGATAGCGCACTGGTTGAATACTCCCGCTTTCAGATGGAAAAATTTATCCAGAACCGGGGTTACTTAAAAGCAAAGATCACCGATACCGTTATTATTAAAAAACAACGAGCCGAACTTGTATTTAATGCCCACGAGGGGCCCATGTTCCATATCCGCAAGTTTGAGGATAGTATCCCCGATAAAAATATTAAAAATCTTTACCTGGCCAACCGCAATAAAATGTCGCATATACAACCCGGCGGCCGGTTTGATACCGATAGCCTGGCGCATGATCGCGATGAGCTTTACCTGCTTATGAAGCGTAACGGCTACTTTGATTTTTACCGCCAATATGTCAATTTTAATTACGACTCCACCTTTAACAGCAGTGTTGTTGATATTAAAATGACTATTGATAACCCCGCAGGCAAAACCCAGCACCCGGTTTATAAAATAAACAACACACTAATAACCATATCTGCAAGCAACGGCAAAACTACCGGCAAAGCCGATACCATACAGGTTGATTCGCAATTTAGATTTGTTGATTTTTCGCACCGTTTTACGCCAAGGGTAGTAACAGATTATACTTTTCAAAAAAAGGGGCAAATATTTGATATAGATAAGCAAACCCTTACTACAACGCGACTTTCGGAGTTAAATGTTTTCAGAAATGTACCCAACCCCACTTATGAAAAATTGCCCGATAGCAGCAATCGCCTCAATACCAAAATAGATATTATCCCCCTTAAACACTTTTCGGACCGGGTAGAGGGCGAGTTTCTGTTTGCCAACGGGCGGTACGGCTATAATATTGGCAATACGTTTACCGATAGAAATCTTTTTAAACAAGCGGCTATATTACAGGTAAAACTCAACTGGAGTATTTTGTTTGACAACGGATCGAACACGAGCAATAACAACGGAATCCAAAACCAGGAGTTTAGGGCTGGGGTTAACCTCATCTACCCGCGCATAATATCCCCTTTTGATTTTCCGTTATTGGGCAAATTCGGAGTTCCGCATACTACCTTCTCTACCAACTACTCGTTATTTTACCAAAAGGGCCTGGTAACGCGCCAAAGCTTTATCAACTCCATAACCTACGATTTTTACGAAACCGGCCGTAAACTACACACCATTACCCCCATTGACATTGAATTTTCAAAGGGATCTATTGACCCCGCCGCACAAGCCGAACTGTTAGCCAATAACAGGTACGCCTATGTATATTTAATTGGCCGTACCGTATTTACAACCGGGAGCCAATATACGTTTCAATACAACGCAATTGAACTAAACTCTTATGCTAACTTTGTATATTTCCGCGGCGGATTGGATGTAGGAGGCAACTTTTTGAGTTTGCTCAGCAATACCTTAAATACACCACGCGATAGTGCCGGACAGCGTAAGTTTCTCGGTTATACATTTTCGCAGTACACCAAAGCCGAAATTGATTTACGCATTTACAAAACCCTCGGCGGCGAAAAGCAATTTATATTTCGCATTAACCCGGGTATTGGCGTACCCTATGGCAATAGCAATGCGTTGATATTTGAAAAAAACTTTTATGCCGGCGGTGCCAACGATATGCGTGCATGGTTGCCGCGTACACTGGGGCCCGGAAACTTTAACAGAGGCACCTACTACGGCAATGATGATACCAGCCGCAATCGCTTAAAATACCTTGATCAGTTTGGTGAAATTAAAATAGTAGCTAATGCCGAGTACCGCTATAAACTGGCCGATGACTTTTTTGGTGCAAAACTAAAAGGTGCGGTATTTATGGATGCGGGCAACGTTTGGCGGTTGGGCAAAAAACCCGAAAGCCCGAACGGCGAATTTAGATTTGATAACCTACTGCAATCAACAGCTATTGGCATAGGTACCGGCTTACGGTTTGATTTAAGTTTTTTTGTATTTAGGCTGGATGCAGCATTCAAATTTAAAGACCCTCAGTTTACGGGCTCAGACCAATGGGTGCTCTTTAAACACTCAGACGAGTTGTTTCGCACCGGATCATTTAAAACAGCTTATGAAAAAGCCAATGGTGAAAGCTACAACTTTATGCAGCTTAACTTTGGTATAGGATTACCTTTTTAATTATTGAATTACTGAGTTATTGATTGGAATTGGTAAGGGGCATTCCGCCGTAAGCTTCTCTTCTAAAATATTCCCTTTAACCCATCAATGGCGCTTTCAAAGAAGGTGTGCATACTTAGGCCGTTGTGGTAGTTAAAATATAGGAATATGCAGAAAATGATAACCGCTATTATTATAAACCGCTTAAACATATAGGCAAGCAGCACTAAAATAAGCGGTATAGCTATCAAAATCATAATGCTGATGTGGATTGGGCTCAGCTTGCTATCGTGTTTATAAATGTAATAAAGTATGCCATGTGTACCGCTTTCGTTTACATGTTTGGCGTATAAAAACGTCGACCGGTCTATCTTCTGTCTGTAAAATGCTACCCCTTTTTCAAATTTAAGCTGGTATTCAAACCCGTTCATTATAAAAGTGAAAATGCCGTTCACATTCTCCTGGGTTACTCCTGCCGTGTCTGTTGCTATAATGGCCACCTGATCGACCCCGAAAGGGTTTTCCTTAACCACAAAATGATTTATGGCAATTGAATCGGCCCAAACAACGCTATGGGCTGCCGCAACAAGGCACAATAAAAGCAGTAATTTTTTCATCTGTTAATAAACCAAAGGTAAAATGTACGCAATAAAAATAGTGTTTTTTTGCGCTATCTGTTTAGCAAATAAATACTCGCATTTAGCACTGTGGCAAAACTCACCCAAAGTAAATAGGGCCAAAGCAGTCGGCCAGCCGCTTTGCTGAATTTACCAAACCAATAAATGTTTAAAACAATGCTCATCAACATTAATATAATAACTATTAGCGCGGCCAATACCTGGTGTAGACCAAAAAACACTATCGACCATGAAAAATTAAGGATGAGCTGTATAAAATAAACAGACCGGGAAATAATGTATGCCGGCTTGCGGCTCCGGTGTTTCCAAACCAGGTAGGCAGCAGTGGCTATCATAAAGTAGATGGCCGCCCACACCGGGGCAAACAGCCAGGGTGGCGGGTTAAATGATGGCTTAGTGAGTGTACTGTACCAACCTGTAATTTGGGGCCTTGTAACTAACAACGCTACAAAACCTATCATCAGCGTAATTAATAAACTGATAAGGAACGGAAAAAACTGAAACTTTCTGGATACAGCAGGGATCATCTTTTATTGAACCATTAAAAACACAATAAGTTTGCTAAATATTTACAATACCGTTATGCAAAGCAGGTAATTAAAAATCATAAATACCTTAGCTTAGCGGCCATTGCCCCTACCGGCAAAATAAAATGATAAAAGCTTATAAGTTATATACCGGCGCAGACGGGCATTCGCATATACAAACCGGCACTGTAGCCGAAGGTATTTTTAACCAGGCATCAACCATCAGGTTCCAGGAATCGCCCCCACATTCGTTTTTGGATTGGCATAACGCCCCCACAGATCAGTATGTGATAACTATCTCGGGCACGCTTCAATTCGAAACCTACCTTGGCGAAACCTTTATTTTACGCCCCGGTGAAATACTGATTGCCACAGACACCACCGGCACAGCCCACCAGTGGAAACTAATTGACGACCAGCCATGGCACCGGGCTTATGTTGCGTTTGATGAGGGGCAGGGAGTGAATTTTGTGCCGGATGCGGAGTAATAATTAAAGCCATGCCGATCCGGCATTGCTGCCAAACCGGCATCCCACTTGCAAGGCAACAATTAACCACCTTGCTTGTGGGACCCGTTTTTTGCCACTGGGCGTTACGGGATGACTTTTATAACATCTTTTAATCTGGCCTCACTCTTACATAAACAGTGTTAAAGCCATCACTTATAAATATATCGTTCTGATATAAAGTATCATTTCTGATCATAAACGATGTAGGATTCTGATCGTTTATCTTTAGCAGGTTGAGTGTTTCGGTATTTGAATATTTGTAATTTTTGGTTATCGAAAACTTACCCGATACCTGAAGCGAATCTTTTTTATACATTTTAAAACTGCTATCGGCCCCATATACCTGGGTAAACGCATAACCGGTATTTTGCGGCGTTAATGTAAATCCACCAATACCCCCTACCGGTTTTACCCAACGCCAGCTACCCGTTATGGAGGTTGATGCGGGCCCCGGCGAACTACTTTTATTACATGAACTAACGCTGCAAAGTGCAAGCGCCGTAAACAGCAGGGTAACATATTTCATATTTTTAGGTTATATAAAGTATTACGCAGGTGTTTACAGCTTTGCTACAGCACATTACATTTTTTCAAAAACATCATTTTAAATAATTGTTAATGTTATTTTGCATCAAAATTCTTTGTATAATTAAATTATGATAATTGTTATCCAGTGTAAAGACCAGGTGGGGCTGGTTGCGTACATAGCAGCCATATTGGCCAAGCAGCATTTAAACATTGTATCCATGCGTGAGCATGTTGACCAAAATGCAGGTTTATTTTTTATGCGCCTGGAAGTTGATGATAACCAGGAAGATGCAAATCTGGAACAACTACTAAAAAGGCTATTGCCCGAAGGGGCCATTGTTTTGGTAAATCCCCTGCCGCACAAAAAGGTAGTTGTACTGGTAACCAAAGAGTACCACTGCCTGGCCGATATACTTATCCGCAATTTTTTTAAAACATTGGGCGCCACCGTACAATGTGTAATTGGCAATCACCCTACCCTGCAAAATATTTGCGAGCGGTTTGACATGCCGTTCCACCACATATCTCACGAAGAAGGTACCAAAGAAGAATTTGAGCTAAAAGTAATTGATGCCATAGAGCAATATGCGCCAGATTATGTAGTACTGGCCAAATATATGCGCATCCTCTCCCCCGCCTTTGTAGCCAGGTTCCCTATGCGCATTATCAATATCCACCACTCGTTTTTACCCGCGTTTATTGGTGCAAATCCCTATAAACGCGCTTTTGAGCGGGGCGTAAAACTAATAGGCGCCACCGCGCATTTTGTATCAGACGACTTGGACGAAGGGCCCATCATTGCCCAGCAAACCATCCCCGTTAACCACACCTTTACCGCGGCAAGCATGGTTAAGGCCGGCCAGGAAATTGAAACGTCCGTACTGGCCAAAGCCCTTAAACTGGTGTTTGAGGATAGGGTATTTGTATCAAAAAACAAGACCGTTATTTTTGAATAAACAGTTTTTAATCTGCTCTTTTTTTAAGTTCTATAAGAACGGAAATTTTACAGTTTATATGTGCCGAACCTATGGTTCTTTCCTATTGCATATTTCCTTTTTTCAACGGATTAAAATCCGTTGCTACAATATGTTTCGGGGCTACGCCCCTGAAGCTACTTACCCCATAGCTGCTAACCGGCAAAACAAGTTTGAGGCCTCATCATTACTACAATATAGCGAACAAAGTTGTTACTTAACCATTAAGTAACACTAATCTATTATTTTCGCCTTTAGTTTTCTACCTAAAACACCCTCATGAAAAAGCTTTTGTTTATTTTATTATTTGCTGTGTATTCTTCCGCGTCTTTTGCCCAGCACTTTACTGTGGCTACTTACAATTTACGCAATGATAACCCCACCAACGATGATTCGCTGCGTGGCAATGGCTGGAAACAACGTTTACCGGTTTTGGCAAAGCTGATCCAATTTCATGATTTCGACATTTTTGGCACCCAGGAAGGCCTTATTCACCAATTAAAAGATTTAACCAAGGCTATGCCAGACTATGCTTACACAGGCATTGGCCGCGATGACGGTAAAACGGAAGGTGAGTTCTCGGCCATATTTTATAAAACCAATAAATTTAAACTCCTAAAACACGGCGATTTCTGGCTATCAACTATTACCGATAGGCCCAACAAAGGCTGGGATGCGGTGCTCCCACGTATATGCTCGTGGGGAGCATTCCAGGAAATAAAAACGGGTTACAAATTTTACTACTTTAACCTCCACATGGATCATATTGGTGTAGTAGCCCGCCGCGAAAGCGCTAAACTGGTGTTAGCGAAAATTAAAGCAATGACAGCTAATCAACCCGTAATACTATCGGGCGATTTTAATGTCGACGAAACATCAGACAGCTATGCGGTTATCAACACATCGGGCAAATTAAAAGATGCCCATGATCTATCGCCCTTAAAATATGCGGAGAACGGCACATTTAACGATTTTAATGCCGAAAACAAATCAAAAGGACGCATAGACCACATCTTTTTGAGTAAAGACTTTGCAGTTACCCGTTACGGTATCCTTACCGATAGTTACCGTGCTTTAAATAACCAAACACACAAGTTTGAAGCTAAACTCCCCTCAGACCATTACCCGGTAATGATAATGGTGGACCATAAATGATCCACCATACATCTGAGATTTAGTTGATTATTAAAAGATCTTTTATTCTACTATAAGTGTAGCTATAGAGTGTGGCTGGCTTATTGTTTTTACAGCTTTGCCTTTTATCCATAAACTGTAGTCAATTTTCTCGTCGGTTTTGTTCATTACTACTACGGCCAAGTTGCCATTGGGGTTCAGGTAAGCAGTGGTTAATAAATTATCCCTGCTGGCAACCGCCGCAACGCGTTTTGCACCCGGTTGAATATACTTGCTGAAATGGCCCAGGTAGTAGTACGAGCTGGTGTAAATTAAGCTGCCGTTATGTAAATCGGCATGCACAGGTGCAAAGCAAAAGTTACCAACGTGGTTAGGGCCGCCTTTTTCGTCTAACAGAACATTCCAATCCGTCCAGGCTACGGTGCCTGCATTAAAATCGTTGATCATAGATAGGCCATATCTTTCGCCAAGCGTCCAATCGTTAATTTTGGCAAAATCAAATTTCTCTATACAGCCTTCTGTGAAGATGAGGTTTTTATTAGGGAAGGCTTCGTGTGTACGTCTTAACGATTCGAACTGCTGCCCTGCGCCTGTCCATGTTTCGTACCAATGGAAACCTACACCCCAGATGTATTTTGCAGCGGCAGGGTCTTCTAAAATAGTACTGGCTTGCTGATAAAGCAAATCGCGGTTATGATCCCAAACAATTAATTTTTTACCGGCAAGGCCTTGTTTTTGCAATGTTGGACCCAAAAAGTTTTTCACAAAATCGCGTTGCTCTTCGGCAGTGTATTTACATGACTCCCATGTTTGCGAAGCCATAGGTTCGTTTTGTACCGTTAAGCCCCAAATAGGAACACCTTCGTTTTCGTAAGCACGTATAAATTTGCCATAAAAATTTGCCCAGCTTTGGTAGTACTTAGGCAATAACTTACCGCCATGCAACACGCTGTTATTATCTTTCATAAAAGCAGGCGGGCTCCAGGGAGAGGCAAACAAGGTAAGCTTACCACCGGCAGCGGCCATAGCGGCCTTTATAAACGGAATACGGTATGCCCTGTCATGGCTGATGTTGAAAGTTTTAAGGGAAGCGTCGCCCTCTTTAATATAAGAGTAGCTTTCGCTGGAGAAATCGCAGCTTTGAATGTTGGTACGGGCCATGGTGTAGCCAATGCCTTTATCCTTATCATAATAAGCGGTTAAAAATTCTTTTTGCTTATCCTTAGGCAGCTTGTAAAAAACTTCTGCAGAAGCATCTGTTAACGCGCCACCAATACCCAACATGGTTTGGAATGATTTTGAAGGATCAACAAAAACAGAGACTTCTGTTTCGCCTGGCTGTGCGCTATCTTCAAACTTTAAAGTTTCGGTAGTTTTAAATTTTACGCCGGGCTCGTTATCAGAAACAATAACTTTTACTTTTTTATTAGTGGTAGAAAATGATGCTTTTACCTGGGCATTTACCAGCGGGATTTGTAATAAACTACCTGCTATAAAACAGGCAAATATTGCTTTTTTACTCATGGTTTAATTTAATTGGTGTACGGGGAGCATATTAGCCAGTCAGGGGGGCGGCTCCGTAATACCAAATTAAGAAAGTTAATTTGAATAAAGCAAATAAGGGCCACGATAAATAGTTGATTTGCAGCAATTTATTGACCATTTGATACGCTTTAATACCAATAAAAAAAATCACAACATAGCTAATAATCAATTAGTTAAAAATTCGGAAACGATACCGTAATATTATTCTGATACGCTAAGACACAATTGTGTATTTTATACACTCTTATAGCGTAGCATTGTTTGTTTTTACTAAAATTATTGCTTTTTTATCTCCTCTTCAATCCGCAGGCTTTCTTTATGAATGGCGTTCATTAACTCGGTAATAAAGGTTTCCGACAGGCCCTCTTTTCTACCGGCCTCAATACTTTTTTCAAGCACTTGCTTAAAGCGATCTGCCTGTAAAGGGGCGATATTATTTTTGGCTTTATAGATGCCAATCTCTTTAACCACCCGCTCGCGTTCGCCCAGTAATGCTATCAGCTTTTTATCAAGGGAATCAATTTTATTACGACTTACCTTCAGGGTTTGATCGGTGCTTTTGGGAGTTTCCATCGGTACAGACTGCGCGCGGGCCAAATTGAGGTTAAATAAATACATTGCAATTAAAACAGCAACACGGGCGTATATTTTCATGCCTCAATTTAAGCAATAATACCTGCACCACGAAATAGAAATTACCTGGTGCAGGTATTAACGGTACTTTTGGCTGGTTACAGATTTGAGTGTTACTTCTCTTTCGTTACTACGCAACGCCTGGATAATCTGCACATTTTTATTTATCGGCGTTATGCCCTCTTTTCATCATCTCGGTAACGGCCCTTGCTAAAAATGCTTTTCCGTCTTCATCAAGCTGGGTTTGTTTACCGCCGCCGTTTATCTCGTAAACAATGCGCCCGTGGTCATTTTCGGCTACCAGGTTTTGGCTATTGTGGCTAAACGTTACAGAGCCATTGGGCGAGATAAATTTGATGCCTTTTCCATCCCGGGTAAAATAAGTTTGGCCGTGGTATACAATTTTAACGCTGTTGCCATTGGCACTTTCAATAATGGTGGTACTTCTGCCCCCAAAATGGCAGGCGGCTACCAAAAGCATCAGCCCGGCCAAAGCAATAAAACGTTGTATTTTTTTCATGATGAATTTGTTTAGTTTTTGTTGTTCATCACAAAGCTAATACAAAGCACAGTACTATACAATACATAGTACCATATTTATTTAATTATTGTTGGTAATTCTTTAGCAGGTCATCAACGGCAATACCGTTAATGGTCATCCCGGTGGTGTTGCAATTACTTATCGTTACGCCTTGCAGGTTACAGTTGGTAATGGTACTTTGGTTAAGGTCGCAATCTTCAAAGCGTAAAGGCCGCTGTTTAATGTTGGCATCATAAGCGGGATGCCCTATGGGTGGCATGCCAATGTTGTGAATATAGGCACCTCCTAACTGAGCATCTTCAATTTCCAGATCGCTTAAATTGGCGTTAATAATTTTAAGCTTACTAAGGTCAACATCGTTAAATGTAGTGTTGCTCATTTTAAGCATCACAAATGTAGAGCCATCCAGCCGCGAATATCTGGCATCAATTACTTTAGCTGTTTGGGTGATGGTTACCTTTTCTGGTTGGTGGTTTGTGCTTTCCATTAAATTGAGTTTTATTGATCTAATTTACTGATATAGCACCAAAGTACCATGGCTGTAACAAACACTTTGAGGCTGTAGTTGCAACAATACCCCATTTAATATTAACCTGAAACTTTATTGCCCAATAATAACCCTCACACCATAAAACTATTTAATATTCAAAACGTTAAGCTATAATATACCAGTATGAAACCTATATTTTTCACCATTGCAAACAATTTCCATTTAATGGCGATACCTGATACGGAGGCGCACTTTAATGGACACCCCGTAATAAGCTACACTTACAGTTTGTTTGTTGATGAGGCAAAAAGTAATCCGTCGCAGGCTTTGGCAAAGGAAAGTACCTTGCATTTGGAGAAGATAAATGATCCAAATTATTTGGGTTTTATTGCTTTTGAAACACCTGCAAATGTTTTTTCCTATACTTCTGGTCAGCAGGCTTTAACCCCCGAACAAATTGACGAGATCATTGAGCATTTAACACTCATCAGGGATAACCCGGCACTATGGAAATTGATGGATAATCTGTAATTGAGCAAGAGTATTTAAAAAACTCAATCCCAAAAGCCCTGAACTTTAATTTGCCCCGATGGATACCCCTGCCCTTTCAGCATTTTGCGCAACTGGGCTACCATGGTATTGTTGCCGGCCAAATAAAACACGGTATTATCAAGACTGTAACGCTGATCCAGTACCCATTCAATTAAACTGTGGTGGCCGTAAACATCGCGGCGTGGCACTGGCTCTATTGGTGTCCAAAAGTATTCGTGAAATAATTTGCGGTGGTGCTCGTTTCCTATCACTATCCCACCCGAAAAACGGGTATGCGGCAACACCATCTTTTGCAAAGCCAGCAAATGCCCCATACTACTTTCATCGCCCAAAGCAACTATTGCCGATGTAGCTACCGGACTTTGATTGGTGGTACCCGTTTTAAAATAGCTTACCTTATCCCCCTTTTTTAGCAGCCTTGCCCAGTTGCTGCCCGGTCCGTTGTGCGCGGCATCAACATAAATGGTGCAGGTATGAATTTCGGCATCCCAGCCCGATGGGGTATAATCCCTGAAAGTGAGGCTATCAACCTTAAATTTTATATAGGGTACTTCGCTCCAGCCGGTCATATCTGTTTGAGGCAGGTGCAGGTCAATTTCTATTAAAGTACCAGGTTCCCAATACCTTACTTCCAAAATGTTTCCGTGTTGCAGGCGACCATCAAACAACTTGCCGGCCTTTTGTTTTAATTTATGTAGAGTGGATGTTTCCATGTAGTGTTAATTTATTAACACAAAGAAAGGGTCTATTTATACCAAATAAAATGGCATACCCACGGTAATGATTGGACTATTTACGGTAGTCGGCCCTAAAGGCCAAAGGGGTAATACCTTCAGCTTTTTTAAACAGCCTCGAAAAATAGGCATGATCTTCGTAACCCAGCGTATGAGCAATTTCTTTAACATTTAGCTGGCTGTAATACAGCAAACGTTTGGCTTCCAGCATAATTTCCTGCTGTATCCAATAACTCACCGAAAGCCCGGTGGTTTTTTTTAATGCCTCGTTAAGGTAGGTTTCCGATACATTTAGTTTTGCAGCGTAGGCCGATGGACTTTTGAGGGTACGCACATGCGCAACCAGTAGCTTTTTAAACTCTTGTGCCAGTTGCAAAGGCCGCGACATCTGTAGCCTGGGGTTACCTGTATCACTAAAACATCCGGCAGCTATCCCCAAAAACGACTGTACCAACGAGTGCACTATTGATAAGTAAAAAATGCCTTGCTCGTCTTCCAGGTAACGCTCATAAAGCAGGTTCAGCAAGCTTTTGCATTGCTGCATTTGCACCTCGCTTAAGCAATGCGGCTGTTGTAGCAGTAGCTCGCTTTCAAATATGTTGCGGTAAGCAGGCGGAACCAGCATGGTATCAACCGCTATGAACCAGCCATAAGCTCCGTCATTTTTTATACGGTGATGTACCTGCCCCGGCAATACATAATAAAGATTGGCAGGCTGAAATTCTATCTCATTAAAATCAATCATGAGTGATGCCGAACCTCCCTCTATTACAAAAAATATATAGTGATCATCTCTATGCGCACCACGGGGCTCATCTTCTTTAGGTTTGTCGCCCTCCAAAAAGCGATCAATTTCCAACCCCGATGTGGCGCGGTCTTTTAAAAGATGTACGGGAATGTCTTTCATATTGTTGGGTGGCAAGTTAGGGGTAATTGTAATTAAGTGTATGAGGAGTATTGAAAAATTGTGGAGAGAAAATTTGGCGCGAGGGGTGAGCCTTCCCCGTCATGCAATCCGCTCTGCGTCCCGCCTTTTACCACAATTATTTTACTATATCCTCTCCCTTCATTTCCCCTCAACAATGACACTTATTTTAATATGTTTGCCTATCTTTAAGAGTTCGTACCCAATTACCACCCTGAGTTTAAATGAGACCCGGCTTATCCCTTCTATTTTTATTGTTTTTGTTTACAGGCAAGGCGCAAACACCTGCGGCAGATTCGTTGCTGAATAAACTAAATATGGTACTGGCAGATAAAGATCTGTACGTAAAGCAAAAAACAACCCGTATTGATGAACTAAACAAGCAGGTTAGCCAGGCAAACGATCTGGATAAAAAATACAATATCTACCAGCAGCTGTATAACGAGTACAAAAATTTCAGCTACGACTCGGCTTATAACTACGCCAAAAAATTACAGGAAACCGCCGCCCGCCTAAAAGATCCTAACCGTATGGCTTCCGCCAAAATGGAACTGGGTTTTACCCTTATCTCGTCGGGCATGTTTAAAGAAACAATTGAAACGCTAGATGATATCGATCTGAAATTTTTATCTGCGGATGACAAGGTTGAATACTATTTTCTGAAAGCCCGGAGCTATTTCGATCTATCAGATTTTGACCGGAACGTTGATTATTCGGCCATATATAATCCGCAGGGTATCCGGTTTATTGATTCGGCGCTTTTTTATGCAACACCTGGCAGTTACAATTATTTAGCGTTAAAAGGCTTGCAGTACCTGCGCAAAGGAGATAACGCCGAAGGAGTAAAAGATTATACCGCCCTTTTACAGCTAAAAAATTTAACACCCAATCAGTTTGCGGTAAGTGCCTGTTCGCTCAGTTATATTTATGAGGTACAGGGCGAAGAGCAGCAGTCAACCCGGTTATTGATCCAGGCGGCCATCGCCGATATCCAATCGGCCACCAAAGAAACGGTTGCCATATATAAGCTTGCCGATTTTCTGTATAAAAAAGGCGACCTCAACAACGCCTTTATCTACATAAAACAAGCCATGGACGATGCCACCTTTTATGGCGCGCGCCACAGGCAGGTTGCCATCAGCAGTATTTTGCCTATCATAGAGGCCCAGCGCATCAGCACGGTGGAGCAGCAACGGCGATCGTTGGTCATTTATGCATCCATTATTACCATACTGGTGCTTTTTGTGGTGGCATTTGCGTTTATCATTTTCCGCCAGCTAAAAAAATTACGCATTGCCGATAACCTCATCAAAGAGGCCAATGTATCCTTACAGGAAAGCAATGTAGCCCTGGAGGCCCTCAACCGCAATTTAAGCACCGCCAATAAGATCAAAAACGAATACATTGGTTATTACTTCAATATCAACTCCATATACATTGATAAACTGGAAAGCTTCCAAAAATCACTGGATAAAAAACTAAGCAGCAAACGATACGAGGATGCACAGGCCGCTATTAAAAGCCTTAATCTGGAGAACGAGCGACATCAGCTGTTCCATACCTTCGATAAGGTTTTTCTTTCCCTGTTTCCTGATTTTATTGCCCGTTTTGAAGCCCTTTTTCATACCGAAGATAAAATTGCCATTGCCGACGGGCAGTTACTAAGTACCGAACACCGCATCTTCGCCCTCATCCGCATGGGCATTCACGATAACGACAGGATTGCCAAACTGCTGGGTTACTCGGTAAATACCATTTACTCCTATAAAAACCGCATCAAAAACAAATCGTTTATTGCCAATGATGAGTTTGAGGATCATATTATGGCGATAGAAGCTGTGTAAGGAGTTGGTATAAGTATATATTTTGCATCGGGAGGCATCACTCAACCATTTCCCCACTAAACCAATCTATATCACCTCGCTTTTAATCTATATTACCCCGCCTCCAATACACAATCAAATACCTAAAAATCAATTAGTTAAATACAAAACCATGTTTGTATTTTCTATATTG
The DNA here is from genome assembly GCF_014205845.1 of Mucilaginibacter cryoferens. Classification (GTDB taxonomy): domain Bacteria; phylum Bacteroidota; class Bacteroidia; order Sphingobacteriales; family Sphingobacteriaceae; genus Mucilaginibacter. Next base: position 259,773 of record NZ_JACHCR010000005.1, read on the forward strand.
AACTTTCCGGCTATTGATAAGCATCAATTCCATCCTTTTCTTTGATTTGGAATACCAGCCAAGGTATCTCCACAAAAAACCAATTTTTAAAACCAATACTAAATGAAAAAAGTTTACTTATTTAAGTACGGCCTGACCGTGCTACTTTTAATTTGCGCAATAACGGTATTTGCCCAAAAAAACACATTTACAGGCAAGGTGGTTGATGAAACCAGTCAGCCGCTGCCCGGCGCAACTGTTCACATTAAGGGGACCGACCAGGCTGTAGTAACCGATATCAATGGTAAGTTTAGCTTCCCCAACAGTAACCAGTCGGCAATAACCATACAGGTAACTTTTATAGGTTACGATCTGTGGGAACGGGCTATCAGCGCTAATGAGCCGGTTACCGTGCAATTGGTTCCTAACTCCAAGGCGTTATCTGAGGTTGTAGTTGTTGGCTACGGTACATCTAAAAAGAGCGATCTTACGGGTGCCGTATCAACCATTTCGGCTAAAGACCTTAACCCGGGGTCGGTTACAAACCCATTGCAGCAACTATCTGGCAAGGCTGCCGGCGTTAATGTTACCATAGTTGGCAGCGAGCCGGGTGTAGCGCCTTCGGTGCGTATCCGTGGTATTACGTCGCTAAGCGGCGGTAATGACCCGTTGGTTGTAGTTGATGGCATACAGGGCAATATGGACCTGTTAAACCAGGTACCTCCTACCGAAATTGCCACGGTCGACATTTTAAAAGATGCGTCTGCAACAGCCATTTATGGCTCGCGTGGTGCAACCGGGGTAATCATCATCACTACAAAAAAAGGTGTTTCGGGTAAAACAAGTGTGGAGTATAATGAGAATACTTCGCTGGATGTTATCCCAAAACAACTGAAAGAACTGGATGGGCCACAATGGTCGGCAGAGGCTGCGAAGCTTGGTGTTGATGTTTCGGCAAATCATGGTTCTAATACCGATTGGTACAACCTGCTTACCCGTAACGGCATCACCCAAAACCATAGCCTTGCTTTTGGCAGCGGCTCCAATGGCTTTAACTACCGCGCATCTATAAGCGCAATTGACCAAAAGGGCGTTGTTATTAACTCCAGCTATAAAAAATACATAGCCAGGGTTATAGCCACACAAAAAGCATTGGACGATAGGTTAACGCTTACCCTGAATGTTAATACAGGTGTAAATGATGCTGTTTACAGCCCTATTAACGTAGGTAACGCAGCCTTTACATCAAACACCATAAGCCAGGCCTATATTGCAAGGCCTACCGACCCTGTTTATAATACCGATGGCACTTACTTTACAGATCCTAATGTATTCCATTATACCAACCCTTACGCGGTAGCCAAAACGGTTATCAACAACGTAAATGAGGATGAGCTGTTTGGCAGCTTAAGGGCCGATCTGGACATTTACAAGGGCTTAACAGCAGGTTGGTTTGGCAGCTGGCGAAAGCTTAACGGCAACACCGGCTACTATGCACCGGCAGCATCAACCATTACCGATGCAGTTACCTATAATGGCCAGGCACACATCAACAATTATCATAACGATGAAAAACTGATGGATATTAACCTAAGCTACAAAGCCGATTTTGGAAAAAGTCATTTTGATGCTACAGCGGTTTACGAGTACCAGATACAAACCTATTTTGGTAATTATGCTGCCGCAAGAGGTTTCGCCAATGATATTGCCACTTACAATGCCTTACAGTTAGGCACTTTAGCCAACGTGCAAAACGGCGATGTATCATCGTACAAAAACGACAGAAAGCTGGTATCGTATTTAGGCAGGGTTAACTACTCTTATGGTAACCGCTATTACATTACAGGCAGTTTCAGAAGTGACGGCTCGTCTGTATTTGGTGCAAACCATCACTTTGGCTATTTCCCTTCGGGATCAGTGGCCTGGCGTATAGACCAGGAAAGTTTCATGAAAGATCAGAAAATTTTCAGTTCGCTTAAATTACGCGGCGGCTATGGGTCTACAGGCAACCAGCAGGGTCTTCAGCCGCAAAACTCTATTGCTTTGGTAGGTCTGAATACTACAACACCAACGGTTTATTTTGGCGGCCAGCAAATATCAAACTACACTTATACCCAAAACTACAACCCCGATCTGCGCTGGGAAACCCGTACCGAAACAAACGTAGGTGTTGATTTTGGTTTGTTTAACGACAGGCTTACAGGTACCGTTGATGCGTACACATCAAAAACTACCAACCTGCTGTTTAACTACGCTATCAACGTATCGGGCAATATCCATTTCCCATCTATATATGGTAACGCCGGTACCCTGCAAAACAAGGGGCTCGAGCTTGCTTTAAACTACGTGGTTATAAAAAATAACGATGTAACCTTAAGCCTTGGTGGTAACGCTTCATTAATGCAAAACAAAGTGCTTAAACTAAGCGGCATTATCCAGGGTGCTGATGCACATACCGACTACCAGGGGTATGGCGCAACAAATGCCTTCCTTGTAGTGGGGCAGCCTATAGGTACTTACCTTATTTATAAACATACAGGTGTTGATGCCAATGGTGTAGAAACCTTTGCCGGGCAAAAAGCCGATGGTAGTTTTGATGCTACACCACAAAGCAAAGCGCGTTACAACGCAGGGCAGGTATTACCTAAATACAACTATGCCTTTACCCCAAGCTTTACCTATAAAAACTTTGATGCATCAATGGTTTGGCGCGGTGCCGGAGGCAACAAGGTTTACAACGGCCTGCGTGCAGATCTGAGCATGTTAGAAAACATTGGGAAGCAAAACGTACTACAAAGCGCTATTGCAACCGGCATTCATTCATCACCCGTTTCATCAGACGAATGGCTGGAGAACGGCTCGTTCCTGAGATGGGAAAACCTGTCTTTAGGCTACAGGATCAACGTATCTAACATTAAGTTCATCAGCGCCCTGCGGATATCTGTTACCGGGCAAAACCTGGCTTTAATAACAAAGTATAAAGGTTTAGATCCTGAGGTTGACGCCAGCGGTGGCAGCTCATCGGGTGGCGATTACGGGATATACCCGCGTACCAGAACCTTTTCAGCCGGTTTAAATGTGATATTAAAATAGTTTAGATCATGAAAAAGATATTAATTTTTAGTGTGTTTATTGTTGGCCTTGCCGCGCAAAGCTGCACCAAGGTTAACGAAAAAGTATATGATAAATACCCTGCCGACCAGTTTTTTGCCACACCGGCCGGTGCAGATGATGCATTGGCAACCGTTGTGGGCAAAATTACAGGTACCTGGGGCAGTAACTATGCCGGGCGCGATAACTGCTGGTACGATTTAAACAGTTTCAGTTCTGACGAGCAGGTGATACCGCACCGTAACACCGGCGACTGGCAGCTTGATTTTGCACAGCTGTACACCCGCACCGCACCAACAAGCCTTGGCATAACCAATAATACATGGAACTGGCTTTACAGCTCTATATCAAGCGCGAATGATGCCGTTGCAGAGCTTACCAGTGCAAAGGCCGATCCTTCGAAAATTGCGGAGGCTAAAGTTATGCGCGATTGGTTTTATTACCTGTTGATAGATGATTTTGGCGATGTACCTTACTACACCGATAACAATACCGACCCAAACAAGATACAACAAACCAAAAGGGCCGATATCTACAATGCTATAGTAACCGATCTGAAAGCCAATGTTGATCTGCTATCTGAAAACCGCGGCGGTGCCTACTACGGCCGGTTTAATAAATGGACCGGTTATATGGTATTGGCCAAAGTTTATTTAAATGCCGAAGTATATACCGGTACTGCACACTGGGCCGAAGCCCTGGCAGCGGCCAACAAGGTAGCATCGGGCGGTTTTACGCTTCATCCGGCAGCTTCCAATGCATCAAGCCCTAACGGTAATACTTATTACGAGCTTTTTGGTAACGTATGCCCCAATGATGAAACCATTTTGGCCGAGTATATAACCGAAAACATTATTAGCGGAAACATATACACCATCAGAAGCTTAAACAGCACAAATGGTGTTGCCCTTATTGGCTTTAACGGCTGGAATGGTACAATTATCCCCTCTGAGTATTATGATAAGTTTGACAATGCCGATATCCGGAAAAAACAGTTCCTGGTTGGGCCGGTTGCGGGCGGTGTTACTTATACCCGGGATGTATCGTCGTTGATAAATCCGGGTGCCGGGCCAAATGAAGGTATCAGGAATGTTAAATTTTTAACAGCTGCACCTCTTGATGCCAGTGGCGGCTCAAACGATTTCCCGATATACCGTTATGCCGATGTTTTATTAATGCAGGCAGAGTGTAACGTAAGGTTGGGCAATGTAGCCGCTGCTGCACCATTCCTTAACCAGGTTAGGGAAAGAGCCGGATTAGCCGACATTACCGCGCCTACGCTTGATAATATTTATGACGAACGTGGATTTGAGCTTAATATGGAAGGCCAACGCAGGCAGGATATGATAAGGTTTGGTAAATATTTATTGCCACACGGCTTTGTATCTGCCGGGGCCGACTATATGAAGCTGTTCCCTATCCCATCGGCTGTACTTACGGTTAACCCTAAGCTTAAACAAAACCCAGGTTATTAATTATTTAAGTTTATGAAAAAAATAATCAATTTAACACTCATAGCAATAGCCTGTTTGGCTGTTGCCTGCCATAAGGAAGCCGCGTTAACCAAGCTACAGCCCGTTGCTTTTACCGCTCCGCTTACGGCTACAGCCAGCACAGCTATACTATCGCCTGCCACAGATTCGGCCACGGTGATATCATTTAAATGGCCCGCGGTAATCTATCCTTACAAGGCACATGTAACCTACACCCTACAGGCCGATTTGCCGGCAGATACCGTTGGCAGCACAGCATGGAACAACGCCACTACCATATTAATTGGCAACGATGTTTTAACCAAAACCTTTAAAGGAAGCGATTTAAACGCACTTGCCCTTGCTGTGGGCGTAACCGCCAATGATACCGGTAAAATGGTGTTCAGGATACAGGCTTACCAGGATAGAAACGCATATTCAAAAGCGGTAACACTTACTATAAGCCCGTATAAGATCATTTTGCCGCCAAGCAATAATTATCCGGTATTATATCTTCCGGGCGATTACCAGGGCTGGTTGCCGGGTACTGCCGGTACTGTGGCTGCTTCTGTAGCTAATATTTACGAGGGCTATATTTATGAGCCTGCCGGAGGTACTTATCACTTTAAGTTTACCAGCGCGCCAGACTGGAACCATATTAATTATGGCGATGGAGGTGCCGGCAAACTATCAACCGACGGACAAGCCGGAGACCTTGTATTGCCTGGTCCGGGTGTTTATGAGTTGGTTGCCAATCCGCAAACGTTAACCTGGTCGTACACCTTAGTTACCTGGGGTATTATTGGTGATGCCACACCGGGCGGCTGGGGTGCCGATACCCAAATGAGCTACGATGCTACCAAAAACGTATGGACAGTTACTGCCAATATGTTAGCTAATGGTTCATTCAAATTCAGGGCTAATAACCAATGGTTGATAGATTTTGCAGTAACCGCGGATGGTAAATTACAATATGCCGATAACCCGGCATTCCCATACAATGGCTCGTTGAATAACTTAACCGTTCCATCTAATGGTAACTACACCATTACGTTAGATCTTCACGATCCAAACAACTACAACTTTAAGTTAAAGAAAAACTAATAAAACGGGGCAACACCAAAGTGCAGCCCCGTTTAGTACATTAATAAATATACAATTTGAGTGCGCTATAAAATATTACCATGTGCTTTAGTTGATTTCGGGGTGCCGCACTTGGTCGGCACTCCTGTTTTCTTCATCAGTACATTGTTTCATTTACAGCAATTCATCACCCATAATAATTCATGAAATTTATTAAGATCACATTTTTACTTGCATGTGTTTTGAATATGCCGCGTGCTATGGCACAAGTGCCGGTAGTAATGCCGGGCAATGTTGAAACAGCTACCATTGGCCAACAGGACGTTGCTTTTAAAACAGCCAACGCTTATGGTAAGGTAACGGTTTATAGTCCATCCATCATCAGGGTACAGCTGGATAAAAAAGCGCTTGGGGCCGATTTTTCTTACGCGGTTGTAGGCAAGGTAATGCCTGTAAAAGTGCAGATAAGCCAAACCGATAATGAGATTGACATTGCCACCGATTCGCTTAAAGCCGTTATTCAAAAGCAACCCTTTAGTGTAGCGTTTTACACCATCGATGGCAAGGTAATTAACCAGGACGAGCCGGGCTTAACCACTTCATGGGTAAACGACGCGGTAACCACCTATAAAAAAATGCAGGATGACGAGCATTTTGTAGGCCTTGGCGAAAAAACCGGCAACCTCGACCGCAGGGGCAACGCCTATACCAACTGGAACTCGGATGTATATGGTTACAGCACCACGGCCGATCCGCTTTACTCGACCATCCCGTTTTATGTGGGTATTCACCATGGTTTAAACTATGGTATTTTTATGGATAACACCTACCAAAGCGATTTTAACTTTGGCGCCAGTAATAACCGTTTCTCCTCTTTCGGCGCACATGGCGGCCCAATGAACTACTATTTTATCTACCATAAAAAGCTGGCAGATATTATTGCTTCTTATACCTACCTCACCGGCCGCATGCCTTTGCCACCAAAATGGGCCTTAGGTTACCAGCAAAACAGGTACAGCTATTATCCAGAAGCCGAGGTAATGCGCATAGCGCAAACCCTGCGCGAAAAACGCATCCCGGCAGATGGTATCACTTTAGACATCCACTATATGGATAGGTACCAACTGTTCACCTGGAACAAAAGCCGCTTTCCAGATCCTGCAAAAATGGCCGGCGAACTCAACAAGATGGGACTGAAACTTACCGTTATTGTTGATCCCGGTATAAAGGTTGAAAAAGGCGCGCCCGCTTATGAAAGCGGCTTGAAACAGGATGTATACATCAAATATCCCGATGGCACACCCTACACAGGCCAGGTATGGCCGGGCTGGTGTAACTTTACCGATTTTACCAGCGAAAAAGGCCGCGTGTGGTGGCGTAACCAGGTTGATTTTTTTGCCAGATCTGGCGTGAGCGGTATCTGGAACGATATGAATGAGATTTCTACCTGGGGCCAAAAAATGCCGGATAATGTTTTGTTTGATTTCGATGGCCATAAAACAACCCACCTGCAAGCCCATAACGTATACGGTTTAGAGATGGTTCGCTCCAGCTACGAGGGTGCTTTAGAACATTTTAAAGAGCGTCCGTTTATACTCAGTCGCTCGGGTTATGCCGGCTTGCAACGCTACTCGGCCATTTGGACGGGCGACAATCGAGCCGAAGAAGACCACATGCTGTTAGGCGTACGGCTAATGAACAGCCTTGGCCTTAGCGGGGTATCTTTTACGGGGATGGACATAGGCGGTTTTACGGGTAACCCAACCACATCGTTATATACCCGCTGGATTGAACTTGGTGCCTTTATTCCCTACTATCGCAACCACACCGCCCTCAACAGCCGTGCTGCCGAGCCCTGGGCTTTTGGCGAAGATGTATTGGATATTGCCAGGAGCTATATCAGTTTACGTTACCAGCTAATGCCTTACCTGTATTCCAGTTTTTACGAATCTACCCAAAACGGGTTACCGGTAATGCGGTCACTGGCTATTAACTACACTTTTGACCCTAAGGTAATGGATGCCACTTACCAAAACCAATACGAATTTGGCAATGGCTTTATGGTAGCACCGTTTGAAAGCACGGCAGCTTTTGGTAAAGTTTACTTCCCCGAAGGTAACTGGTACGATTTGTACACCGGATTGGAACAAAAAGGCGAACAGGAAATAACCATCCCCTTAACGGTAAGCAAACTGCCTGTTTATGTAAAAGGTGGTAGCATTATCCCTATGCAATCGCTAACCCAATCAACTGCCCAACTACCTACCGATACGCTTGCAGTGCATGTTTACAAGGGCAGCAAGGCCAATCATTTTGTATATTATGAAGATGACGGCAAAAGCTTTAGCTATCAAAAAGGTGATTTTTACAAACGAACCATCAGCTTTGATCCCGATAAAAGAACCATCAACTTTGATAAAGCCGAAGGCAGCTTTAAAACCAATTTTAAATACATCAGGCTGGTATTGCACGGCTTTGAGCAATCAACATCTGTTAAAGCAGGCAATAGTGATTTAAAGTTACAGGATAGCAGCATAGCCTTTTTAGGCGCAGCTGCCAATACCGACCCGCAAGGAAGTATTAATGCGCCCGATAGCAGTCCTGTAAAAATTGTAACCATCGGCAATACACCAAATGGCATCCAAATAAATTATTAACGGAAAAGTGAGTATGAACAAGCGCAACAAAAAATCTCAGATGAACATTTTAATCCTATTTATAATGCTGATGGGCCCGGTACTGGGCTGCGGCAAAAAATCAAACCCAGGCCCTACGCCTCCACCGGTAACACCGGTTAATACCGACCCCGCGCAGTACGGCCCCCCTTTTAGCGGCGTACCCGCAACTAAGGATATTGTAATGTACGAGGTGAATTTAAAAACCTACTCACCAATTGGCATCAACAGCGCCATGGCCCGGTTAGATTCTATCAAGGCCCTTGGCATTAACGTGGTATGGCTGATGCCAACTTACCCTATCGGTATATTAAAGGCCTCCGGCTCACCCTACGCGGTAAAAGATTACATGGCTGTAAATGCCGATTTTGGTACTTTGGACGACCTGCGTGCCTATGTTGCCAAAGCTCATACGCTGGGCATGGCGGTGATACTAGACTGGGTTGCCAACCATACCTCATGGGATAATGCCTGGATACAAAACAAATCGTGGTACCAGCAGGATGCCTCTGGTAATATCATTATTCCGCCGGGAACCAATTATACCGATGTTGCAGCCCTAAACTACAACAATACCGATATGCGTTCGGCCATGATCAAAGCCATGAAATACTGGATCTATACGGCCAACGTTGATGGCTACCGCTGCGATTTTGCCGACAATATCCCTAACGATTTTTGGGTACAGGCCTTAGATACGTTAAACACCATAAAAACCCATAAGCTGATCTACTTAGCGGAAGGTACCAAAGGGCCGGAAATAACCGCAGGCTTTCAAATGAGTTATGCATTCAGCTATTACAGCACACTTAAAAGCTTATTTGCAGGCACATCAACCCCAACCTCGCTATTTACCACCAGCAGTGCCGAAGTAGCGTCGTTACCTTCACCGGGCATTAAACTGCGCTATATTACCAACCACGATGATGCCTCATCTGATGGCAGCACCATCACCGAATATAAAGGCAAGCAGGGCGCATTGGCGGCATTTGTTTTGGCAGCCTATATGGATGGCGTGCCGTTGATATACAGCAGCCAGGAAGTGGGTTATCCAAACGCTATCAACTTTTTCACCAATGTACCGGTAGATTATACCGCCAACCCGGATATGGTGGCCGAATACAAAAAGATCATCGCCTTTCGCCAGGCACACGAGGCTGTTAAAACCGGTACGTTAACTGCTTATAATGATAACGATATTGTTTCCTTTGAGAAAAAAACAGCTTCGGATGATGTATTGGTGCTGGTAAATTCAAAAAATAGCAGCATAAGCTATTCGGTTCCGGCCGCCCTGCAAGGCACTACCTGGACAAACGGTTTTACTAAGATAAACACCACTTTTAACACGCAGGTTACTTTACAACCTTACCAATACCTGGTATTGAAGAGATAAGTCTTCTCGTTTACTTTTATATAAAAAGGGCGGCTTGGTCTCCGTTCCTTTTGGGTTTGAAAATCACCGCGCGACGCGGTGATTTTCTTGTTTTATGGAATACCATCATCCTTAGCACCAGGTAATATTAAAGCATAACTCGTGCTCCTGCCGCCCCCCTCTTCCTTTTCCAATATTCCTTTATCTATTAAATCCTGAATATCCCTTAAAGCAGTATCAGCCGAACATTTAGTTATTTTTGCCCACTTAGAAGTGGTTAGCTTTCCAAAAAAATCATCTAATAAAGAACCAATGACCTGTTGCTGCCGGTTGTTTAATGAAGTATGGCGATGATGCTCCCAAAAACTATTGCGATTAAAAACAGCCGATAAAGTTTGTTCGGTGCTATCCATTGCGCGATAAAGGCAATCAAGAAACCAACTGATCCATCTGGTGATATCGAGGTTTGCCTTTTGTGTAGTTTCCAGTAAGTTATAGTATGATGCCTTATCTTTGAGAATTTGTGCCGACATGCTGTAAAACCTCTGCGGACTACCATCAGCACGAGCCAATTGAAGATCTGTTAAAGCACGGGCTATCCGGCCATTACCATCATCAAACGGATGTATAGTTACAAACCATAAATGTGATATGGCCGCTTTAATAACAGGATCAAGATCATTATCCTGGTTAAACCAATCTAAAAACAATGCCATTTCTTTAGGAAGCAAGCTGGCATCAGGCGCTTCAAAATGAATCTTTTCTTTGCCCATTGCACCCGATACAACCTGCATCGGCCCCGCTTCAGATGTTCGCCATGCGCCTACCGTAATTTTATACATACCGGCTCTACCTGTTGGAAACAATGCTGCCTGCCAGCTATACAAACGCTCATCCGTTAAAGGCTCCTTGTAATGTTGTGTAGCATCAAGCATCATCTCTACCACGCCCTCCACATCTCGGCCTGGGTTAACGGCACCTACAATATCAATACCGAGCCTACGGGCTATTGATGACCGTACCTGATCAACATTAAGCATATCACCCTCAATCTCGCTTGATTTTGTGACATCCAGCGTTAGGGTATCCAATAAGGCATTTTCCTTTAGCTTAAAACCCAATGCATTCATTTGGCCCAGTATTCTGCCTTGCCGGTGGCGTACGCTACCCAGTTGAGCAAGAATAGCTTCTGCATCCCAGGTAAAATTTGGCCAGGCCCCTAATTGATGGATGTACATATTTGCCGCATTTTACGGTAAATATACACTTTATTTGCCGCAAAAATGCGGAGAATAGGATTATTAATGCCCGCATTTAACTAATAAAAATTTCTCAACTACTTGATGATATACCAATTACCCCTCCACCCTATACTCCGCCTCATGCAAAATGGAAAACTTAACCGAATTTGCTATAAAACACAATTTATTGGCTTCATGGTGCAATTCATCAGCTTTGGCCTGCATAGTTGCATCCTTTAAAGTTATCAATGGTTTTAATATCACCTGGGTAAAGTAGCCGCCGCCATCGCTGGTTTCAACCATGGTGCCTTCTGCTCTATCCTGATAGGCAGTTACTACCACACCAGCTGTAGTGCACAGGTGCAGGTACCATAACATATGGCAAGCTGATACAGACGAGAGCAACAGATCTTCGGGACTGTAACAAGACTTATCTCCCCTAAAACTCGGGTCGGACGAGCCTGAAATATCCTGTTTACCTTCTATAGCGATAGTGTGCGCGCGTTCGTAAGACCGGTAGTCTTTTGTTCCGGCCCCGGTATTGCCCGTCCAGGTGATGGTGGTTTTATAGTGATGATCTTTCATGATCTAATATCTCAATAAAATCAAAAAACGTTAAATAAAATTACAGGTTGGTCATTTTTAAAGATGCCTCGCCGTAGCGCTGACCGGTATCGGGATATTTTTTTAATAGATCGCCTATCTGCTGTAAATCAGTTGCCGATAGTTTTACGTCGGCCGCACCTGCATTGTCTTGCAAATATTTACGTTTTTTGGTACCGGGGATAGGGATAATATCGTCGCCTTGTGCCAATACCCACCCTAAAGCCAATTGCGCAGGCGTAATATTTTTCTGTTGTGCAAACGTGGCAAATGCTTCGGCCAGCTTTTGGTTATTATCCCAGTTCTCTTCGTTAAAACGGGGCAGCGTTTTGCGAAAATCGCCATCGGCCAATCCATCTTTACTCAAAGTGTTGGTAACCAAACCACGGGCCAGCGGGCTGTACGGCACCAGCGAAATATTAAGTTCGCGTAATACAGGTAAAATCTCGTTCTCTACATCGCGGGTGAGCAAAGAATATTCGCTTTGTAGCGCAGCAATGGGATGAACTGCATGTGCCTTACGGATGCTTGCTGCCGATGCTTCTGATAAACCAAGATAACGAACCTTGCCTTCTTTCACCAATTCAGCCATGGCACCTACCATTTCTTCAACCGGTACGTTAGGGTCAATACGATGGGCATAGTATAAGTCGATGGTATCAATATTTAAACGTTTCAGGCTTTGCTCAACAGCAGTTTTCATGTAAGCGGGCGATGCATCAAAATATACATTGGAGGTTCCGCTACCGGTGTAAGGCGCATTAACGTCCCTTACCCTAAAACCAAATTTGGTGGCTATAAATACTTTATCGCGATTTTGCTTTAATACTTTGGCTATCAGCTCTTCGTTTTTGCCATTGGCATACATATCTGCTGTATCCCAAAAGTTGATACCCAGATCGAGCGCCAGGTTAAGGGTGGCTAATGATTCGTCGTTGTCGATAGGGCCATAAGCGAAACTCATGCCCATGCAGCCAAGGCCAATGGCCGAAAGCTTTTCGCCGGTGTTTCCTAAATTTCTGTATTCCATAGGTTCTATGTTTTTGTTGATACAAATTTAAAACACCGGTTGCCAGGGCGCTTATAACAATCAAACCAAATATTACAAAATTCAAACAGTGGGTTACTGTTTGCTTTTTTTATCAGCTATTACCTGGTGCGCCTGTTTAGGCAGGTTTACATTGCCGCTTTGACTTTCAAAATCAATTTTATGATAATTAATAAGCCAGGAATCATCGTGTTTGGCCAGTTTAGTATGGTAATTTGCCGTAACCGACCAAACCTGGTCGTCAATAAAATGATCGGCAACGGTGCTGTAAAAAACATCGGCCGCTTTACCGTTAATTTGTACCCTGAATGCCGAAAGCCGGTGATTGGTTCTATCAAAACCGGGTAAAAAAGCAACCCAATTAGCTACAATCTGCATCGGGCTAAGGTCGGCCGGGCCGAAGCCGTTCATTGACGAGTAATCAAGCGTAACCACCGGGGCAAGTATGCTTTGTATCAGCTCCCAGTTGTGGCTATCTGCGCCTTTAAATAAATCATTAACTACCTTAATTATTTTGTTGCCTTCCATGGTATTTAGATGTAAAGCTATTGAATTTGTTTCAAACCAATAGATAATTCAAAAATGGTTTAAATTCCTCCCTGCTATTCCATCTCCTTTGATGCTGTTAACTGCTCATTTATAGCCTGTAATTTTGCTATGGTGTTGTTCATTTCGGCCTGCCGCCTGTTAAACTCCCGGGGGGTAATATAAAAATAAGCAAAAGCCAGCCAGCCAAACGTGCAAATACAGAATACACTACCCCATAAAATGCTCATCTTTTTTTCAAATTCAATCATGTACAAAAACAATCCTAACCCTAAAAACAGGTAGTATAGCCGCATTACTTTAGCATGAATAAACTGTTGTTTCTTTTGTATCAACGTTAATTCTATCAGGTAAGTAAATGTATCTGCTTCGGGGTGGCTTTTAAAAAGGCTTAAGTGTAAACCATTACTTACCACTATAAAAGCAACAATAGCAAGCACAATAAACACGATACCTAAAGTGGTGGTAAATACGTGTGTATCTAAATTAAAGCCAACAAACAGAATAAGCACAGCCGTTGCTACCAATACCAGGTTTGCCCATATTAGTTTGCTTTTTGTTTTACGCTTTAAATTCATCGCTTTTTTTATTACCGCATTAATATCGGGCTTATCGCCGGCAGATTGTTGCTGCCAAAGCGCTTTAAAATCAATATTGCTGCTCATACCTTTTAAATTTTTGAGAGAGTTTTTCTTTTATCCTGTAAACCTTTACCCTGATGTTGCTTTCTGAAAGCCCGGTTATACTGGCTATTTCGGCCTGTTTAACATCTTCCAGTTCCAGCGAAATGATGATGCGGTCAATCTCCGGTAATTCGGCTATGCATTTGTATAGCAACTGCACCTGACTCTCGGTATCGGGTGGTGGTTTATCCTCCAGTTCAAAGGGCATTTCACCTTTGGGCATCCGGTTTTGCCGCTCCAGTTGGCGTAGGCAATGGTTTGATGCGATGCGGAATATCCAGGTGCCAACAGCGGCTTCGTTTCTGAACTGCCCAAGCTTTTGCCATACGGTAATAAAAGTTTCCTGCGCAACATCCTGCGCCCGGTCATGGTCGTTCATGTAGCCCATGCATACACGGAATATCTTGCTGTAATATGTATCGTAGATCTCCTCGAACGACATCCTTATCCTTTTGTTTTCGCTTGTTTAGATACGGTATTTTTTAAAATGCTACATTTAGATTAAAACATTTTGGATTGCAAATTTGATGTATGGTAAATTGCAGGTAGAAATGTATAAAGATTTTGCCGGCTAACCATTCTAAACCTGCAAACATTTATAACTGATAATGTACTAATACTATGGCCTACGACGAACAACTAACCAACCGCGTGCGCGAAGCTTTAAGCGAGCAAGCTAAAATTGACGAGATAAAAATGTTTCAGGGTTTGTGCTTTATGGTTGATGATAAAATGAGTATTTGCGTACGCGATACCGGCCTGCTTTTTCGTATTGGGGAGCAGCAGGCGGTCATTGAATTAGAAAAAGGCGATTGCCGCCAGATGATAAACGGAAGCCGGGTAATGAAAGATTATGTTTGGGTTGATGGCAACGACATTAGCGCCAATAAAAAATTTAACCATTGGCTGGAGCTGGCCCTGCAGTTTAACAAAGTAGCTAAGGCATCCAAAAAACGAAAAAAGTAAACAACAGGTTTAACGGTAGTATTTGACGCAAGCCCCCTCTCCGCTGTCAATTCATGAGTTGCTTTATTAGACTTATGGTAATAAAAAAAGGCCCTCAGAAATAAATCTGAAGGCCCTCATTATATTGGTTTAATAACCTTAATCTCTAAGCGTATTGTTGCTTCTGTCTACATCTGGCAGTAAATTATCGGGATCTAATATCACTTTGGCTATTTTAGAAGTGGTATTACATTTAAAACTCCATTTAGGGCCGCGCTGCCAAATTTCTACCGGGAGCTTTATAATTTGAGTTTTGCCATTTTGTTCAATAATTTTCACGGTAACCGGCATCACCATTTCGCGCAGGTTTTCTATAGTGATAACAGCACCCGATGCCGCACCGTTTTTATCGTACTTAATATCGGTAACGGCCTGGTCTATGTTCCAGGTGGTATAAAACCACTCTTTCCAAAACCAGGTCAGGTCTTCACCAGCTGCATCGTTCATGGTGCGGAAAAAATCATCGGGCTGTGGATGTTTATAGGCCCATCTTTTAATGTAGATCTTAAACGCGTAGTCGAACCTATCGGCACCTAAAACTACATTGCGTAATAAATTAAGGGCAAAGGCTGTTTTGTAATAGTACATACCACCATCGTTATTTACCTCTGGGGCTACCATCAAAGCATCTTTCCCTTTTAACATTTGCTGGGTAATACCTATTGCCGGGTTGCTTTTATCGGCATACTCGCCATTGTTAAAATGCGACCATGCATAGCCATTAATGAACGTATCAAACCCTTCATCCATCCATGCAAAACGGCGCTCGTTGCTGCCAACAATCATCGGGAACCAGTTATGGCCCATCTCGTGGGTAACATCCCTAAACAAATCATCATCTTTAATACTATAGCTGCAAAACACAATGCCCGGATACTCCATACCCAAGGCTACGCCAGCCACCACAGTTGCCGAATGCCAGGGATATTCAAAATAGGTATCGGAGTAAAATTCCATGCTGTGTTTTAAGTATTGTGCTGCACGGTTGTACTTGTTAGGTGCCACGCTCTCTACCGGATAAACTGCCATTGCCAAACCTTTTTTGCCCGACGGATAATTTACCCTCGCCGCATCCCAGATGAACGACCGTGATGCCGACCAGGCCACATCCCTCGTATTCTGTATTTTATAGTGCCAGGTTAAGGTACCGTTTTGCTTAGGGCGAATGCCCGCTGTAAGCAGTTCCTGCTGCTTAATAATACTTACCGTACTATCGCTTTTGGCTGCGTTGGCCAGACGACTGATTTGCGTGGCTGTTAATACCTCGCGCGGATTTTGCAGATCGCCGGATGCGGCCACTATCATATCGGCAGGGGTAGTAATGTAATAGTCAACGTTGCCGTATTCACAATAAAACTCGCCGGTGCCCATGTAGGGCAGGGTATTCCAGCCCATTACATCATCATAAACACACATGCGGGGAAACCATTGGGCAAGTTGGAAGATAATGCCATTTTTTGTCGCCAGCCGGCCCATCCTGTCGGCACCATGTTCTGGTATGGCAAACGAATAGTTTATTTTAATGCTGATTTTATCGCCATGTGGTTTTACCACAAAAGGCAGGCGCAATTGCATCCGGGTATCGGTAATTGATGGAGTGATGGTATAACTTTTACCGTTATAGGTAACCGTAGTTGATGCTATCTGGTAACCGCCTTTAAAACCATTAGAATCAAACCTATCGCCCTTAAGCGCTGTAGTAGCCACGCCGCGCGAATCGGCCTTAAATAAATTTTGATCTAACTGCAACCACAAATAATTTAAACTATCGGTGCTGTTGTTGGTGTAATTGATATTTACATCTCCGGTTATAGCAGTATCCTTTTCTATCAAAGCGGCATGAATCACATAATCAACCCGGTTTTGCCAGTACTTAGGGCCGGGGGCGCCGTTGGCGTTACGAATATCGTTACCGTTATGCGTAAAAAAGCTATAGTCAAAAACCTGTACAGGATCATAGGTTGATTTGGTTTGCGCAAAAACCGAAAACGGGATAAACAAAGCCCCAAGGAGCCATAAGTAAGTATGTTTTTTAATCATGATGGATAATTTTATTGGGGTAATACAGGTGGTTACTATTTCCCTGAAAATACCAATCCCTGAAATTATTGATTAAGCATTGATATTGCCTAGTTTAATACAGCACAAACGTTTGACTAAATTGAATGTTCTATGGCAGATGGTATTGATTTTGAAGATGAGCGGCCGGTTACTTTATACATTAAAGATGATATTAACCATGCGCTGGTTACATACAATGATACCGGCGGCCAAACCGGTTCAAAACAAAGCCATGGCAAACGTTTGCGTGAAGAATGAACCGGATAATTTAAATAGCTACGAAAAAGACAGGATGGTTAAAGTATTAAATTTTCGTCGGGAATAAAGAATGTATGCAAAAGAAACATGCATCTTCGGCTTCAAATTTTTCTTCATAACCCTATTGGAAATGAGTTACTTTATACTTAACTTGGTAGTACCAATTCACCAAAACCTAAAATCGGGAGAAGCCATCATGAAGAAGAAAACCATTTTAGTTAATCAGCCTGATAAGACTGAAACTATCAAATCTGAAGAGCAGCCCTGTCAAAACCTCAACTCCAAAATGTACCGGGATCATACGCGTTGTGATCACTTACATGGCAGAGTTAATAAATTCCCTTTCGGTAGCGGCCACGGGCCGATGTCATTTTAAAAGGGTATTTATAAAATAACGGCCAGGAGCAGCCAATAAGCATAAAAAAATCATCCATAACACAGATTTCGACAAAACCTGTACTACGGATGATAAAATATTTATTGCTAAGTACTACCTATGCTTCGCTCCCATATAAAAGGTGATCTCTCCACCATTCATAATATCGGCATGGCTGATGAACAGGCTGTTCATCAGTTTGCCGTTCAGCACCATCTTTTGTACATATACGTTTTT